>NZ_CP088018.1:2845952-3557440 GCF_021049265.1 Ruania suaedae
ATCCACGCGGGCCAGGCGGTGCACGGCGTACTGAGTCAACAGCTGGGGCAGCCGCAACGCCTGCGCGCGGGGCAGACCCAGCTCGAGGCCCTGCCAGGATGGATCGCGGGCGCGGCTCGACTCACGCAGCAGGGCGAGTTCTGCCCTACTCTCGGCCACCTCCGGCGGGAGGATGTCGAGCGCGGCGCGGACCAGTACGGGTCGCGCGCTCAGCTCGCTCCAGTGGTCGGTCAGCAGTGCCTCGACATGACCGGCGTCGCCCGCGCGGCTGGCGTGATGCAGCGCCGAGGCGAGGTCCCCGTCACGTTCGCGCAGGTGGGCCGCGGCCTGGTGTGCCGCTCGGGCGGCCGCGGGGTGCAGGTCGGCGAAAAGGCCGGCGGCTGCCAGACGTACGGTGTCCGGGACACCACCCGAGGGGCCGATCAGTCCGGCGTCGGCCAGCGCCTCGATCACCGCGTGCGGTGAGGTCCAGGACTCGAAGAGGGCCTGGGCGATGCCAGGATCCAGGGTCTCGGTGAGCGAGGCTCGCATCACCATGTCCAGCAACCGGCGCGGTTCCTTCTCCTCGTGCAGAGCCTCCAGGTAGGGAAGGATCGACTGCGGATCGCCCCGCCGGTCGAGGAGGCCATGGCGCAGGGCCATACGCACGAGCACCGGCCACCCCCCGAGATCCCGGGCCAGGGTCTCGGCGCTCTCCGGATCGAGGGGCGAATGCAGGCCCCGGGCGAGCTCGGCCACGGCCGGGCCACCGAGCGCAAGGTCACGGGCACGCAAGGAGACGCCGTCCAGATCGGTCTCGGCCAGCGCCTCGACCGGTCGGGCCACCCGCGAGAGCACGGTCAGCCGGAGAGTGCCAGCCACGCGCAGGATCTCGACCAGTTCCCGATCGACCGTGGTATCGGTGACGTGGTGGAAGTCGTCCACGACCAGGTGCACCGAGCCACCCGGTCCCACGACCAGCCCATCGAGAGCTGCACCGTCCGGTGGGACAGCCTGCCCACCCTCGCTGGCGCCGGGCAGGCCGAGACCGTGGCGCAGCAGGCTCCAGAACTGTCCGCGGGTCGACCCGGCGGGGACGGTGATCCAGGCGACGGCCTCTCCCTGCGCGGCCGACCGCCTCAGCCAGCTCGCCATCGTCGTGGTCTTACCCCAGCCGGGTGGAGCCCGCAGGACCACCATCGGCGCGCCGCCTGAGAGAGCCTGCGCGAGCGCCGTCGGGACGACGACGACGCCGGGTGTGCGTGGAAGCATCGGCCCCGGTCGGATCGGGGCAGCCATCAGGAACCGACCCGCTGCGTTCCCACGTGCCGTAGCTGGTCCCCTCCGCCTGGCCACGCCGGCAGCATCGCCGCGTTCACGGCGCCGTCCCCCGGCGCAGGGCGAGCAGCGCCTCACCCCTGTTGCTCGCCCCCAGCTTCTTGTACACGGCGCGTAGGTGGGTCTTGACGGTGTTGACCGAGAGGCCGAGCTCGTGGGCGATCCCCACGGCCCCGGAATGCTCCGCGAGGGCCCCGAGCACCTGGGCCTCGCGGAAGGTCAACCCGTCGACCACGGCGGATGGAGGCGCGCTGGTGGCCGTGCGCGACCCGGGCCACAGCGCGAGCTCGTCGGGATCACCGGCAGCAAGCGCCAGGAACGCCGCCCGGCCCATCAACAGGAAGGGACGCCGCTGCCCCGTCTCCCGTGCGAGTCCAACCGCGGCGCTGAACGCCTCGGCCGCCCGGCTGGTCTGCCGGATGGCGTGGTGAGCTGCGGCGAGCAGCACGTAGCACTCCATGGTGTAGCGCTGCGTGAGCGCGCCCGAGCGCAACGCTTCGGCCCCCTGCCGGATCACCTCGTCGTAGGCGTGCTCGTCGAGCGCGATCTTCATGTGGCTGACGCAGATCAGCTCCGGGGGCTCGACCCGGGCGGCCACCTGCTGCGCCACATCCGAGATGCCGACGCGCAACAACGCTTCCACCAACGCCTCGGTGAGGAACACCTCCGCACGGGAGCCGCGGCGCAGGTACCTCACGGCCGCTCGGAGCTCGTTCGTGACCGAGACGATCTGATCCCGTGCGCCCACCAGGACCGCATGGTGCGCGCGTACGAAGATGGTCAACGCCCACAGTTCGTCCCGATGCCGGCGCTCCGGCAGGTCCGCGACCCGCTCCGCCGCGTCCTCGCTCGCCTCGTCCACGCTGGCCAGCGCCCGGGCCACCGCGGCAGTCTCAGCGACGACCCCGTCGTCCTGGACGTCGTCACTGTCGAGCTCGGCCAACCATCGCCGCGCGGTGGAGACCTCGCCCAGCACCGCGTGCACGAGCGCCAGACCGGTCGCCCCCAACCGGGCGGCATGCGCGTTGGAGTGATCGAGCAGGGCGACCGCGCGGGCCTGCGAGAAGGCGTACAGTGCGACGTCGAGGTCACCTTGCAGCGTGCTCGCCACGCCCCATTCCAGCAGGACCAGCTGCACGGTCGACTCGTCGCGACCCTCCCGACCAGGACCGAGGAGACCGGCGTGCTGCCAGAGCACCTCGGCGTGCAACGTGGGCGAGTCCACGGTACGGCGCCAACTATGGCGCTGGTCGGGGACAACGTCAGCGTCCAGGTGCTCCACCGCCACCCGCAGGCGAGCGTTCTCCGCCACCAGCGGCGCAGGGAACATCCGTGCCACTCGCCCGAGCAACAGCGGCTCCTCCATAAGCAAGCGGTCCCAGTCCTGCTCGAGCACGTCGAGCGCCCGCTCCCACTCCCCTGCCCTCGCCGCGTGTTCGAGCACCTGCGCCGGCACCTGTCGGCGCTCGGCGTGGCGCATCAACGCATGATGGACCTCGACCTCCAGCTGCGGGTGGTGCTCGCGGACCATCCGCCTCAGCGCCGACCGGATTGCCGGTGCGTAGGAGTAGCGCGGTCCCGCCACTGTGCCCCGCTCGGTGATCAGGCCGGCCATCAGGACGTTGCGCAGTAGTCGGGCGATGTTGCCCTCGGTGACGATCTCGCGCGCGATGTCCAGGTCGAAGTCGTCCGGGATCGCGGTGCGGAGCAGGAAGGCGCGGACCTTCTCGAAGCGCAGGTCGCGCACCATCGTGGCCACGTAGTGCTCGACGGTGTCCCGGTCGATCGTCACCGGGCCACCGTTGCCGTTGGAGCGCACCAAGCCGGCTCGGACGGCGGAGGGCCAGCCTCCGAGTTCCACTGCCACCTGCTGTGCCTCATCCTTGGTGATGTGGGCTCCGAGTCGCTGGGCCAGTCGGAAGACCCCGTCCCCCGTGAGCCGAAGGTCATCCGGGCCGATCACCACAGCATCGACCGACAGCGTTCCGGTCGTCTCGAGCGGGCGCAACGTGCGCCCGGCGACGACGAGGAAGAAGCGCTCGTTGTGCTTGAGTAGGTCGACGAGCTCGTCGTCGATCTCCGCCGGTTCGTGGTGCAGTCCTGCCTCGTGCATATCGTCGATGACCAGCAGCAAGGGCTCGGCGCAGGTGCGGAGCAACTGGGAGACACCGGTGTGCGCGTGCGTGGAGGACTCGAGCAATCCGGCCCCCACCAGGACGGCTGCGAGCTCATCCCAGAAGCCGGCACCGTCGTTGCTCGCGGTGGTCAGAGCAGCGTAGACGGTCCGCGGCCGGTCGGCGCTGGTGTCGAACCATCGCAGCAGGGCACTGGTCTTGCCGTACCCCCGCGGGCCCCGGATGACCGTCAGAGGATACTGTGAGGCCAGACGCTCCAGAACGCCGGCAGGGACCTCAGCATCCTGCGGGAGTCGCGGGACACCGCGAGGACGTTGCGGTCTTGGCAGCGCCATCGTCCTCACCTCCCGGGCTCATGGAGTGACGCTAGCACCAGGCGCCCACATGCACGTGCGGATGAGGGCCGCTCACTCGAGCGGCGCCACCGCCACGCCTCGCCGGCCCAGGGCCCGCGCACCCCCGTCGCGTGCGGTCAGCACCCAGAGCCCGTCCGCATGCACTGCCACGGTGTGCTCGACGTGAGCGGCACGGGACCGGTCGACGGTGACGACCGTCCACTCGTCCTCCAGCACCTCGGTCTCCGCCTCGCCCCGGGCGATCATCGGCTCGACGGCCAGGCACAGGCCCGGTCTGATCTTCGGCCCGCGCTGGGTCGACCGGTAGTTGAGGACGTCCGGTGGCTGGTGCATGGCGCGCCCGATGCCGTGCCCGACGTAGTCGCGCACGATCCCGTAGGAGGCACCGGAGGCTGTGATCGCGTCCTCGATGGCGTCACCGACGACGCCCAGCCGGCCTCCGCCCGCCAGCGCCGCGATGCCGTCCCACATCGCCGACTCGGTCACGGCGATCAGGTCGGCGTCGGCTGCATCTGCGGCGCCGGCCACGGCGGTGAAGGCGGCGTCGCCGTGCCATCCCTCGACGACGGCGCCGGCGTCGACGGAGACCACGTCACCGTCCTGCAGGACCCGGTCACCGGGGATGCCGTGAACGACCTCGTCGTTGACCGAGACGCACAGGACGCCGGGGAACCCGTGGTAACCCAGGAAGTTCGAGCGCGCCCCGGCGTCGGCGAGGACTTCGCGCGCGATGGCATCGAGGTCCCGCGTGCGCACCCCCGGGCTGATGGAGGCCCGCACGGCGTCGTGCACGTCGGCGACCACGAGCCCGGCTCGGCGCATCCGGCGGATCTGGTCCGCCGTCTTCAGTTCGATCGAGGGCCGCCCGAACACGGTGCTCAGGCGAGCGCGGCCGTGAGGCGCTCGGTGACCTCGTCGACCGGGCCCATGCCGTCGACCTGCACGAGCAGACCGCGCTCGGCGTAGACGTCCACGAGCGGCGCCGTCTGCTCGGCGTAGACCTCGAGACGCCGGCGGATGACCGACTCGGTGTCGTCGGCGCGACCCTGCTCGCGTGCACGGTTGAGCAGGCGCTGCACCACCTCGTCGGTGTCGGCGGTCAGCTCGATCACGTGGGTCAGGCCACGGCCGGCCAGCATGCTGTCCAGTTCGCTCACCTGTGCCGCGGTGCGCGGGTACCCGTCCAGCAGGAAACCGTCGACGGCGTCCGGTTCCGCGAGCCGGCCGGCGACCATCTTGTTGGTCACCTCGTCCGGGACGTACTCGCCGGCGTCCATGTACTTCTGCGCGAGCTGGCCCAGCTCGGTCCTGTCGGCGACGTTGCGGCGGAAGATGTCCCCGGTCGAGATCGCCGGAACCCCGAGGTGCTCCGCCAGGCGCGCCGCCTGGGTGCCCTTGCCGGCTCCGGGCGGGCCGAGCAGGACCAGCCGGGTGTTCGTCATCGCAGGAACCCTTCGTAGTGCCGTTGCTGGAGCTGGGAGTCGATCTGCTTGACCGTCTCGAGCCCCACGCTCACGAGGATGAGCAGCGAGGTGCCACCGAACGGGATCGTCGTGCTGATTCCCATCAGCTTGAACGCGATCGTCGGGATCAGCGCGACGATGGCCAGGTAGATGGCGCCCGCCGTCGTGATCCGGGTGATCACGTACTGCAGGTACTCGGCCGTGGGCCGGCCGGCCCGGATCCCGGGGATGAAGCCGCCGTAGCGCTTCATGTTGTCGGCCACGTCATCCGGGTTGAACGTGATCGAGGTGTAGAAGAAGGCGAAGAAGACGATCAGCACCACGTAGACCGCGATGTAGATGTTCTGGCCGGGATCGGCGAGGTTGCTCGCCACCCACTGCACCCACGGGGTCGTCTGGTCCTCGACGAACTGCGCAGCCAGCACCGGCAGCGCCATCAGCGAGGAGGCAAAGATGACCGGGATGACGCCGGACATGTTGATCTTGATCGGGATGTAGGTGCTCGAGCCGCCGTACATGCGCCGGCCCACCATGCGCTTGGCGTACTGCACCGGGATCCGGCGCTGGGACTGCTCGACGAACACGATCAGGCCGATCACCAGCAGCGAGATGACGACGAAGATCGCCAGCTTGATCAGGCCGTCCTCGGCGAGCTGGATCTGGCGGAACGCCGACGGGAAGCTCGAGGCGATCGAGGTGAAGATGAGCAGCGACATCCCGTTGCCGACGCCGCGCTCGGTGATCAGCTCACCGAGCCACATGATCAGGCCCGTACCCGCGGTCATCGTCAGGATCATCAACAGGATCGTCACGACCGAGTCATCCACCAGGATGTCCAGGGTGCAGCCCTGATAGAGGTTGCCCGACCGCGCCACGGTGATGATGGTGGTCGCCTGCAGGATTGCCAGACCGATGGTCAGGTAGCGCGTGTACTGGGTGAGCACCGCCGTGCCCGACTGCCCCTCCTTGTGCAACGCCTCGAAGCGAGGGATGACCACGCGCAGCAACTGCACGATGATGCTGGCAGTGATGTAGGGCATCACCCCGAGGGCGAAGACCGACAGCTGCAGCAGCGCGCCGCCACTGAACAGGTTGACCAGCCCGAGAACACTGCCGTCCGTCCCCGGCTCGGTACAGGCCCGGACGTTGGTGTAGTCGATCCCCGGAGTCGGAACGAACGAGCCGAGCCGGAAGATGGCCATGATCCCGAGCGTGAAGAGCAGCTTCCGCCGCAGATCCGGCGTTCGGAACGCGCGGACGAATGCGCTGAGCAATGGTCCTCCTGGGAGGGATCAGAGGGTTCTCGAGGCCGACGCCACCAGCCCCGGCGAACAAATGACAGGTACCGACTGCCTACCGTACGGCATCGGCGCCGCGGATCGGTCCGGCAGACGCCAGGCCATGGACACGACCATGGCGTCAGACGAGGACGGCGGCGCGGGAGCATTCCCACGCCGCCGTCCTCGAAGAGTTCATGCAGGCCTCAGGCGAGCTCGACGCTGCCTCCAGCAGCGACCAGCTTGTCCTTGGCGGACGCCGAGACGGCGCTGATCCCGGTGATGTCGAGCTTGACGCTCACCTCACCGGTGCCGAGCACCTTCACCGGACGGCCGCCGCGGACGGCGCCCTTCGCGACGAGGTCCTCGACCGTGACCGCCCCACCCTCGGGATAGAGAGTACTGAGCTTGTCCAGGTTCACCACCTGGTACTCGATCCGGAACGGGTTCTTGAAGCCGCGCAGCTTCGGCAACCGCATGTGCAGCGGCGTCTGGCCACCTTCGAACGCGGCGGGCACCTGGTAGCGGGCCTTCGTGCCCTTGGTGCCTCGTCCGGCCGTCTTACCCTTCGAACCCTCACCGCGACCTACACGGGTCTTGGCGGTGTGCGAGCCCGGTGCCGGGCGCAGGTGGTGGACCTTCAGGGGCGCGTGCCCGGCGGCGTTGTCGCCGGATGCCCCGCTCTTCTTCTCGGCCATGTCAGTCAACCTCCTCGACAGTGACAAGGTGCGCCACTGTGGTGACCATGCCGCGGACCTCGGGACGGTCCTCCTTCACCACGGTGTCGCCGATCCGCTTGAGACCGAGCGAGCGCAGCGTGTCACGCTGGTTCTGCTTGCCGCCGATGACGGACTTCTTCTGGGTCACCTTGAGCTGCGTCATGAGGCCACCTCGGTGCTTTCCTTGTCGGCGCCGCTGGCGGCCCGGCCGGCGGCCTGCGCGCGCAGCAGCGCGTGCGGCACGACCTCGTCGAGCGGCAGGCCTCGCCGGGCCGCCACTGCTTCGGGCTGCTCGAGGGCCTTGAGGCCGGCGATGGTGGCGTGGACGATGTTGATCGCGTTCGCCGAGCCGAGCGACTTGCTCAGCACATCGTGGATGCCGGCGCAGTCCAGGACCGCACGCACCGGGCCTCCGGCGATGACTCCCGTACCCGGGGAGGCCGGACGCAGGAGTACGACACCCGCGGCCTCCTCACCCTGCACCGTGTGCGGGATCGTCTTCTGGATCATCGGGACCTTGAAGAAGTTCTTCTTCGCCTCCTCGACACCCTTGGCGATCGCCGCCGGCACCTCCTTGGCCTTGCCGTAGCCGACGCCGACGGTTCCGTCGCCGTCCCCCACCACGACCAGGGCCGTGAAGGAGAACCGGCGACCGCCCTTGACGACCTTGGAGACGCGGTTGATCGTCACCACGCGCTCGACGAAGGTGTTGCGGTCGTCGCCGCGGCGGTTGTCGCCCCCGCCGCGACGATTGTCACGACGGTCGTTGGTGCGCTCGCCGCCGCCGGCGCCGGCGGACGTACCGGTCCTGCTGCGCTGAGGAGCAGCCATCATGCGATCCTTTGCTCGTTGGTGTGCTGAGGGACGGTCACAGGGACAGCCCTCCCTCGCGGGCGCCGTCGGCCACTGCCGCGACTCGCCCGTGATACTTGTTGCCGCCGCGGTCGAACACCGCCGAGGAGAAACCGGCGGCCTTGGCGCGGCTCGCGACCAGCTCACCGACGCGGCGCGCCTTGGCGGTCTTGTCGCCGGAGTCGGCCCGCAGGTCCGCCTCGAGCGAGGAGGCCGACGCCACGGTCACACCCGCGCTGTCGTCGACCAGCTGCGCCACGATGTGGCGTGCCGAGCGGTTGACGACCAGGCGCGGACGCTGGGTGGTGCCGGTGATGCGCTTGCGCACCCGGAGGTGACGACGGGCCCGTGCGGTCCGCTTGCCCTTGCCCTTGATGGACACAGCCATGGCTACTTACCAGCCTTTCCGACCTTGCGGCGGACCTGCTCGCCCGCGTACCGCACGCCCTTGCCCTTGTACGGCTCGGGCTTGCGGATCTTCCTGATGTTCGCCGCTACCTCACCGACCACCTGCTTGTCGATCCCGGAGACCGAGAACTTGGTGGGCGACTCGACGGCGAACGTGATGCCTTCCGGCGGGGTCACGGTGACGGGGTGGGAGAACCCGAGAGCGAACTCCAGGTCCGAGCCCTTGGCCTGCACACGGAACCCGGTGCCGACGATCTCGAGCTTCTTCTCATACCCCTCGGTGACGCCCTGCACGCAGTTGGCGATGAGCGTCCGGGTCAGCCCGTGCAACGAGCGCGACTCGCGCTCCTCGTCCGGGCGGGTGACGACGATCCCGCCGTCATCGTCCCGGGAGACGGTGATCGGAGCGGGGACGTGGTGCGACAGCGTGCCCTTGGGTCCCTTGACCGTGACGGCCTGGCCGTCGATGGCCACGTCCACCCCTTGGGGCACGGCGACGGGGATCTTGCCGATGCGAGACATACTTGTGGCTCCTCCCTCGATCACCAGACGTAGGCGAGGACTTCCCCACCTACGCCCTTCTTGGCTGCCTGCTTGTCCGTCAGCAGACCTGACGAGGTAGACAGAATCGCCACCCCGAGTCCGCCGAGCACCCTGGGCAGGTTGGTCGACTTCGCGTACACCCGCAGCCCCGGCTTGGAGACCCGGCGCACGCCCGCGAGCGAACGCTCACGGTTCGGGCCGAACTTCAGCTGGAGCGAGAGGGTCTTACCCACCTCGGCATCCTCGACGGTCCAGCCACTGATGTAGCCCTCCGCCTGCAGGATCTCCGCGATGTGGGACTTGAGCTTGGAGTACGGCATGGAAACCGTCTCGTGGAACGCCGAGTTCGCGTTGCGCAACCGCGTCAACATGTCGGCGATGGGGTCAGTCATTGTCATCGGGCTGATGCCCTTCCTCGTCGCGGTTTCCTAGTCGGACCTTCGACGTAGTCGATTTACCAGCTGCTCTTGGTCACGCCGGGGAGCTGGCCGGCGAGTGCCATGTCACGCAGGCACACACGGCACAGGCCGAACTTGCGGTACACCGAGTGCGGGCGTCCGCACTTCTGGCACCGGGTGTAGGAACGCACCGCGAACTTGGGCTTGCGGTTGGCCTTCTGGATCAGAGCGGTCTTGGCCACGTCAGTCCTCCTTGAACGGGAAGCCGAGGCGTCGCAGCAGCGAGCGGCCCTCGTCGTCGGTGGTCGCCGTGGTCACGACCGTGATGTCCATACCGCGCACGCGGTCGATCTTGTCCTGGTCGATCTCGTGGAACATCGACTGCTCCGTCAGACCGAAGGTGTAGTTGCCGTTGCCGTCGAAGTGCTTCGAGGACAGCCCGCGGAAGTCGCGGATGCGCGGCAGCGCCAGCGTCAGCAGACGGTCGAGGAACTCCCACATGCGGTCCCCGCGCAGCGTCACGTGCGTACCGATCGGCTGACCCTCGCGCAGCTTGAACTGCGCGATCGACTTGCGGGCCTTGGTCACGCTCGGCTTCTGCCCGGTGATCAGGGTCAGGTCCCGCACCGCGCCCTCGATCAGCTTCGAGTCGCGCGCCGCGTCACCGACACCCATGTTGACGACCACCTTCGTGAGGCCGCCGACCTGGTGCACGTTCGCGTGGTTGAACTCCTCGCGCAGGCCCGGGAGGATCTCCTCGCGGTACTTCGCCTTCAGCCGCGGCAGGGTGGCGACACCCTCGGCGGCTGCCTCGTTGGTCACGGTGCTCATGAGATGTCCTTACCGGAGCGCTTGGCCACGCGCACCCGCTGCGTGCGGGTGCGGCCCTCGCGCTCGACGTCCTCGCTGCGGTAGCCGACGCGGGTGCCCTTCTTGGTCTCCGGGTCGACCAGCATCACGTTGCTGATGTGGATCGGGGCCTCGATGGTCTCGATGCCGCCCGTCTTGGAGCCGCGCTGGCTCTGGGAGACCTTCGAGTGACGCTGCACCCGCTGCACTCCCTCGACCACCACGCGGCTGGTCTCCGGCTGCACCTCGAGCACGCGGCCCTGCTGGCCCTTGTCGCGGCCTGCGAGGACGACGACGAGGTCGCCCTTCTTGATCTTTGCCATGGTCTACAACACCTCCGGGGCGAGCGAGACGATGCGCATGAACCGCTTGTCGCGCAGCTCGCGGCCCACCGGGCCGAAGATGCGCGTCCCGCGGGGCTCACCATCGTTCTTGAGAATCACCGCGGCGTTCTCGTCGAAGCGGATGTACGAGCCGTCCGGACGACGACGCTGCTTGCGCGTGCGCACGACGACCGCCTTCACGACGTCGCCCTTCTTCACGTTGCCGCCGGGGATCGCATCCTTGACGGTGGCGACGATGGTGTCGCCGATGCCGGCGTAGCGACGCCCGGAACCGCCGAGCACACGGATGCAGAGGATCTCCTTCGCACCCGTGTTGTCGGCGACCTTGAGTCGCGACTCCTGCTGGATCATTCGATCTACTCCTGTCGTCGTGCCGGTTCTCGCCCGGGGCGAGCCTGGCCGAACGGATGATGGTCGTCATCCGGGCCCGTCGTGTGGACGGCCCCGGCGGTGGTCACTTGGCCTTGTCGAGGATCTCGACGACGCGCCAGCGCTTGGTGGCCGACAGCGGTCGGGTCTCCATGATCTCGACGAGGTCTCCCACGCCGACCGAGTTGTCCTCGTCGTGCGCCTTGACCTTGTTCGTGCGCTTCATGACCTTGCCGTACAGCGCGTGCTTCACGCGGTCCTCGACCTCGACCACGACGGTCTTGTCCATCTTGTCGCTGACCACGTAGCCACGGCGCGTCTTACGGTACTTGCGCTCGGGCGCCTCGGTGATGTTCTCGCTCATCGTCTTCGCCTCGTTCACTTCGCGTCCGCGGTGGGCGCGGTGCGGATACCCAGCTCGCGCTCACGCAGGATCGTGTAGATGCGGGCGATGTCGCGCCGCACGGTCTTCAGTCGTCCGTGGTCCTCGAGCTGACCGGTGGCCGAGGAGAACCGCAGGTTGAACAACTCCTGCTTGGCCTTCTTCAGCTCCGCGGACAGCCGCTCGGTGTCCATGCCGTCCAGGTCGGCCGGCGTCAGATCCTTCGACCCGATAGCCATCAGACGTCACCACCCTCGCGACGCACGAAACGCGTCTTCATCGGAAGCTTGTGCTGCGCGCGACGCAGTGCCTCGCGGGCAAGCTCTTCATTGACCCCGGCCAGCTCGAACATGATCCGGCCGGGCTTGACGTTGGCCACCCACCACTCGGGTGACCCCTTGCCGGAACCCATACGGGTCTCAGCCGGCTTCTTGGTCAGCGGACGGTCCGGGAAGATGTTGATCCAGACCTTGCCGCCACGCTTGATGTGCCGGGTCATCGCGATACGCGCGGCCTCGATCTGCCGGTTGGTGACGTAGGCGGGCTCGAGAGCCTGGATGCCGTAGTCGCCGAAGGAGATCGTCGTGCCGCCCTTGGCGTTGCCGGAGCGCTTGGGGTGGTGCTGCTTACGGTGCTTGGTGCGCCGGGGGATGAGCATGGCTCAGGCCTCCGTCTCGGAACCGGAACCGCTGGGCGCGGCGCCGGAGGTGGTTGCGGAAGAGTCGTTGGCGGGAGCAGCGGAGCCGCTCGGGCCGCCCTGCGCCCCACCGCGTGCGTCGGGACGACGGCCACGGCCGCCGCGCTCGCCACGGTCGCCGCGCCCACGCGCGCCACCCCGGGGACCCGAGGAGGTCGCCTGCTCGCGCGCGAACTCGCGCTCGGTCTGGTCGCCCTTGTAGATCCACACCTTCACGCCGATACGACCGAAGGTGGTGCGGGCCTCGAAGAAGCCGTAGTCGACGTACGCACGCAGGGTGTGCAGCGGCACGCGCCCCTCGCGGTAGAACTCGCTCCGGCTCATCTCGGCGCCACCGAGGCGACCCGAGCACTGCACCCGGATGCCCTTGGCACCGGCGCGCTGCGCGGACTGCATGCCCTTGCGCATCGCACGGCGGAAGGAGACGCGCGAGGCCAGCTGCTCGGCGATGCCCTGAGCGACGAGCTGGGCGTCGATCTCCGGGTTCTT
Organism: Ruania suaedae; assembly: GCF_021049265.1. Lineage (NCBI taxonomy): Bacteria > Bacillati > Actinomycetota > Actinomycetes > Micrococcales > Ruaniaceae > Ruania > Ruania suaedae. The sequence continues at coordinate 2,858,551 of NZ_CP088018.1, forward strand.
GACCTCGAGGATGTTCAACTGGACCTGCTTGCCGGTGAGCTTCTCGAGCTCACCACGAAGCCGGTCGGCCTCCGCGCCGCGGCGGCCGATCACGATGCCGGGACGCGCGGTGTGCAGGTCGACGCGGACGCGGTCACGCGTGCGCTCGATCTCCACCTTGGCGATGCCGGCCCGCTCCAGACCGGTCGCCATCAGCTTCCGGATCTGCACGTCCTCGCGGACGTAGTCGCGGTAGCGCTGCCCCTTCTTGGTGGAGTCAGCGAACCAGCGGGAACGGTGATCGGTGGTGATGCCGAGCCGGAACCCGGTGGGGTTGACCTTCTGGCCCATCAGCGAGCCCCTCCCTTGGTCTGTCGCTCGGCCACGATCACGGTGATGTGGCTGGTGCGCTTGAGGATCCGGTTCGCCCGACCCTGCGCGCGGGGGCGGAACCGCTTGAGCGTCGGACCTTCGTCCACGTACGCCTCGGCGATCACCAGATCGTCGCTGTTGAACGGATGAGAGGCCTGGTCCGCCTTCACTCGGGCGTTGGCCACCGCGCTCTCGACTACCTTGCGAACGGTCTCTGCCGCCGCCTGCGGGGCATACGTGAGTACCGCCACGGCCTCATCGGCCTGCTTACCGCGGATGATGTCCACGACTCGCCTGGCCTTCTGGGGCGTGACGCGCACAAATCGCGCCTGCGCCTTGGCTTCCATCGATGTCCTGCCTTCTCAGACTCAGAGTTTCTGGGTGACCCGCGTGTCAGCGACGACGCGCTTTGCGGTCGTCCTTCTCGTGCCCGCGGAACGTACGGGTCGGGGCGAACTCCCCGAGCTTGTGGCCGACCATCGACTCGGTGACGAACACCGGGACGTGCTTGCGACCGTCGTGCACCGCGAAGGTGTGGCCCAGGAAGTCCGGCGTGATGACGGACCGACGTGACCAGGTCTTGATGACGTTCTTGGTGCCCTTCTCGTTCTGGCCATCCACCTTCTTCTGCAGGTGACCGTCTACGAAGGGGCCCTTCTTCAGACTGCGAGGCATCTCGTCGTCTTCTCCCTATCAGCGCTTCTTGCCGGTGCGGCGGCGGCGCACGATGAGCTTGTCGCTCGGCTTGTTCGGACGGCGGGTACGACCCTCGGTCTGGCCCCAGGGGCTCACCGGGTGACGGCCACCTGAGGTCTTGCCCTCACCACCACCGTGCGGGTGGTCGACCGGGTTCATGGCGACACCACGCACGTGGGGGCGCTTGCCCTTCCACCGCATCCGGCCAGCCTTGCCCCAGTTGATGTTCGACTGCTCGGCGTTGCCGACCTCACCGATCGAGGCGCGGCAGCGCAGGTCGACGTTGCGGATCTCACCGGACGGCATCCGCAGCTGTGCGTACGGTCCGTCCTTGGCCACGAGCTGCACGGAGGCACCGGCCGAGCGGGCGATCTTCGCACCGCCACCGGGCTTGAGCTCGACGGCGTGGATCACGGTACCGACCGGGATGTTGCGCATCGGCAGGTTGTTGCCCGGCTTGATGTCCGCACCCGCGCCGTTCTCGATCCGGTCACCCTGCTTGAGCCGCACCGGCGCCAGGATGTAGCGCTTCTCGCCGTCGGCGTAGTGCAGCAGCGCGATGCGCGCGGTCCGGTTCGGGTCGTACTCGATGTGCGCGACCTTGGCCGGCACGCCGTCCTTGTCGTGGCGGCGGAAGTCGATCACCCGGTAGGCGCGCTTGTGGCCGCCACCGATGTGCCGGGCGGTGATCCGGCCCGAGCTGTTGCGCCCACCGCTCTTGGTGAGCGGACGGACCAGCGACTTCTCCGGCGTCGTGCGGGTGACCTCGACGAAGTCGGCGACGGACGAGCCACGGCGGCCCGGCGTCGTCGGCTTGTACTTACGGATTCCCATGAGTTTCGATCCTCAATCTGTGCTAGGCGGGGCCGGCTCAGCCGACCTGCCCGCCGAAGATGTCGATGGTGCCCTCGCGAAGGGTGACGATGGCGCGCTTGGTGTCCTTGCGCTTGCCGAGCCCGAACCGGGTGCGGCGCGTCTTGCCCTTGCGATTGATCGTGTTGACCGAGTCAACCTTCACGTCGAAGATCTGCTCGATCGCGATCTTGATCTCGGTCTTGTTCGAGCGCGGGTCCACCACGAAGGTGTACTTGCCCTCGTCGAGCAGGTTGTAGCTCTTCTCGGACACCACCGGGGCGATGACGACGTCGCGGGGGTCCTTGGTGAGTGCGGTCACTTCTGCTCCTCCTCGGACTCACGTGCACCGGCAGGCGACAGGAATGCCTCGAGCGCAGCGGACGTGAAGACCACGTCGTCGCTGACCAGCACGTCATAGGTGTTGAGCTGATCGGGGTGGATCAGATGCGCGGTCGGCACGTTGCGCAGGCTCAACCAGCTGAGCTCGTCGGCCCGGTCGAGCACCACGAGCACGTGCCGCGAGAGTGCGGCCTTGGCCAGGACGGCGGTTGCTGTGGCCGTCGAGGGCGACTGGTCGGCCACGAACGACTCGACCACGTGCACGCGGTCGGCGCGGGCCCGGTCCGAGAGCGCACCGCGCAGCGCGGCGGCCTTCATCTTCTTGGGCGTGCGCTGGCTGTAGTCGCGCGGCACCGGGCCGTGGACCGTGCCACCGCCGGCGAACTGCGGCGCCCGGATCGAACCCTGACGGGCGCGACCGGTGCCCTTCTGCTTGTACGGCTTCTTGCCTCCGCCTCGCACCTCACCGCGGGTCTTCGCCTTGTGGGTGCCCTGACGGGCAGCGGCCAGCTGGGCGACGACGACCTGGTGGATCAACGGGACGTTGGTCTGCACGCCGAAGACCTCGGCGGGCAGCTCGACGGTGCCGGTCTTCTTGCCGGCGGCGTCGAGGACGTCCACGGTGGTGGCGGTATCAGTAGCGGTGCTCATGAGTTCAGGCCCCCTTCGCGGCGGTACGAACCACGACCAGGCCGCCCTTGGGCCCGGGAACGGCGCCGGAGACGAGCAGCAGGCCCTTCTCCGCGTCGACCGCGTGGATGGTGAGGTTCTGGGTGGTCTGTCGGGCGTTGCCCATCCGACCGGCCATGCGCAAGCCCTTGAAGACACGCGACGGCGTCGCGGCGCCACCGATCGAGCCCGGCTTGCGGTGGTTGCGGTGAGCACCGTGCGAGGCGCCCACGCCGGAGAAGCCGTGACGCTTCATGACGCCGGCGGTGCCCTTGCCCTTGGTGGTGCCGACCACGTCGACCTGGGAGCCGGCCTCGAAGGTCTGGGCCGTCAGCTCCTGTCCGAGCTCGTACTCGCCGGCGTCGGCGGTGCGGATCTCGGCGACGTGACGGCGCGGCGTCACGCCCGCCTTGGAGAAGTGGCCCTTGAGGGGCTGGGTGACCTTGCGCGGGTCGATGTGGCCGAAGCCGAGCTGCACGGCGGAGTAACCGTCGGCGTCGACCGTGCGGATCTGGGTCACCACGTTGGTGCCCACGCGGACCACGGAGACCGGGACGAGACGACCGTTGTCGTCCCACACCTGGGTCATGCCGAGCTTGGTCCCGAGCACGGCCTTGACGACCCGCTCGGACTGCTGGGGAAGTGAAGTCATGGCGGGGTCCTCAGAGCTTGATCTCGATGTTGACGTCCGCCGGGAGGTCGAGGCGCATGAGCGAGTCGACCGCCTTCGGCGTCGGGTCCACGATGTCGATCAGCCGCTTGTGCGTCCGCATCTCGAAATGCTCACGGCTGTCCTTGTACTTGTGCGGAGAACGGATGACGCAGAACACGTTCTTCTCGGTTGGCAGCGGCACCGGGCCCACGACCGTTGCACCAGCGCGAGTCACCGTGTCGACGATCTTGCGCGCCGAGTTGTCGATGACCTCGTGGTCGTAGGACTTGAGCCGGATGCGGATCTTCTGTCCCGCCATGGCGTCGTCTGACTCTCTCTCTTCGTACCGCAACTGACCGACCCCCGCGCTCGGGCGTGTCGCACTTTCCGACACATCCCTCCCGCGAGCACCCATACCGGGGCGCCGGTCGGAAGATGACTTGTGTGGTTCTCCGCCTCGCCACGTGGGCCAGTCGGGATCGAACCGAACAGGATGGCTGCTCATTCGCAAAGCCGGTGCTGATCGCATTTCATGCCGGCACTGGGCCGGCCTGCACGCGTCCACACCTCTGCACGAGGCAACCTGACTATTCTGCCACACGGAGGACTCAGAACCCAAGTCCGCGCCTGGTGGCCTGGCCCACAGCTCCCGCGATGGGCAGGAGAGGGGCCCGCCGGCTGAGCCGACGGGCCCCTCGATGCCGGGATCAGTCCCGGCGGGTGATCACTTGAGGATCTTGGTCACACGACCTGAGCCGACGGTCCGGCCACCCTCGCGGATGGCGAAGCCGAGGCCCTCCTCCATGGCGATCGGCTGGATCAGCTCGACCGTCATCTCGGTGTTGTCGCCCGGCATGACCATCTCGGTGCCCTCGGGCAGCTCGATGACGCCGGTGACGTCGGTGGTGCGGAAGTAGAACTGCGGACGGTAGTTCGAGTAGAACGGGTTGTGACGACCGCCCTCGTCCTTGGCCAGGATGTAGACCTGAGCCTCGAAGTTGGTGTGCGGCGTGATCGAACCCGGCTTGGCCACGACCTGGCCACGCTCGACGTCCTCGCGCTTGGTACCGCGCAGCAGCAGCCCGACGTTCTCGCCGGCATCGGCGGTGTCGAGAAGCTTGCGGAACATCTCGATGCCGGTGACGGTGGTCTTCTGCGCGTCACGGATACCGAGGATCTCCACCTCCTCGTTCACCTTGAGCTGGCCACGCTCCACACGGCCGGTGACGACAGTGCCGCGCCCGGTGATCGTGAAGACGTCCTCGACAGGCATGAGGAAGGGCTTGTCGATGTCGCGCACCGGGTCCGGCACGTTCTCGTCGACGGCCTCCATGAGCTCCTCGACGGACTTGACCCACTCCGGGTCGCCCTCGAGCGCCTTCAGCGCGGAGACGCGCACGACCGGCAGGTCGTCACCCGGGAACTCCTGGCTGGAGAGGAGCTCACGGACCTCCATCTCGACGAGCTCGAGGATCTCCTCGTCGTCGACCATGTCGGACTTGTTGAGTGCGACCAGCAGGTACGGCACGCCGACCTGACGGGCGAGCAGCACGTGCTCACGCGTCTGGGCCATCGGGCCGTCGGTGGCGGCGACGACGAGGATCGCCCCGTCCATCTGGGCCGCACCGGTGATCATGTTCTTGATGTAGTCAGCGTGACCGGGAGCGTCGACGTGCGCGTAGTGGCGCTTGTCGGTCTGGTACTCCTGGTGGGAGACATTGATCGTGATCCCGCGCTGCTTCTCCTCCGGCGCGTTGTCGATCATGTCGAACGCGGCCGCCGTGTTGACGTCCGGGTACTTGTCCGCCAGCACCTTCGAGATGGCCGCGGTCAGCGTCGTCTTACCGTGGTCGACGTGACCGATCGTGCCGATGTTGACGTGCGGCTTGGTCCGCTCGAACTTGGCCTTCGCCACTGGTGTTCCTCCTGGAACTCGGGTAGTTGTACGCAGCGTGGGGGTTCCCAGAGCTGGTGCGTCCTACGGGTCGGGTTGTGATGGGTGATGCGGGTTCGACCTGTGGGACTTACTCGCCCCGGGTCTTCTTGATGATCTCCTCGGAGACGTTCCGAGGCACTTCGGCGTAGTTGCTGAACTGCATCGAGTACACCGCGCGACCCTGGGTCCGGGACCGCAGGTCGCCGATGTATCCGAACATCTCGGACAACGGCACCAAGGCGCGAACCACCTTAACGCCACTGGCGTCCTCCATCGACTGGATCTGCCCACGCCGGGAGTTCAGATCGCCGATCACGTCGCCCATGTACTCCTCGGGCGTACGCACCTCGACGTCCATGACCGGCTCGAGCAGCACCGGGTCGGCGCGCTTGACGCCTTCCTTGAATGCCATCGAACCGGCGATCTTGAATGCCATCTCCGAGGAGTCGACGTCGTGATAGGCGCCGTCGAGGAGGATGGCCTTGACGCCGACCACCGGGTAGCCGGCGAGGATGCCGGTGCCCATGGCGTCCTGGACGCCGTGGTCGACGCTCGGGATGTACTCACGCGGGATCCGGCCACCGGTGACCTTGTTCTCGAACTCGTACATCTCGCCCTCGGCGGACTCGAGCGGTTCGAACGTGATCTGGACCTTCGCGAACTGGCCCGAGCCACCCGTCTGCTTCTTGTGGGTGTAGTCGAACTTCTCGACGCTGCGCCGGATCGTCTCGCGGTAGGCCACCTGCGGCTTGCCGACGTTGGCCTCGACCTTGAACTCCCGCTTCATGCGGTCGACCAGGATGTCGAGGTGGAGCTCGCCCATCCCGCCGATCTCGGTCTGGCCGGTCTCCTCGTTCAGGTTGACCGTGAAGGTGGGGTCCTCGGCGGAGAGCTTCTGGATCGCCGTCGAGAGCTTGTCCTGGTCGCCCTTGGTCTTGGGCTCGATGGCCACGAAGATCACCGGCTCCGGGAACGACATCGACTCCAGGATCACCGGGGCGTCCTGCGCGGTGAGCGTGTCCCCGGTGGTGGTGTCCTTGAGGCCGATGACCGCGTAGATGTGCCCGGCGTGGAGCTCCTCGACCGGGTTCTCCTTGTTCGCGTGCATCTGGAACAGCTTGCCGACGCGCTCCTTCTTCCCCTTCGTGGAGTTGAGGACCTGCGTGCCGGGCGTGCACGTCCCGGAGTAGACGCGGATGAAGGTCAGCTGGCCGAAGAACGGGTGGGCCGCGACCTTGAAGGCGAGCGCGGAGAACGGCTCGTCCTCGGAGGGCTTGCGGATCAGCTCCGTCTCCTCGTCGTTCGGGGCGTGCCCGATCATCGGGGGGACGTCCACCGGCGAGGGCAGGTAGGAGATGACCGCGTCCAGCATCGGCTGCACACCACGGTTCTTGAACGCCGAGCCGCAGAAGACCGGGTAGGCCTGCGAGGTGATCGTCATCTCGCGGATGCCGGCCATCAGCTCCTCGTTGGTGATCTCCTCACCCTCGAGGTACTTCTCCGTGAGCGCCTCGGAGGACTCGGCGACCTGCTCGATGAGCTTGGTGCGGTACTCCTCGGCCTTCTCCTGGAGGTCCTCGGGGATCTCCTGCGTCTCGTAGGCGGCGCCCATGGTCACATCACCCTTGGCGTCACCGGGCCAGACCAGCGCCTTCATCCAGATCAGGTCGACGACACCGACGAAGTCGCTCTCGGAGCCGATCGGCAGCTGCATGACCAGCGGGGTCGCGCCGAGGCGGCTGACGATGGTGTCGACCGTGTAGTAGAAGTCGGCACCCAGCTTGTCCATCTTGTTGACGAAGCAGATGCGCGGGACGTCGTACTTGTCCGCCTGACGCCACACCGTCTCCGACTGGGGCTCGACGCCCTCCTTGCCATCGAACACGGCGACCGCGCCGTCGAGGACGCGCAGCGAGCGCTCCACCTCGACGGTGAAGTCCACGTGGCCGGGGGTGTCGATGATGTTGATCTGGTTCTCGTTCCAGAAGCAGGTCACCGCGGCTGAGGTGATCGTGATGCCGCGTTCCTTCTCCTGGTCCATCCAGTCGGTCGTCGACGCACCGTCGTGGGTCTCACCGATCTTGTAGTTGACCCCGGTGTAGAACAGGATCCGCTCGGTGGTGGTGGTCTTGCCGGCATCGATGTGCGCCATGATGCCGATGTTGCGGACCTTCTTCAGGTCGGTCAGCACGTCCTGTGCCACAGTTGCTCTCTTCTCGTCGGTGCGAGCGCGGTCAAGCGGTCAGCCGAGGGCGCACGGTCGTGACCGTGCGCCGCAGGGCTCACCAGCGGTAGTGCGCGAACGCCTTGTTGGACTCAGCCATCTTGTGCGTGTCCTCGCGACGCTTCACAGCGGCGCCGAGACCGTTGGACGCGTCCAGGATCTCGTTCATCAGGCGTTCGGTCATCGTCTTCTCGCGACGGGCGCGGGCGTAGTCGACGAGCCAGCGCAGCGCGAGCGTGGTCTGGCGGGAGGTACGGACCTCGACGGGCACCTGGTAGGTGGCACCACCCACACGCCGCGAGCGGACCTCGAGCGAGGGGCGGACGTTGTCCAGCGCCCGCTTGAGCACCACGGTCGGCTCGGTCTGGGTCTTCTCCCGCACGCCTTCGAGGGCGCCGTAGACGATGCGCTCGGCGGTGGACTTCTTGCCGTCCAGGAGCACGCGGTTGACGAGCTGGGTGACGGTGGTCGACCCGTGGACGGGGTCGACGGCGAGCGGCCGCTTCGGGGCCGGGCCCTTACGAGGCATTACTTCTTCTCCTTCTTCGCGCCGTAGCGGCTCCGGGCCTGCTGGCGGCCGCGGACACCCTGGGTGTCGAGGGCGCCACGAACGATCTTGTAACGCACGCCGGGCAGGTCCTTCACACGACCGCCGCGGACCAGCACGATGGAGTGCTCCTGCAGGTTGTGGCCGACGCCCGGGATGTAGGCGGTGACCTCGATCCCGCTGGAGAGCTTCACACGTGCCACCTTGCGCAGAGCCGAGTTCGGCTTCTTCGGGGTGGTCGTGTACACGCGGGTGCACACACCACGGCGCTGCGGGCTTCCCTTGAGGGCCGGCGTGGCGTTCTTGCCGGCCTTGGCGCTGCGACCCTTACGGACCAGCTGCTGAATGGTGGGCACTACATCTCCGTCTCGAACGTTGCTGACTGCTCTGGTGATCGCCGGTGCGACCTCGGCGACCCGGCGGGGTGCCGGATGAACCACCCCGGGAAGGCCCCCGCGTTCGGGCGTGTCGCTCCTGTCATGTCCACGGCACGACCCGGCCACATCTGATCTCGGGGGTCGTGCTCGCGTCCACGGAAAGGTGATCCACAGCGCCCTCGACGTCCCGGTCCCCTTCGCAGGAGCCGCGAGACCGCCGGAGCGCGCACGCGAGGGCCCGCCAGAGCGGGCACTGCCGACCAGAGTACTCCGAGCGCAGCAAAAGCGTCAAAGCCTCGGGGCCCGGATGTGGTACGGAACACGGGATGAGAGCCCTGGGAGTGCTATGCCAGCTCCTCGAGCAGCCCGACGGCGTCCGCCGGGCGGCGCAGCAGCAGCACCGGAGGTGCGTCCGCAGCTGCGTGCCAGGCCCGCATCCGCTCGCGCTTGCGGCGCCAGGACCGGAAGTGCCATCGGATGATCGAGTGGCGCGGGGACAGTGCCCGCCCCAGGGTCTCCCGGTTGCCGTTGCACGTGAGCTCGCCGGTGCGGACCCGACGGGCGGTGCGGCGCAGCAGCCTCGCCAGCGACACCAGCCGGGGATAGTCGAGCGCCACCACCACGTCCACGCGCTCGAGGGCGAGCGCGCACTGGCGCCCGTACACGGAGTCGAACACGTAGCGGTCGGCCTCGAGGCGGGGAACGATCCGCCGGTCCAGCTCCTCGGGCGCGACCTGTCCCCATCCGGGGTCCCAGCCGAGCTCGTCGACGAGCGTCAGCGGCAGGTCGAGACGCTCGGCGAGGGCAGCCGCGAGGGTGGACTTGCCCGAGCCGGTCGTTCCGTAGCAGAGCACCCGCCGCGCCGTGCGCACATCCTGCGCCGTCCCCTGACTCACAGTCGAGGACTGTACCCGCCGGGCGGGGGCGGCCGGGCATGCCGATGGCCCGGCGCCCCCTGGGGGCACCGGACCATCGGTGAGGACCTGCTCAGCCGCCGATCAGCGGAAGTCCGCCTCGAAGCCACGGCCGAGGTCGAGCTCCTCGAGCGCGATCGCCTCGCCACCGTCGGAGACGGGGCCGTAGTCGATCTCGTCGTAGCCGAAGCTCGGGTAGATCTCCGCCTTCGCTGCCTCGGTGGGCTCCACCCGGATGTTGCGGTAGCGGGGCAGGCCCGTACCGGCCGGGATGAGCTTACCGAGGATGACGTTCTCCTTCAGACCCAGCAGCGAGTCCGAGCGGCCACTCATCGCGGCCTCGGTCAGCACCTTGGTGGTCTCCTGGAACGAGGCGGCGGACAGCCACGACTCGGTCGCCAGGGAGGCCTTGGTGATGCCCATGAGCTCGGGGCGGCCCGAGGCGGGCTGGCCGCCCTCGGAGACCGTCCGACGGTTCTCGTCCTCGAACCGGCCGCGCTCGGCGAGCTCGCCCGGCAGCAGGTTCGACTCGCCCGAGTCCAGCACGGTCACGCGGCGCAGCATCTGCCGCACGATGACCTCGATGTGCTTGTCGTGGATGTCCACACCCTGGCTGCGGTAGGTCTCCTGCACCTCGTCCACCAGGTGCTTCTGCACCGCACGGGGCCCGAGGATGCGCAGCACCTTCTTCGGGTCCACGGCACCGGCGACCAGCTGCTGGCCGACACCCACCCGGTCGCCGTCGTGCACGTGCAGACGTGCCCGCTTGGTGACCTGGTAGACGAAGTCCTCGCTGCCGTCGTCAGGGGTGACGACGATCCGGCGCGAACGGTCGGTGTCCTCGATGCTGACACGCCCGGCGACCTCGGCGATCGGAGCCTCACCCTTGGGGGTGCGGGCCTCGAAGAGCTCGGCCACACGCGGCAGACCCTGGGTGATGTCCTCGGCACTGGCCACACCACCGGTGTGGAAGGTCCGCATCGTCAGCTGCGTACCCGGCTCGCCGATCGACTGCGCGGCGATGATGCCGACAGCCTCGCCGATGTCCACCAGCAGGCCGGTGGCCAGGGAGCGGCCGTAGCACTTGGCGCAGGTGCCCACCCGGGACTCGCAGGTCAGGACCGAACGCACCTTGAGCTGCTCGACACCGGCAGCCAGGAGCTCGGAGATCAGCACGTCGCCGACGTCCTGACCGCCCTCGCCGAGGACCGTGCCGTCGGGTCCGGCCACGGGCCCGGCGAGGGTACGTCCGTAGACGCTGGTCTCGACGGTGTCCGCACGGCGGACCTCCCCGGTCGTGGACGTCTCCATGATCGGCAGGGTGAGGCCACGCTCGGTGCCGCAGTCCTCCTCACGGATGATGACGTCCTGGGAGACGTCCACCAGACGACGCGTCAGGTACCCGGAGTCGGCCGTCCGCAGCGCGGTGTCGGCCAGCCCCTTACGCGCACCGTGCGAGGCGATGAAGTACTCCAGCACCGACAAGCCCTCGCGGTAGTTGGACTTGATCGGGCGCGGGATGATCTCGCCCTTGGGGTTGGCGACCAGACCGCGCATACCGGCGATCTGACGGACCTGCATCCAGTTACCGCGCGCTCCGGAGGTCACCATGCGGTTGACCGTGTTCGAGGCGGAGAAGTTCTCCCGCATCGCGGTCGCCACCTCGTCGGTGGCCTGGTTCCAGATCTCCACCAGCTCCTGACGACGTTCGTCGTCGGTGAGCAGACCACGGTCGAACTGGCCCTGGACCTTGGCCGCCTTCTCCTCGTAGCGGGCGATGATCTCGGCCTTGGCCTCGGGCGCCTCGACGTCGGAGATGGCGATCGTCAGCCCGGACCGGGTGGCCCAGTAGTAGCCGGCATCCTTGAGGGCGTCGAGGCTCGCGGCCACGACCGCCTTCGGGTAGCGCTCGGCCAGATCGTTGACGATGGCGGAGATCGACTTCTTGTCGGCCACCTCGTTGAAGTACGGGTAGTCGACCGGGAGCGCCTCGTTGAACAGCACGCGGCCCAGGGTGGTGCTCACCAGCGCCGGCTGCCCGGGCTCCCAACCCTCGGGAGCCTCCCAGCCCTCGGAGGACACGACGCCCTCGAGCCGGATGGTGATGTGGGCGTTGAGGTCCAGTGAACCCGCGTCGAACGCCATCATCGCCTCGGCGACGGTGGTGAACGAGCGTCCGGTACCGATCGGCTCCCCCTCCTTCTCGGAGGTCAGGTGGAACAGCCCGATGATCATGTCCTGCGAGGGCATGGTGACCGGACGGCCGTCGGAGGGCTTGAGGATGTTGTTCGAGGACAGCATCAGGATGCGTGCCTCGGCCTGCGCCTCCGCGGACAGCGGCAGGTGCACGGCCATCTGGTCACCGTCGAAGTCGGCGTTGAAGGCGCCACACACCAGCGGGTGCAGGTGGACGGCCTTACCCTCGACCAGCTGCGGCTCGAAGGCCTGGATGCCCAGGCGGTGCAGGGTGGGGGCACGGTTGAGCAACACCGGGTGCTCGGTGATGACCTCTTCGAGGACATCCCAGACCACCGAGCGCGCGCGCTCGACCATCCGCTTGGCGGACTTGATGTTCTGCGCGTGGTTGAGATCCACGAGCCGCTTCATCACGAACGGCTTGAAGAGCTCGAGCGCCATCTGCTTGGGCAGCCCGCACTGGTGCAGCTTCAGCTGCGGCCCGACCACGATGACGCTACGACCGGAGTAGTCGACGCGCTTACCGAGCAGGTTCTGGCGGAAACGCCCCTGCTTGCCCTTGAGCATGTCGGAGATCGACTTCAGCGGCCGGTTGCCCGGTCCGGTGACCGGACGCCCACGGCGACCGTTGTCGAACAGCGAGTCCACGGCCTCCTGGAGCATCCGCTTCTCGTTGTTGACGATGATCTCCGGCGCACCCAGGTCCAGCAGCCGCTTGAGGCGGTTGTTGCGGTTGATGACGCGACGGTAGAGGTCGTTGAGGTCGCTGGTGGCGAACCGGCCACCGTCGAGCTGGACCATGGGTCGCAGGTCCGGCGGGATGACCGGGACGCAGTCCAGCACCATCCCCTGCGGGGAGTTGGTGGTGGTCAGGAACGCGTTGACGACCTTGAGCCGCTTCAGCGCACGGGTCTTGCGCTGGCCCTTGCCGGAACGGATGGTCTCGCGCAGCGACTCGGCCTCGGCCTTCAGGTCGAAGGACTGCAGACGCTTCTGGATCGCGCCGGCACCCATCGCGCCCTCGAAGTAGTTGCCGTAGCGGTCCTGGAGCTGGCGGTAGAGCAGCTCATCGCCCTCGAGGTCGGAGACCTTGAGGTTCTTGAACCGGTCCCACACCTGCTCGAGCCGATCGAGATCGGCGTCGGCGCGCTTGCGCAGCTGCGCCATCTCGCGCTCAGCGGAGTCCTTCACCTTGCGGCGGGCGTCCGCCTTGGCGCCCTCGGCCTCGAGCTCGGCCAGATCCGCCTCGAGGCGCTCGGCCCGCTTGGCGATGGTGAGGTCGCGCTTCTTGGCGATCTCGTCCTTCTCCAGGTCGATCTCGTTCTGCAGGCTCGGCAGATCCTCGTGGCGTCCGTCCACGTCCACCCACGTGATCATGTAGGCGGCGAAGTAGATGACCTTCTCGAGGTCCTTCGGGGCCAGGTCGAGCAGGTAGCCGAGGCGGGAGGGCACACCCTTGAAGTACCAGATGTGGGTCACCGGGGCGGCGAGCTCGATGTGCCCCATCCGCTCACGGCGGACCTTCGAACGGGTGACCTCCACGCCGCAGCGCTCGCAGATGATGCCCTTGAAGCGGACGCGCTTGTACTTCCCGCAGTAGCACTCCCAGTCCCGGGTGGGGCCGAAGATCTTCTCGCAGAAGAGGCCGTCCTTCTCGGGCTTGAGGGTGCGGTAGTTGATGGTCTCGGGCTTCTTGACCTCGCCGTGCGACCAGGCGCGGACCTCGTCCGCGGTCGCGAGACCGATACGCAGCTCGTCGAAGACGTTGACGTCGAGCAATTTTCCTACTTCCTTCGGTGGATCACCGTGTGGAACCAATCAGGTCGAGGCCGCGTCCGGTGCGCGGGCCGAGGGGCCCTCGCACCGGACGCGCCGCTCAGATCTCTTCGACGCTGCTCGCGTCGGGACGGCGGGACAGGTCGATACCGAGCTCTTCAGCGGCGCGGTAGACCTCCTCGTCGGTGTCGCGCATCTCGATGGAGGTGCCGTCGGAGTTGAGCACCTCCACGTTCAGGCACAGCGACTGCATCTCCTTGATCAGCACCTTGAACGACTCCGGGATACCCGGCTCAGGGATGTTCTCGCCCTTGACGATCGCCTCGTAGACCTTGACGCGGCCCGGGACGTCGTCGGACTTGATCGTGAGCAGCTCCTGCAGCGCATAGGCGGCGCCATAGGCCTCAAGCGCCCAGACCTCCATCTCACCGAAACGCTGACCACCGAACTGCGCCTTACCACCGAGCGGCTGCTGGGTGATCATCGAGTACGGTCCGGTCGAGCGGGCGTGGATCTTGTCGTCGACCAGGTGGTGCAGCTTCAGGATGTACATGTAGCCGACGGCGATCGGGGCCGGGAACGGCTCGCCGGAACGCCCGTCGAACAGGTGGGCCTTTCCGGTGGAGTCGATCAGGCGGTCCCCGTCACGGGTCTCCCGGGTGCACTCCAGCAGGCCCTGGAGCTCGTCCTCGTGCAGACCGTCGAACACCGGGGAGGCGACCGGGGTACCCGGCTCCCCCACGCGTGCGTCGTCACGCAGGTGACTCGCCCAGGCGGGCATCTGCCCGTTCTTCGCCTGCTCGATGCCGACGTCCCAGCCCTGCTTGGCGACCCACCCGAGGTGGGTCTCCAGGACCTGGCCGACGTTCATCCGGCCCGGGACACCGAGCGGGTTCAGGATGATGTCCACGGGCGTGCCGTCCTCGAGGAACGGCATGTCCTCGATCGGCAGGATCTTGGAGATGACGCCCTTGTTGCCGTGACGGCCGGCGAGCTTGTCGCCGTCGGTGATCTTGCGCCGCTGGGCGATGTAGACCCGCACCAGCTGGTTCACGCCGGGGGGCAGCTCGTCGCCGTCCTCGCGGTTGAACTCACGCACGGCGATCACCGTGCCGGACTCGCCGTGGGGCACCTTCAGCGAGGTGTCGCGCACCTCCCGCGCCTTCTCGCCGAAGATCGCGCGCAGCAGCCGCTCCTCCGGGGTCAGCTCGGTCTCACCCTTCGGGGTGACCTTGCCGACCAGGACGTCGCCGGCCCCGACCTCGGCACCGATGCGGATGATGCCCCGCTCGTCGAGGTCGGCCAGCACGTCGTCGGAGACGTTGGGGATGTCGCGGGTGATCTCCTCCGGGCCGAGCTTGGTGTCGCGGGCGTCGACCTCGTGCTCCTCGATGTGGATCGAGGAGAGGACGTCGTCCTGCACCAGCCGCTGGGAGAGGATGATGGCGTCCTCGAAGTTGTGCCCTTCCCAGGACATGAACGCCACCAGCAGGTTCCGTCCGAGAGCCAGCTCGCCCTCGTCGGTGGCCGGACCATCCGCGAGCACGGAGCCCTCGGAGATCTTGGCACCCTCCTCCACGAGCACGCGCTGGTTGTAGCAGGTGCCCTGGTTGGAGCGGCGGAACTTGGCCACCCGGTAGGTCATCGTCGTGCCGTCGTCGTTGGCCACGACCACCGCATCGGCCGAGACCTCGGTCACCACGCCGGCCTTGCTGGCCACGATCACGTCACCGGCGTCGACCGCGGCACGACGCTCCATGCCGGTGCCCACGAGCGGGGCCTCGGAACGGACCAGCGGCACGGCCTGGCGCTGCATGTTGGCGCCCATCAGCGCACGGTTGGCGTCGTCGTGCTCGAGGAACGGGATCATCGCGGTCGCGACCGAGACCATCTGCCGGGCGGAGACATCCATGTAGTCGATGTCGTTCACCGGCATGTCGATCGCCTCGCCACCACGAAGCCGCACCAGGGCGGTCTCCTCGGCGAAGCGCCCGTCCTCGGCGATCGGTGCGTTGGCCTGCGCGATGACGTAGCGGTCCTCGTCGTCGGCGGTCAGGTAGTCCACCTGATCGGTGACCTTGCCCTTGACCACCTTGCGGTAGGGCGTCTCGACGAAACCGAACGGGTTGATACGCGCGTAGGTGGCCAGCGAGCCGATCAGACCGATGTTCGGCCCTTCCGGGGTCTCGATCGGGCACATACGTCCGTAGTGCGAGGGGTGGACGTCGCGGACCTCCATGCCGGCGCGGTCACGGGAGAGACCACCCGGGCCCAGCGCGGACAGACGCCGCTTGTGCGTCAGGCCGGCCAGCGGGTTGTTCTGGTCCATGAACTGCGAGAGCTGGCTGGTGCCGAAGAACTCCTTGATGGAGGCCACGACCGGACGGATGTTGATCAGCGTCTGCGGCGTGATCGCCTCGACGTCCTGAGTGGTCATCCGCTCACGCACCACGCGCTCCATCCGGGACAGCCCGGTGCGCACCTGGTTCTGGATCAGCTCACCGACCGCGCGGATGCGACGGTTGCCGAAGTGGTCGATGTCGTCCGTCTCGACGCGCACCTCGATCGGCTCGCCGTGGCGCACGCCCGGCAGCTCGTCCTCGCCCTTGTGCAGCGCCGCCAGGTACTTGATCGTGGCGGTCACGTCGGTGAGGGAGAGCACCGAGTTCTCCAGCGGCGCATCCACGCCCAGCTTCTTGTCGATCTTGTACCGACCGACCTTGGCCAGGTCGTAGCGCTTGCCGTTGAAGTAGAAGTTGTCTAGCAGCGCCGTTCCGGCCTCGACGGTCGGCGGCTCGCCCGGGCGGATCTTGCGGTAGATGTCCAGCAGCGCCTCGTCCTGGGTGTGCACGGAGTCCTTCTCGAGGGTCTCCAGCACGGTCGGGTAGTCGGCGAACTCCTCGCGGATCTCGGACTCGGTCATGCCCAGGGCCTTGAGGAACACCGTGACGGACTGCTTGCGCTTGCGGTCCACGCGCACACCGACGGCGTCGCGCTTGTCGATCTCGAACTCGAGCCAAGCGCCGCGCGAGGGGATGACCTTCGCGGTGAAGATGTCCTTGTCCGAGGTCTTGTCCGGGGTCTGGTCGAAGTACACGCCCGGCGAGCGCACCAGCTGGGAGACGACGACCCGCTCGGTGCCGTTGATGATGAACGTCCCGCGGTCGGTCATGAGCGGGAACTCACCCATGAACACCGTCTGGGACTTGATCTCACCGGTGGTGTAGTTGACGAACTCCGCCGTCACGAACAGCGGCGCGGAGTAGGTGAAGTCCTTCTCCTTGCACTCCTCGGCCGTGTACTTCGGCGGCTCGAAGCGGTGATCACGGAAGGAGAGCGACATCGTCGACCCGAAGTCCTCGATCGGGGAGATCTCGGTGAAGATCTCCTCCAGACCGGAGGTGGTCGTGACGTCGTTGTTGCCTGAGGAGACCGCGGCTTCGACCCGCGCCTGCCACCGCTCGTTGCCGAGCAGCCAGTCGAAGCTGTCGGTCTGGAGACCGAGCAGATCCGGTGCCTGGAGCGGCTCGTGGATCCTGGCGAAGGAGACCCGGCGAGAGGCAGTACGTT
Organism: Ruania suaedae; assembly: GCF_021049265.1. Taxonomy (NCBI): domain Bacteria; kingdom Bacillati; phylum Actinomycetota; class Actinomycetes; order Micrococcales; family Ruaniaceae; genus Ruania; species Ruania suaedae. The sequence goes on from NZ_CP088018.1 coordinate 2,875,653, forward strand.
GGGCGATAGCTTCAGCGGTCGGAGCAGAAGGGGTGCGCGAGGCAGCCAAGAGGGGTCCTTCCCTACGAATTGTGTGCACACACGCTCACGCCCGCCCACGCGCACCGCTGTCAGGCCCCTCGTGCGATACCTGGCCGGGTGACCGGTTCGGCGACGTCCGAGGTGCTTGAGAGGTGGGCTGAGGCAGACGACAGCGCAAAGCGACAGCATACCCGCGCATGGGGGCACTGTCCAGTCTCGGTCAGAACGGGGCCGAGGTCCCGGACGGCGAGAAGGCCCGCACCATCGGTGCGGGCCTCCTCGCCTGTGGCATGTCAGCCACGCGATCGGCGGGTGGGCCGGGGATCCGGACAGTGCCGGTACCGGCCACCCGCGCGGATCACTTGAGGGTGACGGTGGCGCCGGCGCCCTCGAGCGCCTCCTTGGCCTTGTCCGCGGCCTCCTTGTCGACACCCTCCAGGACCGGCTTGGGGGCGCCGTCGACGAGGTCCTTGGCCTCCTTCAGCCCAAGGCTGGTGAGACCACGCACCTCCTTGATGACCTGGATCTTCTTGTCGCCGACGCTCTCGAGGACGACGTCGAACTCGGTCTGCTCCTCCTCGGCAGCGGCCTCGCCGCCGCCGGCGGGGGCGCCACCGGCCACGGCCACGGCGGCCGGGGCAGCGGCGGTGACCTCGAAGGTCTCCTCGAACTGCTTCACGAACTCAGAGAGCTCGATGAGGGTCAGTTCCTTGAAAGCGTCGATGAGCTCGTCGGTGCTGAGCTTCGCCATGATCGGCGTTCCTTCCTGTTGTGCCTGCTTGCGCGAGACGCGAGAAGCAGCGTTGGGTGGTGGTGTGAGACCAGCCGTCAGGCTGCGGTCTCGTTCGCCTGCTTCTCACGCAGGGCTTCGATGGTGCGCACTGCCTTGGAGGAGGGCGCGTTGAAGAGGAACGCCGCCTGGTGCAGCTTCGCCTTCATGGCGCCCGCAGCCTTGGCCAGGAGCACCTCGCGGGACTCGAGGTCCGCGAGCTTGGTCATGTCCTCGGCGCTCAGGGCGCGCCCGTCGAGGACACCACCCTTGACGACGAGGTTCGGGTTCGCCTTGGCGAAGTCACGCAGCCCTTTCGCCGCCTCGACCGGGTCGCCCTCGACGAAGGCGATGGCGGTCGGTCCGGAGAGCTGGCCGTCGAACGCGTCGACGCCGGCCTCCTTGGCGGCAATGTTGGTGAGCGTGTTCTTCACCACGGCGTAGCTGGTGGTACTGCCGAGCGCCGTGCGCAGCTCCTGGAGCTGAGCGACGGTGAGCCCGCGGTACTCGGTGAGCACCGCCGCCGAGGACTGGCGGAACTTCTCCGTCAGCTCGGCGACTGCTGCCGCCTTGTCAGGCCGTGCCATGAGCCCTCCCTTCCGTGATGGTCCGCTGTCGTCCGCCGCACATGACGAAGGCCCCGCGCAGGATGCACGGGGCCTGAGCTTGCCACCACGCCCGGGGGCGCAGATCCAATCTGCAGAACACGTTCACCTGCGCTGGCTCCGCTGCTGCGGAATTCTCCCCGTCTGGTGACGGGCGACCGGCGGTCTGAGGCAACGGCAAGCATAGCCACCCCAGGCCGGAGACTCCAAATCGGCCGGCCGTGACCCGCGCCACAGCGCAGGGTCCGGCGCACCATCGCCAGGGAGTACATGGCCGGGCGGACAGCCGAGGGCCCGGCCTGCCGAGGCAGACCGGGCCCGTCGGGCTCAGGCGCGGCGTCTCAGACGGCGGCCTCGGTGAGGTTGCGGGTCTTGCTCGCGTCCAGCGGGATGCCCGGGCCCATCGTGGTGCTGAGCACGGCCTTGCTGATGTAGCGGCCCTTGGACGAGGACGGCTTGAGGCGCATGACCTCCTCGAGCACGGACGCGTAGTTCTCGACCAGCTGGGTCTCGCTGAACGAGGCCTTGCCGACGATGAACTGCAGGTTGGCGTGCTTGTCGACGCGGAAGTCGACCTTGCCGCCCTTGATGTCGGTGACGGCCTTGGTCACGTCCATCGTCACGGTGCCGGTCTTCGGGTTCGGCATCAGGCCACGAGGGCCGAGCACGCGGCCGAGACGGCCGACCTTGCCCATGAGGTCCGGCGTGGCGACCGCGGCGTCGAAGTCGGTGTAGCCCCCGGCGACCTTCTCGATCAGCTCGTCGCCGCCGACCTCGTCCGCACCGGCCGCGATGGCCTGCTCGGCACGATCACCGGTGGCGAAGACGATGACGCGGGCTGTCTTGCCCGTGCCGTGGGGCAGGTTGACGGTGCCGCGCACCATCTGATCGGCCTTGCGGGGGTCGACGCCGAGCCGGAAGACGACCTCGACCGTCTCATCGAACTTCGAGCTCGCGGCCTTCTTGGCGAGCTGGATCGCCTCGAGCGGCGGGTAGAGCTCGTCGCGGTCGACCAGCTCGGCGGCCTTGCGGTAGGTCTTGCTGCGCGCAGTCATCTGCTTCTCCTTCGTCTCAGCAGTCGTGGTACGGGCCCGCGCGGGCCCTCCCACTGGCCCGGTGGCGGGGTGCCACCGGGGTCGTTCGCGGTGCCCGACCTCAGTCGGAGACCGTGATGCCCATCGAGCGGGCGGTCCCGGCGATGATCTTCGAGGCGGCCTCGAGATCGCGGGCGTTCAGGTCGGTCATCTTGGTCTCGGCGATCTCGCGGACCTGCGCCTGGCTGAGGGAGGCCACCTTGGCGGTGTGCGGGGTCGCGGACCCCTTGGCCACTCCCGCGGCCTTCTTGATCAGCTCGGCGGCCGGCGGCGTCTTGGTGATGAAGGTGAACGAACGGTCCTCGTAGACCGTGATCTCCACCGGGATCACGTTGCCGCGCTGGGACTCCGTCGCGGCGTTGTACGCCTTGCAGAACTCCATGATGTTGACGCCGTGCTGACCGAGCGCCGGACCGATCGGCGGAGCCGGGTTGGCAGCTCCGGCCTGGATCTGGAGCTTGATGAGGCCGGAGACCTTCTTCTTGGGGGGCATGCGCTTCTCTCTCTCGTGATGGGCCGACGCCGTGGGCGATGACCCGGTTGCAGGATGGTGCGGATCAGATCTTGGCGACCTGGTTGTCAGATCTTGGCGACCTGGTTGAACGACAGCTCGACGGGGGTCTCGCGGCCGAAGATGGAGACCAGCACCTTGAGCTTCTGGCTCTCGGCGTTGATCTCGGAGATCGTCGCGGGCAGGGTGTCGAACGGTCCGTCGGTGACGGTGACGGACTCGCCCACCGTGAAGTCCACCTGCACGGCCGGGGAGGCCGACTTGCCGCCTGCGGGCTGGGCCGAGGGGGCCTTCGACTCGATCGTGCTCGCCAGCATGGACATGACCTCGTCCAGACTCAGCGGGACCGGGGAGTGGGTGTGGCCGACGAAACCGGTCACACCGGGCGTGTGGCGCACCGCGCCCCACGACTCGTCGGTCAGGTCCATGCGCACGAGGACGTAGCTCGGGATCCGGACCCGCCGCACGACCTTGCGGACGGAGTTCTTGATCTCGACGACCTCTTCCATCGGCACCTCGACGCCGAAGATGTAGTCCTCCATGTTGAGGGACTGGATCCGGGACTCGAGGTTGGCCTTCACCCTGTTCTCGTAGCCGGCGTAGGAGTGGATGACGTACCACTCCCCCGGCAGCGAGCGCAGTTCGTCGCGGAAGGCCTCGACCGGGTCCTCCTCCACGGCCTCGGGCTCGACGGCGTCGTCGGTGGCGGTGTCGGTGGTCGCGTCCTCTGCTCCCCCGTCACCGGTTGCGGCGTCGTCGCCGTCGGTGAGCTCGACCGGGTTCTCCTCGGTCACCTCACCGGTGGGCTGAGTCTCTTCAGACACGTCCTGACCTGCTTCCATGGTTCGTTGATCGTTCACCGCTGCCTCAGCCCCGTCCGGGGCCCGCCGACCCTCAGCCGCCGAACGCCCAGAGCACCAGCCGGCCGAAGCCGAAGTCCAGCACTCCGACGTAGATCATCATCACGATGAGGAAGACGATGACGACACCGATGTAGGTGAACAACTCGTTCCTGGTCGGGGTGACGACCTTGCGCAGCTCCTGCACGACCTGCCGGACGAACCGCGCGATCCGGGCGAAGACGTTCGGCTGGACCTGGCGTGCGGCCTCGGCGTCCTTGCGGGACGTCGTCGCCCGCCCCTTGCTCTGCTGCGGTGCTCGGACCGAGCGCGCCGTCCGGCCGGCGGCCGCCGTCGCGGGCTCACTGGGCTCGCTGCCGTCCGCCTCGTCCTCGGAGGCGGCGGCCGACGTCGCATCGGCGCTCGGCTGCTGGATGTCGTCGCCGGTCTCCTCGCCCCTCGCGGCGGAGTCGCGCTCGTCCCGTGGGTCGTCGCCGCGACCGATGTCGTCGGGCTCGCCCGAATCGGCGTGGGGAGGAGTGCTCACGAAAGATGTCCTTGGATAGGCCGGTCGATCAGGTGCTCGAGATGGACGAGGAAGCAGGGCAGGAGGGACTCGAACCCACAACCGCCGGTTTTGGAGACCGGTGCGCTACCAATTGCGCCACTGCCCTTCGGGTCGCAGCCGCCGTCGCGGGATCGCGATCGAGGCGCGAACCAGCGTGGCGGACGTCAACCACCGGAACGAGTGTACCCGGCCGGACGCACCGGGTCGAACTGCTCGCACATGATCCGGGCCACGACCGTGGATACTGGGCCCGTGCGCACCCGACGGCCCCGGATCCGGATGAGTGTGCGCACGCGGGTACTCGCGGCCCTGACGCTGCTCTCGGCGATGGCGCTGACCGCCGCCGGTGTCAGCGCCTACTCTCTGGAACGTGAGCGCAGCGTCGCCCGGCTCGACGACTCCCTGCAGCGCTCGGGCGAGGAGATCGAGACCCTGGCCGCGATCGGCGTCGATCCCGAGACCGGCGAGCCCTTCGCCTCGGTCTCCGCCGTGCTGCGCACCGCGCTGAGCCGGGTGGTGCCGGCGCCGAACGAGGCCCTCGCCGGCCTGATCGACGGCGAGATCACCCACGTCCCCGAGGTGGCGACGTCGTTCCGCATCGAACAGGACCCCGAGCTCGTCGCCGAGCTCGCTCCGACCACCGGCTGGCAGGAGCCCGAGCTGTTCACGGTCGAGACGTCGCTGCGGACCTACCGCGTGCTGGCCCTACCGGTGCGCACCGACCCCCCGGGCGAGGAGGGCGCGATGGTGCTCGCCTTCGACATCGACGCCGAGTACCAGACGCTCAACGACACGTTCCGGACCTACGCACTGGTCGCCGTCGCCTCCCTCGCCTGGACCACGATCATCGCCTGGTTCGTGGTGGGCCAGCTGCTGGCGCCCATCAAGGTGCTGCGCTCGACCGCCGACGAGGTCGGCTCCTCGGACGACCTCAGCCGCCGCATCCCGGTCTCCGGCAACGACGATCTCGCCCTCCTCAGCGAGACGTTCAACCGCATGCTCGCCCGGCTGGAGCAGGCCTTCGCCTCCCAGCGCCAGCTCCTCGACGACGCTGGCCACGAGCTGCGGACGCCGCTGACGATCGTGCGCGGCCACCTCGAGCTGATGGAACCCACCGATGCCGAGGAGGTCACCAGCACCCGGGCGCTCGCCCTCGACGAGCTGGACCGGATGAACATGCTGGTCGAGGACCTGATGACGCTGGCACGCTCGCGCCGTCCCGACTTCGTGACCCTGGCCGAGGTCGACATCGCCCTGCTCACCGACGACGTGCTGGTCAAGGCCTCGCCACTGGGGGAACGCCGCTGGGTGATGGATGCGCTGGCCGAGGTGCAGGTGCCCGCGGACGGGCGGCGGCTCACCCAGGCTCTGCTGCAGCTGGCGTCCAATGCCGTCAAGTTCTCCGACGAGGGGTCCACGATCGGCATCGGTTCCGCCTCCGAGGAGTCGGAGGTCCGCCTCTGGGTCCGGGACGAGGGCTCCGGGATCCCGGCTGAGGACCAGGCGCGGATCTTCGACCGGTTCGAACGGCTCGACCTGACGGCGGACGGCAGCGGCCTGGGCCTGCCCATCGTGGCCTCGATCGCCCAGGCGCACGGCGGCCGGGTCACGCTCGAGTCCGCACCCGGCCAGGGGTCGACGTTCGTCATCCACATCCCCCGCCCCGCGACCGAGGGTCCGGGCAGCCGCGAGATCAGCGACGAAAGCAGGTAACGCACACGTGAGCCAGATCCTGATCGCCGAGGACGAGGAGCGGATCGCCTCGTTCGTGGCCAAAGGCCTGCGTTCGGCAGGCTACGTCCCCACCACGGTCTCCACCGGCGAGCGGGCCATCGACCTGGCGAGCACGGGCGAGTTCGATCTGCTCGTGCTCGACCTGGGACTGCCGGACCGGGACGGTTTCGACGTGCTGCGCACGGTCCGCTCGCTCGGGGTGAGCATCCCGGTGATCATCCTCACCGCACGCTCCTCGGTGACCGACACCGTTGCAGGCCTCGAAGGTGGCGCCGACGACTACATGGCCAAGCCGTTCCGGTTCGAGGAGCTACTGGCGCGCGTCCGCCTTCGCCTGCGCACCGAGAACGGCGGCGGGGAGTCGACCGTGCTCAGCCACGGCGGGCTCTCGCTCGATCTGCGCACACGCAAGGCCCACGTGGACGGCCGCGACGTGGAACTCTCGGCGCGCGAGTTCACACTGGCCGAGACCTTCCTGCGCAGCCCCGGCCAGGTGCTCAGCAGGACACAGCTGCTCTCGCGGGTCTGGGGGTACGACTTCGATCCTGGCTCGAACGTGGTCGACGTGTACGTGCGCTATCTGCGTAAGAAGCTCGGCGCCGCCCGCTTCGAGACCGTCCGAGGCATGGGCTACCGGCTCAGCTGACGCCGCAGGCTGCCGGCAGGGCGATGTGTCCGGACAGCCGACAGCCGGTCCTACCAGGCAGGGGCCTGGTCGGACCGGCAGCGTCACCGATGCGTGATCAGTCGCCGGAGTCGGCCGACGGAGCGCTCTGAGCGGACTCCGGGCTCTGCGCCGACTGCGGGCTCGGGGCCGACGCCGGGCTGGCCGGCGACTGCGGGCTCGGGGCGGAGGCCGGGCTGGCCGGCGACTGCGGGCTCGGCGCCGACCGCGGGCTCGGGGCGGAGGCCGGGCTGGCCGGCGACTGCGGGCTCGGCGCCGACCGCGGGCTCGGGGCGGAGGCCGGGCTGGCCGGCGACTGCGGGCTCGGCGCCGACCGCGGGCTCTGCGCCGACGCCGGACTGGCCGGCGTCTGCGGATCGGCGGGGCTCACCGGCGAGGCCGAGCTGACGGCCGTCGTGGCCGAGGCCGCCGTCACGGCGGTCACCGAGCTCGGGGTGGAGGTCGCCGCGGGGTTGACCACCATCTCCTGGCCACCGGCGCGCGGCAGGGAGCCTGCCTGCGAGCCGGCGACCTCGATGGCCGAGCCGTCGTAGTTGTCGTCGGAGTCCGCCATGGCGGTCACGGCACCACCGGCCACCGCGACGACGCCGAGGGCTCCGGTCACGATCCAGGCATTTCGAGTCTTCATGATGTCTCCTCAAGTGGTGTCCCCTGCGCGGGGACCGGCGTGCTGTCAGGTCTGAGATTTCCGTAGCGCGATGAGAGGGCCAGGAGTGAGCGATGAGAGCCTTCTCATCAGTCGTCACCGCTGCCGGCCGAGGGCGCGCTCCCGGCCGACTCCGGCGAGTCGGGGCTCACGGGCGAGTCGGGACTGACCGGCGAGGCCAGCGGCACACGCTCGGGCGAGGCCGCGGACGGCGGTGAGTCCGCCGTCTCGGGGGGTGCGGTGCTTGAGGACGAACCCGACGAACCCTGCGACGGGGGCTGCACCCGCGTGCTCGGCTCGGCCGGGGAGTCGGCCGTGGCCGCCGTCGCCGTCACCGCGGTGACGGCGGAGTCCGCCTGCGCGCTGCCCGGGTCCGGGTTCTTGTCCGTCGTGGCGGGTGGGGTCTGGTCCGGGACAGAGATGACCACCGCACCGCTCGCGTGCTCGGTCGGAGGCGTCGGGCTCGCCGCGGAGACGGCTGCCACCACGCCCAGGGCTCCCAGCGCCCCGGTCACCATCCATGCGCCACCGTTGCGACTCATCGGATCCTCCTTGCCTCGTCCTGTGCACGTCGCAGCCATGTCTGTGCCGCTCGCAGCCGTGGTTCCCGCTGGTGCGGTGCCGCCCCGGCCACCAGGGAGAGCACCACCGCAGCGGCCCGGGCCGCGAGCGAGGGGGCGTCGACGGTGCGGGCGAAGCCCTCGAACCAGTCCTCGGTCAGCTCGGGCACATGGTGATAGATCCCCGGAGCGAGTGCGGGCAGCACACTCATGTGCCCGAGCAGGGTGGCGAGGTCGTCCTCGCGAGCACCCGGCCCGAGGGAGTCCAGGTCGATGGCTCCCCGCACCCGCCCGCCGGCGGTGAAGACGTTCGCCTCGTAGAAATCGCCGTGGGTCGCCACCATCGTCGGCGCCGGGCGTCCGGCCAGCAGGGTGACGATGCCACCCTCCAGCGCCGAGATCTCCTCGGCACGTGCGGGCAGCGCGGCGCGAGCCGCCTCCGCGTGGAAATCGGCCCGGTCCACCCATGAGGGCCGGCGCGGCAGGTCGAGGACCTCCGCCGGCAGCGTGTCCAGCCAGGCCGAGACCTGCTCTGCGGCCGGCAGCAGGTCCGGGCGCCGGACGGACTCGGCGATCGCCGTCGCCAGCGGTACCCCGGACATCTGCGACAGAGCGATCACGCCGGTATCGGTGACCCCGAGCACCCGCGGGGCGTCAACCGCTGCACGGGCGAGCACCTCGTGGCGCCTCACCAGCCGGTGCGCCCGGGCCGGCGGCAGCACCTTGAGGAAGGCGGTCCGATCGGCGCACGAGGCGCGCAGCACCGCGCGCCGGGTGGGCCGGTAGCCCAGCATCCGGACCTGCGCGGGCCCTCCCTGGCCGACGCCGGCCTGGTGCAGCCAGGAACCGACCGCCACCGGGTCGGTGGCCAAGCGCAGACCGGGCAGGGCGGGGTCGTCGGTGCGACGCCACACGCGCACGTGCCGGTCACCGTCCTGGAGGGTCGCCACGCCGTCGGCCTCGGGGACCGCTGCGGTGCTGGCCACCAACGTCTCCCGCACGAGGGCGCCGGCGTGCGCGTAGCCGACGGTGTAGACCACGCTGACGCCGAGGCCGGGACGGTGGTGGATGGCCTCGACCTCCACCTCGAGACCGTCCACCTCGTCCGGCCCGAGCGCGGCGCGGACCAGCTCGGGGGCCTCGGGCCCCGAGAGCAGGGCCAGATCCTCGGGCACACATATGGTCATGGTGATAGTCGACGCGGGCCGGATGGCGCGAGCGTGAGAATACGATGAGAGAACTCTCATACAGTGGCGGTGTGGCACGCGACCTGCGCACCCTCCCGAAGGCCCACCTGCACCTGCACTTCACTGGATCGATGCGCCCGAGCACCCTGGTCGAGCTCGCCGACGAGGCCGGTGTGCGCATCCCGGAGACGTTGCGCGAGACCGTCGCGGCTCCCGATGCGCTGCGCCTGCCCGCGAATGAGCGCGGCTGGTTCCGGTTCCAGCGCATGTACGACGCATCGCGCGCCGTCGTGCGTTCGGAGGCAGCGATGCGCCGGCTCGTGCGGGAGGCCGTGCAGGACGACGCCGCCGAGGGCTCGCGCCGGTTGGAGATCCAGGTGGATCCGACCTCCTACGCTCCCCACGTCGGCGGTATCACCCCGGCGCTGGAGATCGTCACCGATGCGGCCCGGCAGGCGAGCGCCGAGACCGGGGTCGAGGTCGCCGTCATCGTGGCCGCCTCACGCACCCGGCACCCGTTGGACGCTCGCACCCTCGCCCGGCTGGCGGTCCGGCACGCCGGGGACGGGCCCGGGGAGGTGATCGGTTTCGGGCTCAGCAACGACGAGCGGCGCGGGGTGACCTCGGAGTTCGGCGCCGCGTTCCGCATCGCTGCTCGCGCCGGGCTCGTGCTCGCACCACACGGGGGCGAGCTCCTGGGCCCGGACCACATCTCGCAGGTGGTCGCGCACCTGCACCCGGACCGGCTCGGGCACGGCGTCCGGGCCGCCGAGGACCCCGCACTGCTGGAGCGGATCGTCGCGGAGGGCATCGCGCTCGAGATCTGCCCGGCCTCGAACGTCTCGCTCGGCGTGTTCGCCGACGCCGAGCAGGTCCCGCTGCGTCGTCTGCTGGCTGCCGGCGCCGACGTCGCGCTCGGCGCCGACGATCCACTGCTCTTCGGCTCGCGCCTGCTGGAGCAGTACCGGACGGCCCGGCAGGTGCACGGACTCGACGATCGTGAGATCGCCGAGCTGGCGCGCGGGTCCATCCGCGCCTCGCGCGCGAGCCCCACCTCGCGACGGCAGATGCTGGCCGACGTGGACTCCTGGCTGGCCGGCTCCGGACCGCCCGCGGGTGAGGGAGCGCTACAGCCGGGCTGACACCAGCACCGGTTCGGGTACCAGGTCCACGCCGAACGTGGTCCGCACCCCTTCGCGCACCTCCCGCGCCAGCGCGAGCAGATCCGACGCCCTCGCGCCGCCGCGGTTGGTCAGGGCGAGGACGTGCTTGGTCGACAGCGCAGCCGGGCCCGGCGATCCGTGGCCCTTGCCGAATCCCGAGCGCGCGATCAGCCAGGCGGCACTGGTCTTGACCTGCTCCCCCACCGGGAACCGGGGGGCGTCCTGGGGCAACCGCTGCGCCTGCTCGGCCGTCATCACGGGGTTGGTGAAGAACGAGCCGGCGCTCCAGGTGTCGTGGTCCCGCGCGTCCAGCACCATCCCCTTGCCGCGGCGTAGCTCCAGGACGGCGTCCCGCACCTCCGCCGAGGCCGCCCGCTCGCCCAGGGCGACCCCGAGGGTGGTGGCGAGCTCGGGGTAGGCGATCGGCGCGCTGGTGTCGGCCAGGACGAACTGGAAGCTCACCTCGAGCACCACGAATCGCGGACTCGGCAGCCAGGCGCGGCCGGTGCCGTCGTCGGAGAAGGAGTCCTTCAGCAGCGAGGAGCGGTAGCCGAAGCCCAGCTCGGAGCGCGCCAGCGTGCGGATCCGGCCGGTGCCCCGGTCCCAGGTGCGCACGGACGAGATCACCTCGGCCACCTCCTGGCCGTAGGCACCGACATTCTGCACAGGCGTGGCTCCGGTGGAGCCGGGGATCCCCGCGAGCGCCTCGACCCCACGCCAGCCCTCGGCCACGGCGCGCAGCACCACGTCCTCCCACGGCTGACCGGCGGGCACCCGGATCGCGGCGCCGCCGCAGGCGTCCTGGCTCTCCACCGCGATCCCCCGGCGTCCGTCGCGCACCACCACGCCGGGGAAGCCGTCGTCGGCGGCGAGGACGTTGGACCCACCACCGAGCACGAGCACGGGCTCGCCCGCGGCGTCGGCCGCGGCGACGGTGGCGATGATCTCGTCCTCACTGGCCGCCTCGACGAACCTGTGCACCGGGCCACCGACGCGCAGCGTGGTCAGCTCCGCGAGCCGGACGGCGCTCGAGGCGGACAGGTCGGTCATGGGCGACCACTCTACGGGTCGGCTCTGCGTCCGGCCGGTCGGAGAGGTCATGCCTCGGCCCGCCCGCCGGCGCGGGAGTCCTCGGTCCGCGGCGCAGCGCTCGCGGGCGGCAGCTCACGGGCAGCGGGGATCGCCAGCAGCCCGGCCACGAGCGGGACCATGATCACCAGCAGCGCGTGCCGGGTGCCCACGATCTCGCCGAGGAGGCCGAGCACCCCGGGACCCACGAGGAATGCGGCATACCCGATGGTCGAGACCACCGCCAGCCGCGCCGCCGCCTTGGCCGGATCGTCGGAGGCTGCGCTCATCCCGACCGGGAAGCCGAGGGCCGCGCCCATGCCCCACAGCGCGCCCCCGGCCATCGCCACCGGCATCACGGGCACGAGGGTGAAGATGGCGAGGCCGGCGATGGCCATCGCCGTACACAGCCGCAGCACGACGACCCGTCCGAACCGGTTGAGCAGGGCGGTGCCGAGGAACCGCATCGCGGTCATACCCAGCAGGAAGATCGCCAGACCGATGGCACCGACCTCGTTCGGCGCGTCGAAGCCGTCCACGACGGCGAGCGCGAGCCAGTCGTTGGCGGCACCCTCGGTCAGCGCGGCCGCGAGCACGACCAGACCCACCAGCAGCGTCCGGCGCTCGAACCAGACGCCGGTGAAGGACGCGCGTGCTCCTCGGACCTCCTCGTCGGGCTCGCCGCCGTTCTCGCCGGCGGCGAGGTCGTCGGCGGTGAGGAAGCCGCGGGTGCACAGCAGGACGAGGGTGAGCGCGACGGCGACGACCGTGACCACGTGCAGCGGCACCCCCACCCCGGCGCGGATCACCAGCGCGCCGACGCCGGCGCCCAGCACGGTGCCGATCGAGAACCCGCCATGGAACCAGGGCATGATCGCGCGCTCCAGCCCGCGTTCGACCATCGTTCCCGCGTAGTTCATCGACACGTCCCAGCCGCCGACGCCCATGAACGTCACGAAGAGCCCGGCCACGAGCAGCCACACGGTCCCGGCATGCACGCCCGCGGCCACCACGGTCAGCCCGACGGCCGCCACGACGGCGGTGAGCGCCACGGTCCGTCGAGCCCCGAGGCCGTCGATCACCCGGCCGGTCACGGGCATCGAGAGCAACGACCCGAGCGAGCCGACGAGGATGATCATGCCGAGCTGGCCCTCGCTCAGCCCGAGCTCGTCCCTGACGGTCGGGATCCGGGAGAGCCAGTTCGCCAGCGTGAAGCCGTTGAGGGCGAAGGTCGCCATCACCAGTGCTGCACCGCGGCGCGCCCGCTGCGTGGTGTTCGTGGAGGACATCGGAACTCTCTGGGTGTGGGATCCGCGGCGATCGGAGCCCACCGCGATGCCGGTGGTACGGCGCCTAGGCTATGGTGCGGCCGACCGTGATCACCGGTCAAACGATGAGGAGCACACGCAGCGAATGAGCACCCGCGCCACCCTCACCGACGTCGCGCGCAGGGCCGGCGTGTCCCTCTCGACGGCGTCCCTCGCCTTCTCCGGTGCGGGCCCCATCGCCGAGGCCACCCGGGCACGGGTGCGCCGCGCCGCCGCGGAACTCGGGTACGCCGGGCCGAACCCGGTGGCCGCCTCGCTGCGACGGGGCCGCAGCCGCGTGGTCGGGGTGCTGGTGGGGCGGGACGTGCGGATCAACTTCCGTGACCCGGTGGCCGTGCAGACCCTGGCCGGGGTGGCCAGCGCCCTCGGGGACGCGGCGCGCGGGATGCTGCTGGTCCCCGCGGCCGATGACGAGCTCGCGGGTGGTCAGCACCTGATCCGGCACGGATCGATGGACTCGGCGGTCGTGCTGCACGCGATCGGCCGCGACGCAGCACGCATTCTGCGTGAGCGGGAGGTGCCCATGGTGTGGGTGGACCGCACCGGGCCGGGTGCGGTGTCGGTGCGGGTGCAGGACCGGGCGGGGATGTCGCTGCTCGGCCGGCATCTGGCCGGGCTCGGGCATCGCCGGGTGGCCGTGGCCACGATGCCGTGGACGGTCGACCGGATGACCGGCCCGGTCGACCTCGCCGGGACCAGGCCGCACGCCCGCTACGTCGCCGATCGCCTCGCCGGGCTACGGGACGCCGGGATCGACCCGGTCGCCGGGGAGTCCACGGCGCGCTCGCTGGTGGAGGAGGGGATCCGTGCCGGGCACGCCCTGCTGGATCTGTCCCCCCGCCCCACGGCATTGGTCGGCTTCAGCGATCTGATCGCCGCCGGACTGCTGCTGGCGGCGCAGGAGCAGGGGCTGCGTGTGCCCCAGGACGTCTCGGTGGCGGGCTTCGACGGCGTGGACCTGCCCTGGCTCGGGGACCACCGGTTGACCTCGGTGGTCCAGCCGGCGCGGGAGAAGGGCGAGCACGCCGCCCGGGCGGCCATCATGCTCGCCGACGGCACCCGGCCCGACCCGGTCTCGCTCGGCTGCAGCCTGCGGGTGGGCACGACCACGGGTCCGGTGCCCGGCTGAGGTCCGCCGCCGGTCAATCGCGGCTGACGCCTCAGGCGCTGGGCGGGTGGAGACGGACGTGTGCCTGGCTCTTGCCGAGCACGCTCGTCCCGCCGACGCTGACCAGGAGATCGACCCTGGCCGTGCCGGCGGCCGTGTCGACAGCGCCGATGACGGCACCGATCTCGAGCGTGACCTCGCCGGGATCGGGGACCGGCACCGGTCGGGTGAAGCGCACGCCGTAGGAGAGGAGATCGGCCGGGTCCTCGAGCCAGTCGGTCAGGGCGGCGCAGGCCAGGCCCATGGTGAGCATGCCGTGCGCGATGACGCCCGGCAGGCCCACCTCGGTGGCGAAGCGGTCGTTGTAGTGGATCGGGTTGAAGTCACCGCTGGCTCCGGCGTAGCGCACCAGCCGGTCCCGGTTCACGGCGCGGGCCACGCGGAAGAGTTCGGTGCCCTGCTCGACGGCGGCGGTGAGGCTCGTCATGAGTCCTCCCCACGCACGGCAAGGGTCGAGGTGACCTCGCACACCGGCTCCCCTGCGCCGTCGGAGATGGCGGTGCGGGTGGTGACCATGGCGATCCCGGCACGTTCGGTGATCGAGTCCACGTGCACGGCTGTGTGCAGCAGGTCACCGGCCACGATCGGTCGCCGGTGGGTGAACCCCTCGTTCGCATGCACCACGCGGGAGAAGTCGATCGCGGCGTCCGGATCCTCGATGTACTCGGCCTCGGCGCGTTGGGCGACGATGACCGCGAACGTGCCCGGGGCGACGACGTCGCCGTAGCCGAGCGCCTGCGCGGCCACCGGGTCGGTGTGCACGGCCGAACCGGCACCGACGGCTGCGGCGAACTCGGCGATCTTGGCCCGGGACGCGACGTAGGGCGGGGTTCCGGTGAACACCCGCCCTACGAAGTCTGCGTTGACTGCACTCATCGACGGATGAGTCAGCGCGTCTCGCGGTGGTTGGTCTTGGCGTTGCAGCGGGAGCAGTACTTCGCCAGTTCGAGCCGGTCGGGGTTGTTCCGACGGTTCTTCTTGGTGATGTAGTTGCGCTCCTTGCACACCTCGCACGCGAGGGTGATCTTGGGGCGGACATCCGCGGACTTGGTTGCCATTGCTCTTCCTTACGATGTGCCGACCCGGGCCCGGGCCGCTGGCGGAGCTTGTTGAGTAGCGGGAGCGGGGATCGAACCCGCGACCTCACGATTATGAGTCGTGCGCTCTGACCGTCTGAGCTATCCCGCCGCGTCCTGCCGGCTCGCGCGGCACGGACCGCGCGGCCGGGCACGACCAGAGCCCCGAAAGGGAATCGAACCCTTGACCTTCTCCTTACCATGGAGACGCTCTGCCGACTGAGCTATCGGGGCAGCGGGAACGAGAGTACATGCTGTGCGGCCCTCGGGGGAAATCCGGGGGGCAGATGTGGCGGGGGCCACGTCGGGGCGCCTGCGGGGAGCCGTGCAGCCGGGCTCGCCCGGCGCCGTCCGGCGGGAGGCGGGCGGGTCCCGGAACCACGAAGGGCGCCTCCATCATGGAGACGCCCTGTCGATTGGTGGCGGGTGCAGGATTCGAACCTGCGAAGCATTCCGCGGCTGATTTACAGTCAGCTCCCTTTGGCCGCTCGGGCAACCCGCCGTATGGTCGGTGGACCGGGTGAAACACTACCAACTTCGCCGGCAGTTCGTGACCATCGGCCCGCGCAGCGTGGCCAGTCCCACATGAAGGAGAGCAACCGTGGCGAGCGACTCCTCGTTCGACGTCGTCAGCAAGGTCGACCGGCAGGAGGTGGACAACGCGCTGAACCAGGCCGGGAAGGAGGTCTCCCAGCGGTACGACTTCAAGGGTGTGGGCGCCTCGATCGCCTGGAGCGGCGACTCGATCGTGATGACGGCGAACACCGCCGAGCGGGTGCTCGCGATCCTCGACGTCTTCCAGTCGAAGTTGATCCGCCGCGGGGTCTCCCTCAAGGCCATCGACACCGGCGAGGACGAGCCGCAGCCCTCGGGTAAGGAGTACCGGCTCGCCGGCACCCTCAAGGAGGGCCTCTCGAGCGAGAACGCGAAGAAGATCACCAAGCTGATCCGTGACGAGGGACCCAAGGGGGTCAAGACCCAGATCAGTGGGGACGAGGTGCGGGTCAGCTCGAAGAAGCGGGACGACCTGCAGGTGGTCATCTCGATGCTCAAGGACGCCGACATCGACGCGGCGCTGCAGTTCGTCAACTACCGCTGAGGACCGACGAGCCGAGCGTCTCCGCACAGCCTGGCCCAGTGGGGCACACCCAGGCCCCAACTGAGCAGAACTAGGCCGAGCTAGGCGGAGCCAGGCATAGCCGGGCCGTGGCGAGCGGAGCGTGGACGTGCCTGTGGCCCCGCTGAGCGTTGCTCGGCGGGGTTCGGGGTGGGGTACTCAGAAGGGTGGGGGGTCGAGGCCGGGGTCGTCCGGCCGGTTCTTCGGTGGGTCGGCGCGGCGCCCGCGATCGGCGGGGTTGATCAGGTGTTGGTCTTTCGGGTGGGCCGGGCCGGTCCCGGTGGGCGGCGCGCCCGCACGGATGCGGTGGCGATGATGGTGCGTGGCGTGGGGGTTGTCCGGGGGCCGCGCCTGGGGATGGGACGGGGAACGTGCCGCGCCCGTCGACGAGTAGCAGCTCCCCGCTGGGGGAGGTCCACAGGTAGGTCCCGGGTGTGATCATGACGTAGGACCAGGCCCCGTGCGTCTTCGCCCTGTGGTGCCGGCGGCACAGCGGCGCGAGGTTGCACCCACAGGTAGGGCCACCCTGCTCGAAGGGGAGGATGTGGTCGAGGTCGCACGCCCGGGCGCGGCGGGTGCAGGAAGGGAACACACACTGCGGGTCGCGTGTGGTGACCTGGTGACGAAGGCGGCCCGCGATCTCATAGCTCTCGGTCGGGTAGTGACCGGACAGGTCCACCACCGGGCGCACCAGCACCCTCGTGCCGGGCGTGGCGCACCATGACCTGATCTGCTCGGCCGAGACCGGCGAGCGGGTGTTCTCACACCGCCCCACCACCCCCGAGCCTGGCCGGCCATCACACGAGGGGTCGAGGGCGTCAGCGCTCAGATGCAGGATCAGCTCGATCCGACGCCCGGGATCGGTGGACGGCTGCGTGGGAGGCGGTTCGGCGCTGTCTTGATCACCCGCCGCCCTCTCGACCGGTGGGATCGCCAGCATGAGCTCCCGGCGGGCGATCTCACCGACCGCCCGGGCCCGGCGGGCATCCAGACTCTCGGCGGACCCGAACGCCCGCAGCTGGGCCGCCGTCGCGGACACCGCCGCATCCAGATCGAGCGCATCAGCCAGATCCAGGACCCCGTCCACCTCGACCGTGCCGCCCGCACCGACCACCTCCGGGCCGCCGGGCTCGTCCAACACGATGTCGAAGTGGCGGCCCTCATCCGCCTCCCGCCGCCGGGCCTCGGCCGCCTCGGGATCGAACCGATCCAACGCCGCAGCGACCGCGCGCTGCACCTGAGCCCCTGAACAGGACCCGATCACCGGCGCCAGCTGCGCATCGACCCAGGCAGCACCCTCAGCAGACAGGACCCTGGTGGAGCGGGCCACCTCCCGTGCCCGCCACAACCGCACCTGCCCGCACACCACCCGCTCCCACAGCCGGGTCAGGCGGAACGCGAGCTCAGTGACCTCACCGACGTAGCCGCGCGCAGCATCGGGCGACATGCTCAACGATGTGGCCAGCTCGCAGAACTCCAGATCCGCCACCCACGGCGCACCCGGGCCCGCCAGGCGCATCGGAGCCTCCAACCCCGCCAGCACCGCCCGCTCGATCGGCTCGTCAGCCTCGATCACCTGTGAAGCACCCATGTCGGTCACGGTGTGCTCAGTGATCCATGCGACCACCAGCCGCGCCGCCTCCACCTCCCACGCCGACGCCGACGCGCGGGCGTGACGCAACGACGACAACACACCCCGCCGCGGATCCACCACGGAACCAGAAGGAGGTGTCGTCGTCATGGATCCCACTCAACCATCGACCACTGACATCGCCCCCTGACCAGGCACGATGCGTGAGCGCTCAGCGCTGCCAGCCGCCGCGGGCCATCTCCTCCAGCCGCGAGACGCGCTCACTCATCGGCGGGTGAGTGGCGAACAACCTTGAGACCGCGCCGGCCTTGAAGGGATTGGCGATCATCAGGTGGGAGACGTCGGCGAGGTCGCCGTCGGGCCGCAACGGTCGTGCGGCCGTGCCGCTCTCCAGCTTGCGCAACGCCGAGGCCAGGGCGAGCGGGTCCTGGGAGAGGGAGGCGCCGTCGGCGTCCGCATCGAACTCCCGGGTCCGGGAGATGGCCATCTGGATCACCATCGCCGCGAACGGCGCCAGCAGCGCCATCGCGAGCATCCCGATCATCCCCAGCGGTCCGTTGTCACGCCCCCGCCCCCCGAAGAACAGCAGGAACTGCGCCACCGAGGTGATCACCCCGGCCATGGCGGCGGCGACGGAGGAGGTGAGGATGTCGCGGTTGTAGACGTGTGAGAGCTCGTGGGCCAGCACGCCCCGCAGCTCGCGCTCGTCCAGCAGCCGCAGGATCCCGACCGTGCAGCAGACCGCTGCGTTGCGGGGGTTGCGGCCTGTGGCGAAGGCATTGGGAGCCTCCGTGGGCGAGATGTACAGGCGCGGCATGGGCTGGCGGGCCTGGGTCGCCAGCTCCCGCACGATCGCGTACATCGCCGGCGCCTCGGCCTCACTGACCGGGCGGGCCCGCATCGCGCGGATGGCGATCTTGTCCGAGCGCCAGTAGGAGACGAACGTGGAGACCACGCCGATCCCTGCGAACAGCCAGATCCATGACGCGCTGCCGGTGCCGCCGGCGACCAGCGCGCCGATCCCGAGCACCACCGCCCAGAGGACGCCGAACAGTGCCGCCGTCTTCACACCGTTCGCCCACGTGCGAGTCACTGGCCGTTCCCTCCTGCTCCGTATGCCCTGGGAGCGGCGGGGTCACGCGCGGGCGGACACTCCTCGCGAGATCTCGGTCATGTCCTCGCGCGGGACCACCTTGACGCGTTCCCGTCCGTGCTCCTCACCCAGGGAACGCTCGTAGGCGTCGAGTAGTTCCCAGCCCTCCCAGGTGGTGTACGCCACGCCTGCCTCGTCGAGGCGGTCGATGACCGCCTGCGGGTCTCTCTGGGTGGCGGGGGTGAGCGTGCCGTCCTCGAGACCGCTGGTCACGTCCTCGACGAGGTGCCGGATGGTCTCCGCCGCATCGGACTTCGTGTGACCGATCAGCCCGACCGGGCCACGCTTGATCCAGCCCGTGGTGTACAGGCCGGGGATGTGCTCACCATCGGCACCCAGCACCCGGCCGCCTTCGTTGGGGATGACACCGGCGACGTCGTCGAACGGTACGTCCGGCAGCGGGGAGCCGAAGTAGCCCACCGCCCGGTAGACGGCCTGGACGTCGAAGTCGGTGAACTCACCGGTGCCACGCACATTGCCGTCCCCGGTGAGTTCGGTGCGTTCGGTGCGCAGACCGATCACCTTGCCGTCGGCGCCCAGCACCTCGTGCGGCTTGTGCAGGAAGTGCAGGTGGATCCGCCGCGAGGCGGTCAGTTCGCTCGGGTCGCGCAGCGTCCAGTCGGTGAGCGTCTTCACGACCTGCTTGGTCTGGTTGGAGGAGCGGATCGCCTCCTCCGACCCCTCGTCGAAGTCGAAGTCCTCGGGATAGACCACGATGTCCACGTCCGGCACGTGGCCGAGCTCGCGCAACTCCAGCGGGGTGAACTTCACCTGGGCCGGCCCACGGCGGCCGAAGACGTGCACATCGGTGACCGGGCTCTTCGCCAGGCCCTCGACGACGTTCTCCGGGATCTCGGTCGGCATCAGGTCCTCGACGTGCTTGGCGAGGATGCGCGCCACGTCCAGGGCGACGTTGCCGACCCCCAGGACTGCGATGTGCTGCGCCTCCAGCGGCCAGGTGCGCGGCACGTCGGGGTGGCCGTCGAACCAGGAGACGAAGTCGGCGGCACCGTAGCTGCCGTCGAGGTCGATGCCGGGGATGTTGAGGTCCGCGTCCCGGATGGCACCGGTGGAGAAGATGACCGCGTCGTAGTACTCGCGCACGTCCTCCAGGGTGAGGTCCGACCCGAAGTCCACGTTGCCGATCAGGCGGATGTCCCCGCGCTGCAGCACCTTGTACAACGCGGTGATGATGCCCTTGATCCGCGGGTGGTCGGGCGCCACGCCGTACCTGACCAGGCCGTAGGGCGCCGGCAGCCGCTCGAACAGGTCGATCTCGACGTCCAGGTCGGACTTGGACAGGATGTCGGCGGCGTAGATGCCGGCGGGGCCGGCCCCGACGATGGCAACGCGGAGGGTGGTAGGCACGGGGTGGGATGCCTCTTTCGGATCGGTCGAGGGCACCGTGGGGTACCGGGGACGGGTGAAGAGCTGCCCCCAGTCTAAGGGTCACCTCACCGGACGCCTCCGCCGAGGACGGCGTCTCACACTGCGGGCGAGAGCGAGCGGTACGTTGGGCGCGTGCCGACCCCCGAACGCCCGCTCACCGATGCCGGAGCGCTCGATCCACGCGGGCTCGCCGCCGGCATCGCCGGATACGCGTGGTGGGGCCTGCTGCCGCTGTACTTCCCACTGCTCGCGCCCGCGAGTCCGCTGGAGATCACGGCCCATCGGATCGTCTGGTCGCTGCTCGCGTGCCTGGCACTGCTCGCGCTGCTGGGCCGTCTGCGCCAGTTCACCTCGCTCGTGCGCGATCGCCGGCTGACGGCGCGACTGGCGCTGGCGGCGACGCTGCTCTGCGTGAACTGGGTGGTGTTCGTGCTGGCGGTGGTCACCGGGCATGTGGTCGACGGCGCGCTGGGGTACTACATCAACCCGCTGATCACGGTCGTGCTGGCCGTGCTCGTGCTCGGAGAGCGGCTGCGACCACCCCAGTGGGTGGCCGTCGGCTTCGGTGCCGCAGGCGTGCTGGTGATCGCGATCGGCTACGGCTCGTTCCCGTGGATCTCGCTGGTCCTCGCCCTCAGCTTCGGTGGCTACGGTCTGGTCAAGAAGCAGGTGGGCGCCCGGGTGCCGGCCCTGCCCGGCCTGGCAGTGGAGACGATGGTCCTGACCCCCGTCGCCCTCATCTTCCTGGTGGTGCTGGCCGTCATGGGCGTGGGAACGTTCGGGCAGCCCGGTGCCGGTGGCCTTCCTGCGCCCGGTCTGGCCGCGCTGCTGGTCGCCGCCGGGGTCGTCACGTCGGTCCCGCTCGTCCTGTTCGCCACGGCCGCCCGCCGGTTGCCGCTGGCGATGGTGGGGCTGTTGCAGTACCTCACCCCGACGATGCAGTTCCTCACCGGGGTGCTGCTCTACCGCGAGGAGATGGATGCCGGCCGCTGGGCGGGCTTCGCCCTCGTCTGGATGGCTCTGGTGGCCCTGACCTGGGACGGGCTGCGTGCGGCACGATTCGGCCGCCGCCGCCGTGATCCGCGCATAGAATCGGCCCCGGACCGACCCGAGAGCTCGGAGGCATAATGACCGGCGTGCTGTTCGTCTGTGTCAAGAACGGTGGCAAGTCACAGTTGGCGGCGGCACTGATGCGAGCCCGGGCGGGCGATCGGCTGGCTGTCTACTCGGCCGGCACCGCCCCCGGGAAGGCCCTCAATCAGGAGTCCGTCGATGCGCTGGCGGAGGTGGGCGCCACCGTCGAGGGTGAGTACCCCAAGGCCGTGGTCCCGTCGCTGCTGGACGAGGTCGACCGGGTGGTACTCCTCGGCTCGGAGGTCGAGCTCGAACCTGGTACAGCACCGGTGGAGCGCTGGGAGACCGACGAGCCCTCGGAGCGCGGGGTCACCGGGATGGAACGGATGCGGCTGATCCGCGACGACATCGCCGCCCGGGTCGACCGCCTGGCCGCAGAGCTGGGCTGACCCGCCCGCCGCCGGATCCTGCCCGGTCTCAGGCCATCCGGTCCACGAGCATGCCCGCGAACACCTCGAGGGCCTCACGTTCCGGCGACTCGGGCAGCGGCCCGAGTTCGGCGATCGCCTTGTCGGACCACTCCCGCGCCATGGCACGCGCCTCGTCGAGGACGTCGTGGCCTCGCAGCCGGCGCAGCAGATCGGCCAGCGCCTCGTCCGAGCTCAGGTCGCCGTCGTCCAGATCGGACAGCAGGGCCTGGCCCGCCTCGTCCAGGGTTCCCGCGGCAGCCCGGGCCCGGAGCAGCAGCACCGGCATCGTCGCCACACCCTCGCGCAGGTCCGTCCCCGGCGTCTTGCCGGTGGTGGCGGAGTCCGAGACCAGGTCGATGACGTCGTCGGCGAGCTGGAAGGCCACACCGACCTTCTCGCCGTAGCGCACCGCCGCATCCTGGATCTCCCGGTCCGCTCCGGAGAGCATCGTCCCGTAGCAGGCCGAGGCGGCGATCAGGGATCCGGTCTTGTCCGCGAGCACCCGCAGGTAGTGATCGATCGGGTCCTCCCCCTCGCGCGGGCCGAGGGTCTCGTGCAACTGCCCCATCACCAGCCGCTCGAAGGCGTCCGCCTGGACCCGTACCGCGCGTGGACCGAGCTCGGAGACCAGCTGGGAGGCACGGGCGAAGAGCAGGTCCCCGGTGAGGATCGCCACCGAGTTGCCCCACACCTCGTGAGCGCTGGGCGCGCCCCGGCGCAGCGGCGCCGAGTCCATCACGTCGTCGTGGTAGAGCGTAGCCAGGTGCGTCAGCTCGGTCGCCACCGCGGCCTGGCGCACCTGCTCGTTGACGCCGCTGCCGAACTGGCTGGTCAGGAGGACCAGCACGGGCCGGATGCGCTTGCCGCCCGCGGCCAGGAGATGGCGGGAGGTCTCGTCCACGATCGGCTCGGCGTGGCTGGTCGCCTCGCGCAGACGGCGCTCGACCTCGTCCAGCTCGTGGCTCATGCGCGACTCCAGGCCGGAGTCACCCATGGCAGGTACGGATGTGGTCACAGCATGAACTTAGTCGCTTCGGCCGCGAGGGACAGAATCGGCGTGGGCAGCACACCCAGCACCACGGTCGCGACGGCGCACACCGCCACCGCGATGGCGGTCGTGCCCTCCGTCCGCACCACGGTGGCTCCTGCCGTCCCGGCCGGCTCGGTGAAGAACATCAGCACGATCAGGCGGACGTAGAAGAACGCGGCGGCGGCGCTGGCGAGCACGGCGACGACCACCAGCGGCCATCCCCCACCCTCGACAGCAGCGGCGAACACGGTGAACTTGCCGACGAAGCCCGCCGTCAGCGGGATCCCGGCGAAGGAGAGCAGGAACAGGGTGAAGCAGGTGGCGATCACCGGGTGGCGCCGTCCCAGGCCCGCCCACTGGTCCAGCCGCGTGGCCTCCGCCGTCACGTTGCCCTCGGCGTCCCGTTCACGCACGAGGGTGACCAGACCGAAGGCGCCCACGGTGGCCAGGCCGTAGACCAGCAGGTAGAACATCACCGAGCTGATGCCGGAGGTGGTGAGGGCGATCACGCCCAGCAGCACGAAGCCGGCGTGGGCCACCGAGGAGTAGGCCAGCATCCGCTTGATGTCGGTCTGCACGATCGCCAGGACCGTGCCGACGACCATGGTCAGGATCGCCACGCCCCACAGCATCGGGCTCAGATCCCAGGTCAGGCCCGGCACCACGGTGTACATGAACCGCACCAGCGCCGCGAAGGCCGCGATCTTCGTGCAGGCCGCCATGAACCCGGTGATCGAGGTGGGCGATCCCTGGTAAACGTCGGGCACCCAGGAGTGGAACGGGACCGCACCCACCTTGAAGAGCAGTCCGACGAGCACCAGCACCACCCCGGCGAGCAGGATCGCGTCCATGCCCACCATCATCGGGACCGCCGAGGCGACGTCCGCGTACCGCACGGAGCCCGAGTACCCGTACAGCAGCGCCAGGCCCATCAGGAAGAAGGCTGAGGAGAAGGCGCCGAGCAGGAAGTACTTCAGCGAGGCCTCCTGCGAGAGCAGCCGACGCCGCCTGGCCAGGCCCGCCAGCAGGTACAGCGGCAGCGAGAGCACCTCGAGGGCGATGAACAGCGTCAGCAGGTCCGAGGCCGCGGGGAAGACCAGCATGCCGCCCACCGAGAAGAGCACCAGCGGGAACACCTCGGTCTGGACCAGCCCGAGGCGACGCGCCTGGGCCTCGTAGGCCGATCCCGGGGTGCCGGCGGCGACCGGCGTGAAGCCGTCCTCCCCGCCGGCGCGGTCGGCGATGACCAGCATGCCCACGAAGGCGCACAGCAGCACCACGCCCTGCGCCAGCAGCGCCGGTGCGTCCTCGACGATCGCGCCACCCACCAGCTCGGCCGGACCCTGGGACTGCACGATGGTCCAGCGCCAGGCCACCGTCACCAGGGCGGCACCGAGTGCCACGACGGCGAGGATCACCTGCACGGTGCGGCGCACCGCATCCTTGACGAACGCCTCGATCAGCACCCCGAGCACGGCGGCCCCGAGCACGATGAGGATCGGAGCCAGGGCGGCCCAGTCGATCGACGGTGGGACGAAGGAGGTCATGAGGCGCTCCCGAGGATCGCGGCGAACTGGTCAGCGGCTGGAGTGAGCACGTCGAGCACCGGCGCGGGGAAGAAGCCCAGCGCCAGCATCGCGACGACGAGCGGCACCATCGTCCACCGTTCCCGGCCGTCGAGATCGGGCAGGTTCGACCGGTCGGTGGCGACCGGTCCGGTGAAGATCCGCTGGTAGGCGAGCAGGATGTACAGGGCGGAGAGCACCACGCCGATCACGGCGAAGACACCCGCCGCCGGTGAGGCCTCGAAGCTGCCCAGCAGCACCAGGTACTCGGGGACGAACCCGCTCAGGCCCGGCAGGGCGAGCGTCGCCAGCCCGGAGATCAGGAACACCCCGGCGAGCACCGGCACCACCCGCTGCATCCCGGAGTAGGCGCTCAGCTGTTGCGACCCGCCGCGCTGGGCGAGGAACCCGGCCGCCAGGAAGAGCGCGGCGGTCGAGACACCGTGGGCGACCATGTAGATCATCGAGCCGACCATGGCCGTCTGGGTGCCGACGAAGATTCCGAGCACGATCAGGCCGAAGTGGGAGACGGAGGTGAAGGCGATCAGGCGCATCACGTCCTTCTGCCCGATCGCCACGATCCCGCCGTAGATGATCGAGATGATCGCCAGCACCACCAGGTAGGGCGCGACGTTCGCGATCGCCTCGGGGAACAGCGGCAGGCAGATCGCGATCATCGCGAAGGTGCCGACCTTGTCCAGGACACCGACCAGCAGCGCCGAAGTACCCGGCGGGGCCTGCTCGGCGGCATCGGGCAACCAGGTGTGCACCGGCACCATCGGCGCCTTGATCGCGAAGGCGACCAGGAAGCTGATCAGCACCCAGAGCTGCGCGGTGTAGTTGCCCTCGAGGGCACCGGCCAGGTTGTCGAGCAGCAGTGCCTGCTCCCCGCCCCCGGTCTGGGCGAGCAGGTAGATCACCCCGGCCAGCATCACCAGGCCGCCGGCGAGGGAGTAGAGCAGGAACTTCATCGCCGCGGGCCGGCGGTTCGCACCGCCGAACACGCCGATCATGAAGTAGACGGGGATCAGCATGGCCTCGAAGACCACGTAGAAGGCGAACAGGTCCCGTACGGCGAAGATCGCGATCATCATCGCCTCGAGCGCGAGCACCAGGGCCACATACCCCGCCCGACGGCGGTCCAGCGCCCGGGTGTCCGGCTCACCGTCGGCTGCGGTAGCCCCGCCGCCCGGCAGCACCACCTCGTTCCAGGCCGCGGCGAGCACGATCGGGACGAGCGCCACGGACAGCAGGATCATCACCAGCCCGAGACCGTTGATCCCGACGGCCCAGGACGCCCCGATGGCGGGGATCCAGGAGTAGGTCTCGGTCAACTGGTAGCCGCCGCCGGCATCGAAGCCGGGGACCATCGCCACGGCGGCGGCGAGCACGAGCACGCTCACCACCAGGCCGAGCGGGCGGGCGATCTTCTGCACACCAGGGACGAGCCAGATGACGGCGGCCGCGACCAGCGGCAGCGCCACGAGCAGGGAGAGCCAGGGCAGACCGGCAAGGGTGGAAGTCATGGATCCTCCGACTCAAACTCGCGTGGCGAGGACGACGACAACGGCGAGCACGACACCGACGACCATGATCGAGGCATAGCTGCGGACGAATCCCGTCTGCAGCCGGCGCCACCGGTTCCCGAGCCCGACGGCCCCGGTCCCCAGTCCGCGCGCGGCGCCGTCGACCACCGAGGTGTCGGCGTCGGTGAGCACCTCGGTCATCCGGGCGCCCGGGGTGGCAAAGACGGTCTCGTTCACCGTGTCCTGGTACAGGTCGGCGCGGGCGGCGCGGGTCAGGACCGACCCTCGTGGCGGCGCCACGGGCACCGCGGCGGCACCGTACTGGCGCCAGGCGAGGAACGCCCCCAGCAGCACCAGGGCGATGGTGGCGGCGATCAGCAGCGGGATCGGTAGCACCGGTTCGTGGTGCTCGACGTGGCCGGTGACCGGCTCGAGCCAGTGGGTGAAGGTGTCACCGATCGCGAGCAGTCCGCCAAGGGCCACCGACCCGACGGCGAGGATGATCATCGGCACGGTCATCAGTGCCGGCGACTCGTGCGGGTGCTGGACCGGGTCCTCGGTGACGTTGCCGCCGGCCGTGTCCGTGCCGTCGTTCCAGCGGGCCTTGCCGTGGAACGTCATGAAGAACAGGCGGGACATGTAGAACGCCGTGATCCCGGCGCCGAGCAGGGCGATCGGACCGAACACCCACGGCTGCCAGCCGTCGCCGACGAAGGCGGCCTCGATGATCTTGTCCTTGGACCAGAAGCCGGAGAATGGCGGGATGCCCAGGATCGCGAGCCATCCGGCTCCGAAGGTGATCCAGGTGATCTGCATCGACCGGCGCAGCGCGCCGAACTTGCGCATGTTCACCTCATCGCCCATACCGTGCATCACCGACCCGGCCCCGAGGAACATCCCGGCCTTGAAGAACCCGTGCGTGAGCAGGTGGAAGATCGCGAAGGCGTAGCCGATCGGCCCGAGGCCCGCGGCCAGGACCATGTACCCGATCTGGCTCATCGTGGAGGCGGCGAGGGTCTTCTTGATGTCGTCCTTCGCGCACCCGACGATCGCACCGAACAGGAGCGTGACGGCGCCGATGATGGCCGCGACGAGCTGCGCCGTCGGGGCTCCCTCGAAGACCGGGGCCGACCGGACGATCAGGTAGACGCCGGCGGTGACCATGGTGGCCGCGTGGATCAGCGCCGAGACCGGCGTCGGGCCGGCCATGGCGTCCCCGAGCCAGGCCTGGAGCGGGAACTGGGCCGACTTGCCGCACGCGGCGAGCACGAGCATCAGCCCGGTCGCCGTCAGGACGCCCTCGTTGGTGCCGGCGGCGGCGGCGAAGACGCCCTCGAAGTCCACGGCGCCGATCGAGGCGAACATCAGCATCATCGCGACGAGCAGACCCATGTCCCCGACGCGGTTCATCACGAACGCCTTCTTGGCGGCGACCGCGTACTCGGTGCGGTGGTTCCAGAAGCCGATGAGCAGGTAGGAGGCCAGGCCCACGCCCTCCCAGCCGACGAAGAGCAGCGCGTAGGAGTCGGCCAGGACCAGCACGAGCATCGCTGCCACGAACAGGTTCAGGTAGGCGAAGAACCGCCGGCGGGAGTCGTCGTGGGCCATGTAGGCGACCGAGTAGATGTGGATGAGCGCACCGACGAAGGTGATCAGCAGCACGAACGTCATCGAGAGCGGGTCGACCAGCAGGCCCGCGTCCACGCTCAGGTCACCGGCGGGGATCCACGAGAACAGGTGGATGCTGTGGATCCGGTCCTCGCCGGGTTGCCCGAGCAGCTCGAGCAGGATCCCGATCCCGAGCAGCGCGGCGGCACCGGCGGCGACGACGCCGAGCCAGTGCCCCCAGGCGTCGGTGCGCCGGCCGCCGACCAGGAGCACGGCAGCACTGACGAGCGGGATGGCGACCAGCAGCCAGGCCAGACTTGTCAAGGGCATCGCAGAAGTGGCGTCCATGACCTCAATCAATTCTTCAGCAGGTTGGCGTCATCGAGCGACGCCGACCCGCGGGTTCGGTGGATGGACACGATGATCGCCAGGCCGATCACGACCTCCGCCGCGGCCACCACCATCACGAAGAAGGCGATCACCTGCCCCTGCAGGTCACCGTGCATCCGGGCGAAGGTGACCAGCGTCAGGTTCGCGGCGTTGAGCATCAGCTCCACGCCCATGAACGCCACGAGGGCGTTGCGGCGCACGAGCACGGCGACGGCACCGATCGAGAACAGGATCCCGGACAGGACCAGGTAGTGCACCAACGTCATCGCTCGTCCCCCTCCTCAGGCCGGTCGGTGGCCGGCTCCGGCGGCTCACGGTGTGCTTCGTCCCCGGTGTCGGTCACGGGGGCCCCGGAGGCGATCATGGCCACCCGCCCGGTCTGGGTTGCGGCCTCCTCGTCACGCTGAACCTGACCGCGCACGCGCAGCACCGTCGTGACCGAGGCGTCGAGGGTCTCGCCGGTGGCCGACAGCGCCGGCATGTCCGCGGAGTTCGTGCGGGCGTAGACGCCGGGTCCGGGTGCGGAGGTGACGGCAGTGGCGGAGCCGGTGCGCTTGAAGGTGGCGAGCTTCTTCTCCACCGTCTCACGCTGGCCGGTGCGCGGTCCGAGGCGCCGGCGGTGGCTGAGCACGAGTGCACCGAGAGCCGCGGTGATCAGCAGGGCGGCCGTGAGCTCGAAGGCGAAGACGTACTGGCCGAAGATCAGCCGCGCCACCCCGACCGGGTTGGTGTCGGCGTTGGCGGCGGTCTGCCCCACGGCCGGCCCGAACTCGGGGCGGGTGAGTACGGCGACCATCAGCACGAGCAGCCCCAGTCCTCCGACGACGGCGATCCACCGCTGCCCGGCGAGGGTCTCGGTGAGGGACTCGGTCGAGTCGACACCGATCAGCATCAGCACGAACAGGAACAGCATCATCACCGCGCCGGTGTAGACCACGACCTGTACCACCCCGAGGAACGGTGCCTCCAGCGCGATGTAGAGGACGGCCAGACCCACCATCACGCCCGCGATGCTGACGGCGATGTGCACCGGGCGGCGTGCGAACAGCAGGGAGAGCGCGCCGAGGACCATCAGCGGAGCCAGCACCCAGAACAGGACCGCCTCGCCGGTGGAGATCACGAGCTGCTCGGTCATCGCTGGCCTCCCTGCGAGCTACGCGTGGTGGCCACCGAGTCCAGGCTAGGGTCCTCGGGCCGGTGCTCGCGGACCCAGTCCACCTGCGTCTCGGTGGGGCCGGTGACCGAGCCCATGTAGTAGTCGCCGTCGGTGGTGCCCTCGACCATCGGGTGGGGAGCGGAGAGCATGCCCGAGCGCAGCGGCGCGAGGAGCTGGTCCTTGTCGAAGATCATCCCCTCGCGGGTGGTGTCGGCCAGCTCGTACTCGTTGGTCATCGTCAGCGCCCGGGTGGGGCAGGCCTCGATGCAGAGCCCGCAGAAGATACAGCGCAGGTAGTTGATCTGATAGACCTTGCCGTACCGCTCCCCCGGTGAGTACTGCGCGCCGGGGGCGTTGTTGCCACCCTCGACGTAGATCGCATCCGCCGGGCAGGCCCAGGCGCACAGCTCGCACCCGATGCACTTCTCCAGCCCGTCCGGGTGCCGGTTGAGCTGGTGTCGCCCGTGGTAGCGGGGCGCGGTGGGCTTCTTCTCGAACGGGTACTGCTCGGTGACCACCGGCCGGAACAGCGAGGCCATCGTCACGCCGAACCCGGCGACCGGGGCGAAGAACTCCTCGATGGCGTTCTTGTCCTGATCGCCGTCGACGTCGAAGTCGTTCATGTCGTGGGTCGCGCCCATCGCCGTCTTGGTGGTACGCGGCTCGGGGCTGCGCCCACGCTTCTTGGAGTCAGCCATCGGTGTTCTCCTTGTCGGTGGCGGGACCGGCGTCGGCCGGCGCGGTCACCTTCGCCCGCCGGGGCGAGGGAGGCAGGGTCTGGCCGGGCAGCGGCGGCACGGGATATCCGCCGGCGAAGGCGTCGAAGGGCTTCTCCTCCTCCGGCGGGTCCACCGCCTCCCGTTTGCGTTCGGGGATGAGCATCAGCACGACGGCGAACAGCACCAGTGCTCCGGCCAGAGCGAACAACAAGGTCTGCAGGCTGATGTCGGTGAACTGACGCAGACCCTGGATCGCGGCCACGCCGACCACCCAGGCGAGCGCCACGGGGATGAGGATCTTCCAGCCCAGGTTCATGAACTGGTCGTAGCGGAAGCGCAGCAGGGTCGCGCGCAGCCACACGAAGAAGAACATGAAGCCCCAGAGCTTGATGAGGAACCACAGCAGTGGCCACCAGCCCTCGTTGAACATGCCGTCGTTGATGGACGAGAGGGGCCACGGCGCACGCCAGCCGCCCATGAAGAGCGTGGTCGCGATCGCCGACACGTTCAGCATGTTGATGTACTCGGCGAGGAAGAACCAGGCGAACTTCATCGAGGAGTACTCGGTGGTGTATCCCGCAACCAGTTCGCCCTCGGCCTCGGGCAGGTCGAACGGGAGCCGGTTGACCTCCCCGGTCATCGAGATCAGGTAGATCACGAACGCCGGGGCGAGCGCGACCGACCACCACAACTGGGTCTGCGAGTTCACGATCTCGGAGGTGGACATCGACCCAGCGACGATCAGCACGCTGACCAGGGACAGGCTCATCGCCAGCTCGTAGGAGATGACCTGCGCCGTCGATCGCACCGACCCGAGCAGCGGGTACGTCGATCCCGAGGCCCAACCGCCGAGCACGATGCCGTAGACGCCAAGGCCGGCGATGCCGAGGAAGTAGAGCACCGACACCGGCAGGTCAGTGAGCTGCAGCGGCGTGACGATATCGGTGAACGGGATCTGCACCGCGGGGCCGAACGGGATGATCGCGAAGATCATGAACGCACAGAACACCGAGATCAACGGGGCGACCTGGTAGATGAGCTTGTCCGCACCCTTGACGTTGATGTCCTCCTTGAGGAGCAGCTTCAGGGCGTCCGGGATCGACTGCACCAGACCGAAGGGACCGCGCACGTTCGGACCCAGGCGCTGCTGGAAGCGCCCGATGATCCGCCGCTCGAACCACAGCGCGAAGAGCACCGAGAGCAGCAGGAAGACCAGGATCGCCGCAGCCTTGATGAACACCAGGCCGATCGTGTCGGCCGAGAAGTCCGCACCACCCGCCGATGCGAGCACGGGAACGACCGATGGGCTCATCGCTGTACCTCCGAGGTGGTGGCGGACAGGTCGACGACGCCCGCCGCGCCCGTCCCGAGCATGCGGTGGACCGAAGATCCTGGGGAGTGCTGCGGCAACCAGACCACCCGGTCGGGCATCGCCAGGATCGAGACGGGCAGCTCGATCGACCCGGCCGGACCGCTCACGCGCAGTGTCTGGCCCTCGAGCACCCCGACCTCGGCCGCGGTCGCGGCCGAGACATGGGCCACCGCCCGGCGCTGGGTGCCGGCCAGGTGCGGCTCGCCGTCCTGCCCGCGCCCGGAGTCCAGCTGCAGGCGCCAGGTGGCCAGCAGCGCCGTCCCCGGCGCGGTACCCGCCGGGGTGCCCGGCGCGGCGTCGACGTCCGGTGCCGGCGCACGCTCGCCGTCCCAGCCGCTGAACTCGGCCAGCTCGGCCCAGAGGCCGTCCAGGTGGCGCGCACCGAGGTCGGAGCCGGCCGCGGCCGCGATCATGTCGAGCACCCGGGCATCGCTGAGGGCGTGATCGTCGAAGACCGCCTCGAACGGGCGTGGCCGCCCCTCCCACGTGAGGAAGGTGCCCGTCTTGTGCGCCGGCGGCGCCACCGGCAGGACCACGTCCGCGTAGCCGGTGACGGCGGAGCGCCGCACCTCCAGCTGGACCACCGTGCCCACGGCCGCCAGGGCGGCCTCGGCGAGCCGGGGGTCGGGCAGGTCGTCGAGCTCGATCCCGCCGACCAGCAGCGCGCCCAGGTCGCCGTCGCGGGCGGCCTGCAGGATCGCTGTCAGATCGCGTCCGGCCCGCTCGGGCAGCCGCTCCACGCCCCACGCCGCGGCCACGTCCACCCGTGCCTGGGGGTCGGCGACCGGCCGGCCGCCGGGCAGCATGCCGGGCAGCAGGCCCACCTCGACGGCGCCGCGGTCACCCGCACGCCGGGGGACCCAGGCGAGGCGGGCGCCGCTGGCTGCGGCGAGGCGCTGCAGCGCGGTGAACCCGCCGGGGACACCGCCGAGGCGTTCGCCAGCCAGGATCACGCCACCGCGCAGCCGGTCCGCCAGGTCGCCCAGGTCGATCCCCGCGGCCTCGGTGGCGCCGTCGGCCAGCGCGCCCAGGACGGCGGCCTCGCCGCCGGGAGCGGTCTGGAGCAGGTCCGCGCGCAGCTTCGTCGAGCCTCGGGAGGCCAGCGGCGCGATCGTGCTCACCCGCACCGTTCCCGCGAGGACGCCCTTGCGCAGCCGCAGGAAGATCGTGCCGGCCTCCTCCTCGGGCTCGAGCCCGACGAGCAGGACCTCACCGGCGCGCTCGAGGTCGCGGAAGGTCACATCCATCGCCGACCCGGCGACCCGGTGGCCGAGGAAGTCGGCCTCCTCCGCCGAGTGCGCGCGGGCGCGGAAGTCGACGTCATTGGTGGCGAGCACGACGCGGGCGAACTTCGACCACGCGTAGGCGTCCTCGACCGTCAGCCGCCCACCGGGCAGCACCCCGACCCGGCCGGCCGCGGCCGCGAGCTCACGCGCCGCCACGTGCACGGCCTCCGACCAGCTGGTCGGCACGAGCTCACCGGTCTCCTCGTCCCGCACGAGCGGGTGGGTCAGCCGGTCCGGCGCGCTCTGCCAGGGGTGGGCGAAGCGGTCCTTGTCGGTGATCCACTCCTCGTTGACCACCGGGTCGTCGCCGGCCAGCCGGCGCAGCACCACCCCGCGGCGGTGATCGATGCGGATCGCACTGCCGCAGGCGTCGTGCTCGGCCACCGACGGGGTGGAGACCAGGTCGAACGGGCGCGAGCGGAACCGGTACGAGGCGGAGGTGAGTGCGCCGACCGGGCAGATCTGGATGGTGTTGCCGGAGAAGTAGGACGCGAACGGTCGTCCGGAGGTGTCCAGGGCGGCTGCCCCGAGCGTCGGGGTGCTCTCCCCCGTGCCCGCGGCCAGGGCGGGCTCCCCGCCGGGTCCGACGGTCTCGTGGTCGGGAGCCTCCACGCCACCGGCGAAGCCGAGGATCGCCTCGTCGAAGCGGCCGATCTGCTGGGCCGGGAGGCCATGGTCGTCGCTGCTGCCCGGGGTCCCGCCGCCGCGGCCCTGCAGATCGATGAAGGGGTCACCGGCGATCTCGTCGGAGAAGCGGGTGCACCGCTGGCACAGGATGCACCGGTCGCGATCGAGGAGGATCTGGGTAGAGATCTTGATCGGCTTCGGGAACGTGCGCTTGACGCCGGTGAAGCGCGAGGTGCCGCTGCCGTTGGACAGTGCCTGGTTCTGCAGCGGGCACTCCCCGCCCTTGTCGCAGACCGGGCAGTCCAGCGGGTGGTTGATGAGCAGGAACTCGATCTGGCCCCGCTGGGCCTTCTCGGCCACCTCCGAGGAGTGCTGGGTGCTCACCTGCATCCCCGGCATCACCTCCAGCGTGCAGGAGGTCTGCGGCTTGGGCATCGGGCGGACGTTGCCCTCCCGATCCGGGGCCGCGACCTCGACCAGGCACTGGCGGCAGGCGCCGGCGGGCTTGAGCAGCGGGTGGTCGCAGAACCGGGGGATCTGGACGCCGATCTGCTCGGCGGCGCGGATCACCAGCGTGCCCTTGGGGACGCTGACCTCGACGCCGTCGATGGTCAGGGTGACGTCGTCGGGCTTGGCGACGGCGTCGCTGGACGTGCTCGTCGTGGCGGTCATGAGGTGACTCCGGTGAACGCGGCGTTGGCTTCGTAGGGGAACAGCTCCCAGGCGGGGGTGTGCAGGCCCTGCTCGAACTCGTCCCGGAAGTACTTGATGGCGCTCTTGACGGGCGTGGCGGCCGCATCGCCCAGCGCACAGAACGACCGGCCCTCGATGTTCCCGGCCACGTCGAGCAGCAGCTCGATGTCGGACTCGGTGCCTTCGCCTGCCTCCAGTCGCTGCAGGATCTGCTTGAGCCAGAAGGTGCCCTCCCGGCAGGGGGTGCACTTCCCGCACGACTCGTGCTGGTAGAAGTCGATCCAGCGGGTGACGCAGCGCACCACCGAGGTCGTCTCGTCGAAGACCTGCAGGGCACGGGTGGCCAGCATCGAGCCGGCCGCCCCCACCGATTCGTAGTCGAGGACGACGTCGAGGTGCTCGGCCGTCAGGATCGGCGTGGAGGAACCACCCGGCGTCCAGAACTTCAGCTCGTGCCCGTCCCGGATCCCGCCGGCCATGTCCAGCAGCTCGCGGAAGGTGATACCCAGCGGCGCCTCGTACTGCCCCGGACGGGTCACGTGGCCGGAGAGGGAGAACAGCCCGTGGCCCTTGGACTTCTCGGTGCCCATCGAGGCGAACCAGTCGGCCCCGTGACGCACGATGCCGGGGACCGAGGCGATGCTCTCGACGTTGTTGACCACCGTGGGCCGGGCGTACAGGCCCGCGACGGCGGGGAACGGCGGCTTGAGCCGGGGCTGGCCGCGACGGCCCTCGAGGGAGTCCAGCAGCGCGGTCTCCTCACCACAGATGTAGGCGCCGGCGCCCGCGTGGATCGTCACCTCGAGGTCGTAACCGGTGCCCAGGATGTCCGAGCCCAGGTAGCCGGCCGCCTTGGCCTCGCGCACGGCGGCGAGCAGCCGGCGGTAGACGTGCACGACCTCCCCGCGCAGGTAGATGAAGGCGTGGTGGCACCCGATGGCGAAGGAGGTGATCGCCACCCCCTCGATCAGGGCGTGCGGGTTGGCCAGCATCAGCGGGATGTCCTTGCAGGTGCCCGGCTCGGACTCGTCGGCGTTGACCACGAGGTAGCGCGGGCCGCCGTCGGGCTGGGGCAGGAAGGACCACTTCAGGCCGGTCGGGAAGCCGGCACCGCCACGGCCGCGCAGACCGGAGTCCTTGACCATGGTGATCAGGTCGGCCGGATCGGTCTGCAACGCGGTGCGGAGCCCGTCGTAGCCGCGGCGGTCGACGTAGGTGTCCAGCTTCCACGACTGCGGGACATCCCACAGGTCGCTCAGGATCGGGGCCAGGGTGCTCACGAGTTCGTGCCCTCCTCGTCGGTGCTCTTGACCGGATCGGCGTCGGCGTCCCCGGGCGTGCGCGGCTC
The DNA here is from genome assembly GCF_021049265.1 of Ruania suaedae. NCBI lineage: Bacteria > Bacillati > Actinomycetota > Actinomycetes > Micrococcales > Ruaniaceae > Ruania > Ruania suaedae. The sequence continues at coordinate 2,910,789 of NZ_CP088018.1, forward strand.
GCGCTCGGCGCTCGAGCCCTCGTCGCCGACGGGGTCGTGGCCCAGGGCGGCGGCCTCGGCCGCTACCTGCGGACCGGCGGCCTCCTCGGCCTCGTCGGTGCCGGGTGCACGCCAGTTGTTCCGGCGGGCGAGCTCGAGACCGACCAGGGTCGCCGACCCGGCGCCGAGGCCCTCGTCGGCGTGGCCGTCCTCGAAGCCGGCCAGCACACGGGAGACCTCCTTGAAGGTGGCCACCCGGTCCGCGCCGCGGGTCGGGGTGACCGGCTCGCCGGCCAGCAGCTTGCCCACCGTCTCCGCCGCCGAGGTCGGGGTCTGGTTGTCGAAGAACTCCCAGTTGATGACCATCACGGGGGCGTAGTCACAGGCGGCGTTGCACTCCACCCGCTCCAGCGTGATCGTGCCGTCCTCGGTGGTCTCGTCGTGCCCGATCCCCAGCGTGGCCGAGAGGTGGTCGAAGATCGCGTCCCCGCCCATCACGGCGCACAGCGTGTTCGTGCACACGCCGACGGTGTAGGTGCCGTTGGGGTGGCGCTTGTACTGGCTGTAGAACGTCGCGACGGCCGAGACCGATGCCCGGGACAAGCCCAGCACATCGGCGCAGAAGCCGATCCCGGCCGGGCTGACGTAGCCGTCCTCGGACTGGACGAGGTGCAGCAGCGGCAGCAACGCCGAGCGGGGCTGGGGGTAGCGCCCCAGGATCTCCTGGGCGTCGCGGCCGAGGCGGTCGGCGACGTCGGCGGGATAGCTGGTCATGGATGTGGCCATCAGCGGTCCACCCCTCCCATCACCGGGTCGATGGACGCGACGGCGACCACCACGTCGGCGATCGTGCCGCCCTCGCACATCATCCCGAGGGTCTGCAGGTTGTTGAACGACGGGTCCCGGAAGTGCGCCCGGTAGGGGCGCGTCCCGCCGTCGGAGACGAGGTGGACCCCGAGGACGCCCTTGGGGTGCTCGATCTGCTGGTACACCTGCCCCGCGGGCACGCGGAAGCCTTCGGTGACGAGCTTGAAGTGGTGGATGAGCGCCTCCATCGAGGTGCCCATGATCGTGCGGATGTGGTCCAGGGAGTTGCCCTGTCCATCGCTGCCGACCGAGAGCTGCGCCGGCCACGCGATGCGCTTGTCGGCCACCATCACCGGGTGCTTGCCCTTGCGGTCCTGGGCCTCGAGCCGGGCGATGACCTGCTGGACGATCTTCAGCGACTCGCGCATCTCCTTGAACCGCAGCACCACGCGGGCGTAGGAGTCGGCGTCGGTGTGCGTGGGCACCTCGAAGTCGTAGGTCTCGTAGCCGCAGTACGGCTGGGACTTGCGCAGGTCGAACGGCAACCCCGCCGAGCGCAGGATGGGTCCGGCGGCGCCGAGCGCCATCGCTCCCGCCAGCGGCAGGTAGCCCACTCCCTGCAGGCGTCCCAGGAAGATCGGGTTCTTCAGGGTGAGCTTCTCCAGCTGCCCGATCCGGTCGCGGATCTGCGGGATGTACTCGCGCACCATCTGGGTGGCGCCGGGCGGCAGGTCCACGGCCACGCCTCCGGGCCGGATGTAGGCGTGGTTCATCCGCAGGCCGGTGATCGACTCGAAGATCCGCAGGATGTCCTCGCGCGCGGTGAACGCGATCGTCATCATCGTGGTCGCACCGAGCTCGTTGCCGCCGGTGCCCAGCGCGATCAGGTGGGAGGAGATCCGGTTGAGCTCCATCATCAGCACGCGGATCAGGCTGGCGCGCTCGGGGACGTCATCGGTGATGTCGAGCAGCTTCTCCACCGCCAGGCAGTACCCGACCTCCTGGAACAGCGGCGCCACGTAGTCCATGCGGGTGCAGTACGTGACCCCCTGCGTCCAGGTCCGGTACTCCATGTTCTTCTCGATGCCGGTGTGCAGGAAGCCGATCCCGCCGCGCGCCTCGGTGACCGTCTCGCCCTCGATCTCGAGGACGATCCGCAGCACGCCGTGGGTCGAGGGGTGCTGGGGTCCCATGTTGACGACGATGCGCTCGTCCGGGTTCGCCATCGCGTCGGCGCTGATCTCGTCCCAGTCGCCGCCGGTGGCGGTGTACTCGCGGGCGCCGCCGGTGTCGCCGATGGGGCCGGTGGCCCTGGGACTGGAGGTGGAAGAGGTGGTGGACATCAGTTGTACGACCTCCGGTTGTCCGGGGAGGGCACCGTGGCGCCCTTGTACTCGACCGGGATGCCGCCGAGCGGGTAGTCCTTGCGCTGGGGGTGCCCGGGCCAGTCGTCGGGCATCTGGATCCGCGCGAGGGACGGGTGGCCGTCGAACACGAGGCCGAAGAAGTCCCAGGCCTCCCGCTCGTGCCAGTCGTTGGCGGGGTAGACGTCGATGATCGTGGGGATGTGCGGATCGGCGTCCGCCACTGCGACCTCGAGGCGGATCGCACGGTTGTGGGTGATCGAGAACAGCGGATACACGGCGTGGAGCTCGCGCATCTCGTCCTTCGGGTAGTGCACGCCCGAGACGCCCAGGCAGAGCTCGAACCGCAGGTCCTGGTCGTCGCGCAGCGCGCGGGCCACCACCGGCAGGTGCTCACGGCGCACGAAGAGGGTGCACTCCTGGCGGAAGACGACCACCTTCTCGATCGCGTCGTCGTAGGCCACCCCGGCCTCCTCGAGCACCTCGGCGAGGATGTCGACCACCTCGTCGAAGTAGCCGCCGTAGGGCCGCTGGCTCGGGCCGGGCAGGGCCACCACCCGGCGCAGACCGCCGTAGCCGGAGGTGTCCCCGGTGCCGCGCACCCCGAACATGCCCTCGCGGACCTCGACGACGTCGAGCGGCGCCCGGCCGGCGGTCTCGCTCACCTGCTCCAGGTGCTGGGAGCCGGCCTCCTGCGCCTCCTGGGAGGGCGGGGTGACGTGCTTGTCCTGCTCATCGCTCACGCCACATCCTCCTTGCCTGAGCGCTGCGGTGCCTCGCTCCGGTGCAGCTCGTTCCTCGCCGCCCCTCCACGGGGGCTCCTCGCGCTCACGCCAACAGCCCCTTCATCTGGTGCGTCGGCGTCGCCTCGAGCGCCGCCGCCTCCACCGCACGCCGGACCTCGGCACGGTTGGCGCCCAGCGGCTCCTGCTTGACCACCTGCTCGTGCAGCTCCAGGATCGCGTTGATCAGCATCTCCGGGCGCGGCGGGCAGCCCGGCAGGTAGATGTCGACCGGCAGCACGTGGTCGACGCCCTGCACGATGGCGTAGTTGTTGAACATGCCACCGGAGGAGGCGCACACGCCCATGGAGATGACCCACTTCGGGTCCGACATCTGGTCATAGACCGACCGGATCACCGGTGCCATCTTGTGGCTCAGCCGGCCCGAGACGATCATCAGGTCCGCCTGGCGCGGGGAGGCGCGGAAGACCTCCATCCCCCACCGGGAGATGTCGAAGCGGGACGTACCTGCCGCCATCATCTCGATGGCGCAGCACGCCAGGCCCATGGTGACCGGCCACATCGATGACGACCGCACCCACCCGACCAGATCCTCGACCTTGCCGAGCATGAAGCCGGCAGGCAGCTTGTCCTCGAGTCCCATTGCAGCTCCTTCCTAGTCCCAGTCCAGCCCGCCACGGCGCCACTCGTACACGAATGGCACGGTGATGAGCAGGAGGAACGCGATCATGGCGATCAGCCCGAACGTCGCGAGCTCGGTGAACGCCACCGCCCACGGGTAGAGGAAGACCACTTCGATGTCGAAGATGATGAAGGTCATCGCGACGATGTAGTACTTCACCGGGAAGCGCCCGGTCGCGGCGTGCGGGGACGGCTGGATCCCGCACTCATAGGCGTCGACCTTGATCCTGTTGTAGCGCTTCGGGCCGATCACCATGCTGGAGAGGAGCCCGCCGAGGCCCAACACGAGCGCGAGCAGGCCCATGACCAGCAGCGGAACGTACGGGTTCGTCATGCGTTCATCCTCCAGGTGTCCGACGGCGTCCGAGGTGCCCGGTCAGTCATGCCGCGGGCACCACCTTCGTCAGCGCCGTGATCACTCGATCGGTCACGTCCCCGCCCTTGGTGTCGTAGCAGTCGGAGAGCAGTTTCAGCACGATCTTCATCAGCGTCGGGCGCGGCAGCCCGTACTTCGTGCACAGCCGCATCACCCGGGGGTTCTCGATGATCGTCACGAAGGCCCGTCCCAGCGTGAAGTAGCCGCCGAGGTCCTCCCGCATCCGGTCCGCGTAGGTCGCGAGGGTGCGCTCGCGGGCCTCGTCGCTCGTACGGGCGAACGCCTGGGCGATCACATCCGCCGCCACGCGGCCGGCCTGCAGCCCGTAGGCGATGCCCTCCCCGTTGAACGGCGAGACCATGCCCCCGGAGTCGCCCACCAGCATGAGGCCGCGGGTGTACAGCGGCTGCCGGTTGAAGGCCATCGGCAGCGCCGCGCCACGGACCGGGCCCACCTGGTTCTCGGGGGTGAACTCCCACTCGGGCGGGGCGTTGCGCATCCACGCGGCCAGCAGCGAGCGGTAGTCGAGCTGGGTGGCCCTGGCCGTCGAGCTGACGGACCCGAGCCCGACGTTGGCCAGGCCGTTCCCGAGCGCGAAGATCCAGCCGTAGCCGGGCAGCAGCTGGGACCTGCCGGGCTCTCCGTCCCACAGCTCGAGGTGGGACTCCATCCACTCGTCGTCGTGGCGGGGGGTGCGGAAGTAGGTCCGCACCGCGACCCCCATCGGCCGGTCGTCCTTCTTGGCCAGGCCCAGTGCCGTCGCCATCCGGGCGGAGACGCCGTCGGCGCCGAGGACCACCGGGGCGCGGAACGTGAGCGGATCGGCGTCCACCCGGCGTCCCCGTGCGTCCACCACCTTGGCCTGCACGCCGATCACCCGGCCGGTGCGCTCGTCCAGGAGCGGACCGGTGACGTTGACGCCCTCCAGCAGCTTGGCCCCGGAACTGCGCGCGTGGAAGGCGAGCGTGGAGTCGAGGTCGGTGCGAGCCTTCGCCAGCCCGTAGCTCGGGTAGCGCTCGATCTCCGGCCAGGGCAGGTGGATCGTGTGGCCGCCGCCGATCACGCGCAACCCGCGGTTGCGGATCCAGCCGTCCTCGGCGCGCATCGGTACGCCCATGCGCACCAGTTCGGCCACCGCTCGGGGCGTGAGGCCGTCGCCGCAGATCTTGTCCCGCGGGAAGGTTGCCTTCTCGAGCAGCAGCACCTCGAGGCCGGCCGAGGCGAGGTAGTGCGCGCTGGCCGCGCCGGCGGGGCCGGCGCCCACGACGATCACGTCGGCGTCGTCGGCTGTGGTGCGCACGCTCTCCCACCCTGCATCTCGTCGTTGAATCCTGATGCCCTTCGGCTCTGCGCTTGCACGCGGCCAGGACGGAGCCCCGAACCTGCGTCCGCGGGTCGGTTCTCGGTGCCTAGGCTACCCCGAGCCGAGCGTGGGCTGAGACCACGCTCGGCCTGACTTTGGCCCGAATTCTCGCGGATTTTTTGCGACGCGTCAGTGTCGTAATTCACCGACGGGCGACGGCGTGGATCCTCCGAGACGCGAGGACGCCCAGGCCGCCACGGCACTCATGCGCGACCACGACGGCGTCCGGCTCACGGGCGGCGTGCCCGGTGGAGCGCGACGATGCCGCCGCTGAGGTTGCGATAGCCGACACCGCGCCAGCCGGCCTCGTGCAGCAGGCCGGCGAGGCCGCGCTGGTCGGGCCAGTCGGCGATGGACTCCGAGAGGTAGGAGTAGGCATCGGTGTTCGAGCTCACCACCGACGCCACCCGCGGCAGGACATGGTCCCGATAGGTCCCGTACACCCCGCGCCAGAGCGGGTTCGGCGGCGTCGAGAACTCGCAGATCACCACGCGCCCCCCGGGCCTGGTGACCCGGAGCATCTCGGTGAGGGCCGTCGTCGTGTCGACCACGTTGCGCAACCCGAAGGAGATCGTGACCGCATCGAAGACCTCGTCGGCGAATGGCAGCGCGGTGGCATCCCCGACGACGAAGTTCAGGTCGGGACGCCGGCGCTTGCCGACGGCGACCATGCCGGCCGAGAAGTCGCACGGCACCACCTCGATGCCCGCGTCGGCGTACGCCTCGCTCGAGGTCCCCGTGCCGGCCGCCAGGTCGAGCACCCGCTCCCCCGGCACGGCGCCGACCGCCTCGCGGGTGCGGCGGCGCCACAGCCGGTCCATCCCCATCGACAGCACGTCGTTGGTGAGGTCGTAGGCGGGGGCGACGCCGTCGAACATGCCCGCGACCTCGCGCGGATCCTTGGCCAGGCTGGCTCGTGACATACCCCCATCATCGCGCACCCCCGCGCGTGACCAGCATCACGAGCCCGGGCGGGCCCGGCCCCGCGCGCGCGGAATAGGCTGGAAAGCGATGACCGACGCCGCCGTGGACCCCTGGCCACCGACCCTGCTCGCCCGCACCATCAGCGTGCCGGCGCAGGCGATCGGCGACCTGTTCGACCTGCTCCCCTCCGCCGAGCCGGCGGACGCGCTCGCCTGGGTGCGCCGCGGCGAGGGGATCGTCGGATGGGGTGAGGCGCTACGGATCGAGACCTCGGGGGCCGATCGGTTCGCCGAGGCCGACCGCCGCTGGCGCGAGCTCGCCGGGCACATGGTCGTGCGCGACGAGGTCCGACAGCCGGGGACCGGACCGGTGGCATTCGGCTCCTTCGCCTTCTCCGCCGGATCCGAGGCCGGTGGCGTGCTCGTGGTGCCGCGGGTGGTGGCGGGACGCCGCGGCTGCCACGCCTGGCTGACCACCATCACCTCCGCCTCGGAGCTGCAGCCCCCGCCCAACCCGACGGCGCTGCGCACCTCCCGGCAGGAGCCGCTGCCGCGGCCGTCGGTCACCTACACCGACGGCGCACTCGACCCCGGCACCTGGGGCGAAGCGGTGCGCGAGGTCGTGGAGCTGATCCGCTCCGGTGACGTGGCCAAGGTCGTGATGGCGCGCGACGTCACCGCCCGGCTCGACGGCCCGCTGGATGTGCGGCGGCTGCTGGCCACGCTCGGCTCGGACTACCCGATGTGCTGGACGTTCGCCGTCGACTCGCTGGTGGGCGCCACCCCGGAACTGCTGGTGCGGCGCGAGCGCGGGCTGATCTCCTCGCGGGTGCTGGCCGGCACGATCCAGCGCACCGGTGACGACGAGGCCGACCTCGCCCGTGCCGCGTCGCTGGCGCGATCGTCCAAGGATCTCGAGGAGCACGAGTTCGCGGTCGACTCGCTGACGCGATCGCTGGAGCCCTACGCGGCCTCCACCAACGCCCCGGACGCGCCATTCGTCCTGCACCTGCCGAACGTCATGCACCTGGCCAGCGACGTCACCGCGGTGCTGGACGAGCCCCACGGTGAGATGTCCTCGCTGCAGGTGGCCGCCGCGCTGCACCCGACGGCGGCGGTGTGCGGGACACCCACCGAGACCGCCGCCGAGGTCATCGGCCGCCACGAGCGGATGGACCGCGCCCGCTACGCCGGCCCGGTCGGCTGGCTCGGCGCGGACGGTGACGGCGAGTGGGGAATCGCCCTGCGCTCGGCCGAGGTCGCCCCGGACGGCCGGTCGCTGCGGCTGTTCGCCGGGTGCGGGATCGTCGCCGCCTCCGATCCGGAGGCCGAGATCGCCGAGTCCGAGGCGAAGCTCGAACCCATGCGCACCGCACTCGGCGACTGACCCCTCCGCGCCCTCAGGTCGATCAGGCCGCGACGTCCTCGCGCGCCGCGAGCGTGGTCTCGACGGTCCGGGACTCGCCCTCGCGCACCACGGTGAGGGTGACCGTCTCACCTGAGCCGTAGGTGCGCACATAGCCGGTGAGCGAGCTCGCGCCGCCGACCGCGTCGTCGTCGATCTGGACGATGACGTCGCCCGGGCGCAGTCCCGCCTCGGCCGCCGGCGTGCCCTCGAGGACCTCCTCGATCGCGGCACCGGCGCGGGTGACCCCGTCCGCCGTCACCGTCTCGTCGGAGAGAGCGACGCCGAGGTAGGCGTGCTCGGCGGTGCCGTCGGCGATGAGCTGGTCGGCGATGTCGGCGGCCAGGTCCACCGGGATCGAGAACCCGAGGCCGATGCTGCCGCTGGAGCTGCCGTCGGTGGCGATCGAGGACGTGATGCCGATGACGTGACCCGAGGAGTCGAACAACGGACCGCCGGAGTTACCGGGGTTGATGGCCGCGTCGACCTGGATCGCATTCGTCACCACCGGCTCGCGCGACCTCTGGTCCATGGCGGTCACGGGCCGGTCCAGCGCCGAGACGATTCCCGTGGTGACGGTGGAGTCCAGTCCCAGCGGGTTGCCCACGGCCATCACGTCCTGGCCGACGACGAGATCGTCGGAGGTCCCCAGTGTCGCCTGCGCGAGATCGTCCGGCGCGTCCTGCAGTGCCAGCACGGCCAGATCCGTGGCCGGATCGGTGCCGACGATCTCGGCCTCGTACATCCGCCCGTCCGTGAGGGTCACGGCCAGCTGCTCGGCACCCTCGACGACGTGGTTGTTGGTCAGTACGTAGCCGGCTCCGGCGTCGATGATCACGCCTGATCCTGCCCCCTGGCCCGCCTGCGAACGGGCCGCGATCGAGACCACGCTGGGGCGGACGGCGTCGGCCACGGCCTGCCAGTCCGCACTGCCGTCGGAGGCGGACTCGACGGTGGTCCCCGAGGACGAGACCTGCGTCACGTCCGAGCCGGACTGCTGGGTCCCGTGCAGCACGGCGGCCGTCCCGCCGCTGGCGAGGACGGCGGCGAGCGCCGCGGAGGTCGCGACCATCACCCAGGGGCGCTGGCGCTTGCCGCGTGGGGCCTGCGGCTGCTCGGGCCCTGCGGACGGGGCCGGCGCGTGGCCGGGGTGCTGCCAGGCGTACGGGTGGGGGCCGGCGAACTGCGGCTGCTGGTTCCGCCACCCCTCCGGCTGCTGCTGGGCCTGCTGGGGGTACTGACCGTACTGCGCGGCCGGGGCCGGCTGCTGCACAGGGTCATGCGGCCGGGCCGGTGCCTGGAACGGGTTCTGCGGGGCCTGCCCCTGGTCGGGGTGCTGCCGGTCGTCAGGCTGGTGGGGGTGCTGCTCGTTCATGGTTCCTCCTCGCGGGGTGATGAGTCCATGAGAACTCGTGCACCTGCCGCGTGGCTGAACTGCACCTGGGAAGTGTCTGAGAACGTTCAGCCGAGCGCCGACCGGGCCGCCGTCCGGAGGCGCTCGGTCAGCTGCTGGTGACGCTCCCGGGCGGTCGCGCCGTCGAGCCGGACTTCGACCACGCTGCGTCCGGTCACCGGGGCGGCAAGGATCTCGCGCAGGTGCGCGAGATCGTCGGCCTGCTGGTGGCTCGCGCCGAAGCCGGCCGCGAGGGCGGCCACGTCGAGACCCTGTGGGGTGCCGAAGATCCGGTCGAAGGTCTCGGCCCGCTCCCCGTGCTCGAGTGTGGCGAAGATGGATCCGCCGTCGTCGTTGACCACGATCACCTGCAGATCCGGCTCGCGTTCGAGCGGGCCGCAGGCGAGGCCTCCGACGTCGTGCTGGAAGGTGAGATCGCCGACGAGCACGCGGACCGACCGACCGGTGGCCAGGGCGATCCCGGCACCGGTCGAGACCGTGCCGTCGATCCCGGCGAGGCCGCGGTTGGCGACGACGAGCGAGCCGGCGGCAGCCGGGGAATCGGGCCCGCTCGCGCACACGAGATCGGCGTCGCGCACCGCCATCGAGGCGCCCAGCAGCACCGTGCCCCCGGCGCCGAGCACGGCGCCTGCCACCGCCGGGCCGTCGAGGGGGCGCGGGCGGCCGAGCGCGTCGGCGACGCCCCGGGCCGCCTCCGACCAGCGCGCCGCCCACTGCTGCTCCGGCCCCTGCGGTCGCCCGGTCACCGTGATGGCGTCCGCGATGGTCCCGGCGGTCCCGGCGACGTCGGTCCAGTCCGCGCCCCGGGTCAGCACCACGACCTCGACGTCGTCCCGGGCAAGCAGCCGGCTCACCGGACGGCTCAAGGTGGGCCGCCCGAGCACCACCACCCGCTCGATCTCCTCGCCCAGCACGTCCAGCACCACCCGGCCGGCGAGGATCGCCGTCGGTAGGCGGGTCAGTCCGGAGGAGGGCTCGGCCAGGACGGGCCAGGCCCATGCGCCCACAACCTCCGGCCCGGCCACGTGTGCGGCGCCGTCGCCGGCCACCACGACCGTGCGGGGCCCGCGCGCGAGATCGACGGGCGTGCCGGCGCCCGGGGTGCTCACCTGCACCGGCTCCGGCGGTGCGCCGGGCGACCAGCCCTCGGCCGGGACCAGCGGGTCGCGGAAGGCGACGTTGAGGTGGGCGGGCCCGGGGGCGCGGGTGCGCGCCCCGGTGGCGGCCGTCACCGCGCGGGTGATCGTCGAGGAGATCCCGCGCACGGGGGCGTCGTCGGCGGCGGGCAGCTCGGCGAAGAAGCGGACGGCCCCACCGAAGAGCCTGGTCTGGTCGGTGGTCTGGTTGGCGCCGACGCCACGCAGCTCGTGGGGCCGATCGGCGGTGATCGCGAGCAGCGGCAGGCCCGAGTGGGAGGCCTCCAGCATCGCCGGGTGCAGGTTGGCCGCGGCCGTACCGGAGGTCGTGACCACCGCGGCCGGGCGCACCCGGGCGATGCCGAGCGCGAGGAAGGCTGCCGAGCGTTCGTCGACGCGCACGTGCAGGCGCAGCCAGCCGGCGCGCTCGGCCGCGTGCAGGGCGTAGGCCAGCGGGGCGCTGCGCGACCCCGGGGCCAGGACCACATCGGCCACCCCGTGCGCCACCAGTGCCGTGACCAGCGCACGGGCGCGAGCGGTGGCGGCGGTCATGACGGCGATCCTGCCACGCGCTCGGCCCGGTCCTGCCAGCGCCGGCTCAGGTCGGCGGGCGCGGTGACCGCAGCGAGACGCTGCGCGGAGGGCTCCACCCGGCGCACGGGCAGCTCGCCGTCGACCGGAAGCAGCGGGTGGTCGGTGACGTCGTCGTCGAAGAGGTGCACCGTGGCCAGCCCGCAGGCGTAGGGCAGCGTGGGCAGGGCGGCTGCGAGCGCCACCCCGGCGGCGATCCCCACCGAGGTCTCCAGCGCCGAGGAGACCACCACGGGCAGCCCGATCTGCTCGGCGATGCGCAGCGACGCCCGGACGCCGCCGAGCGGCTGGACCTTGAGGACCACGACGTCGGCCGCCTCCAGCCGCGTGACCTCGTAGGGGTCCTCGGCACGCCGGATCGACTCGTCGGCGGCGATGGGTATGTGACCGAGGCGCCGCAGGGCCGCGAGGTCGGCCACGGCGGCACAGGGCTGCTCGGCGTACTCCAGCCCGCCCGCGGCCCGGTCGAGGATCGGCAGGCGGCGGCGCGCCTCGTCCAGGTCCCAGGCGGCGTTGGCGTCGATGCGGATCCTGCCGTCCGGGCCGAGGGCGTCGCGGACCGCCTCCAGGCGGGCCTGCTCGTCCGCCAGGTCCTGTCCGGGCTCGGCCACCTTGACCTTGGCGGTCCGGCAGCCCCCGCTCGCGAGGACGATCGCATGGGCGCGTTCGGGGGTGGTGGCCGGGACGGTGACGTTCACCGGGACGGTGCTGCGGACGGCGTCGGGGAAGGGCAGGTCGGCGGCCTCGCGGGCCGCGGCCCACCACGCGCGGGACTCGGCGATGTGGTACTCCCAGAACGGGGAGAACTCGCCCCACCCTGCCTCGCCCTCGAGCAGCATCCCGTCGCGGCGGTCCAGGCCGCGGAAGCGGGTCCGCAGGCCGATCGAGTAGCAGGTACGCCTCACGCTCCCACCCTAGAGCGCCGTGGCAGAGACCGCGTGCGCCCAGGAGGCAACCTTCGGGCGCGGACCGAGGGTCCGGGCTGGGTCGATCCCGGGAGCCTCGGTCCACCGGCGCCTCAGCGGGTGCTGCACTCGGCCTGCGCCAGGGCCTTCGCGAGCAGGTCCCGGGCGAGCACCACCGGATCGCGGCCCTCGCTGAGTGCGCTGACGGCGGCGCCGTCGATGATCGCCACGGCGAGGGCGGCGGGCAGGCCGAGCGGCCCGACGATCCTGGACATCGCGGCATCCACCCGTGGGCGGCCCCGGGCGTACGCCGCGGCGACCTCCGGGCTGTGCCCGGCTCCCGCGAGGTGCTCGTAGTGGCCGCGCACCTGGTCCGCCGGTGGCAGCAGCGCCTCGACCGCCGCCTCGATCCGGGCCGCATCGCCGGTGGCCTCGCGCGCGGCGACTTCCTCGGCCTGCTCGGCCCACCGGCGCGCCACCTCCGCCCCGGCCGCCGCCGCCAGCTCGCCCCGGGAGGCGAAGTAGTAGGTCGTGGCCGACAGCGAGCACCCGGCATGCGCGGCGACGGCGCGATGGGTCAGGCCGGCCGGGCCTTCCTGCCGCAGCAGGTCGGCTGCTGCCTGCACGACGCTCGCGCGCCGCCGTCGCCCCTTGTCGTGCACGGTCAGTCCTCGTCCGCCGGAGCGTGCAACGCCGCAGCGGGCCCGGCGCCGGCCCCTCCGGTGTGCCCACCACCGGCGAGGTTGAGGCCCACCACCCCCGCGACGATCAGCACGAGGGAGACGATCTTCATCGCGTTGACACCTTCGGCGAGCCAGATCATGCCGATGATCGCGGTCAGGCTGGCCCCGATCCCGACCCAGACGGCGTAGGCCGTGCCGACCGGGAGCGTGCGCAGCGCGTACGCCAGACCGGCCATGCTCGCGGCGAGGGTGAGGAAGAAGATCACCGAGGGCCACAACCGCGTGAACCCCTCGGAGGCCTTCAGGCTCGTCGCCCACGCCGTCTCCAGCATGCCCGAGACGATCAGCACCACCCATGCCATGACATCCTCCAAGAAAATAGTACTTTCGTACCAGTTTCTCACAGGTCGAGCAGTGGGTACGGCTCGCTACAGTCGAGCCGTGAGCGAGAACCCACCCCTGCCCGCCCCGGTCTCCGAGTTGTTCGACCCCCGGCGCTGGCGCGACATCGACGGCGTCGACTTCACCGACATCACCTATCACCGGGGGGTCGACCGCTCGCCCGACGGCGGAGCCACCGATCTCCCGGTCGTGCGGATCGCCTTCGACCGCCCGCTGGTCCGCAACGCCTTCCGCCCCCACACCGTGGACGAGCTCTTCCGCGCGCTCGACCACGCCCGGATGAGTCCCGACGTCGCCGCCGTGCTGCTGACCGGCAACGGCCCGAGCCCCAAGGACGGCGGGTGGGCGTTCTGCTCCGGGGGCGATCAGCGCATCCGCGGCCGGGACGGGTACCGCTACGAGGGCGAGACGGCCGGGCAGGTGGACCCGGCGCGGGCGGGCCGCCTGCACATCCTGGAGGTGCAGCGACTGATGCGCACCATGCCCAAGCCGGTGATCGCCGTCGTCCCGGGGTGGGCCGCCGGAGGGGGCCACAGCCTGCACGTGGTGGCCGACCTGACGATCGCCTCGGCCGAGCACGCGAAGTTCATGCAGACCGACGCCAACGTCGGCTCCTTCGACGCCGGCTACGGCTCGGCGCTGCTGGCACGGCAGGTCGGGGACAAGCGGGCGCGGGAGATCTTCTTCCTGGCGCGGGAGTACTCCGCGGAGCAGGCCGAGCGGTGGGGCGCGATCAACGAGGCCGTCCCGCATGCGGAGCTGGAGGAGCGGGCGCTGGAGTACGCGCGGATCATCGCCACCAAGTCCCCGCAGGCGCTCCGGATGCTGAAGTTCGCCTTCAACCTCGCCGACGACGGGATGGCGGGCCAGCAGGTCTTCGCCGGGGAGGCGACCCGGATGGGCTACATGACCGACGAAGCGGTCGAGGGACGCGACGCGTTCCTGGCCAAGCGCGACCCGGACTGGTCGGCGTTCCCGTACTACTACTGACCTACTCCCGAACTGCAGCATCGGCGCGGAACCGTGCCGGCGCCACTCCGCGCACGCGCTTGAAGGCGGCACTGAACGTGAACGCATTCGCATAGCCGACCCGGCCGGCGATCGCTGCCAACGTCAGATCGGTGCCGGTCAGCAGATCGGCCGCAAGCACGAGGCGCCAACGCGTCAGGTATGCCAGCGGCGGCTCTCCCACCCGGGCGGCGAACCGGCGGGCGAAGGCCGCTCGTGACAGGGCGCACTCGCCGGCCAGTGCCGCCACGGTCCACGGCTGCTCGGGTCGCTCGTGGATCAGTCCCAGCGCCCGTGAGATCACCGGGTCCTGCTGGGCGGCCGGCCAGCCCTCCATGAGCTCACCGGCGTACGCGAAGCGCAGGGCGTGCACGAGCACCAGGTCGAGCAGTCGATCGAGGACGGCCACCTGGCCGGGCGCCTCGGTCACCAGCTCCTCCTCGAGCACCTCGATCACGGGCGAGCGCAGACCCGACAGCACGAGCACCTCCGGCAGGTGCGACAGCACGTGCGCACCGACCGAGGTCTCCTGCGCGTAGGTGCCGATGAGCATGGTGGTCGCCTCCGGGTCGGTGGTGTTTCCCCAGGTACGCACCCCCAGGTGCATCGATTCCTCGAGAAGCTGCCCGGTGGAGTCGACGCACACCTGACCGGGCAGGATCCGGATGCCGACAGGAGTGGATGCCGCGTCCGCCACGACATACGGCCGCGGTCCGCGGATCAGGACGACGTCCTCGGCCACCACCTGGCGCTGCTCGCCGACCGAGGTGACCACCGCCGAGCCGTGGACCACCACGATGACCGACAGGGCCGCCTGGTCCTCCACACCGATCGACCACCGCCCGCCGAACATCGCCTTGAGCAGGAAGGCACGCTGTGCGCGTGGGCCGTCGAGCAGGGCGGCCACCACATCCATGAGCGAGACGCTCGCATATGCCCACGCGGGCGTCAACCATTCCAGAGTCGCGTAGGAGTCGACATGCTGGTCGACATGAGCACATCCCTCCGGATCCCACGTGGCTGAGCTGCACCTGCTGGGCGCCCGGCTCCTCACAGGGCTGCTCGGCGGCCTCTATCTCGGGTTCGCGGTGGCCGTCCTGCCCGGGTTGGCACGTCTCGACGACGAGACGTACGTCAAGGCGTTCAACCACATCAACGCGGTGATCGTGAACCCGCTGTTCATGGTGGTGTTCCTCGGCTCGCCCGCCCTCGCGGCCACGCTCCCGCTCTGGGACCGGTCGCCCTCGGTCATCGCCGCGGCGGGGCTCTCGCTCGCCGCGCTGATCAGCACTCTCGTCCGCAACGTCCCGCTCAACAACGAGCTCGCCGCCGGGTGCCCCCGGGAGTCGTTCGAGTCACGATGGACGCGGTGGCACCACCTGCGGACGTGCGCGATGGTCGCCTCGGCAGCCATGCTCGCCTGGTGACAACCAGGCGAGCATCGTCGCGTGAGAGCGTCGAACCGCCCGAGCGCGCGAGACGGCCCGGGTCAGCCGATGACGTACCCCGCCACGACGCGCACCACGGTCCCGGCGGCGATGGCGAAGCCGGTCAGCAGCGCCAGCACCGCGAGCAGGGAGAGCGTGGCGGGCAGCAGCGAGTCGCGCACCGGGTGCGGCGGCGTGGGCTCGGTGGACAGAGGGACGGTACCGGCACTGTGGGCATCGATCGTGGTCATGGATCGATCCTCGCCGCCGGCCCCGCCCCGGCACATCGGCCCCGGGGATCGACCTCAGCCCCCGCGCGTCCACCCGGCGGCCGGGCCCGCGTCATCCCTGGGGCGGAGACTCAGCGGCGGGAGTCCCGCCACGCGAGCGCCGCGCGCACCTCGTCGAGGTCGTAGTCCGGCCCGCTGGTCCCGATGGTGAACAGCGTCGCTCCGGCGTCGACGAACGCCTCCGCCTGGTCCACCCCGGGCCAGCTGGTCGAGCGCTCGATCACGGCCGGGTCGCGGCCCACGTCGGCGCAGTGCCGCTCGAGCACCCCCGACTTGTGGGTGAAGGTCTCCAGGTCACCGAAGCCGTGCCAGATGTTCGCGTGCTCGGCCACCAGTCGTAGCGTCTTGCGCTCGCCGCCCCCACCGATCAGCAGCGGCAGGTCGCCCACCGGCGGCGGCGTCACCTGCTGCAACCGGCCGACGATCCGCGGCAGGTACTCCTTCAGCAGCGCCAGCCGGGTTCCGGGGGTACCGAACTCGTAGCCGTACTCGTCGTAGTCGCGCTCGTTCCAGCCGGCGCCCACGCCGAGGATGAGGCGCCCGTCGCTGATGTGGTCCACGGTCCGGGCCATATCGGCGAGCAGGTCGGGGTTGCGGTACCCCCCGCCGGTGACCAGGGCGCCGATCTGCACCCGCTCGGTCTGCTCGGCCCAGGCGCCGAGCATGGTCCAGCACTCGTAGTGATAGCCCTCCGGGTCACCGGTGAGCGGGAAGAAGTGGTCCCAGTTGAACACCACGTCCACCCCGGCCTCCTCCGAGCGCATCACCGCCTCGCGCATCAGGCGGTACTCCCCCGCGTGCTGGGGCTGGAGCTGGACGCCGATCCGTACCTCACCCATGGGTCCTCCTCAGGACACGCTGACGCCGGCGCCCGAGGTGGGCACCAGCTCGATCCAGGTGTTGCCGGGCGCGAGCAGGATCTCCTCGCCCTCGCCGGTGGTGAGCACGACCGGGTCGGTGGCGCTCTCCTTGCTCCAGGTGCCCTCGAGGACCTGCCCGCCGGTGGCCACCACCGCCTCACCACCGCCGGTCATGATCGTCTCGGGCACGTTCGCACCCGAGGGGTCCACGTAGGAGGTGGTGGTCACCTCCACCCGCAGCGCCACCACGTTCACCGCACTGATCCGTCCGGTGTCCTCGGTGGTCGCCGGGGCGCCGTCCTCGCTGCGCAGCCAGGCCTGGCCGTCCCAGTCCCACGACGGCGTGGCCCGGGGGAAGGAGATGGTCAGCGCCTCCGCCGGGCTCCCGTCGGTGACGGCCGTCGCATCCTCGCCCCGGTGGGCGAAGGCGAGCTGCTCGGGCGGCGGGTCGGAGTGGGCGCCGTCGGCCTGGTCCACGAACAGTGACGGGGTGCCGTAGAGGTTGTGCGGAGCGAACCGTGCGCTGCTGCGGGTGAACCCGCCGTGCCCGAGGTCGTGGGTGAGCACCTGCAGACCCGCCTCCCGGGCGGCGCCGATGAACGGCGCCTGGCCACCGGAGGCCACGAGCAGACCGCCGTAGGGGGCCGACATCGCGGCGTCCATGGGGCGCACCGAGCGCACCGGGCCCACCTGCACCGGCAGGTCGGAGTGGTAGACGGCGTTGAAGCGGGTGATCCCGCCCTCGACCATCTCCTCCCAGACCACGTCCGCGGCCTGCAGACCGGTCTGCGGGCGCGCCGCCTCCGAGTTCTCGATCTTGATCGCCAGGGCGGGGCGGTCCGCGGCGTCCTCGCCCAGCGGTTCACCGGTGAGCGGCCACGTCGGCGCGACCTCGGGCTCCGGGGGGTGCTGCTTGTCGGCATCGGCCGGGGCGGTGGTCTCCGGCGTGGTGGTCGGGCTGGGCGTACCGGCCGGCTCGCCCGGGCTGGTGCAGGCGGCCAGCGTCAGCATCAGGGCTGCCGTTGCCGCGGCCGAGGAGCCGATCCGGCCCCGGCCCGCGCGGGTGAGAAGGCTCAGGTGAGGCACGGATCCACTGTAGACGCTGAGCCCGGCCGGGCCGCGGCACGCGCCCTCGTAGGCTGTCGGGGTGTCCGAACCTGTCAGCGCCCTGCTCCCCCGGCTGACCCGGGCCCTCGACGGCGACGCCCCCGTCCTGCTCGGTCCCGCGGCGCAGGCCGTGGGCGACCAGGTGCGCGGGCTGCCCGGGACCGCCCTGGTGCTGTCCACCTCCGGCTCCACCGGCAACCCGCGGGCCGTGGCGCTGGGCGCCGAAGCCCTGCGGGCGAGCGCACGCGCCACCCACCGACGACTGCGCGGGCCGGGCCAGTGGCTGCTCACGCTGCCCGCCGACCACGTGGCGGGCGTCCAGGTGCTGGTGCGCTCGATCCTCGCCGGCACCGCCCCGGAGCTGACCGAGTCGGGCCCGTTCCGCCCCGCGGACCTGGCCGCCGCCATCGGCCGGATGCGCACCGACGTCCCTCGTTATGTCTCCCTCGTGCCCACCCAGCTGGTGCGCGTGCTCCAGGCCGACGACGGCGGAGCGTGCGTGGCCGCGCTGGGCACCTGCGCGGCAGTGCTGGTGGGCGGGGCCGCCACGCCGCCGGATCTGCTGGACCGGGCGCGCGCGGCCGGGATCGCCGTCGTGACGACCTACGGGATGACCGAGACCTGCGGCGGCTGCGTCTACGACGGGCTGCCGCTGGAGGGTGTCCAGGTGCGCACGAGCGGGCCCTCGGGGCGGATCGAGATCGCCGGGCCGGTGCTGGCCACGGCCTATCTCTCCCCCGACGGGTCGGCGCCGGAGGAGCCGGCACCGGACGGCGGCTCGGAGCTGGTCGAGCAGGAGGGCCGACGGTGGCTGCGCACCACCGACTCCGGCCGCCTCGAGCAGGGCCGGCTGAGCGTGCTGGGCAGGCTCGATGACGTCCTCGTCACCGGTGGGCTGAACGTGCATCCGGCGGAGGTGGAGCGTCGCCTGGCCGCCGCCGGCTTCGGCGAGTGCGTCGTGGTCGGGGTGCCGGACGAGACGTGGGGTCAGCGCGTGACGGCCGTGGTGGCCGGGCCGGCGACCCTGGCGCAGGTGCGCGACGCCGTCGGGGGTGGGCCCCTGGCCCCGCAGGCCGTGGTGAGTGTGCCCGATCTGCCCCGCCGTGGCCCCGGCAAACCCGACCGGCGGGCCGCCACCGCCCTGGCGACCCTCGCGGTGGCCGAGGGCAGCGCCGAGGTGCACCGGCCCCGCGGCTGATCCACCTGACCGGAGCGACACGGCTGCGTCGGTCTGCGGCAACCGGCTGTCCCACCTCGCGCCACCGTGTCTGGCCGGTCATCCGCCGACTATCCTGCTGCGAGCCCCCTGCCCTGATCGGAGTCCCATGCCCACCCTGCGCGACTGGGTGGGCGGCGCACGCCCGCGTACGCTGCCCGCTGCCCTCGCCCCCGTGCTCGCCGGGACCGGCGCCGCCGCCTACGACAACGCCGCCTCCCCGGTCCGGGCACTGCTCGCCGCGGGGGTGGCCCTCGCCCTGCAAGTGGCCGTCAACTTCGCCAACGACTACTCCGACGGCGTCCGGGGCACCGACGACGTCCGGGTCGGCCCGGTGCGGCTCACCGCCTCGGGTGCGGTGGCCCCGGGAACCGTCAAGCGGGCCGCCTATGCCGCCTTCGCGGTGGCGGGCGTGCTCGGGGTGGTGCTGTGCGCCGTCGCCGGCACCTGGTGGCTGATCGCGGTGGGAGCCCTGTGTGTGCTCGCCGGCTGGTTCTACACCGGCGGGAAGAACCCCTACGGCTACCGCGGCCTCGGCGAGGTGGCGGTGTTCGTCTTCTTCGGGCTGGTGGCCACCCTCGGCACCACCTACACCCAAGCCGGTCGCCTCACGGTTCCGGCGGTGCTGGCCGCCTGTGCCATCGGTGCCCTGGCGTGCGCGCTGCTGATGGTCAACAACATCCGGGACATCCCCACCGACACCGTGGCCGGCAAGCGCACGCTGGCGGTACGGCTGGGCGATCGGCGCGCACGGGTGGCCTACACCGGGCTGCTCGTGGCCGCGCTGGTCTGCGCCGTGGCCATCGGCGGGTG
Organism: Ruania suaedae; assembly: GCF_021049265.1. Lineage (NCBI taxonomy): Bacteria > Bacillati > Actinomycetota > Actinomycetes > Micrococcales > Ruaniaceae > Ruania > Ruania suaedae. Next base: position 2,930,282 of record NZ_CP088018.1, read on the forward strand.
GGCGCCGTGGGCGCTGCTGCTCACCGGCTTCGCGATCCCCGTGCTGCAGCTGGCCGGGCAGGTGCTCGGCGGCGCGAGCGGCCGGGAGCTGATCGTGGTGCTGGGCCGCACCGGGCTGCTGGAGCTAGCGCTCGGGGTCGGCCTGGCCGTGGTGCTCACGATCTGAGCTCTCGCTCGCGGGATCACCGCGCTGCCGGTCGACGTCCTCGTCCTCGGCGTCGGCATCGGCCCGCAGGCCCCGCCCGAACCGGCTCTCCTTGCCCGCCGCCCGCCGCTGCAGCCACAGCGCCGAGGCCTGCCGGAACCGGTCCAGCAGCACGTAGGAGAGCGCGGCGCCGAGAAGCACCGCCGCCGCGACCAGCAGCACGCCCCGCATCCCGGCCAGGTAGAGCCCCGCCCCGGCGATGCCGATGAGGAGCAGCCGCAGGGCGCTGTAGACGATCACGGGCATGCACACAGCGTAGGCTGTCTGCGATGAGGATCGTGATCGGGCTGGGCCTGCTGGCGCTCGCGGTGTACTGCGTGATCGACTGCGTCGGCGGCGAGAAGCGGCGCCGCCTGGGCCTTCCCACGTGGCTGTGGGTGCTGGTGATCATCGCGCTTCCCGGGCTGGGGCCGCTGCTGTGGCTGCTGCTCTCCCGCACCTACGGCGGTGGCGCCTCGTCCCCGCGACGCCCGGCTCGGCCGGTGGCTCCCGACGACGATCCGGCCTTCCTGGCCGACCTCGACCGGCACAGCCGGCCCGGGACCGGCGAGGCGGCTCCCGAGGACCCGCCCTCCGGCGAGGAGCAGGGCACGGAAACGGGCACGGAGCAGGGCTCCGAGGACGACGACGGCCACACCCGCTGAGACCCTCGGCGGCCCCGGGTGTCAGAGGCCCGAGTAGGAGTGGCGTCCGTTGAAGAAGATGTTGACGATGTAGAAGTTCGCCAGCAGCGCCACGAACCCGACGAGGGCGAAGTAGGCGAACTTGTTCGCGGCCCAGCCGGTGGTCACCCGTGCGTGCAGGTAGGCGGCGTAGATCACCCAGATGACGAAGGTCCAGGTCTCCTTCGGGTCCCACCCCCACGGGCGGCCCCAGGCGTGCTCGGCCCAGATCGCCCCGGCCACGAGCGTGAACGTCCAGGCCACGAAGCCGACGGCGTTGAGCCGGTAGGCGATCCGCTCCAGATCGACCGAGGCGGGCAGTGCCTCGACCACCCGGCTGAGCGGGCTCACGCGGGTGGGTGCCTGCGCGGTGGCGACGCCGCCCACAGGAGCATCGGCCGCGGCCGGGACGCCACCGGACGCCTCCGGCTCCGGCGATCGGGGCCCGCCCTCACCGCGCCCCTTGACCAGCTGCAGGATCGAGAGCAGCGCGCTGACCCCGAACAGGCCGGTGGCGAGGGTGGCCACCGAGACGTGGATGACCAGCCAGTAGCTGTCCAGGGCCGGTTGGACGCCGTCGGCCTCGACGTAGAGCACCGCGGTGGCCAGGCCGAGGGCGAGCAGCGAGAGCAGCGTGACGCCGACGCCGATGTAGCGGATGTCGCGGCGCTGCTGGATGACGAGGAAGATCGCCGTCAGGAAGAAGGTGAACATCAGCGTGAACTCGTACATGTTCGCCCACGGCACCCGGCCGGCGGCCAGACCGCGCAGCAGTGTGCCGGCGGCCAGCACGAGCACGGCCAGCCACGTCAGGGCCATGCCGATGCCGGCGGCACGCCGGCGCCGGTCCTTGGCCGCGCCCGTCCCCAGGGCGGAGACGTCGACGGCGAAGGCCACCATCGCGACGGTGTAGCAGGCCATCGCGCCGTAGACGAGCAGCGTGCTCACGGTGCCCAGATCGGTGTTCACGGGTTCTCCTTCGTCTCCTGGCCGAGTGGGCTGAGCACCCGGTCCAGCTCGCGGCGCAGCCCGGGATCGTCCCCACGGGCCAGAGCAGCCGCCGTCACCACTGTAGTCCCGGCCGGCCCGGGGGCGATGCGCGCCCAGATCCGCCGGCGGGGCAGGAAGAGCGAGGCCGTCAGGCTCACGAAGGCCAGGCCGGCGAACACGCCCATCGAGATGATCGAGGGGTCGTAGCGTACGTCCAGCGCCGCGAACCGGGGCAGGTCCTCGAAGGTGATCGTGCCCAGACCATCGGGCAGTTCGAGGGTCTCCCCCGGCCGCAGCACCAGCCGGACCGGGACCTCCTCGCCGCCGGAACCCTCCTCGAGCACCGGCTCCATGTTCGTGGTGTCGAGGGTAAACAGGTTCTGCGGCACCCCGTCGTCCAGGCCGAGGTCTCCGGTGAACAGGTTGAGCACCAGCACCGGGTCCAGGGCCTCGGGGTAGGCCGAGTCGATCGGGACGCCGCCCTCGGTCTCGACCACGGTGGGCAGCAGCACTCCGCTGAAGCCGTACTGCTGGCGGCCCCCGTTCGCGTCCGGCACCATGATCACCCCGTTCGAGGTGTAGTTCAGATCGCCCGAGGGCAGGAACATCGTCGGTCCCTCGAAGGCCACCTCGCCGTCGGCGTCGGTGACGCTCACCTGCGGGGCGTACCCGTTGCCCGAGAGGTAGACGCGGGTGGAGTCGGTCTCCAGCGGGTGGTTCAGCCGGATGTCCTGCTCGCGCTGTGCGCCGTCGGGGGTCATCAGGGTGACCGAGGCGGTGAAGTCGCGCGGTTGCGCGTCGTCGGTGAACACGGAGGAGAACTCCTCCAGCCGGAGCCGGAACGGCTCCACCGAGTCCGCGTCGAACCATGCGCCGGTGTCGAAGGAGTCGTAGTCGAGCGGGGCGTTGACGAAGGTGCTGTCCTCGACCACCACGATCTGGCCGCGATAGTGCACCAGCTGGCCCCAGGCCGTCACCACCAGCAGCCCGACCAGGGCCAGGTGGAAGAGCAGGTTGCCCGTCTCCCGGCCCCGCCCGCGTTCGGCCGAGACGGTGCGCACGTCCACCTGGCTGCCGGACGCCGTCGCGCGCTCCTCGGTGCCGGTGCGGCGCGCGTAGCGCCGGCCGAGCGCCGCCATCAGCGCCTGCTCGGCCTCCTCCGGGCGCAGGCTTGTGCGCAGCTCCGAGCGCACCTCGAACCGGGAGAAGCGCCGCGGTACCCGGGTGGGCTCGGCGCGCAGGCTGCGGGCGTGGGCGAGGGTGCGCGGGATGATGCAGCCGATGAGGGAGGCGAACAGCAGCAGGTAGACCGCCGAGAACCACGGCGAGGAGTAGACGTCGAACAGGTGCAGCGAGTCCAGCACCTCGGCGGTCTGGGGCGAGTCGCGGTAGTACTGGATGACCGCGTTCGGATCCACCGAACGCTGCGGGAAGAACGCCCCCGGCAGTGCGACCGCGGCGAGCAGCAGCAGCAGCATGAGCGCCACCCGCATACTCGTCAGCTGCCGCCAGGTCCAACGCAACCAGCCGCGCGCGCCCAGGCGCGGGCCCACCGGCTCCCGCGTGGTCTCGGTCTCGGCCGGGCCGGCGTCGGCCCGCAGCCCCTCCGGGCGGTAGCCGCTCACACCAGCACCTCGAAGTCAGCGACCCAGCCCTGCAACCAGGCCGCCAGCTCGCTCCACAGTCCCGTCACCATCGCCAGACCCAGCAGGATGAGCAGGCCGCCCCCGATCCGCATGACGGCAAGCCGGTGGCGCCGCAGCCACGCCACCATCCGCTCCGAGGACCGCAGCCCGAGCGCGACCAGCACGAACGGCAGCCCCAGGCCCAGGCAGTACACCAGCACCAGGACCAGTGCGCGGCCGGGGTCGGCCCCACCGATCGCCAGCGTCTGCACGGCCGCGAGCGTGGGGCCGATGCACGGCGCCCACCCGATGCCGAAGACCACGCCGAGCAGCGGCGCCCCCCAGACCCCTGCGCGCGGGGACAGGTGCAGCCGTCGCTCGCGCTGCAGGAACGGCACCGCGCCGAGGAAAGCCAGTCCCATCAGCACCACCAGCACGCCCAGGCCGCGCAACAGCTCGTCCTGCCAGCGCACCAGGGCCAGGCCGACCCCGGCCAGCGCCATCGTGGTGGCCGCGAACACGGCGGTGAACCCGGCCACGAAGCCGAGCACGCCGATCACCAGCCGGGTGCGCGCGCGGCGCGAGACAGGTGCGCCCGCCGCGGGGCTGCCGCCCTGCTCCACGCCGACCATGCCGCCGACGTAGCCGAGATAGCCGGGTACGAGGGGCAGCACGCAGGGAGAGGCAAAGGAGATGAAGCCGGCCAGCAGCGCCACCGGGGCCGCCGCGAGCAGCGGTCCGGAGAAGACGGTCTCGGCGAAGGTGGCGCCGAGTTGCTCCCACCAGGTCACGGCGCCTCGGCCAGGACGTCGTCGATCAGCCCGCTCAAGGTGCTCGCCTCGACCCGGCCGACCACGCGGGCCGCCACCCGGCCCTGCTGATCGAGCACGACCGTGCTGGGCATCGCCTGCAGTGGCACCACGCCCTGCATGGCGGCGACCCCCTCGGCGTCGCTGTCGTCGAGGCTGGGGTAGGGCACCTCGAAGCGCCGCTCGAACGCCAGCGCCGTGGCCGGTGCGTTGGTGTGGTTGACCCCGAGCAGGTGCACGCCCTGGCCGGAGTAGTCCTCGTGCACCTGAGCCAGGTCCGGCGCCTCGGCACGGCAGGGCGGGCACTCGGCGTACCAGAAGTTGAGCACGACGACGTCGCCCCGCCAGTCGGCCAGGTCCACCGCCTCCTCGGTGTAGGTGACGCCGGCGAGGTCGACCACCTCACCACGCTCGGCCACCGGCCAGGTCTGGACGCTGCCGTCGCCGGAGACGTAGCCGGTACCCACCTCCGAGTCGGCGGTGGTCGTCGCGTCGCTGCTGCAGCCGGCCAGGGCCGTACCCGTCAGGCCGGCCGCAGCCAGCGCGGCGGTGAGCACGCGGCGCCGGGAGGGCGACTGGGTCACGGGAGCACCGCCGTCGAGGGGTCCGGGAGCAGGTCCCGGCACGGCTCGGTGTAGTCGACGGTGATCAGCGTGCCGTCGTCGAAGGTCAGGGACGTGACCGAGGCCAGGGTGGTCCTGCGGCGGCGCGGGTCGTGCAACATGCTGCGGCCCTCGAGGTGGCGCCGCATCGTCCAGATCGGCAGCTGGTGGGAGACCAGGACCGCTTCGTGGCCCTCGGCACGCGCCCGGGCGTCCCGGATCGCCGCGGTCATCCGCTCGATCACCTCGGTGTAGGGCTCACCCCAGGAGGGCCGCCACGGGTTGTGCAGCCGCAGCATCCGGCCCGGTCGGAGCAGATGGCGCGGGTCCTTCGCCACGGACGTGCCCTCGAAGTAGTTGCCCGCCTCGATGACCCGGTCGTCGGTCCCCAGCGGCAGGCCGAAGGCCGCGGCGATCGGGGTCGCGGTCTCCTGCGCCCGCTGCAGCGGTGAGGCGGTCACGTCGATCACGTCGGAGCCCTGGTCCCGCAACGTCGCCGCCACTCGGTCGGCCATCTGCCGGCCACGCTCGGACAAGGGGTAGCCCTCCAGGCGTCCGTACAGCACGCGATCGGGGTTGTAGACCTCGCCGTGCCGGATCAGATGGACCGTGGTGTAGACCATGACCCCAGTGTCGCAAATCCCGACGGCGTCCCTCGCCCCGGTCCCGGCCCACCCGCGTGAGGCCGGTCACCCCGCCCGGTGGGCCCGCCGGTCATCGCTGCCGGAGTCGATCTCCTGCACGACCAGGGCGAACGCCTCCCCGACCGCCTCGAGCTGCTCCGGCGTGAGCACGTCCACCAGGCGCCGTCGCACCGACTCCACATGCCAGGGGGCGGCCGTCCGCAACCGGTCGAAGCCTTTCTCGGTGAGCACACAGTCGACCCCGCGCCCGTCGTCGGGGGCGCTGCGGCGTTCGACGAGGCCGGCCGCTTCCATCCGGCGGACGGTGTGTGTCAGCCTCGAACGGGAGGAGACCACGTCATGGGCGAGGCGGGACATCCGCATCGTCCGATCCTCGCTCTCACTGAGGCGGACCATGACCTCGTACTCGTTCATCGACAGGTCGGCGGCGTCCTCGAGATCCCGGCCGAGCGCGTCGAAGAGCGACCACATCCCTGCGAGCACCGAGCGCCAGTGACGCTGCTGCTCGACGTCCAGCCACCGCGGCTCTGCCATGTCGTCCCTCTCACACCCTTGTTCAGCACCGACCTCTTGACACCAGGATAGTTGTAGCGCACAGTAATTGTTACAACTTTCAATCATTCGATCTCAACCCGAGGAGACGCCTCCATGAGCACCATCCCCGCCGGCACCTACGCCATCGACACCGTCCACAGCGAGGTCGGCTTCGTCGTCCGCCACTCCGGCATCTCCAAGGTGCGCGGTCGGTTCACCGAGTTCTCCGGCAGCATCACGATCGCCGAGAACTTCGCCGACTCCTCCGCGCAGGTCACCATCCAGTCCGGCTCGGTGCACACCGGCAACGAGCAGCGCGACGGTCACCTGACCAGCCCGGACTTCTGGGACGCCGCCGCCAACCCGGAGTGGACCTTCGTCTCCACCTCGGTCGAGGGAAGTGGCGACGAGTTCACCCTGCACGGTGACCTCACGGTCAACGGCGTCACCAAGCCGGTGGCACTCGCGGTCGAGCTCGAGGGCGCCCTGGCCGACGCCGAGGGCGAGGAAAAGGTCGGCTTCTCCGCGCAGACCTCGATCTCCCGCAAGGACTACGGCCTGACCTGGAACGTCGCCCTCGAGGGCGGCGGGCTGCTGGTGGGCGACAAGGTCACCATCTCCATCGAGGTGCAGGCGGCCAAGCAGGCCGTCGCCGCCCAGGCCTGACCCGGGCCGTCCCGAGAAACGAGGCTGGGCCGTCCGCGATGCGGGCGGCCCAGTGTCATGTCAGGGCCTGGCATGATCAGCCCAGCGCCGACTCCAGGCGGGCCGGATCGATCCGGAAGTACCCCACCTGGGCACCGTCGACGACGACGACGGGCACCACCTCCCCGTACTGCGCCCTCAGCTGCGCATCGGTGTCGATGTCGACCTCCGCCCAGCCCACGCCCCGGCGTTCGCTGATCACCCGCACCACCCTTCTCGCGTCCTCGCAGAGATGGCAGCCGGCCCGGGAGTAGAGAATCACGCGTGCATCCACGCCCCCAGGGTACGCACGCGAAAGGCCGGACCGGCTCCGTGCAGGAGCTGCGATCCGGCCGTGCGCTCGCGCGCCTACTTCTTGTTGCGGCGCTGGTGACGCGTCCTGCGGAGCAGCTTGCGGTGCTTCTTCTTCGCCATCCGCTTACGACGCTTCTTGATGACTGAACCCACGGGACCTCACTACGACTCAGGTGTTCACGCAAGCACTCCGGGAGAGTCCCGGTGCCCGCGTCGGACAGAACATCGCTACATCTTACCTGCCCGCGAGGGCGATGCCCGCCGGACGGCGGGACGGGACGTCAGTGCCCCGACGCCGTCCGCGGGTCGTTCCACTCGCCGAGGCTGCCGGAGAGCATCTCCTCGGCAGCCGCCTGCGGGACGCGATAGGACTTACCGACCCGGATAGCCGGCAGCTCGCCGGAGTGCACCATGCGGTAGACCGTCATCCGGGAGACCCTGGCCATCTCGGCCACCTCGGCAACCGTGAGGAAGCGCGGTGCACCGTCATCGGCCATCGTCTCTCCCTCAATCGGTCCGGTCGGCGCCGGCGGCGCGTCCACCGCCGCTCGCCGGACGCCGGTGTGCTCTCAGTCGAGCATCTTAGGGGTAAAGGAGCCGGAACGGGAACCGCTCGGGGCCAACTGGGCGATCACTCCGCCGTGAGCGGGTCCAGGCCGCGCCACGGGAAGGCGGCCCGGCGGGTGGCGGCGATCGCCTGATCGACCGGATCGGCAGGGTCGTATCCCTCGGTCCAGCGGCGGAAGCCGGCCGCACCGCCGTCGGACATCGTGCCCGGGCCCTCGCCGTCCACGAGGACGAGCACACGCTCGACCCATGCGGGAGGGAGCTCGGTGGCAGCCGGTATCGGCACACCCGCGCTGACGGCGAGCAGGTGGGCCCAGGACCGGGGAACCGTCCAGAGCACGTCGTATCCCCCACCACCGGTGGCCAGCCAGCGCCCGTCGGTGTGCGCGACCGCCCATTCCTCGATCATCACCGCGGCCGCACGCTGGGCGTCGATCGTGATGTCGAGCCCGGTGAGCGGATCCCGGCGGTGGGTGTCGCACCCGTGCTGGCTCACGATCACCTGCGGGGCGAACTGACCCACGACCGGTCCGGCGACGGCCTCGATCCCCCGCAACCATGCCTCGTCCCCGGTACCCTCGGGCAGCGCCAGGTTGACTGCCGAGCCCCGTGCGTGCGGACCGCCGACGTCCTGGGCGAACCCGGTGCCCGGGAACAACGTCTGCCCGCTCTGGTGGATCGAGATCGTCACCACGCGCGGGTCGTCCCAGAAGGCACGTTCGACGCCGTCACCGTGGTGGGCGTCGATGTCGAGGTAGAGGACCCGCTCGCACCCGGCGTCCAGCAACCAGGAGATCGCCACCGCGGCGTCGTTGTAGATGCAGAAGCCCCCGGCACGTCCGGGCATCGCATGATGCATCCCCCCGGCGATGCTCACGGCCCTCGCCGGCGTCTCCTGCCACACGGCGCGCGCACCGGTGAGGGTCGCACCCACGATGCGCGCGGCGGCCTCGTGCATCCCGGCGAAGATCGGGTCATCGGTGGTGCCCAGTCCCCGGGAGCGGTCCGGCACCCCTGCCGAGGCCGCCCGCACCGCGGCGATGTAGGCACGCTCGTGCACCCGCGCCAGCTCCTCGTCCGAGGCCGGCCTGGCTTCGACCACCTCGACGCCAGGGGCCTGCAGCAGCCCGAGCTCGGACATCAGCTCGACGGTCAGGCGCAGCCGGACGGGAGCCATCGGGTGCCCGGGCCCGAAATCGTAGGAGAGCAGCTCCTCGCTCCAGGGCAGCGTGACGGGGCAGGGCATACCTCACGTTAGCGCGCCGGAGGCGCGCGCCACTGCGGGTGGGCGGCGACGTGGCACAGTAGGCACGTCCCGACCGCAGGCACCCAGGAGAGACGTGGCACGCGTGCGCACCCCTAGCCCCGGCGACGACGCCGGCGTGCTCACCCGGGTGAGGGAGCGGGTCGACGCCGTCGCCAGGCACTCCCCGGCTCGCCTGACCCTGATGGTGTTCGCTTCGGTGATCGGGCTCGTCACCACCCTGCTCTCGCTGCCCCTCGCCACCAGCGACGGCGACCGCGCCCCCTTTGTGGACGCCCTCTTCACCGCCACCTCCGCGGTGTGCGTCACCGGCCTCGTCACTGTCGACACCGCCACCTACTGGTCCCCGTTCGGGCAGGCGGTCATCCTGATCGGCATCCAGATCGGCGGACTCGGCGTGATGACGCTCGCCTCGATCCTCGGCCTGGCCGTCTCCCGCCGGATCGGTCTGACGCAGAAGCTGCTGGCCGCGGCCGAGACCAAGACCACCCGCCTGGGGGAGGTCGGCTCACTGCTGCGGGTGGTGCTGGTGACGATCGCGGTGATCGAGACCGCGCTGTGGATCGTGCTCTTCCCGAAGTTCCTGCTGATCGGGTACTCGTTCGGCGAGGCGCTGTGGCACAGCCTGTTCCAGGCCGTCTCGATCTTCAACAACGCCGGCTTCATCATCGAGGAAGGCGGCCTGGGCCAGTACGCCGGGGACTGGTGGATGGTGCTGCCGATCATCATCGGTGGCTTCATCGGGGCACTCGGCTTTCCGGCGATCCTCTCGGTCGCTCGCAGCTGGCGCCGGCCCGGCCGCTGGTCGCTGCATGCGAAGCTGACCGTGGCGACCAGCGCCCTGCTGTGGGCAGCAGGAGCCCTGCTGATCGGTGCGCTGGAGTGGGGCAACCCGCGCTCCTTCGGCCCGCTGCCCGTCGCCGACAAGATCCTGAACGCGATGCTCGCGGGAATGACGCCCCGATCCTCCGGCTTCTCCACGGTCGACATCGCCTCGATGACCGAGAGCACCTGGCTGGTCCAGGACGCGCTGATGTTCGTCGGGGGCGGCAGCGCCTCCACTGCCGGCGGGATCAAGGTGACCACCTTCGCCGTCATGGTGCTGGCGATCCTGGCAGAGGCGCGAGGCGACCCGGACATCGAGGCGTTCGGACGGCGCATCGCCCCGACCGTGCTACGTCTGGCCGTGGCGGTGGCGTTCGTCGGCGCAAGCCTGGTGGGCGCCGGGACGCTGGCGCTGCTGGTACTGACCGACCTGCACCTGGACGTCATCCTGTTCGAGGTGATCTCGGCCTTCGCCACGTGCGGCCTGAGTACCGGGATCACCGCCAACCTTCCCGACTCCGCGAAGTACGTGCTGAGCGCCCTGATGTTCACCGGGCGGTTGGGCACGATGACCATGGCGGCGGCGCTGGCCGTCCGGGACCGCCGCCGCGTGATCCGACTCCCCGAGGAGAGGCCGACCATTGGATAAGAAGTTCTCGCGTGGGAACGCTCCGCAGGTGGACCAGGGGGCGGACGCCAGCGTGCTGGTGATCGGCCTGGGCCGCTTCGGCGGTTCGCTCGCCGCCACCCTCGACGAGCTCGGACGCGACGTGCTCGCCGTCGAACGCGACCCGGCCCTGATCCGGGACTGGACCGGACGCATCCCGCTGGTGGAGGCGGACGCCTCCAATCCCGTCGCCCTCGAGCAGCTCGGGGTCCAGGACTTCCCCATCGCGGTGGTCGGGGTGGGGACCTCGCTGGAGGCGAGCGTGCTCATCACGGGCAACCTCGTCGACCTCGGCACGCCCTTGATCTGGGCGAAGGCCATCTCCGCCGAGCACGGGCGGATCCTGCAGCGCATCGGCGCCCACCACGTGGTCTATCCCGAGCACGACGCCGGCGCGCGGGTGGCGCACCTGGTCTCGGGGCGGATGCTCGACTTCATCGAGCTGGAGGACGGCTTCACGATCGTCAAGATGCGCCCGCCGAAGGAGACGCACGGGTTCACCGTGGGCGAGACGGAGATCAAGAGCAAGTACGGCGTGACGGTGATCGGGGTGAAGCAGCCCGGTCAACCGTTCGAGTACGCCTCGGCGGAGACCCGTATCGATGCCGGGGACACCCTGATCCTCTCCGGCGACACCGCCCTGCTCGAGAAGTTCGCGGCGCGGCCCTAGCGACCCGTCGCGACGCCGAGGGCCGGCGGGCTCTCAGTCGCCCAGCTCGCGGCCCATCTCGATCGAGCGCAGCCGGACGGTCTCGGCGGCAGCGATCACGGCGGCGCGCACGCCCCGCTCGTCGAGCTCACGGATGGCCGCCACGGTCGTCCCGGCCGGTGAGCTGACCCGTTCGCGCAGCACGACCGGGTGCTCGCCGGTCTGCTGGGCCATCGCCCCGGCCCCGGCGACGGTCTGCACCGCGAGCTCGCGGGCGAGGTCGCGGCTGAGACCCCCGAGCACGCCGGCCTCGGCGAGGGCATCGATGAGATAGAAGACGTAGGCAGGACCCGAACCGGAGATCGCGGTGACGGCGTCCTGGTAGGTCTCCTGCACGCGGTGGACCGCACCGGTCCCGGCCAGCAGCCGGGCGACCTGGTCCAGGTGCTCGTCGGTGGCGTGCTCGCCGGCGCTCAGCACGCTGACGCCGGCGCCGATCGTGGCCGGGGTGTTGGGCATCACCCGCACCACCGCGGTGCCGGCGGGCAGGCGGGAGCCGAGGTACGCCGTCGAGATACCGGCAGCGACGCTCACCACCACCGCGCCGGGCTGGAGTGCGGGGGCGATCTCGGCGGCGACGTCACCGATGTCCTTGGGCTTGACGGCGAGGATCACCACATCCGCGCCGGCGACGGCGTCACGGTTGCCGTCGGCCGCCTGCACCCCGAGAGCCTCGGCACGGGCACGGGCGTGCTCGGGCCGGCCGTCAGCCACGCGAACGCCGCCGGCGTCCACGGTCGGCAGCATCGAGGTCAGGATCGCCTCCCCCATCACACCGATGCCGATGAGGGTGATGCGTTCTGCCATGGCGGGCTCCCGTCGCTCGTGCTCGGTCAACAACGTCTCCTCACAGAGGGTAGGCGCGATAGAAGGCGCTCGCGGTCTCCACATCGGGCGTCTCGGCGACGAGGACGACCGTGGCGTTGGTCCAGGCCACGCGGGCGCCGTCGCCGGCCTCGGTGATGACGTATCGGCCGGCGGGCTCACCCTCGACCTCCACCTCACCGGACTCGACCGGCTCGACGCCCTCGGTCAGCGCTGCCAGCGTCTCCTCGGCCTCCTCGGGGTCCTCCCACTGGCCGACGCGGACGCCGACGGCGTCCTCGGGTCCGGTGTAGGTCAGCCGCCAGCTCTCGAGGGCGTTCACCCCGAGCGGCTCAGGGTCGGACTCCTGCGCGGTGACGGCGAAATCCTCGGCCCCGTGCACGACGTCGGGCAGGGCCGCGAGCAGCGCGGTGGAGGCGTCCCGCTCGATGGGCTCGGGCGCAGCGGAGCCTGTCTCCGTGCCCGCCTGGGTGGCCGGTGAGGGCGAGGGCTCGTCCCCACCGAACAGGACCGGGCGAAGGAGCAGGCCGAGCACGACGAGCAACACGACCACCGCGGCCACGAGCACCGGCAGCAGCCAGCGTGGCCGCCGGCGGCGTGGCCTGATGGTCCCCGTAGCCCCGCCGGCCTCGTGCGGCCGGCCGACCTGCGTGCTCGACATCTCGTGGCTCCCACCCGCTCGTGCTGCGCCCGGCCCGGGCATGTGCCCGGTCACTGTACGCGGCTGAGCGCTCCGGCACACCGGCCGGCGCGCGGACGATCGCCGTGGCGTGCCCGCACCGGCGGTCGCTGTCGGAGGGGGCGGCTACGGTGTGCGGGACGGACCGAGAGGGGCAACGGATGAAGGCACGAACCACGTTTGCGTGCTCGGGCTGCGGCGCCGAGTACACGAAGTGGTACGGCCGCTGCCAGCGATGCGGCGCCTACGCCACCATCGAGGAGAGCAGCTCGGCCGCCGCGAGCGCCGGCCTGCGATCCACCCGGACCACGCGTGCGCCGGCGCGGCCGGCGCGCCGCGTGCACGAGATCGAGGCGGACTCGCGCCAGGAGCGCACGTCCACCGGTCTGCGCGAGCTCGACCGGGTGCTGGGCGGCGGACTGGTGCCCGGTCAGGTGGTGCTGCTCGCCGGTGAGCCCGGGGCCGGCAAGTCCACGCTGCTGCTCACTGCCGCCGATGCGGTGGCCTCGGCCACCGGTCGCCCGGTCCTCTACGTCTCCGGCGAGGAGTCGGTCCAGCAGCTGGCCGCACGCGCCCACCGGATCGAGGCGACCAGCGAGCACCTGCTGCTCGCCGACAGCAACGAGCTGGGTGAGGCGCTCGGTCACCTGGAGGCGGTGGAGGGCGATCCGGCGCTGTTCATCGTCGACTCGGTGCAGGCCATCGCCTCCGCCGAGGTGGACGGCCGCGCCGGCGGAGTGGCCCAGGTCATGGAGGTCGCCTCCACGATCACCCGGCTGGCGAAGTCGCGGAACCTGCCCGTGTTCCTGGTGGGTCAGGTGACCAAGGAGTCCACGCTCGCCGGCCCCCGCGCGCTCGAGCACATCGCCGACACCACGCTCTCGCTGGAGGGCGAGAAGCAGACGCCGCTGCGGTTGCTGCGGACCATCAAGAACCGCTTCGGTCCCGCCGATGAGGTCGCCTGCTTCGAGCAGACCGACGGCGGGATCGTCGAGGTGCCCGATCCCAGCAGCCTGTTCCGCAGCCTCCGGGCCGCGCCGGTACCGGGCACGTGCCTGAGCGTGACGGTCGAGGGCCGGCGACCGATGATCGCCGAGATGCAGGCGCTGGTCTCACCCAGCACCACACCCAACCCGCGGCGCGGGGTGAGCGGGCTCGACACCTCCCGGGTCTCCATGCTGATCGCCATCACCGAGCGGCTCGGTGGGGTGCGCCTGGGCGACAAGGACGTCTTCGCCGCGACGGTCGGCGGGATGCGCTCGAGTGACCCGGCGACGGACCTGGCCGTCTGCCTCGCGATCGCCTCCGCCGCGCACGAGCTCGTCCTGCCACTGGACGTCGCGGCGATCGGTGAGGTCTCACTCTCCGGAGATATCCGCCGGGTGGGCATGATGGCGCAGCGCCTGGCCGAGGCGGGCCGGCTCGGGTACCGGCGGGTGCTCGTACCGGCGGGTACCGCGAGCACGCTGGGACCGACACCCGCCGGGGTGGAGCTGATGGAGGTCGCGGCGATCCAGGACGCACTGCGGCGTCTGGAAGGCCTGCAGCCCGCCGCGCGCGTCGCGCAGCCGACTACCATGAGCCAAGAGCCGGATCGGCTCACCTCGATCGATCCCGTCGAGGCGTGAGTGCCGCCGCCGCACATCAGAAAGGCCACCGGGTGCCCGCTTCCACACTTCCACCGCTCCTGCGGGAGACGCTGCGCGCCGTCGCACCGGGGACCGAGCTGCGCGACGGTCTCGAGCGCATCCTGCGGGGCCGGACCGGTGCGTTGATCGTGCTCGGCTACGACGAGACGGTCGCGCAGATCTGCTCGGGTGGGTTCGAGCTGGACGTCCCGTTCTCCTCCACCCGGCTGCGCGAGCTCGCCAAGATGGACGGGGCGATCGTGGTCGACCACCGCGCCGGGCGGATCCTGCGCGCCGCCGTGCAGATGCTCCCCGACGCCTCCATCGAGACCACCGAGTCCGGCACCCGGCACCGCACGGCCGAGCGGACGGCGAAGCAGACAGGGTTCCCGGTGATCTCGGTGAGCCAGTCGATGCGCATCGTCGCCCTGTACGTGGGCGGGCAGCGGTACGTGCTGGAGGACTCCGACATCATCCTTTCCCGGGCGAACCAGGCACTGGCGACGCTGGAGCGGTACAAGTCCCGGCTCGACGAGGTCAGCGGGACGTTGTCGGCGCTGGAGATCGAGGACCTCGTCACGGTCCGCGACGTCGCCGCGGTGGTGCAGCGCCTGGAGATGGTGCGGCGCATCTCGGCGGAGATCTCCGACTACGTGGTCGAGCTCGGCACGAACGGCCGGCTGCTCTCGCTGCAGTTCGACGAGATGATCGGTGGCGTGGGGCCCGACCTCGAGCTGGTGGTGCGCGACTACCTCGACACGCGCAGCGCTCGTTCGCTGGAGGATGTGCTCGAGGCGCTCGGCAATCTGGACTCGACCCAGCTCATCGACCTCACCCAGCTCGCGCGCATCCTCGGCCTCGGCGGGCGCCAGGGCGAATCACTGGACTCCGCCCTCTCCCCCCGCGGCTATCGGATGCTGCACCGGATCCCGCGCCTGCCGATGAGCGTCGTCAACGACCTGGTCGGCCACTTCGGGTCGCTGCAGAAGATGCTGGCCGCCACCACCGACGATCTCGAGGTGGTCGACTCGGTCGGGGCCCAGCGAGCGCGGGCCGTGCGCGAGGGCCTGTCCCGGCAGGCCGAGTCCTCGCTGCTCGAACGCTTCGCCTGAACGGTCCGCGCACCGAGGGCGGTCAACGGGTCAACGCAGCGTGAGCGCCTGCTCCTGGGCCACGAGCGTCTCCCCGACGTCGAGCGCGGCCTCGACGACGTAGGTTCCGGCCTCGGCGACGGCGGAGTCGCCGGGGCAGTCCTGCGCACTGCGGCGTCCGCTCCAGACGAGCGTGGCCTCCTCCTGCGCTCCGGTATCGAGCAGGACGGGCGTCTCTCCGGGCCCGGCCGGGCACTGCACACTGCTCCAGACCTGATCCTCACCCGAGGTGACGGTCAGGGTGAGGTCCTCGTGACCGACGTCGAGCAGACACGGCACCTGACCGCGGTTGGTGACGGTGACCGCCGCCGTGACATCCGAGCCGGCCGCCGGGCTCGTCGAGTCGAGTGCGAGCGCAAGCTCGACCGCCTCGGCACGGCAGGCGACAGGGTTGGCGAGCGCCTCCTCGTCCGGTGGGGCATCGGTCGTCGCGGAGAGGGTGGGCTCTTCCGGAGATGGGCTCGGGTCCTCCGCTCCGGCCGCTCCGCCGAAGCGGTCCATGAGGGCGCGGACGCCAAGGGTGCCGGCGAAGGCGAGCCCCGCGATGAGCACCAGCACGACGACTCCCACCACCATGCGCCGCCGGCGGTAGATGGCGCGGTCGGCCGCGCTCGTCCGGGCAGGTGGGCGCTTCATCGACGATGCTGCGCGCGCGGAGCTGCCCGTGGGCCGACCGGTCCGGGCCGGACGGGCGCCGGCGGCGCGTGACCCGCTGGCGGCGCTGCGTCCGCCTCCGGGCGCGCCGGCGGGACCGCCGCGGCGGTCGCTGCGCGGACGGCGCGCAGAGTCACGGGGGTTCTGCTTCGGCACGCCCCGACGGTATCCCGGGACGGCGAGATGCTGATGGAGCCACGGCGAGCGCCGGGCAGACTACCGGCGCTCTCCCCGGCAGGCTAGGGGTGGGGAGGAGACGACGGGCTGGGGCGCGATCGGCGAGCCGCTTCGTTCTCGCGGCGGCGCTCGTCCTGGGACCGCGTGTCCTCCTGGACCGTCCGCTCGGTCACCAGCCACTGCGGCGGGTCCGCGCGGAGCGCGTCGATCTCGGCCGTGGTGAGCGCACCCTCGATGCCCGCGCGGACGAGACCGGAGATCGAGATGCCGAGGCGACCGGCCACGACGGGGCGCGGGTGCGGGCCGTTCCGGCGCAGATCGGCCAGCCAGTCCGGGGGGTTGCGTTCGAGCTGTTCCAGTTCCGGGCGGGTGAACTGACCCTCCTGGAACTCCTGCGGCGTGGCCGGAAGGTACACGCCGAGCTTCTTCGCGGCGGTGATCGCCTTCATGCGTTGTTGATCGGCTCCCATGAGAGCAGTATGCCGGTCGCTAGGCTGGCGGCGTGACCTCTCCCGCCTTCCGCCTCGGCTACGTACCCGGGGTGACCCCGGCGAAATGGGCCACGATCTGGCGCGAGCGGCACCGCACCGGGCTCGAACTCGTCCCCCTCGACGTCCTCGACGCCGAACGGGCCGTCCGGGAGGGAGAGGTCGCCGCTGCGCTGCTACGCCCGCCGGTGGACCGGGAGGTGCTGAGCGCGATCGTGCTCTACGAGGAGGCGAGCGTGGTGGTCGTCCCGGCGGACCACGTGGTCGCTGCTCTCGAGCGCGACGAACCGGTCCAGCCCGCCGATCTGTCCGAGGAGCCGGTGTTCCATCCCATCGAGGACATCCTCGGGGTGCCACCCGGCCGGGTGCTCGAGTACCGGCCACCCACGATCGCCGAGGCGATCCCCCTGGTCGCGGCGGGCACCGGGGTGCTGGTGGTGCCGCAGTCCCTGGCCCGCCTGCACCATCGGCGCGATCTCACCTACCGCTTCCTCGCCGAGGGCCCGCTCGCCCCGGTCGCGCTGTGCTGGCCGACCGAGCGCACCACCGACGAGGTGGAGGACCTCATCGGGGTCGTGCGGGGCCGGACCGTGAACTCCTCCCGTGGGCGGACCCAGCAGCCGACACCATCGAGTCCGCGACCACGCGCCGGCGGGGGCAAGGCGGGACCTGCGCGCACCCACACCCGGCGCTCACCGCGCAAGGGCCGCCCAGGGGGCGGTGGTCAGCGCCGCGGCCGCGGCTGACGCGACACGACCGGCCCGCCGTGAGACGGTGGTGAGAGCGCACTCAGACGCGGCATCCACCGCCGCGCCCCGCGACGAGCCGGGAGGACTCATGACTGCGATCACACGACGCACCACCGCCGCACTGGTGGCCGCCGGCGCGGCCCTGGCGCTCTCCGCCTGCGTGGGTCACGGCCCAGGCAACGACGGCGATGAAGACCTGGCCCCCGGTGGTGAGCCGCGGGTCACCGAGACCGGAGAGGGCGGTGCGGGTCAGGACCAGGCTGACATGGTCACCCTGGAGGAGGGCTGGATGGCCGCCACCCTGGAGACGACCAGCGCGGCCTATGGGACGTTGTCGAACGGGTCCGACGAGCCGGTGACGATCACCGCGGCCACGAGCTCGGTCGCCTCGGAAGTGCAACTGCACGAGATGGCGCCCGAGGGCGAGGACGGCATGCAGGTGGCCGAGGACGGATTCACGCTCCCTGCCGGCGGGGAGGTCGTGCTCGAGCCCGGCGCAGAGCACCTGATGATGCTCGGTCTGATCCAGCCGCTAGAGCCGGGCGCCGAAGCCACGATCGAGCTCACCACGGCGGACGGCAGAACGACCTCGGTCACGGTCGTCGCCCAGGACGTCCCCGCCAACCAGGGCGGTCGGGCCGACGGCGACGACGACGACACCCAAGCGGGCGAGGACTGAGCGGCTACGAGCCGACTGGACCGATCAGCCCGAGTTCACCCACGCAACGCCTACGCTGTGGGCGATGACTGCCGCCCCGGATCCGACCGTTCTGCGCAGTGCCGTCCTGGGCTGGTACGAGGAGAATGCCCGCGACCTGCCGTGGCGCAGTCCCGCAGCGACACCATGGGCAGTGCTGGTCAGCGAGATCATGCTGCAGCAGACTCCCGTGGCGCGCGTGGAGCCCGCCTGGCGGGCCTGGCTGCACCGCTGGCCCACCCCGGCTGACCTCGCGCGGGCCACCCCGGCCGAGGTGCTCCGCGCCTGGGACCGGCTCGGATATCCGCGCCGGGCACTGCGGCTGCGGGAGGCGGCGCGCGCCCTCGTCGCCGAGCACGGCGGCGCTGTGCCCTCCGATGAGGAGTCGCTGCGCGGGCTGCCCGGCATCGGTGCCTACACCGCAGCAGCGGTCAGCGCCTTCGCCTACCGGCAGCGCGCGGTCGTACTCGACACCAACGTCCGCCGGGTCCTCGGCCGTGTGGTCGACGGGATCGCCCTTCCGCCGCCCTCACAGCGACGCACCGAGTCCGTGACAGCACAGTCCCTGCTCCCGGAGGATCCGGAGACCTCCGCGCGCTGGAACGTGGCGGTGATGGAGCTCGGCGCCCTGGTGTGCACGGCGCGCGCGCCGCGCTGCGAGCAGTGCCCGGTGGCCTCCGCCTGCCGCTGGCGGGCCGCCGGCATGCCCGAGGATGCGTTCGCGGCGACCCGGCGACGGCAGGCCTGGCACGGCACCGACCGGCAGGCTCGCGGCACGGTGCTGGCCGCCCTGCGCGAGCAGGAGGTGCTGCGCCCGGACCAGGTGAACGACCTGTGGCCCGACCGCGCGCAGTTGAACCGGGTGCTCAGCGGGCTGCGCCACGACTCGCTGATCGCGGCCGAGACCGACCTCGACGGCGTCGTGACGGGCTACCGGCTGCCACAGGCGTGACGGGCCTTAGGCTTCCGGCATGTCCTCCGATCCCGGCACGCTGCCCCCCGATGTCGCCATCGCACGGGCCCTGCGGGCCCACACCCGCACGCTGGTGGCGATGTGCGCCCTGGTGCTGGTGCTCACGCTGATCGGTGCGGGCGCCCTGAGCATGGCCGGTGGCGGCGCCGACGACCCACGCGTCCAGGCGGGTCTCACCCTGCTCGGCTCCGGTCAGCTGGTCGCGCTCCTCGCGGCAGCGGTCGCGGGCGCGGGCTGGCTCACCGTGGTCAGATCGGTGGGCGCGCCCGGGAGCGACGTGAGCGTGCGCGCGGTGGCCGCAGGCGTCCCGCGCGCGCAGGTCGAGGCGACCGGCCGCCGTCTGGCATGGGCGATGCGGTCTGCGGTTGCCGTCGCGGTGCTCGGAGTGTGCGCCTGGGCGGTCTTCGCCGTCGACGCCGTGGTCGGCGCGGCCGTCGGCGCCGTCCTGGTCGTGCAGGTGGCGCTCGTCATCGCGTTGGTGCGCCACCACCTGCTCCTGCACCCGCGCCGTCCTTGAGAGTCAGTCCTGAGAGCTGACCCTGAGAGTCGGCCCTGGGATCAGGCGCCGGCAGCGGCGCGGACCTGGTCCACGCTGAAGGCTCCCGGACCGAAGCCCTCCCGGGCTGCCCGCCCCGCGAGCTCGACGAGCGCGGCATTGACCGGGGTCGCCACCGCGTGCGCACGGCCGAGCGCAACGATCTCGCCGTTCAGGTAGTCCACCTCGATCGATCCGGTTCCCCGTTGCAGCGACTGCCAGCTGGAGCCGCCCCCGCGCTGATGGCCGGGGATCTCGCCGAGCCGTGAGCGCGGCTGGGTCTTCTCCTCCTCCGGCGTGGCGAAGCCGATCCCGGCGGCGGCCAGCGCCTGCTCGCCCTCGCTCCGCGCCTGCGCGGCCAGGTCTCGCGCGTCCTCGCCCTGGAGCGAGCCGACCAGAGCCTCGACGGCGTTCGCCAGGTTGCCGAGCAGCTTGGCGTACTTCCAGCGCATGACGTCCTCGCGCACCGGCGCGAGGAACCCGCTCGCCTGCAGATCGGCGGACACCTGGTGGTCCGTCTCATCGGCGCCCTCGGGCCACCGCCCCAGATGCAGGACGCCGCGGTAGGGCTCACCCTCGGCGGCCACGACACCCGGCTGCAGGTGGGTGGCCGGCAGCCACACGCACACACCGTGCACGCGGGTGAAGACGCGCGCGGCGGCGGGCTCGTTCGCCACGCCGTTCTGGGCACACAGCAGCGGCAACCGTTCGGCGGCCGTTCCGCCCGTGACGAGCGGGACCTGCGCCCATGCGTCCACGGCGGCGCTGGTGTCCTGCCCCTTGACGGCCAGGACCAGGACGTCGTCCTCCCGCAACCCGTCCTCGGCGGCGACCAGCTCCTGCGGGCCGGTCACCACGGGCGGGCGGACGGTGCTGGTGCCCTCCGGCGTGAGCAGCGTCAGTCCGTCGGAGGCCATCACCCGGGCGTGCTCCCCGCGCGCGACGAGCACCACCTCGTGCCCGTCCGCGCACAACTGTCCGCCGATCGTGCCGCCGACGGCACCTGCCCCGATCACCACATAGCGCATGCCGCCAGCATCCCACCGCTGCCGCCCGCGGGGTACCTCAACCGGCGGTGAGTGCCCAGAGCACGATCAGCACGATGACGACGACGAGCACGGCCCACCACGAGCCCCCGCCTGCCGCGGGACGCCGACGGTCACGGCTGGAGTATCCGCCCGTGGACCACGTGCGACGACGCGAGCTCGACCGCGAGACCCGCCCGAAGGAGGAGGACGACCCGCGCGAGCGGCGCGCCGACCCGAAGGATCGGCCACTGGAACGCCGGCCGAAGGAGCCGCCACCCGAGCGGCGTCCGATGCTGCCCATTCGTTTGCCCATGCGCTGAACCTAGCCCTGGGTGGGCGCGCCGGACACCCGTGCGGGCGGACGCGGGAGGGGAGAACTCCCCTGCCTCAGACCAGCCGGCGCAGCATCCGCGTGTTGCCGAGCGTGTTCGGCTTCACCCGCGCGAGGTCGAGGAACTCGGCGATCCCGTCGTCGCGGGAGAGCAGCATCTCCTGATAGACCTGCTGATCGACGACATCGCCGTCGATCTCGGCGAAACCGTGCCTGGCGAAGAAGTCCACCTCGAAGGTCAGGCAGAAGACCCGCGCGAGGCCGAATTCACGGGCACGCTCGAGCAGCGCCTCGACCAGGGCGTGGCCCACCCCGTGGCCGCGCACGTCCGGCCGCACGGCCAGGGTGCGTACCTCCCCCAGGTCCTCCCACATCACGTGCAGTGCCCCGCATCCGACGACGGCGTCCGCTCTGGTCGCCACGAGGAACTCCTGGACCGACTCGTAGTAGCCGACCATGTCCTTGGCGAGCAGGATCCGCTCGTCGGCGTAGGGCTCCACCAGTGCGCGGATCGCGCTGACATCGGCCGGCCGGGCCGGCCGGATCTCGATCGATGTGTCGGTCATGGGTCCATCATCTCCCGTTCGCGGCTCTGCCCTCGCCCCGGCGCTAGGACCTGCCTGGGCCACGCAGCCGGTCCAACAACGCCCGCGCGGTCGTCTCGTCGATGATCAGGTCGGTGGCCACCCGGGCGCGCAGCGCACCCAGGAGGGCGGGCACCTTGGCCTCCCCGACCGCCACGCACACCCGGCGGCCGAGGTGGCGAAGGTCTCCCGGCGAGGGTCCGGTGGCACGGGCGTTGATCGCCACGTCACGGTAGCTGCCGTCCTCGCGGAGGAACACGGTGCACACGTCGCCCACCACCCGGTCCGTCTTGAGCTGGGCCATGTCGGCCTCTTCCAGGTAGCCGGCGTTGTACACGTGCGAGGGCACGTCGGACTCGACGGCTCCCACCCCGAACAGCGCGATGTCGACGCGGCGCTGCACGTCCAGCACCCGTCGCACGCTGCGCTCGCGCCACATCGCGGCCTTGGTCTCGGCGAAGTCGAAGAAGGCGGGCACCGGGAACAGGTAGGGCGTGGCGTCGAAGGCGGCGGCGAAGCCGGCGATCAGGTCACCGGCGTAGGTGACGCCGCCGGCCAGGGTGCTCGCCGCACCGTTGAGCTGGACCACCGCACTGCCGCGCACCGGCGTCGGGGTCAGGTGCCGGGCGATCGCCGTGACGGTCGTCCCCCAGGCGACGCCGAGGACCATCTGCGGCGTGGCCCAGTCCGCGAGCAGCCGCGCGGCGACCATCGCCACCTGCTCCAGCCGGTGCACCTCGCTGGCGTGCTCACGCACGGGGACCACGTGCGTCTTGATCCCGAAGGTCGCCGAGAGCCGATGGCCGAGGTTCATCCCACTGCCGCTGGGCTGGCGCACGGAGATCCGGACCACGCCCTCCTCCCGGGCGGCCTTGATCAACCGGGACACGGTCGAGCGCGAGACCCCGAGGGTCTTGGCGATGACCTCCATGGTCTGATCCTGCAGGTAGTACATCGTCGCTGCCCGGTAGGCGTCGTCCTCACGCACTCTCACCCTCCGCCGTCCGTGGTGCACATCTGTGCACGATGGTTGCGCACTCGTGCGCGGACGGCAACCATGGCGGCGAGAGGGGGCGTCGCCAACGGCGCACACCCCTCCCTCACGACTCGAAGGGGAGAGGACACGTGCCCATCAGGCTCCGACGACGGAACCGAACGAGCAGTTGTCACGCCCCGAGCCGTGAGCGCGGCTCTGGGGGCTGATCCCGCCGCGTCCACCTCCTGAAGAGAAAGTGAGACAGGTCGTGAACTTTTCCGCGATCTTCGTCCCGGAGCTGTTCGGCACCATGATGCTGACGCTGCTGGGCTGCGGTGTCGTAGCGAACGCGTCACTGCCGGGCACCAAGGGCAACGGCGGCGGGTTCCTGATGGTCAACTTCGGCTGGGGCCTGGCCGTCTTCGCCGGTGTCTTCGTCGCCATCTCCAGTGGTGCCCACATCAACCCGGCCGTGACGATCGGGCTCATCGCCAACGGTGCCGAGGAGTTCGCCGATGGGGTCCCGGTCTCGGCGGCCAACACCCTCATCTACATCCTCGCGCAGATGGTCGGTGCCCTCCTCGGTGCCGTCTTCTGCTGGCTGGCCTACAAGACCCACTTCGATGCCGACTCCGACGGCGCCACCAAGCTCGGCGTCTTCTCCACCGGCCCAGCGATCCGCTCCTATGGCTGGAACGTGGTGACCGAGGTGATCGGCACGTTCGTACTCGTGTTCGTGGTGATCTCGTTCGGCTTCGCCGGCGAGCCGGCCACCGCGATCGGCTCCCCGCTCGCCGTCGGACTGCTCGTGGTCGGCATCGGCGCCAGCCTCGGCGGGCCCACCGGCTACGCCATCAACCCCGCCCGTGACCTCGGGCCCCGTATCGCCCACGCGCTGCTGCCGATCAAGGGCAAGGGCTCCAGCGACTGGAGCTATGCCTGGGTGCCGGTGGTCGGCCCCCTCATCGGCGGCATCATCGGCGGTCTCGCCGCCGCGGCGATCTTCGTCTGACCCCCAGGTGTGGCGGGTGAGACCGCCGCACCGTCTCGCACGGTCCGCTGCTGCGGACACACCACCACCGAAGGAGAATCATGGCGGACTACGTCCTCGCCATCGACCAGGGCACCACGAGCACCCGGGCGATCGTCTTCAACCACGCGGGTGAGATCGTCGACAGCGGTCAGCTCGAGCACGAGCAGATCTTCCCGAAGGCGGGCTGGGTCGAGCACGACCCGATGGAGATCTGGCGCAACACCCGCGAGGTCGTGGGCCTGGCGCTCACCCGTGCGAACATCACCTCCACCGACCTCGCCGCCGTCGGTATCACCAACCAGCGCGAGACCGCGGTGGTCTGGGACAAGAACACCGGCGAGCCGGTCTACAACGCGATCGTCTGGCAGGACACCCGCACCCAGAAGATCGCCGACGAGCTCGCCGGTGACGAGGGCGCCGAACGGTACAAGTCGATCTGCGGTCTCCCGCTCGCCACCTACTTCTCCGGGCCGAAGGTCAAGTGGATCCTCGACAACGTCGAGGGGGCCCGGGCCAAGGCCGAGGCGGGCGATCTGCTCTTCGGCAACACCGACACCTGGTTGCTGTGGAACATGACTGGGGGCACCGACGGCGGCAAGCACATCACCGACGTCACCAACGCCTCCCGCACCATGCTCATGGATCTGACCACCCTCGACTGGCACGAAGGCATCGCCTCGGACATGGGCATCCCGCTGTCGATGCTGCCCGAGATCAAGTCCTCCTCGGAGATCTACGGCGAGGGCAGGCCCAAGGGGATGATCCCCGGGATCCCGATCGCCGGGATCCTTGGCGACCAGCAGGCGGCCACGTTCGGGCAGGCGTGCTTCGAGATCGGCCAGGCCAAGAACACCTACGGCACCGGCAACTTCATGCTGATCAACACCGGGGAGGAGATCGTCCCCTCGGAGAACGGCCTGCTGACCACGGTCGCCTACAAGCTGGGCGAGGCCAAGCCGATCTACGCGCTCGAGGGGTCGATCGCCGTCACCGGCTCGCTCATCCAGTGGCTGCGGGACAACCTGGGCATGATCTCCTCCGCCCCGCAGGTGGAGGACCTGGCCAAGACGGTCGAGGACAACGGTGGCGCGTACTTCGTCCCCGCGTTCTCCGGCCTGTTCGCCCCGTACTGGCGCGGCGACGCCCGCGGGGTGCTGGTGGGCCTGACCCGGTTCGTCAACAAGGGCCACATCGCGCGCGCCGCTCTGGAAGCGACCGCCTTCCAGACCCGCGAGGTGCTCGATGCCATGAACGCCGACTCCGGTGTCGATCTCACCGAGCTCAAGGTCGACGGCGGCATGATCGCCAACGAGACCCTGATGCAGTTCCAGGCCGAC
This sequence comes from Ruania suaedae, assembly GCF_021049265.1. NCBI lineage: Bacteria > Bacillati > Actinomycetota > Actinomycetes > Micrococcales > Ruaniaceae > Ruania > Ruania suaedae. The sequence continues at coordinate 2,955,229 of NZ_CP088018.1, forward strand.
ATCCTCGGCGTGCCGGTGGTCCGCCCGAAGGTGGCCGAGACGACGGCGCTCGGTGCCGCGTACGCGGCGGGGATCGCCGTCGGGTTCTGGTCCGGTGAGCAGGACGTCATCGACAACTGGGCCGAGGACAAGCGCTGGGAGCCGGCGATGGACGCCGACGAGCGCGAGCGCCAGTACCGGTTGTGGAAGAAGGCTGTGACCAAGTCCTTCGACTGGGTCGACGACGACAGCGAGTGAGCTTCGCCCCTGCCACGGCGGCCCGTCCCCGACTCGGGGGCGGGCCGCCGTCATGTGCGGTGGGCAGGCCCGGTGACCGGATCGACACGGCTGCGTCGGTCTGCGGCACGATGGCCCGGCAGACCGACGCAGTCGTGTCGATCCCGTCAGGAGCTTCGTCGCAGAGCCGGGAGGTGGCCGCAGCAACCGGTTTCTCCCTAGGATGGGCTCGCACAGCACTCCGACCACCCCGGGCAGGACATCCGTGAGCAGCGACGGCGTCACCACCATCGCTGAGGTGGCCCGCCACGCCGGGGTCTCCCGGGCGACGGTCTCCCGGGTGATGAACGGGCGCGCCAGCGTCGATCCGGCACTGGCGGAGCGGGTGCGGCAGGTGGCCACCCGCCTGAACTACTCCCCCAGCCGGGTGGCGCGCAGCCTCTCGCTGGGCCGCACGCAGACGATCGGGCTGCTCGTGCCCGACCTGGGCAACCCCATGTTTCAGCAGGTGCTCCGTGGTGCGAACCAGGCAGCCCGACGCTCCGGCTACCGGATCCTGGTGGCCGACAGCATCGAGGAACCGCAGCGCGAGGCCGAGCTCGCGATCGAGGCGCGGCGGCGCTGCGACGCGCTCATCCTGTGCTCGCCCCGGATGCCCGAGACCGAGCTGATCAGCGTGCTGCAGGCCACCCGCCCGGTGGTGCTGGTCAACCGGGAGCTGGCCGCGTCGGCCGTGCCCACGCTCACCGTCGACTACGTGCACGGCATCCGCGCGGCGGCCCAGCACCTGCTCGATCTCGGCCACCGCCGCCTCCTCTATCTCGCCGGCCCGGCCCAGAGCGCCTCCAACGCCGCCCGGGTGGGCGGGCTGCGGGACTTCCAGCGCGAGCATCCGGAGGCCGCCATCGAGTTCCTGGCGTGCGGATCGATGATCGAGGACGGCCACCGAGCGGGCCGAGCAGTCCTCGAGTCGGGCGCGAGCGCCGTGCTCGCCTTCAACGACCTCGTCGCCTTCGGCCTGCTCGGTGCGCTGGACGAGGCCGGGGCGGACGTGCCCGGGGACCTGTCGGTGGTCGGCTTCGACGACATCGACTTCGCACGCTACGCGCGCCCCTCCCTCACGACGATGCACGTGCCGCAGGCCGAGCTCGGCCACCGGGCCTGGGAGCACCTGCACGATCTTCTCGAGCCGGGCGAGGGCAGCACACCGCCGACGCAGTACTACCGCCCCACGCTGATCGCGCGCGGCAGCACCGGCGCACCACCATGAGCGCGGTCCTGTCCGCCCTTGCGACGATGGCAGTGATCGCCTTCGCCGGCTGGGTGCTGGCGACCTTCCGGGTCCTCGGACCCGGCGCCCAGCAGGTCCTGGCGCGGCTGGTCTTCGCGCTGGCGACGCCGTCGCTACTGATCACCACGATCGGTGAGGCGAACCTGTCCCTGCTGCTCACGCGCACCGCGGCCACCACGGTCGTGAGCACGATGACAGTGGCCACGCTCGCAGCTGTGCTCTTCGGCGCGGTCCTGCGCCGTGGCCGCGGGCAGGCCACCGTGGCCACGCTGGCCGCCAGCTACGTCAACGCCGGCAACATCGGGATCCCGGTGGCCATCTATGTGCTCTCCGACGCCCTGGCCGTGGTGCCCACGATGCTGATGCAGTTGCTCGTGCTCGCCCCGGTGGCCTACGCCGTGCTGGACACCGCCGGCGCGCGGCGCCGCGAACTCGTGCTGCGTCCGTTGCGCAGCCCGCTCACGGTCGGGGCGCTGATCGGTCTGACCCTCGCCATCGTGCCGTGGACGCCACCCGATGTGGTGCTCGAGCCGCTGCGGCTGGTCGGCAGCATCGCGGCCCCACTGGCGCTGCTCACGCTCGGGATGTCCTTCGCCCCCGTGCGCCGCGGCGACACCCCGACGGCATCCTCGACCCCGCCCCCCGGCCCGGCGCCAGGTCACTGGTTGGACGTGGGGATCGTGGCCGTGCTGCGCGGCCTGATCCATCCGGCGCTGACCCTCGGCGTGGCCCTCGCCCTCGGTGTGGGAGGCCCGGCCCTGCTGGCCGTCGTCCTGATGGCCGCTCTCCCGACGGCGCAGAACGTGCTGGTCTACGCCCTGCAGTTTGACCGTGGGCTCCGGATCGCGCGGGACTCGCAGGTGATCACCACGGCGGTCTCGATCCCGCTGCTGGTCGGCGTGGTGGCGCTGCTGGCCTGAGGGCGGTGCGGTGGCTCAGCCGGACTCCGCCGAGCCGGCAGGAGCGACTATCGGTGGTCACGCCAGGAGTGCGCGGGGGCGTAGCCCAGCACGCGTCGAGCCTTCTCGATGGAGAGCATGGTGGTGTGCTCCCCGAGCTCGCCACGGATCGGCACGTCCGGGAACACCTCGGCCACCAGGTCCGCGTTGGTACGGGTCATCACGGTGTCCGGGGAGGCGATGATGAACCGGTCGAAGCCCGGGGTGTCGTACTCCAGGGCCTTGAGGACCGCCTGGGCGCCATCGCGGGCATCGATGTAGGACCACAAGTTCCACTTGCGGGTGCGCGCATCGTCGTCGAAAGGGAACTGCTCGTAGTCCTGCGGATACATCACGTTGGAGAAGCGCAGCGCAATGATGCTGAGCTCGGGGTCCCACCGGGTGAGCTCGACCGCCATCGTCTCCTCGAGGTGCTTGACCAGCGAGTACGTCGACTCCGGCCGCCCCGGGTACTCCTCGTCCACCGGGATATAGGGCGGAGGGGTGTCGAACGGAAGACCGAGAACCGTCTCACTGGAGGCCGTGACGACTTTCCGGATCCCCAGACGACGGGCCGCGGTGAGCACGTGATACGTCGAGAGCATGTTGTTGCGGAAGGTGGCGACATCGCTACTCAACCCAGGCGCCGGGATAGCCGCGAGGTGGACCACCGCGTCGACACCATCGGACTGGTCATCGATGTGCGCCAGCGCATCGATGACCTGGCCGTAGTCGGTCAGGTCGACGCGGGTGAAGCCCGCCGCTCGTTCCCCGAGTGCGTCCAGCGCTCGGACGGTGTGCCCGGCCTCGCGCAGATGGTTGACGACGACGCGGCCCAGCTTTCCTGAACTTCCTGTCACGGCGATTCGCATGTCTCGAGCCTGCGTGCTCACTCCCCGCACGGCAAATCGGCCGCCGCCTTGCGTGAACCAGCCGCACAGGCTGGGCCTCCTCAGGCGCCGAAGGTCATCTCCCGCGCCTGCGCGTAGCGGCCGGGCAGGGTGTCATCGCGCTCGTCAGGGACCGCGAAGTCCTTCGCACCGGACAGGCCCCACTCCGGCGGGGAGTCCGCACCGGAGAGAGCCCACGCGGCCTGGCGGGCGGCGCCGTCGGCCACGTACTCCCCCGGCTGCGGCACGGTGACCGGGATGCCCAGCACGGCGGGGGCGATTTGGCGCACCGCCTTCGACTGAGCGGCGCCACCGATCAGGAGCACCCGCTCCACGGGCACCCCACGGGCCTGCAGCGCGGCGAGCCCGTCGGCCAACGAGCACAGCACCCCCTCGACGGCGGCCCTCGCCAGGTGCGCGGGCGTCGTGTTGCCCAGGCGCACCCCGTGCAGGGCGCCGCTGGCGTCCGGCTTGTTCGGGGTGCGCTCCCCCTCGAGGTAGGGCACGAAGGTGAGTCCGTCCGCCCCCGCCGGGGCGGACAGGGCCAGCTCGGCGAACTGGTGGTGGTCGACCCCGAGGAGCCGGCCGACCGCGTCGAAGACCCGGCTGCCGTTGAGGGTGCAGGCCAGCGGCAGGTATCGACCGGTGGCGTCGGCGAAGCCGGCCACCAGTCCCTCGGGATCGGCGACGGGCGCCTCGCTGACGGCGCTGACCACGCCGGAGGTCCCGATGGAGATCGCGACGTCCCCGGGGCGCATCCCCAGCCCGAGGGCGGCGCCGGCATTGTCACCGGCGCCGGCGCCCAGGACGAAGGTGTCGCTTCGCCGGGCCACCGCCCCCGGCTCGACCACGGCCGGCACCCCGATGCGGCGGCCGAAGGCCCGCTCGAGCAGCTCCAGGTCGTAGCCGCCGCCGGCGGCGTCGAAGTAGCCGGTCCCGGAGGCGTCCGAGCGGTCGGTGGTGAGCCGCTCGAGCCCGGCCGGACCGCTGCCCGGCCCGTCGCCGGCCAGCCGCCAGGTGAGCCAGTCGTGCGGGAGGGCCACGGCGGCCACCCGCGCGGCGTTGTCCGGCTCGTGCTCGGCGAGCCAGCGCAGCTTGGTGATCGTGAACGAGGCCACCGGCACGATGCCGACGCGCTCGGCCCAGGCCTGGGCTCCGGCGTCGGGGTCACCATCGCCGAGCTCGTCGATGAGGTCCAGGGCCGCCTGGGCACTGCGGGTGTCGTTCCACAGCAGCGCCGGGCGGACCACCTCTCCGGTCTCGTCGAGCGCGACCATGCCGTGCTGCTGACCGCCCACGGCCACGGCCTCGACGTCGTCGAGGCCCCCGGCGGCCGACGCCGCCACCTGCAGCGCCTCCCACCAGGCGGCCGGATCGACCTCGGTGCCCTCCGGATGGGGCGCCGAACCGAAGCGCTTGAGCGCACCGGTCCCGGCGTCCCGGATCACCACCTTGCAGGACTGGGTGGAGGAATCGATCCCCGCGACGAGGCGACCCGTGAGGGAGGAGGCGGACGGCTGCTCAGGCGTCGTCGCTGTCATCATGGCCCTAGTTCACCCGATCAGGTGGCGCAGGGCCAACTGGTTCAGGCGGACGAAGCCGGCGTTGCGCTCACCGGAGGCGTCGGCGTCGAAGTCCTCGAAGGCGGTGCGGTCGGCGAGCAGGTCGGTCAACGACTCGCCGGCGCCGAGTGTCGGCTCGGACAGCTCGAGCACCCCGGCAGCCTCGAGTGCGGCCTGCACCTCGGGGTCGGCTCGATAGGCCCTGGCCTTCTCCGCCAACAGGAGATAGGTCTCCATGTTCGCGGCTGCCGAGTCCCACACACCCTCGAAGCCCTCAGTGCGGGAGGGCTTGTAGTCGAAGTGGCGCGGGCCGTCGTAAGTGGGGCCACCACCCGGGAAACCGTTCTCGAGCAGGTCGACGGTGAAGAACGCCGAGAGCAGGTCGCCGTGACCGAAGACCAGGTCCTGGTCGTACTTGATGGACCGCTGGCCGTTGAGGTCGATGTGGAAGAGCTTGCCCGCCCACAGCGCCTGCGCGATGCCGTGGGTGAAGTTCAGGCCGGCCATCTGCTCGTGCCCGGTCTCGGGGTTGAGGCCGACGATGTCGCCGTGCTCGAGCTCGGCGATGAAGCCGAGGGCGTGGCCGACCGTGGGCAGCAGGATGTCCCCGCGCGGCTCGTTCGGCTTCGGCTCCAGGGCGATCGTGAGGTCGTACCCCTGGGACTTGATGTAGGCGGCGACGGTGTCCACACCCTCGCGGTAGCGGTCCAGGGCGGCGTTGACGTCCTTGACGCCGTCGTACTCGCTGCCCTCGCGCCCGCCCCACATCACGAAGGTGGAGGCACCCATCGAGGCGGCCAGGTCGACGTTGCGCAGCACCTTGCGCAGACCGAAGCGCCGCACGGAGCGGTCGTTCGCGGTGAAGCCGCCGTCCTTGAAGACTGGGTGGGAGAAGAGGTTGGTGGTGACCATCTCGATGGTCAGCCCGGCGGCGTCGGCGGCCTTCTTGAAGTCGGCGAAGCCCTTCTCACGGGTGGCGTCGTCGGCACCGAAGGGGACGACGTCGTCGTCGTGGAAGGTCACGCCCCAGGCGCCGGCCTCGGCGAGGTGGGGCAGGTACTCGGTCGGGTCCAGGGCGGGGCGGGTGGCCTGGCCGAACTGGTCCTGGGCCGCCCAGCCGACGGTCCACAGACCGAAGGAGAACTTGTCGTCGGGAAGGGGTGTGCGCACCATCGCGGGGCTCCTCGTCACAGCGGATCACGGGTTTGTTGTATGGCACAACTTATCCCGCGCTCTCGGATAGGGTCAACACCCATGGAGGCCGACACCACTGCGAGCGCCGCCCGGCAGCAGAGCCTGCGCGAGCACAATCTCGCCTTGGTGGCCCGCACCGTGCTGCGGGCCGGCACGCCCCCCTCGCGCGCTGCGGTGGCCGCCGGCACGGGCCTGAATCGCGCGACCGTCTCCCGGCTGGTCGCCGAACTGGTGGCCGGCGGCCTGGTCGCGGAGGAAGCGCCGGTCTCGGCGGGAGCCGGCCGCCCGGCCACGCCGTTGCGACCGGCCAGCGGGACGGTCGCCGGCCTGGGCCTGGAGGTGAACGTGGACTTCGTCGGGGCGAGGCTGGTGGATCTGGCGGGCGAGGTGGTGGCCGAGCAGATCGAGACCGGTGACCGCCGCGGCGCCGATCCCGCCGCCACGCTCTCCCGCCTGGCCCACCTGGCCCGGGCCGTGATCGCACAGGCGCCGCGAGTGCGGATCGCCGGAGCCGGGGTGGCGCTGCCCGGTCTGGTGCGCCACGACCACCTGCTGACCGCCCCGAACCTGGGGTGGCAGGAACTCAGGCCGCGTGCGCTGGTCCTCGAGGCCGCGCCGGAGCTCGGCCATCTTCCGATGGTGCTGGGCAACGAGGCCCGGTTCGCCGCGCTCGCCGAGCTGGCCGCCGGACCCGACGAGTCCTTCCTCTACGTCTCCGGTGAAGTGGGGATCGGTGCGGCCATCATCAAGGGCGGCACCTTCTTCACCGGCCTGCACGGTTTCAGTGGCGAGCTGGGCCACGTGAGCGTGGAGCCGTCCGGGCCCCGTTGCCGGTGTGGTGCGCGCGGCTGCCTGGAGACCTTCGCCGGCACGCAGGCCATGGGCTCGGCGGCCGGGCTCCCTCCCGGGGCGACGCCGGCGGATCTCGCCTCACGGCTCGCCGCGGGCGATGTGGATGCTCGCGCGGCAACCCACCGAGCCGCCGTCGCGCTCGGCATCGCGCTCGCCTCGTTCGTGAACCTGGTGGACGTCGGCCAGATCGTGCTCGGCAACGAGCTCGGCACGCTCACCGAGCACCTACGGCCGGACGTCGAGGCCGAGCTGGCAGGCCGGGTCCTGGCTGCGAGATGGGCGCCACCGACTGTGCGGGCGGCCACGGCGGCGACACATCCGGCCCTGACCGGCGCCGCACGCGCGGCGCTCGAGCCGGTGATCGCCGACCCGAGTGCGTGGATCGCCCAGGGCTGACGCGCCGACGGGCCGAGCACTCAGTCCGCGAGGGGTAGCGGGAAGGCGTCGTAGTACATCCGCACCCGGCGCTCACCCGAGGAGGCCTCCGGGTCGCTCTCGCGGCGTTGTTTCGCACGCCCGATGTGCTCCTCCAGCACCTCCTGGACCGCCTCGTTCATGGTGGCGAGCTCGTCGGCGGTGAGGGAGGCGGTCGTGGCCTGCTGCAGACTCGCCTGTACCCAGGGCTGCGGTGCATCGACGTCCTCGGACCAGGTCCGCAGTGCCAGCATCCGCTGTTCGAGCAGCCCGGCCAGCACCGTCCCGGCGAGGGAGCGCAGCACCGGGTCCTCCCGCGCCTGCGTGTCCGGGATGCTGAAGGAGGAGGCCTGCCACCATCGCTCCCGGCCGGTGCCGCGCTCGGCGTCCTCCTCCACCAGGCCGTGCCGGGCGAGCTGGCGCAGGTGGTAGCTCGTCTGGGCGCTGCTCTCGCCGAACCGGTCGGCCAGCTGGGTGGCGGTGGCCGCGCCGACGTCGGTCAGATGAGCGAACATCCGGATGCGCAGCGGATGGGCGAACGCCTTCATCGCGGCATGGTCCAACGGCGCCTCCCGTCGGGGCTCGGACATGGCGACCCACTCTCCCTCTAGACATGCAGACTTTTCTCTGCAAAACTTTCTCTGCAGACATTCCTCTGCAACCAGAGTACCGGGAGAGACACCATGAACCCCCTGATCCACGCCGAGACACCCGGATCGACCCACCGCTGGTCCTCCCTGGACCCGCAGCGACCCAGCCGACCGGAAGCGCCCTGGGCTCCCCAGCGACTGCCGCGGCGGGGCCTTGCCCGACGTCGGGGCCGGAGCCGTCTGGGAGACTGACGCGCATGAGCGAATCGGCCCGCGGCCCTGCCGCCGACCGCACCTGGTGCGACGAGGCGATCCGGCGGGTGCAGGCCGATGCCCAGCGCTCCGCCGACACCCACCTGCACCAGCTGCCGCTACCTGCGGACTGGGGCATCGACGTCTATCTCAAGGACGAGTCGGTACATCCGACGGGGAGCCTCAAGCACCGGCTCGCGCGCTCGCTGTTCCTCTACGCGCTGGCGAACGGATGGCTGCGCGAGGGCACCACCGTCATCGAGGCGACCAGTGGCAACACCGCGGTCTCGGAGGCCTACTTCGCGCGGATGCTCGGGCTGGAGTACATCGCGGTGATGCCGCGCACCACCTCGACCACCAAGATCGCCCGGATCGAGTCCTACGGCGGCCACTGCCACTTCGTGGACTCCTCCTCCGACGTCTATGCCGAGGCCGAGCGGCTCGCCGAGGACACCGGCGGCCGCTATCTGGACCAGTTCACCTACGCCGAGCGCGCCACGGACTGGCGCGGGAACAACAACATCGCCGAGTCGATCTTCGAGCAGATGAGCGCCGAGCGGCACCCGGTGCCCACGTGGATCGTCGCGGCCGCGGGCACGGGCGGGACCTCCTCGACGATCGGGCGCTACCTGCGCTACCGCCGGTACCCGACCGCGCTGGCCGTGGTCGACCCCGAGAACTCCGCCTACTACCCCGGCTGGGCGCAGGGGGTCTCGGACTACGCCACCGGTATGCCCTCCCGGATCGAGGGGATCGGGCGGCCACGCACCGAACCGAGCTTCGTACCCTCGGTCATCGACACCATGCTCGCCGTGCCCGACGCCGCCAGCGTCGCCGCCATGCAGCACCTGGACGAGCGGTTCGGGCGGCGCGCGGGCGCCTCCACCGGCACCTGCCTGTGGGGGGTGTGGACCCTCGCCGAGCAGATGCGCGATGCGGGGCAGACCGGCAGCATCGTCAGTCTGCTGTGCGACTCCGGCGAGATGTACGCGTCCACCTACTACGACTCCGCCTGGCTGGCCGAGCAGGGGATGGATCCCTCCCCGTACCGGGCACGGCTGGAGCAATTCCTCGACGGCGGCGCGCTGGGCTGACGTGCGGGCGCCTCGTGAACCGAGACGACGCCCTGGAGCACCACCGTGCCGTAGTCGGCACACCGGCACTGTGGCCCGTCACTCGCGTACGCCTGCGGAACGACTGCCGCCCGGTACGCCTCCTCAGCGCTGGTGAGAGCGCTTACCATGTGCCCATGGCCTCGGTGACGCTCAGTGATGTGGCCCGCGAGGCGGGCGTCTCCCTGGCGACGGCGTCGCGCGCCATCAACGGCAGTGCCAACCGCACCGTGCGGCCCGAGCTGCAGCAACGCGTGCTCGCCACCGCCGCCCGGCTCGGCTACTCCCCCGACGCGAACGCCCAGGCGATGGCACGCGGACGCACCTCCACGCTCGGTCTCATCGTGCACGACATCGCCGACCCGTACTTCTCCTCGATCGCCGCCGGCGTGACGACAGCCGCGGAGGCCGCGGGCCTGATGGTCACGCTCGCCAGCACCGGACACCGGCCGGAGAAGGAGCTGGCGTTCGTCGACGTGCTGCAGAGTCAGCGGGCCCGGGCGATCGTGATCGCCGGTGGCCGTCAGGACGACCAGGAGGTCAACGAGCGGCTGCGCGCCGCCCTGTCCACCTACCGGTCCCGCGGTGGCACCGTCGCGGCGATCGGGCAGTCGATCCTGGACGTGCACACGGTGGCCATCCACAACGTCGGCGGGGCGGGCGACCTGGCGCGGGCACTGCACGGACGTGGGTACCGCGACTTCGCCGTGCTCACCGGCCCCGGACCGCACCTGACCGCCCGGGAGCGCACCGAAGGATTCACGACGGCGCTGGCCGAGCTCGGCACGAACGTCCGGGCAGACCGTGTGGTCGCCTCGGAGTTCACCCGCGACGGCGGCTACCGGGCGATGACGGATCTGATCGCCCGGGTGGGCCGCGAGGGTCTTGCCGCCTGCGCGGTCTTCGCCGTCAACGACGTGATGGCGATGGGGGCCATGGCCGCCGCGCGGGAGGCCGGTCTGCGCGTGGGTGAGAGCGTGGGGATCGCCGGGTTCGACGACATCGTCACCCTGCGGGACATCACGCCCGGGTTGAGTACGGTCGCGGTCCCGCTGGTGGACGCGGGCGTGCGTGCCACGCGAATGGCCCTGGACTCCGACGGCGAGATCGTCGTGGAGCAGCTGGACGCCACGGTCGTTCTGCGGGACTCGACCCCAGGCCCGTGACCCGACGCCCTCGAGGGCGATGCTTGACCGTGCCGAAGCAGAACCGTATGCTGCGGAAAGCGCATTCCGCCCTGGCTGGTCCACGGGCGAGACCGCCCCGCACCCCCGATCCTTCAGGAGCACCCATGAGCACCCGCACTCTGCGCATCGCGATGAACGGCATCACCGGCCGGATGGGCTACCGCCAGCACCTTCTCCGCTCGATCCTGCCGATCCGCGACCAGGGCGGGATCACCCTCGCCGACGGCACCAAGGTGCAGGTGGAGCCGATCCTGGTGGGCCGCCGCGAGAATGCCCTCGCCGAGATCGCCGCCGAGCACGGCATCGCCGAGTACACCACCGACCTGGACGCCATCGTCACCGACGAGCGCACCGACATCGTCTTCGACGCCTCGATGACCAGCCTGCGCCCGGCCACCCTGACCAAGGCGATGAAGGCCGGCAAGCACATCTTCACCGAGAAGCCCACCGCCGAGACCCTGGAGGAGGCCATCGAGCTGGCCCGCCTGCAGGCCGAGACCGGCGTCACCGCCGGCGTCGTCCACGACAAGCTGTACCTGCCGGGACTGGTCAAGCTGCGCCGTCTGGTGGACGAGGGCTTCTTCGGCCGCATCCTCTCCCTGCGCGGGGAGTTCGGCTACTGGGTGTTCGAGGGTGAGCACCAGGCGGCCCAGCGCCCGAGCTGGAACTACCGCAAGGAGGACGGCGGCGGCATGACCACCGACATGTTCTGCCACTGGAACTACGTGCTCGAGGGCATCCTCGGCTCGGTCAAGTCGGTCACCGCGAAGACCATCACCCACATCCCCACCCGATGGGACGAGAAGGGCGCCGAGTACGCCGCCACCGCCGACGACGCCGCCTACGGCATCTTCGAGGTCGCCGGCCCCGACGGCGAGGACATCATCGCCCAGATCAACTCCTCCTGGGCGGTCCGCGTCTACCGCGACGAGCTGGTCGAGTTCCAGATCGACGGCACCCACGGTTCGGCCGTCGCGGGTCTGAACAAGTGCGTCGCCCAGCAGCGCGGCCACACCCCCAAGCCCGTCTGGAACCCCGACCTGCCGGTCACCGAGTCTTTCCGCGACCAGTGGATGGAGGTGCCCGCCAACGGTGACCTCGACAACGGCTTCAAGGCCCAGTGGGAGGAGTTCCTGCGCGATGTGCTCGCCGGCCGCGAGCACCGCTACGACCTCCTCTCGGCCGCGCGCGGCGTGCAGCTGGCCGAGGCGGGACTGGCCTCCTCCGCCGAGGGCAAGCGCATCGCGCTCGACCCGATCACGCTGTGACCGCCACCCACGACGGCGGAGCCTCCGTGACCGATCTGTCCCGCCTCTCCCTCAACACGGCCACCACCAAGGCCCTGACCCTCGCCCAGGCGGTCGACGTGGCCGCCGGGGCCGGGCTGGGCGCCGTCGGCCTCTGGCGGGATCGGGTGGCCGAGGCGGGCCTGGAGAACGCCGCGAGGATCGTGGCCGACGCCGGTCTGCGGGTCTCCTCGCTGTGCCGGGGCGGCTTCCTGACGGCAGCCGAGCCGTCCGGCCAGTCGGACGCCCTCGAGGACAACCGTGCCGCGATCGTCGAGGCCGCCACGCTCGGCACGTCCGAGCTGATCATGGTGGTCGGCGGGCTCCCGGCGGCCACCACACCCGGTGGGCCCGCCGAGCCCCACGGCGACAAGGACATCGTCGCGGCCCGCGCCCGGGTGGCGCACCGGATCGGCGAACTTGCGCCGTTCGCAGCCCAGCACGGGGTGCGCCTGGTGCTGGAGCCGTTGCACCCGATCTTCGCCGCCGACCGCGCGGTGCTGTCCACCCTCGGGCAGTGCCTGGACCTGGCCGCCGAGTTCCCGCCCGAGCAGGTCGGCGTGGTCGTCGACACCTATCACGTGTGGTGGGACCCGACGCTGCGTGAGCAGATCGCGCGTGCCGGCCGCGAGGACCGGATCGCCTCCTATCAGGTGTGCGACTGGATCCTGCCGCTGGCGGTCGACCCGCTGCTCTCACGAGGGTTCATGGGTGATGGCTACATCGACTTCCCCACCATCACCCGGTGGGTGAGCGAGGCCGGCTACGCCGGTGACGTCGAGGTGGAGATCTTCAATCAGGAGATCTGGGACGCGCCCGGTGCTCAGACGGTGGCGACCATGGCCGAACGCTACGCCACGCTGGTCCAGCCCTACCTGTGACCGGGCCCGGCTCCGAGTGGCGAGTGCTCTCATCCTGCCTAGGATGAGAGGACGGGACGTTGCCGGGGACATGCACAGACCCCGGGCAACGCCCCATCGCAGACACAACAAGGAGGCGACGATGACGGACGCAACTGGTAGCACCGGGCCGATCACCGAGGTTCGCGAGGGCATGACGGTCTTCGATTCCGGCGGTGAGAAGGTCGGCACCGTCCGTGACATCCAGATGGGCGACCCGGGTGCGACCACCTCCGCAGGACAGGAGAACGACCGCGGCAACAGCCTGGTCGGGAACGTGGCCGACGCGCTGCGGATCGACTCCCTTCCCGAGGCTGCCCGCGAGCGCCTCATGCGCGTGGGGTTCGTGCGTGTGGACTCCAGTGGCCTCTTCCACCGGGACCGCTACGCCGCCAGCGACGAGATCGGCGCGGTGAAGGACGATGCCGTGCACCTCACGGTCGCCGGCGACCATCTCCTGCACTGACCCCGGCCTGGGCGCACCGGCGGTGCGCCCAGGACACTCGTCAGTACGACCGACACCGCGTAGGCCCGTCGTGGCCTGCGCGGTGTCGTGCGTGCGTGCGGCACCGGGTGAGCGCCGGTGAAGGAGCCGGTGGAGGAGTTCACCCTCGAGATCGGCGAGGGCTTGAACGTCTCGCCCGGGTCCGCCCGAGCCGCGGGCGCCGCGCCCCGGCGACGGCGCAGCTCTCCCTGGCCCTGGGTCGCTGCGGCACTCGCGCTCGCCGTGTCCGGTGTGGCGATCTCCCCCGGCGGTGAGCGCCCGGATCCTCGCCCGCCCCAGACAGCGTGGACCCATCCGTCGACGCCGGGTCGCGCACCAGGCGCTTGGACGCTCGAGGGGGCCCCGGTGGTCGCGAGCTCGACCGGCGTCGCCGCGTTCGAGCCCACGACCGGTGCCGAGCTCTGGTCGGTGCCGCTGGACGATCCGGCGTGCACCGCTGCCGCAGAACAGCTGACCTGCGTGCACGGCCAGGGCGAGGGCGCGATGATGGCGACGATCAGCGCCTCCGGAACACTCCACGAGGAGCCACTCCCCGGAGCCGATATCGCGATGGCGTACGACGGCGATCTCCTCGTCGGTGGCCTCGAACCCGAACGCCCGTGGCTGGGCCGGTTCACCGCGGAGCAGCCGCGCCGGGAGATCTGGCGCGTGCGCGCCGAGCGCCCCTCCGATGCGATGCGCTGGCAGGGAATGACACTGAGCCAGGGGGTGGCGACCGTCCACTCGGGGCGCGACGCCGACGGCTGGGCCCGGTTCGGGATGGCCGCCGAGGTCGAGACCGGCGAGATGACGACGGCCATCGTGCTCGCCCCCGGAGGCAGCTCCGGGTTCGGCGCCGGGCCACCGCTGGGAGCCGATCCGGACATGCTGCTCCCGCTCGCCGGCCCGGGTCTCGATGTCCCCGGCCGGCCGGAGGCGGTGGTCAACCGGCGCGGGGTCTTCACCGAAGCCGACGGTGATCCGTTGCTGGAGGTCAACGGCTTCTCGCTGGCCGCCTATGGCGACGACATCGTCGCCTTCACCGCCGACCCCGGCGCACCGCCCGAGCACCGGGAGGTGCGGATCGAACGCCTCGACGTGCGCACCGGTGAGTCGCTGTGGGCGATCCCGCTCGATCTGGTGGCGACCTGCCCATGCGCCCGGAGCGCGGACACGTTAGTGCTCACCGACCTGGTCGAGCGCGAGGATCCCCCGGAGTTCACCAGCCCGGTGCGGGTTCGGGCACTGCTCGGCGTCGACCCCGAGGCAGGGCTGCTCCGCTGGCGCCTGCCGGTGACCGGACCGCCCGACGCCTTCACCGCCGATGTGGGCCGGTTGTACGTCCTGGCCGAGGGCACCCTGACGGCCTACGCGACACGTTGACTCCGGGTGAGAATGGGATGATGGTGAGCGGTCGGACCGACGAGTTCACCCTCGATGGCGAGGGGCCACCCGGCACGGCGGCGCCCGGCGAGCCCCGACGACGCGGGCCGGCTCGGACCGCAGGCTCACCCTGGCCATGGGTCGCCGCGGCGATGGCTCTGCTCGCGGCCGGGGTGGTGGTCTCCCCCGGCGGGGAGCGCCCGGCGGCCGGTCCGCCGCCGGCGGCGTGGACGCGTGAGGTGCCCGCCGGCCGTGCCCCGTCGGTCTGGGTGAGCGGTGAGCGCACCCTCGTGGCGTCCGCGACCTCGGTCTCCGGCCTCGAGGCAGCCACCGGGGAGGACCTCTGGTCGGTCCCGCTGGACGATCCAGCCTGCACCGAGCAGGCCGGGCAGCTGACCTGCGTGCACGGCGAGGGCGAGGACGCCGTGATCGCCACCGTCACCGCCGAGGGCGACGTCAGCGAGCGCCCCTTCCCGGGCGCGAGCGTGGCCCACGCCGCCGGCGACGCCCTGCTGGTGGCCGGGCTGACCGAGTCGGGCGTGCCGTTCGTGGACCGCTACGAGGAAGGCGTGGCACAGCGCACCTGGCGCACGGCACTGGACCAGCCGTTCGGTGAGCACCCCTTCGGTCGGGCCACCGTGAGCCAGGGCGTCGCGACGTTCTACCGGACGCTGAGCGACCCCTACCCGTTCCTCGCGGTCGAGGTCGCGACCGGTGAGCAACAGCCGACCGTCATCCTGACCCCGCGGGGCCGGATGGTGGGGATGAACGACGGTGTCGAGTCGGGCGACCTGCAGATCGTGCCGGTGCCGGGGCCGGGGCTGGACCTGCCCGATCACCCCGACGCGGTCGTCACCACCTCCGGGGTCACGACTCCCGGGGGCGAGATGGAGTACGCCAGCGTCTCCGGCACCATCGTCGCGGCGCTCGGCCAGGACGTGCTGGAGTGGGGCTTCGCCCCGCCGGACGCCCCCTACGATCCGGCGTCGCCGCCCACCGGCCTCCCGGGCACGTTGGCCAGGGTCGACGTGTTCGGCCGAGGGCGGTCGTGGAGCACGCCGACCGACGGGATCCTGGGGTGCCCGTGCGCCGTCAGCGAGAACACTGCAGCCTTGCTCACCAGTCGCTGGGTCCAGGATTCCGACCAGCCCGACCTCGAGCCGTATGCGATCCACGGCTTCGACCTGGGCGACGGTTCGACCCGCTGGTCGATACCGCTCACCACCGCACCCGACGGCGTCGCCGCCGGGCCCGACCACCTCTACGTCCTCAGCGAGGGCACCCTGACCGCCTACGTCGATCGCTGACGGCTGGGTGATGATGGGGTGATGGGAGCACGCGGCACCGAGGAGTTCACCCTCGGTGCGCCGCGCGCCGGGACGACACCCCCGCACCGGCCCACCGGCCGGGCGCGGGCCTGGCCGGTGCTGCCCTGGGTGGCATGCGCGCTCGCGCTCATCGTGGCCGCCGTCGCCGTGGCTCCCGCACCCCCGCCCGGGGTCAGCCCGTGGGGGTACCTGCCGCACCTGCGGGAGCGGCCAGAGCTCGCCTGGCAGCTGGAGAGCACCGAGGTGACCGGGGCCTGGGCGTTCGGTGGGGTGCTCGCCGTCGCCGATCTGAGCGGGGTCGCCGGGATGGACGCCAGGTCGGGTCGGGAACGCTGGCGGCTCGATGCCCGGGCCCCGCGATGCACCTCCGACGGCACCCTGCTGACCTGCCTGACCCGGCGTGAGGACGCCGTGCTCGTCGTCGACCCCGACAGCGGGGCGACCAACCGGTGGGACGTGCCGGACGCCGTGGCCGCCATCGCGTACGAGGACGGCGTCGTCGCCGTCACCACCTCCGGCCTCACCCGGATCGATGCCGACGGGCGCGCTCTGTGGACGCAACCCCGCACCCTCGGCGCCCCGGTGGCCGAGGGACCCGCGGTCATCGATGGCTGGTTGTTCGTCAGCGTCCTCGGTCCGGTCGGAGGCCTGGTACCCCTCGACGTCGAGACCGGTGAGCCGGGCGACCTGGAGGTCGTCGGGCGGTCGGTCTCCCGCGTCCGCGAGGGGCTGTGGACCTCCTCGGCCGATGGGACGATCCGGCTGTTCGCGCGCGATCAGCAGCAGCACCAGGTCGGTGACCCGCGGGACTACGTCGCCACCGTGAGCGACCCCGCCCTGCTCGCGGAGCCGCTCCCCCGCACGCAGTCGCAGTGGTCCCCCCTGGCCCTGCTGCCGGGAGTCGCGCTCGGGAGCGTCGACGGCACCAGGGTCGCCGCGCTGGACACCAGCACCGGGCACGAGCTCTGGCGCCGGGAGCTCGTGATGGGCTGGATCGAGACGCCGTTGGTGGACGAGGAGACGATGGTCACCACCGTGCTCGACCCGGCGACGGGGAGTCGATCCACCGTGCAGGCGATCGACGCCCGGACCGGAGCGGACCGGTGGCGGCTGGAACGCCCCGGCCACATCCGCACGATGATCGGCGGCAACCGGCACCTGTACCTGCTCGACGCCTTCGGCGTCACCGCGTGGGAGCTGAGCCGCTGATGCGCACCGACGAGTTCGAGCCGGCGCCGCCGCCACGAGAACTCCCACCCCGACGGCGACCCCGGACCTGGTCGGGCCCGTGGCCCTGGGCGATGGTCGCCGTCGTGCTCGTGGTGGGCGCGGTCCTGACCGCGCCCCGGCCCGGGCCGGTGGTCGACCCGTGGGGGCGGGTGCCGGACCTCGCGAGCACGCCCGAGCTCATGTGGGAGATCGAGCAGTCCGACATCGACGACCTGTGGCTCTTCGACGGGGTGATCGCCTTCGTCGCCCGTGGTGACGTCGTCGGGCTCGACATCGGGACCGGTGAGCGGCGGTGGGAGGTGAGCGCCACGATCCCCCGGTGCACCTCGACCGGCACCTCGCTGGTGTGTGCCACGGACGGCACCACCGTGCTGGAGATCGACCCCCGCAGCGGCCGCGTGGACGAGCACCGCATCGACGGGGTGGTGGCCGCCACCCGACACGAGGGCGATCTGATCGCCGTGACCGAGACGGCGATGATCCGCCTGGACGACGAGGGCGAGGTCCGATGGCGGGTGCCCGAGGGCGGTATGGAGCCGAGCCTGTGGTTCGCAGGGCCGGCCGTGGTGGGAGGGCAGGTGGTGGCGATCCGCTCCGACCTCTACGAGCGGCCCGACGCCCCGGCCGCTGTCGATCCGGAGACCGGCGACACCCTCGGCGGCCCCGGTGGCTACCCACTCCCCCTGCGGGACGGCGTGTGGACGTTCGGCAGAGGCAGCCCCTCCACGCACTACCTGCTGCGCGGAGAGCCGGCCCCCCTGGTGAGCGCACTCCCTGTCGTCGCCACCGACGCGCCGCAGCAGCTGTCCGCGAGCGAGTTCACCACGGGCACGGACCTCCCGTTCGCACTGGTCGACGACGTCCGGGTCGACACCCTGACCGGCGGCGGTGAGGGCGGCACAGCCGCCACGGACGTGAGCACCGGGGAGACGCTCTGGCAGACGGATCAACTCGGCGGACTGGGCCAGAACACGCTGATCGACAACCGCACGGTGGCCTATCTGTCCTCCACCGAGGACGAGTACGTGTACACCGCCCGCGACGTGCGCACCGGCCGGGAGCACTGGAGCATCGCCGGTCAGCTCACCGTCGACACCGACGGTGAGCATCTCCTCGGCAGGACCTCCACCAGCGTGACGGCGTGGGAGCTCGGATGAGCAAGAACGACGAGTTCACCATCTCCGGTGAGGGCGCGGCACACGCCGGCACCGAACCACCACGACGGCGACCCCGGGCCGGGTCGGGCCCGTGGCCCTGGGCGTTGCTCGCCGTCGTGCTGCTGGTGGGCGCTGTGCTGACCTCGCCCGGCGGGGAGCGACCGGTGGCGGAGGCCTGGTCGGTGGCGGTCGAGGACGCGGCCGCGGCCGGTGTCTGGGTCCTCGGCTCAGAGGTGGTCGCCACGGTCGAGGGGGACGAGGTCGTCGCTCGCGGCACCGGCGACGGGCACGAGCAGTGGCGGATCTCCGTGCGCGAGCCCCACTGCTCCGCCGACGGCGACCGGCTGGCGTGCGTCGCCTCCGGCCCGCCCTCGCGGTCCACGCCCGGAGCGATCACGCTCGTCGACGCCGCCGGGCAGACGACGGTGATGCAGCTCGAGGGAGCACACCTGGCGGTGCCCCTGGGCGAGGACGTCGTGGTGGCGGGCGGGTCCGGCGCCGACGAGCGCTGGCTGGCCCGGATCGACCCCGACGGCGCCGAGGTCTGGCGCACCGTGGTCGAGGAGGCGTCCTCGAACCGTTCGGTGCCGCTGACCTTCGCCGAGCTCACGCTCACGCCACGGCAGATCGTCTGGCGCTACGGCCCGGACGAGTTCGCACCGCCCGATCCGGGCATGGTGGACCCGGCCACCGGCGAACGGCTCCCGACCCTCAGCGCCGCGCCCTACACCTCGAGCCTGCCGCTGGAGTTCGAACGCACGCTCATCCACCTCGCGGCTGACTCCCGTGCCCCCGACGGCGAGATCGCCGTGATGACCGGTGGCGTCGCCGAGGGCGCCGAGGGCGACTGGCTGTGGCGCTGGGACGTCGACGAGATGCCGCTGGCGGTCTCGGAGTCCCACGTGAGGACCATGGTGAACGCCGACCTCGCCGCGTCATTCGCGGGCGGGCCGCTCGGATACGCGGCGCTGCGCACACGCACCCTGCAGGAGGGCCGGATCGAGGAGTCGACGACGTCCTACCGATCGATCGGCTGCCCCTGCGCGTGGGCGGGCGGGACGCTGGTGGCTCACGGCTACGCGGTGGCCGACCGCGAGGCACTGGCGCAGGGCCCGTACCGGCTCGATGTGCTGATGATCGAGGGCACCGAGGTGGTGGCCAGCTTTCCGCGCCAGACCCTCATGCCGGCCGACCAGGGCGCCCGGCCGGCCGGCCTCGCCACCGACGGCTCGACGGTGTTCCTGCGCCAGGACGGGCGGCTGCTGGCGCTGGACACCCCCTGAGTTCGGGCCGTCACAGCGTCGTCATACCGCCGTCCACCCGGAACTCCGCCCCGGTGGCGAACGCGCCGTCCTCGCTCGCCAGGAAGACCATGATGCCCTCGACGTCGCGTGCTGTCCCGGCCCGGCCGAGGGGGATGCGGCCGACGATGGCCGCCCGGGCGTCCGGGTCGTCGGAGATGGTCGTGACCAGTGGGGTCTCGGTGTATCCGGGCACGACGACGTTGACCCGGATCCCGTCGCTCGCATAGGCCGCCGCGGCGGCGCGGGCGAGCCCGTGACCACCGGCCTTGGACGAGCTGTAGGCGCTGAAGTCCTGACCCTCGCCGTTGAGCGCCGTCGGGCTGCCGGTCACGATGATCGAACCACCACCGCAGACCTGCAGGGAACGGACAGCGTGCTTGAGCGTGAGGAAGGTGCCGGTGAGATTGACCTCGATCGTCCGGCGCCAGACCTCAAGGTCCAGATCGCCCACCTTTGCGTCCTGACCGAAGAGCTGGACTCCGGCATTGGCGACCACGACATCCGGACGCCAGCCGGCCTCCGCGAGTTCGGCGAAACCTCGCTCGACACTGGCCTCGTCCGCGATGTCGACCGTCAGCGGCCGTCCGTGGGGGCCGGTGCCCGCCGCCTCGACGGCACCCTCGTGGTCGCGGTCAGCGTAGACCACCCGCGCGCCCTCGGCGAGGAACCGGTCGGCGACCGCTCGGCCGATACCCGCTGCCGCACCGGTGACCAGCGCCGTCCGGCCCACCAATCGTCCCTGGTTCATGACCGCACCCTTCGTCCGGCTCAGTGGACGTTGCCGTCCTCACGGTAGGCCTTCCACACGTTCTCGAAGAAGTCGTCCCCCGTGGGCAGGGGACGGACCGGCCGCCACCGGAACACGGGCAGCCCGGCCGGGTCGGCGCCCTCCCGGGCGAGGATCTCGGAGAAGGCCGGCTCCGCCGTCGGGATCTCGGAGGGGGCGCAGGCGCCGGAGGCATCGCCGGCCGGGGCGACCCACGCGGTCTCCTGCACCTCGTGGGCCAGGGCTCCGCCGTCGAGGGTGAACCGGAACAGCTCCGGCAGGTCGAGCTCGGCCTCGGCGTTCTCCCCGTAACCCACCAGCGGCAGCTGTCCCTGCGGATCGGTGTAGAGCACCGAACCACGGGACTTGCCGCCGTGACCGACGTAGTCGGCCATCGCGGACAGGTAGATGTAGGCGGTGGTGAGGATGTCGCGCACCAGGAAGGTGCGGTTCATCGAGCGCCGCGAGGTCTGGTCGGCGCTGATGAGATCCGAGTACGTACTGAGCCATTCGTGCACCTGCACGAGCGCCTCCTGGATCGACTCCGGCGAGCGGACCGGCCCGGCCTTGGCGCTCATCAGTTCCTGCACCTGGGTCAGCAGATCGCCGGTGTTGTCGGGGGCACCACCGGCCCGGCGGGCGGCCGCGGTCTCGGCGAGCGCGATCGCCCCGGCGACCACGGGCTCAGCGGCGCCGGCGAAGGCGTCCGGGTCCACCGGGTCGTCGGTGCGGCGGGCGGCGATGAACTGCGCCGCCCGGGTCGCCCCCACCTGGCCGCTGTTGAGCGCGGCGCCGCCGGGGCGGTAGACCCCGTGCGCACCGCCGGCCTCCCCCACCGGGAAGAAACCCGTGATGTTGGACTGCCACCACGCGTCCACCAGCAGACCGCCATTGTTGTGCTGGGCGCACACGTCCACCTCGAGCATCTCCTGCTCGAGATCCACGTAGGGGTTCTTGTCCAGGTAGAACTGGTAGGCGGGCTCGTTCATGTGCCGCAGCCGTTCGATCGGGGTACCGAAGAGCACCCCGGCCTTCTCCAGGTACTCCAGCGCCTCCGGCTCGAGCTCGGCGTGGTCGAAGGTCTCCCGCACCGGGTTGGAGCGGAAGTCCAGGAACACCCGGCGCCCCCGCAGCACCGTCTCGCGGTAGACGAGCAGGTCGATGAGACTGGAGCCGTCCCGGGCCTTGCGGATGTCGAAGGGCCACTGGTAGCCCTTGAGAAAGACCAGGGTGAGCATCCGGCCGTAATCGGGAATCGCCTCGGTGAGGAACTCGCGCTCGTCGCCCCCGTCGGCGTCGGTGGAGACGAACCGCGGGACCACCTGCATGTAGGTGCCCGAGACGTTCCAGCGGGGCTTCGTCGAGGCCAGGCCGAACTGCCACTCGGTGAGGTTCTTGCCGTGCACTCCCGCGCGGTAGGCGGCCCCGGAGGCCCCCCACTGCCCGTTCGGGAACACCCGGGTGGCGTAGATGCCGGCCGGGCCACCGGTGGCATAGACGACGTTCGTGCAGCGCACCAGCAGGAAGGGTGAGCGTTCGCCGTCGTGCGGGACGTCGGTGCGCAGCAGCAGGATGCCTCGTACAGCACTGCTCCTGCCCTCGTGATCTACCACCAGATCGACCACACGGCAGTCGTCGTAGATCGGGGTGCCGTTGCGGGCGACCTTCTTCTCCAGCTGCTCGACCATCGAGCGGGAGGTGTACGGGCCCACGCTGGTGCCGCGGCGGCGGGGATCGTGGTCGGTCTTGTAGCCGACGAACTCCCCGTACCGGCTCTGCGGGAAGGGCACGCCGAGGTCGCACAGCCGCAGGAACCCTCGGGCCGAGAGCGCCGCCTCGGCGAGGGCGTTGTCACCATCCATGGCGCCGCCGGAGAAGAGGGTCTGGGCCATCTCGTCCACCGAGTCGGCCTCGGCACCGGACAGGCTCAGCTTGTAATAGGTCTGCTTGTCCGAGCCGGCGTTGCGGCTGGCGCCGGCGCCGACCTTGTCGGTGACCATGACGATGTCGTCGGTGCCGAGCTCCCAGAGCCGGTCGGCGGCACAGAACCCGGCCGAGCCGGTGCCCACCACCACCGTGTTCGCGGTGATGACGGGGATGTCGGTGCCGGCGATGGTGTGGAGCTCGGCCCCGGGGACGTCGGTGGTGGCGGTCATCATGTGGTCCTTCGTGGTGCTGGTGAGGGGCGGGCCGGGGGCATCACAGGCGGGGGATGTGCATCCCGCCGTCGACGTTGATGACCTCACCGGTGGAGTAGGGCATCCGCCCCGCCGAGAGCTGGACGACGGCGCCCGCGACGTCCGACGCCGCACCCCACCTCGGCATGGGGGCCAGACCGTCCGCGAACTGTGCGTCGTACTTCTCCTTGACACCGGCGGTCATGTCCGTGGCGATCACGCCGGGCCGGACCTCGTAGACCACGATGCCTTCGGGGGCCAGACGGGCAGCGAAGAGCTGGGTGGCCATGCCGACGCCGGCCTTGGAGATGCAGTACTCACCGCGGTTGGTGGAGACGAAGGTGGCCGAGACCGAGGAGACGTTGACGATCGTGCCGACGACACCGTCCTCCGGGCCGTGCGCGCGCTCGTCACGTCCGGCGAGCATGGCGTTGGCCACCCGCTGGGTGAGGAAGTACGGACCACGCAGGTTGATGCCGAGCACCCGGTCGAAGCTCTCGGGCTCGGCCTCGAGGATGTCGGCGCGCACCGAGGGCGCGACGCCGGCGTTGTTGACGAGCAGATCGATCCGGCCCCACTGCTCGAGGGCGGCGGTGACGTAGCGCTCGTGGGACTCGGTCTCGGCCACCGACCCCTGGACGTAGATGACCTCGCCGCGCTCGCGCAGCTCGGCCATCAGCTCCTCCGGCTCCGGCCGGGTGGCCAGGATGGCGACGGCGTAGCCCTCCTCGAGCAGGGCGTGGGTGATGCCGAGGCCGATGCCTCGGTTCCCTCCGGTGACGAGAGCGACCTTGGGCACGACGA
Organism: Ruania suaedae; assembly: GCF_021049265.1. Taxonomy (NCBI): domain Bacteria; kingdom Bacillati; phylum Actinomycetota; class Actinomycetes; order Micrococcales; family Ruaniaceae; genus Ruania; species Ruania suaedae. The sequence continues at coordinate 2,978,545 of NZ_CP088018.1, forward strand.
ACTCCTGAGGATCGGGGACGGACCCCTTCATCATGCCTGACCGGCGCCGCTGCGGCAAGCGCTTTCCGTCGGGTCGGGCCCCTCGAACGTCAGTGGGCCGCGAGTACCGGCTCCTGCTGGGGGCTCTCGTGCCCGAGGGAAGGGCGTCGCCGTCGGCGGCGACGCACCGCGACCAGCAGGACCAGCGCCGCCAGGAGGGCGAGCGGCGCCCACGGGACCGCCCAGACCTGCCCGCTCGCGCTCGCCGAGGCAGGGTCCTCGGCATAGACGGCACCCTCCGGCGGGACCGGGTCGGCGGTGACCTCGATGTCGAGCGGGCCCAGGGCAGGCACGTCGGTCAGCAGCGCGGTGCCGCGGTAGGTCTCCCCCGGCAGCATCACGTAGGCATCCGGGCCTTGCGTGCCCTGCTGGGCCATCCCGAACGGTCCCGCCATGTCGACGGCGGTGCTCGCCCCCAGCCGGACGTTGCCGGTGTTGCGGACGGTGAAGTCGACCTCGAGGCCACCCACCGGGAGCACGCCCAGGTCCGGACGGTACCGGGCCGAGACGTCTTCGACGCTGACCTGGGGCTGAACGGGGCCGGCGACGCGGACGTACACCCGCGCACCCACACGCCGTTCGAGCGCCATCTGGCCGTCCTCGGCTGGGGTGGTCAGGGAGGCGACGATGCCGGCCGCATGATCCCCGGGTTCGGCATCGGCCGGGACGGTCAGGCTGAACGGGACGTCCACGCGCGAGCGCGCCGGGACGGTGATCTCGTCGGTGATGTCGATCCACGTGCCCGCGCCGGTGGAGGTCTCCGCGCCGGGGAGGACGTCCATGCCTCCGGTGCCGGTGGTGAAGGCGTCCTGGGAGTAGACCTGCAGGACGAGGTCGTCCTGACTGAAGTTGGAGACGCTGACGAGGTCCTCGACCCGCGCACCCTCGTCGAGGGCGAACTCGAAGACCGGCCGGTCCGCGCTCGGACCGTCGGGCCCCGAGGGTGCGATGCCCCAGGACGTGCGCTCCTCCTCCGCGTCGGTCTGTGCTGCGGCGGGCGAGGCGACCAGCGCCATCAGCAGGCCCAGGAGGAGAACCGACAGGCGCACCGGGGCGCCGGCGAGGGGGGCGGGGAGGGACAGGGTGCGCATCAGCCGGCGCTCCTTCTGCTCGGTGGTGTCGATCGGGAGGGGGAGACCGGGGCCCGAGGCATCGATAGCCTCGGGCCCCGGTCTCGGTCGGACCTACATGGCGGTGAAGGTGATCAACGCCGTGTACGCACCCGGTTGGGTGTCGGTCGGGGCCCGGAGGTCGAGATCCGCACCGAGCTGCGTGGTCCCGACACCCGAGCCCGACGGCGCCAGCGCCAGGGTCTGCGAGATCGCCAGACCGCCACCGTCCTCACCGCCCGGAGCGACGGCGGGGCCGTCCACCACGCCGCCGGCGGCGGGCTGGGTGAGCACCGTGGGCTCCCAGCCCAGAGCCGATCCCGTGAAGGAGTCCCCGGAGGCCGCGGTGAAGTCGGTCACCTGGGCCGAGACCGACCAGCCCGGCGCTCCCGCACGAGTGTCGGTGACCGTCACCGGCCGCAGCTCACCCGAGGTGACCCAGGCCAGCGCGTCGCTGGTGAGCTCGAATGTCGGCAGCTCCACCACCCGGTCCTGCGGATCGACGCTGAGCACGAGCGCACCGCCGGCTTCCTCCAGCGTGGCAACGATCGTCTGCGTCGCGTCGCTGGAGCCGGTCGGCTGCTCCAACAGCTCCTCGACCACAGTGATCACCGCCGTCACCGGACCGAACTCGGTCTGGCCCGTCACCGTCACCGTTCCCACATCGGCGGTGCTGACCTGACCCCAGCTGACCGGAGCCTGGGAGATCTCCTCGGTACCGGTGTCCAGCACCGGCACCGACCCCGGAAGCTCGGCCGACTCACCCTGGACCGCGGTGAGCTGAACACGATCCTGGCGGACGTGGCTCGCCGTCGACTTGTTGTAGACGTCGATGGAGGCGTTGGGCTGGGAGGTGTTCTCCATACCCGGCACCGGGGTGAACATCGACTGCCAGCGCGAAGGCTCCCAGGTGAGCACGCCCTCGCCCCGGTTGTCCGGGATGTCGTTGGCGATCTGGAAGACACGCTGGATGAAGTCGGCCTGCCCCTGCACCGTGCGGGGGTAGGTAGCGTTCGGCATCGGCTCGCCGCCGCCGCCGGAGGCGGGATAGGACGTCTCCGCGATATCCATCTTGTAGCCCGGATGCGCGGCCACGACGGCGTTGAGCGCGCTCTCGTAGTAGTCGATCGTGCCGTGCCACTCCGGGTAGTAGGAGTGCGCCAGCACGTCCACGTCCTGGCCCTGGGCGTTGAGCCGTGGAAGCAGCTGGTCCCAGAACTCCATCGTCTTGTCGTCGGAGTCCTTGCCGATGATGACGTGGATCTCGACCTCGATGTCCTCGCCGTTGTCGGCGGAGACGTCCCGGACGGCGGAGATACCGCTGCCCACCAGCTCACTGAAGCGCTCCCACTGCTGCAGGTAGAGCTCGCGCTCGGCCGGGTCCTCGGAGTTCCAGTAGTCCCACAACAGGCCGCCACCGGGCTGGGACTGGTAGACGTCGCTCTGGTCGACCCAGTACGCCGGGGCCGTCCCACCGATGTGCTCGTTCTCCGAGCCCCACATGAAGCCGTTGATGATCTCGTTGCCCACTGCGACCTTGTCGGGCACGGTTCCCTGGGCGATCAGTTCCTGCAGATGGTCGTAGGTGTAGTCGTACATCGCCGCCTTGAGCTCGTCGAACTCGAGCTCGGCCCAGGCGAGCGGCTTGGGCTGCTTGCTCGGGTCCGACCAGGAGTCGGAGTAGTGGTAGTCGATGCCCAGGCCCATGTCCCGTTCGCCCTTGACCCACTGCGCGACCTCGAGGGTGCGCTCGGGACCCTGGCGACCGTGGGAGACGGGATTGCCCGACCACTCGCTGCGTGGCTCGTTCCAGACCCGTAGCCGCACGTAGTCCATGCCACGGTCCTGCACGACGTCGAGCAGGTGAGGGCCGGCGCCGCGGTCCTCCTCCAACGGGTTGACCCAGAACTCACGACCCGAGGCGACGTCGTCGTCCACCCAGGACATGTCGGCCCCGAGCACGATCTCCTCACGCAGGTAGTTGTAGGCACGAAGCTCGCGTACGCCCACCTCGGCCCCCGGGGAGGCGTCGGTGAAGTGCACCCGCACGTACTCCACGCCGGGCTCGGTCAGCAGCGCCGTGGCTCCGGCCGAGGCCTCGGTGTTCTCGCTCGAGTCCTGGACGGTGGTCCACTGCGCACCATCGGTCGAGACCTGGATCTCGAACTGGTGGACAGCGGTCGGATCGGCGAACAGCACCTCGATCTTGCGCACGTTGTCGTACGCGCCTCCGAGGTCGAGGGCGAGCCACTGGCCGGTGACCGCACCATCGGCGGACCAGACCGTCGACTCGTCCTGGTCGATCGCCAGGGCGGCATCGTCCGATGCAGTGCTGGCCGTGGCGCTCACCCAGTCCTTCTCGGCGAGATTGGACTCGATCGGATCGATCACCGCCTCTCCATGAAGAGCATGTGCCGGCGACGCGAGTGCGCCGCCGTGGGCCGCAAGTAACCCTGCGACCGTCAAGCCGACGACGCACGCGCCGCCGGTCCGCTTCTTTCGTTCCACTTTCCTCACTCCATTCACGCCCGCGTCGATGCAGGCGTTCGCTCGATAGGCAGATAGGATTGTTGAACACCATCCGGAATGGTGACGGCGTCCATGCCGTCACCTCCACCATATACGGAGCACTGGATGAGCGGTCAATATCATTCTCACGGATCGGGATGAGCAATCAATGCACTTATGAGTGACCCACCCGAAACCCATAAGAAGTGATTGAATGCGCACCTTCGGAAGCAAATAGGACGCATGCGATCCGCGGCCCTTGTCTGACTATTCGCTCCACCATTCATACGTTTCGCGCGGGCCATTCGGGTACAGCGACTACTGCAATTCGGCGCTCCGACTCTCGGCACCGGAAACTCTCGGAGGCCACAGCGGCTCGGCCGTCCCGTCGACTTCGCGGCGACTGCTGCGTTCGGACAGGAAATAGGAAGCGGCTGCGCGAAGGATAGCGATCTCCTCGCGCAGCCGCCGATTCTCCTCTTCCAGTCTCACCCTGGGCTGACCCTGCGACGTCGATCCAGGCCGGGCGTCCTGGACATACCACCGCCGCAGCGACTCGTGGCCGACTCCGAACTCGCGAGCCACTGCGGCGACGGCCGCAGTACGAGATCGGTACGCGGGCATGGCTTCCTGCAGTCGGCGCACCGCCTCCGCGCGAACATCTGAGTCAAACTTCTTCGGCATGACGAGCATCCTCGACAGTTCTCAGCTCTTGAATACGGACGCCTGCGCGGACCCAGCCTTCGAGCCCGCGGAGGGCGCCGGACGCGAGCGACTCCGCACTACCGCAGCCGACCGCCCCCTCCCGTCCCAGGCGGGGCCGGGTCGGTGAGGGCGGCCGTCACTTGATCGCTCCGGTGATTCCTTCGGCGAAGCTGCGCTGCAGGATGAGGAACAGGACCATCGTGGGCAGCGAGGTCAACAGCACGGCCAGCATCAGCACGCCGTAGTCGGTGACGTATCCGGCGGTCAGGTTGGAGACCAGCATGGGCATGGTCTGATATGCCTCGTTGATGAGGATGACCTTCGGCCAGAGGAAGTTGTTCCACGCCGTCATGAAGATCACGACCGCTGCGGCCGCATAGGTGGCGCGCATGGTGGGAATGAAGATCCTCAGGAAGATCTCGACCTCGCGCAGCCCGTCGATGCGCGCCGCCTCGACGATCTCGTGCGGGAAGGACCGCGCCGACTGCCGGAACAGCAGGATCACGAATGGTACCGAGATCGCGGGCAGGATGACCGCGATATTGGTGCTCGTCAGGCCGAACTCGGCAAACAGTTGGAAGAGCGGGATCATCGTCGCTGCGAAGGGGATCATCATCGCCAGCAGCAGGATCACCATCAGGCGGTCCTTGTTGCGGGAATGGAACACCTCGAAGCCGTAGCCCGCGATGGAGCAGACCAGCAGCGCGAGCACCGTGGTCCCCACGGCGTTGACGGTCGAGTTCCACATCGCCGCGCCCAGGCCCTGGGCGATGACGAGCTCGTTGAAGTTCTCGATCAGGTGAGCGCCGGGAAGAAGCTTTGAGCCCAGCACCTCCTGGCTGGTGTTGCTGGAGGAGACCACCATGAAATACAGCGGGAAGATGGAGAACAACGCGAAGACGGTCAGGAATGCGGTGCGCGGGACGTTGCGCCAGGTCTGCTTAGTCACGCTTGTCACCAACCTTGATCTGGATCGCGGCGAGAACGGCGACGATCACGAGGATGACGTAGGAGATGGCAGCTGCGTACCCGAAGTTCGGGTTTCCGACGAAAGAGATCTCGTAGAGATAGTGCGAGATGCTCATCGAACTGTTCGCCGGGCCGCCCGCGGTGAGGTTGTAGGACTCATCGAACAGCTGCAGCGTACCGTTCGTCGACATGATCGCCGTGAGCAGGATCATCGGCTTGAGCTGGGGCAAGGTGACGTACCACAGCGTCTTGGCGGCGTTCGCGCCGTCGACCTTGGCTGCCTCGATGCTGGAACGGTCGATGTTCTGCAGGCCCGCGAGGTAGAAGACCATGTTGTACCCGGTCCACCGCCACAGCAGGCCCAGGATGATGACGAACTGCGCCGTGGTGGTCTGCCCGAGCCAGTTCACCGGCGAGTCGATGACCGAGATCCCGAGCAGGACATCGTTGACCAGCCCGTCGGTGGCGAACATCGTGCGGAAGACCATCGCATAGGAGACCAGCGAGACGGCGCAGGGCAGGAAGATCGCCGTACGCCACATCGCCCGGAAGCGAAGCCTGGGGTTATTGAGGATGTTGGCCAGGATCAGGGCGAGTACGAGCATGATCGGCACCTGGATGACCAGGTAGAGCATCGTGGTGCCCAGCGTCATCCAGAACGTCTGGTCGGACAGCATCCGCTCGTAGTTGAACCACAACGGCTCTGCGAAGGAGAGGTTCGCGCCACGACCGACCTGCAGCGAGAGCAGCAGCGCCTGGAACATCGGCCAGAAGTTCATGATGAAGATCAGGGCCGCAGCGGGTATCAGGAAGAACCACCCGATGAGGGACCGGCGGCCGCCCAGGCTCGAGAACCTGCCGGCAGACGGAGAGGTACCACCGGACGGTGGTGGTGCGCTACGCGGGGCGACGGTCGTGGAGACCGGCGCGGTGGGCATTGTCATGGCGGGGGCCGCTTTCGTCGGGCGACGGGAGGGCCGGCTTCGATGCCGGCCCTCCCCCTGCACTGTCGGGTTGAGTCGTCGCGAACGCTTACTGCATCGCGAACTCGACGGTGGACTGTGCTTCAGCCAGCGCCTCGTCCCGGTCGGCACCGTTCAAGATGGTGGTGATGGCCGCGCTGACGGCGTCACGACCTTCATAGAAGTAGGCACCGGTGTTGATGCTCGGCACCTGCGTGCCGTACTCCACCACGAGCTGGAAGACGGGCTGGCCGTCGAAGTACTCGAGCGGCTCGGCATAGGCCTCGGACTCACCGGCGGGCTGCCAGTTCGCGACCGCACCCGAGGAGGCGAGGATGGAGTCGTAGAACTCGGTCGATCCGGCGAAGGTGGCTCCCAGGAAGTCCGCCGCGAGCTCGGAGTTCGCATTGGCGCTGATCGCCCACGAGGAGCCGCCGTTGGCGGAGTACTGCGTCGCACCGGGCATCCCCTCCATCCGGGGCAGGTTGGTGACCTGCCAGAGACCGGCCTGGTCCTCAGCGGTCTGGATCGATCCGATGATCCAGATGCCCTGCATCGTCGCGACAACGTTGGAGTTCACGAAGCTGCCGACGTACTCGTCCCACGAGTTGACCTCGAGGAGGATCCCGGACTCCACGAGCCGGGTGTAGATGTCCACGGCAGCGCTCACCGCTTCGTTGTCGACGATGGTCGGGTTGCCCTCGGCGTCGAACAGGCTCGCGCCCGTACTCTGCAGCATGATCGTCAGCAGGTCGGCAGAACCGGCCGTGCCGGACAGCATCGGCTTACCGGTCTGCTCGAGGATGTCCTCACCGTTGGCGATGAACTCATCCCACGTGATGTCGGTGAAGTCCTCGACGGTGTAGCCCGCCTCCTCCAGCACATCCGTGCGCAGCGCGGTGACGGCCGTTCCGTTGTCGAAGGGGACCCCGTAGTTGACCCCTTCGTGCGTCGAGTACGCCAGGACCGCTTCCGGGAACTCGCTGAAGTCGACCGCATCGCCGGGCATCTCGCTGAAGATCTCCGGGTAGTTGATCACGTTCTTCTGGAACGCGTTGTTCTGCATGAGGAAGATGTCCGGCAGCTCGTCCAGCTCACCGGATTGCGCCAGCGTCGTCAGCTTCGTCTGCAGGTCCTCCCACGGTGTCTCGATGATCTCGAGCTCGAAGTCGGGGTTGTCCTCCTGGTAGACCCGCTCGGCCTCCTCCATGGCGTAGACGTTGAAGGCGGGGTCCCACGCCCACACCGTCAGAGTGTTCTCGTCGCCACCGGCGCCGTCGCCGCCCGCCGACTCGTCCCCCCCGCCACACGCAGTCAGTGCCAGCGTCACCGCGGCCACCCCTGCGACGGTTGCAAATGTTGTCTTTCTGCGCATCGATACACGTCCTTCGTTGGCCGTATCGCACCGAGGGTCGCCTCGGCGCCTCTCCCGGAAGGCGGTTGCCCCCACGTCTGGTCCACCACTGCCGGCGCTGACGTCGGTGCCAGGCCTGCCCGTGAGCCGACACGATCGGCGGACGCTGCTACGAGCCCGTCGATGCCGTGCTGATCATGCTCACGTCCGGCGCCACGTCGGCGACGCACCGGATGTGTCGGCGATGGGGATCGCTCGTCGTCGGACGGGGTAGCCTCAACGCCACGTACATGTTGACGTCAACATAGCAGGGTGCCGGGAGCCGCCGTCAACGGTGCGGCATCACGCTCCGGTAACGATTCAAACCGGGTAGCCTCATCCCGCGCGCAGACGCGCTCCCCTCGCCCAGGAGGCACGATGACGACCACCAGGAGTGCCGGCCGTGCTCGCAACGGGCCGTCCATCGACGATGTCGCCCGGTTGGCGGGTTTCTCCGCTCAGACGGTGTCACGGGTCGCGCACAACTCGGCGCGAGTGCGACCCGCCACCCGTGAACGGGTGCTGGCGGCGATGCAGGAGCTCGGCTACGCACCCAACGAGGCCGCCCGCGCGCTACGCAGTGGAGCGTTCCGCTCCATCGGCCTGATCGCGCGGGACTTCGCTCGCACCGGCGAAGCGTTGACCACGCAATCGATCGTGGAGGCCGCCGAGGAAGAGGACTATTCGGTCACCCTGCTGGCCGTCCGGCCAGGCGAGGCCGAGGGCTGGCAGCGCGCCGTGCACCGCCTGTCCCGCCAGGCGGTCGACGGCCTGATCATCATCTGCGCGGAGGAGACCACCCCGGAGGCGTTCCGGCTGCCCGACGGCCTACCCGTCTCGGTCTCCGACTCGCGATTCATCGGCCACTACCCGGACGTCGGGGTCGACGAGGCCGGTGGTGCGCGGGACGCCGTCGAGCATCTTCTGGGACTCGGGCATCGGACGGTGCACCACATTGCCGGCCCGCCGGGATCGGTGCCCGCGAGCACCCGCCTGCACGCGTGGCGGGCCACGCTGCTCAGCCATGGCCTCACGCCGCCACCGGCGCCGCAGGGCGACTGGACCGCCGCCTCGGGATACCACGCCGGCCGGGGCCTGCTGGAGGACGAGAGTGTCACCGCGGTGTTCGCAGCCAACGACGAGATGGCGATGGGGCTGCTCGGCGCCGCCAGGGAGGCGGGCCGGCAGGTGCCCGACGACTTGTCCGTGGTGGGATTCGACGCGATCTCGCTGAGCGCGTACAGCATGCCGCCGTTGACGACCGTGCACCAGGACTTCCACCGCTCCGGGCAGGAGCTCGTCAGCCTCGTGCTGAGGCAGTTGCGTGAGCCGGGCAGCGTGCCACTCGATACTCGGGTCAGCCTTCCGGCGACGTTGCTGATCCGCGGGACGACAGGCCCGCCGCCCCGGTGAGGTGGCGTGGTCGGCTCACCTGCAGCCGAGCGGCGTGCGGGTGACTCAGATCTATCGGGTGGCCGACCCGGAAGGACCAGGAGCGTGCGCAGCAGCGGGCGATGCCGGCAGTCCGGCGCCGTCGAGCTGGTCCTCCAGGCTGAAGATCTCCGGCAACAGCTCGAACCCTTCGTCGGGGTTGCCCGGGTCGACGAAGAACCTCTCCATGCCCGCTTGCCACCGCGTGTTGACGGCGGTACGAGCCATCGCGGCCTGCGCGGCCTCGTAGTCGTCGGCCTCGAAGTGGCCCACCAGCAGACCGTCCGGGGCCAGATAGAGCTGGTAGTTGCGCCAGCCCGAGTCCCGCAGGGCCTCCAGCATCTCCGGCCAGACGGCGGCGTGCGCCTCGGCGTACTCGTCCAGCCGGTCGGGCCGGACCCGGTTGATGAAGCAGTAGCGGGGCATGGCGGTCCTAAAGCGTCGTGGCGGTCAGGTCGACACCGAGGGCGAGCTCGTCCACCGGGACGGCGCGGGCCTCGGCGAGTGAGACGTTACCGGCGATGCCGGTAGTCACCGCCCGCACCCCGTCGAGCACACCGGAGGCCCGGCCGAGCGGGTCGTCCTGCGTGCCCGGCTCGAAGATGTCCCGCAGCAGGATCGCATCCCCGCCGCCGTGGCCGCCGATGCCCTCGGGAATCGGCACCTCGCGCGCGGCCTCCCAATGGCGCTGGACGACGAGCCGCTCCCCCTTCGGCCGGACCTGGTCATCCTCGACCCCGTCCGGGGCGGCGGAGGGATCGACCACCGAGGCCTTGGCGACGAACCCGCGCTCGATCACCTCGAGCTCGGCCCGCCCCTCGGACCCGTTGACAGTCACCCGGTAGCCCTCCCAGGGGGCGTGCGCGTTGAGGGAGTAGGTCAGGAACGCCCCCGAGGTGTAATCCACGGTCAGTCCGAGGTTGTCCTCGATCGTGATGCCCGGGGCGAAGACGTCCTGGTCACGGACGTAGCCGTCGTGGACCTCGGCGTCGAGATACATCGCCTTCAGCTTCGGGTCCGCCGCGAGGTCGATCGACCACGGGTCGCCGGCGGCCGCGTCACGCCCCTTGGCCGGTCGCCGGCCCGCGGCGGCTGCACCTGCGCCGTCGGGCCCGTAGAACTTCAGGCCACCGGTGGCGTACACCCGTACGGGGGCTGCCCCGACCCACCAGTTCACGAGGTCGAAGTGATGGCTGGACTTGTGCACGAGCAGGCCGCCGGAGTTGGCCTTGTCGCGGTGCCAGCGGCGGAAATAGTCCGCTCCGTGCACCGTGTCGAGGGCCCACTCGAAGTGCACCGAGAGCACCCGGCCGATCTCGCCGTCGGCGATGATGCGGCGCAGCTCGGAGTTACGCGGGGCGTACCGGTAGTTGAACGTCATGACCAGGTCACGTCCGGTCTCCCGCATCGCCTGGGTGATGGTGCGCACCCCCTCAGCCGTCGTCGTCAACGGCTTCTCCACGACGACGTCCGCGCCGGCGCGCATGGCGCGCGAGACCAGGTCGGCGTGGGCATGATCGGGGCTGGTGACCACGACCCGGTCGACCTGCTGCTCGGCGATCATCCGCTCCAGGTCCGCCGGCTCATAGCGCGGGACATCCAGCGCGAGACCGGTGGCGTAGTGATCCGCGCGGGCCGGATTCGGCTCGCACAAGGCCACCACCTCACCCGCGTGGGCGTAGTCCTGGGTGAGGGCGTTGAGGTACATCCCGGCCCGGGAGCCGGTACCGGCGACGGCGTAGCGGCGGCGGTTGGTCATCGTGGACTTCTCCAGTGGTCGTCGATCGCGGGCGGCAGCGCGCCGCAGAGTTCAGGATAGCCGAGGAACCGGTTTCTCAGCAGGCCGGTGACCGAGGGGACACGAATACGTGGTCCGCGGCACCGGGCTGCCGCAGAACCACGCAGCGGTGTCGGTCCGGTCAGAAGTCCGGGCGGGCGCGGCGCGAGGCCACACCGACGATGGCGAAGGTGAGCAGCCCCGGGGCCAGGATCACCAGGAGCGCGTACATCCACGTGATGGTGACGCACAGCCCGACGGCGGTGAGCACCAGCACCGAGCCGACCGGGTCGGCCAGCGCGAGCCGGGCCCCTGCGGGCACGGCCGCCCGCCAGCTGCCCGGTTGCAGGCCGCGAAGCTCGATCGCGCGCACCAGCACCAGCACCAGCGTCGCCAGCCCGGCGATCGAGACGATGCGGATGACCTCGGCGCCGGGCAGGGCGGTGAACCGGGCGATGTCGAGATTGAGCACCAGGGCCGAGGCCAGGAGCAGCGCACCGGCGGCGAGGAGCCAGGAACCTCGCACCTGACGCGCGAAGTCGGCCAGCAGCTCTCGCACGGTGTCCGAGCGTCCCTCGAGGTGGCGGCGCAGATGCGTGACCCCTGCAGCCAGGGCGGCCGGCACGGTCAGCACGGGCAGGCACAGCACCAGGACCACCACGGCGGTCGACATCACCTCCGCGAACAGCGGCAACGCCGGCGGTCGCGGCGCCGACTCGTCCCAGCCGCTGCCCGTCCTCGACCGCGCGGGCGCGCTCACCCCTTCAGACCCTGGGTCGCCACGCCGTCGATGAGGTAGCGCTGGAACACGAAGAAGAAGATCATCACCGGGATCAGCGCCAGCACGGCCATCGCCACCTGGGCGCCGTAGTCGGAGGTGGTGGTCTGGTCCACGAACAACCGCAGCGCAACCGGCAGCGTGTACAGGTCCGGTCGCTTCAGGTAGAGCAGCGGCCCGAGGAAGTCGTTCCAGGAGGCGATGAAGGTGAAGATCGCCGCGGTGATCATCGCCGGCCGCAGCAGCGGAAGGATGATCGAACCGAACACCCGCACGTGGCCGGCGCCGTCGATCCTCGCCGCCTCGTCCAGCTCGCGCGGGATGCCCCGCAGGAACTGGATCATCAAGAACACGAAGAAGGCCTCGGTGGCCAGGAACTTCGGGATCAGCAGCGCGCCGAAGTTGTTGATCAGCCCCAGGTTCTGGAACAGGATGTACTGCGGGATGATCGTGACGTGGAACGGCAGCAGCATGGTGGCCACCATCAGCGCGAACCACACCTTCTTGCCGCGGTACTGGATGCGGGCGAAGGCATAGGCCGCCACCGCGGAGGAGGCCACCACGCCCACCACCGAGAAGACCGCGATGACCAGCGAGTTCACGAAGAACGTCCAGAAGGAGATCCCCGCGATCCCCGACAGTGCCGTGGCGAAGTTGTCCAGTGACCCGTTCTCCGGGATGAGGGTCACGTTGCCGATGATCTCGCTCGAGGGCTTGAGCGAACTCATGAACATCCAGGCCGCGGGGTAGAGCACGATCGCACTGACGGCGAGCATGCCGAGGTGGTAGACCACGCTACCGAGCCGGCTGCGCCGCTTGGCGTCCTTGCGTAGCCGGTGGCTGTCGTCACGGGAGGGCATCACCGTCTGCAGCGGCGCTCCGTCTGCCGCCGAGCCGCCCGGGAGCTGGGTGGTGGTCATCGCGAGTCTCCCTGGTAGTGCACCCACGCCTTGGAACTGCGGAACAGCAGGATCGTGATGAGCCCGACGGCGATCACGAGCAACCAGGCCATGGCCGAGGCGTAGCCCATCCGGAAGTCACCGAAGCCGCGGATGTAGAGATAGAGGGTGTAGAAGAGGGTGGATCCGGCCGGACCGCCGGTGCCGCCGGAGATGATGAACGCCGAGGCGAACACCTGGAACGAGCCGATGGTCTCCATCAGCAGGTTGAAGAAGATCACCGGGCTCAGCATCGGCAGCGTGATGTTGCGGAACTTGCGGATGCGGCCGGCGCCGTCCACCTCCGCTGCCTCGTACAGCTCGGTGGGGACCTGCTTGAGCCCTGCCAGGAAGATCACCATCGGACCGCCGAAGGCCCAGACGGCGAGCAGGATGAACATCGGCATCGTCATGTTCTGGTTGCCGACCCAGCCGCCGAGCTCGATGCCGAAGATCTGCAGGCTCCGGTCGACCACGCCGTCGTCGATGAACATGGCCTTCCACACGATCGCGATCGAGACCGATGCGGCGACGAGCGAGGGCGCATAGAACGCGGAACGGTAGAAGCCCAGACCCCGCCGGCGGGCGTTGAGAAGCATCGCCACCGCGAGCGCGGCTGCCAGCTTGATCGGGGTGCCGAGCAGCACGTAGAGCGTGGTGACCTTGATCGACTGGATGAACTGGGGGTCGGCAAACAGCCGCTGGTAGTTCTCCAGGCCGGTGAACTCGGGCGCCCCGAACAGGTCGTAGTCGGTGAACGACAGGTACAGCGACGCGATCATCGGCCCGAACGTCAGCGCGAAGAAGCCGGCCAGCCACGGCGCCATGAAGGCGTAGCCGGCCAGGGACTCGCGAAGGCGGGCCCGCCGGAGCGAGGGACGCTCTTCCACGGCGGCAGCGGAGGTGGTCGTGGTGGTGCTCACATCAATCCTCTCGGGTGCGGGTCGCCCCGCCCGGGGGCGGGGCGACCTCGAGCCGGGTCACATCAGCGGGCGCGGCTCAGCCCAGGGAGATCTCTGCCTCGGAGAACCACTGCGAAGCGAACTCCTCGACCGTGATGTTGCCGTAGCCGAGCTCCTCGGCGAGCCGCAGCCACTCCGCCTCGATCGAGCCGAAGCCCTGGGGCAGCACCGGGGTCGACTCGGTGATCTCGTCGGCCCACTCCTCCTCGTACCCGATCACCTGTGCATCGACGCCTTCGACGTCGAGCTGCGAGCGTGCGGTCTCGGTGGCGGGCACCCCGCGGGAGGTACCGAAGATCGCGCCCACCTCGGCGTCATTGGTGATGAAGTCGATGAAGGCGGCAGCCGCCTCCGGGTTCTCGGTGTTCGCGCCCGCCGAGAGCAGCATGGAGGGCTTGAAGAACTGGTTCCGATCGCCACTGGAGCCCACCGGCAGCGGCAGCATCTCGATGGTCTCGGCGCCCGAGTCGGCGAGGTAGCCGGCGAGGAAGTTGTCCCAGGAGAACTCGGTGGCAGCCTCGTTCGCGGTGAACCCGCCGAGCGGCTCGAGCTGGGTGGCGCGTTCGGCCGGGAGCATCTGATCGGCCTCGCGCAACGGCTGCACGAGGTTCAGCCAGTCGATGACATCCTGCTCACTGAAGGCGATCTCCCCGTCCTCGGTGAAGACCTCCTGGCCCTCCTGCACCAGGTGCTGCACGAACAGCCACAGCACGCCGGTGAAGTCACCGGTCCCGTAGAGCGTGGGATCCTCGCTCGCGCCGGCATCGGCGGCCTCAGCAGCCCAGTCCACGTACTCCTGCCAGGTCTGGTCCGCGCTCGGCGGCTCCATGCCCAGGGACTCCACGATCGCCGGGTTATAGAAGAGCGCGAGCGTGTTCGTGCTCTGCGGGATACCGAACTGCTCGCCACCGATCTGGCCCGAGGCGAGCAGCGAGTCCGGCATCTCGCTCATGTCGAGCTCGCCACCGACGTAGGGGGTCAGGTCGAGCAACTGACCACGCGAGCCGAACTCGCTGATGTAGCTCAGGTCCATCTGCAGCACGTCCGGCAACGACTGACCGGCCGCCTCGGTGGCCCGGGCGGTCCAGTAGTCCTCCCACGCCTGGAAGGCAGGCTGGACGGTGATGTTCGGGTACTCCTCCTCGAAGAGGTCGATCGCCTGCTCGTAGCGCTCGGCGCGGTCGTCGTTGCCCCACCAGGTGACCGTGAGGCTGATCTGCTCGTCCGGGTCGACGGTGCCACCGCTACCGGGCTCTCCGCCGTCGTCCGCTCCGCCGGAGCACGCCGCAAGGACGAGCGATCCTGCAGCTGCGACGGCGGCCACGGACGACAGTCGCTTCGTCTTGCTGAGTCTTGCTGAGTTCATCGAGGAGCCTCTCTGCTCGATCTTTGGGGGCCGCGGCTGTTCCGCCTATGGAAGACGACCCCGTCGTGAATCGTTACAAACGATCGCACACCAACTCGAGCTCTGCAAGCCTCTGGAAAGCGCCGTCCAGCTGTTCTCATCACGATTCGGTCACGTACGGAGGCGTTCGAATCGTTGTACTACCTGCAGACGCCGCCGGCGTGCACAGCACAGCGCCGGCCGAGGTGTGTCCACCTCGGCCGGCGCCGTCGTTGCAGGAGAGCCTCAGGGCATCGGCATCTGGGCGACGATCTCGCCTGTCGGTTCATCCGATCCTCCGACCGGCTCCACGGTGATCGCCATCGCGTCCGTGCTCAGAGCGGAGGCGTCCATCATCATCGTCGCCCCGCCGTCGTGCGCCGTGAAGACACCGGCACTAGAGGGCTCCCCGCCGACCAGCGTCCAGGCCTGGAACTGGTGGCCGGCATCGACGGCCGGGAGATCACGGAAGGAGACCGCGGCGGCGCCGTGGGAGCGGGAGATGAACAGGGCCACCCGCGGATCGCCGGATCCGCCGGCCGTCACCACCTCCAGGTCCCCGGAGTGCAGGATCTGCAGCAGCTCGGCGTCGGTGGTGGTCTCGATCGGCGCGACCTGGCGGGGCGGGGCGGTCTGCGGCCGGACTCCCCAGCCGAGGGCGACCACGGCCACCAGACAGGCCGCCGCCGCAACCAGGCGCCAGCGCCGGGCCGATTCGCGCCGGGCACGACGGCGACGGGCCGCCGCCTGCAGGTCGTCGGGCTCGGCGGCAGGCTCGGGCGTGGGCTCCGGCGCCACCGGGGGGAGGGGGCGGATCCGCTCGATACCCGCGAGCACCTGCTCGCGCAGCTCGGGGGGAGGCTCGACGGCACTGACGGGGGTGAGGTACTCGGCCGCCTCGCGCAGGGAGTCGACCTCGTCACGGCACACTGCGCAGTCGGCGAGGTGCTCCTCGAAGGCGGCGCGCTCGTCCTCGTCCACCGCATCGAGCACGTAGGCGCCGGTCAGCGCGTGGATGGATGCGTCGTCCGTCATCGTTCCTCCCCTCCGAAAAAGTCTCGTAGTCGTATCAGCCCGTCCCGTAGCCGGGTCTTCGCGGTCCCGAGCGGGATGTTGAGGATGCCCGCCACCTCGACGTGGGTGTACCCGCCGAAGTAGGCGAACTCGATCGCTTCACGTTGAGTCGCGGTCAGGGTGCGCAGGGCCCGCCGCACCCGGTCCGCCTCGAACCGGTCCACGACCACCTCGGAGACGTCGACGCTCTGCCTGGCCTCCCGTGCCTCGTAGAGCACGTGCCGGTTCTGTGCCGCCTGTGCGGAGCGGACCCGGTCGACCGCCCGGCGGTGGGCGATCGTGGTCATCCACCCCTGCACCGACCCCTTGCCCGGCTCATAACGCGCGGCCTGCTCCCAGTACTGGAGGTAGCAGTCCTGGGTGACCTCGGCGGCCTGCGAGGGATCCCTCACCACTCGCAGCACCACCCCGTACACCCGTGAGGACGTCGCGTCGTACAGCTCGGCGAAAGCCTGCGAGTCCCCCCGCGAGCTGCGGTGGAGCAACTCGGCGAGGTGATCGCCACCGGCCGAACCGGCGGTGCCGGAGGAGCTGGACTCCTCCGGCACCGGGTTGTTCGCTCTGATCATGTCGGTTCTATCCGAACGTCAGCGCCGGACTCACTCCGACGGCATCAGGACGCCGTCGATGATGTAGACGGTCGCGTTGGCGGTCTGCACGTTACCGCAGACGACCGAGGCGCCATCGGCACCGACGGTGAACTCCTCACCGGAGCCCTCGACGGTCAGCTCGGCCCCGTTGAGGGTCTCGAACGTACCGGCCAGGTCCTCAGGGGTGAGGGTCTCGGGCACCACGTGGTAGGTCAGGACCTCGGTCAGCAGGCCGCTCGGGTCGTCCTGGACGGCCTGGACGGTCTCCTCCGGCAGCGCCTCGAACGCGGCGTTGGCCGGGGCGAAGACGGTGATGCCCTCGGCGCTGTTCAGGGTGTCGCCCAGCTCGGCGAGGCCGACCAGCTCGACCAGCGTGGACAGCTCGGGGTTGTTGCTGGCGGCCGTGGCCACCGGGTCCTGGGCCATACCGTCGAAGCTGCCGGGGCCGTCCTCGGGGATGTCGGCACAGGCCGGTCCGAACTGAGCGCCCATCGCGCCCATGTCCTCGGACATCTCGTCATCGGTGGGCTCTTCGGCCATCTCGTCCTCGGTCATCTCTTCCGAGGTGGTGGGCTCGTCAGCGGCGGGAGCGTCGGCCGTCTCGTCGGCCTCGCCTCCCGAGCAGGCGGCCAGGGTGAGCGCGGCGGCCAGGGTGAGGGCCGGTGCATAGGTGCGGATCTTCACGGTCATACTCCTTGTGTCGGTCGACTGGAGGATCCAGCCGTCAGCGGTTGATCTGACATCTGGTATTCGGTGCGGGCGCCCGGGCGGATTGGTCGATCCACCCGAGCGCGCATTCGATTTCGGCGGCTACTCGACCATGAACGCGATCGAGTGCCATCCGCGGGCGCCGTCGGGAATGGGATCGGTGCGCTCGGCCACCTGGGTGGCTCCCGTCCCGTCCGTGGCACGCACCTGCACGTCGTGACGACCGGACCCGGTGCTGTCCCAGTCGAAGCGCCAGTGCCGCCACAGATCCACACCGGCGTCCGCGGCGAGCTCGGCCTGTTGCCACTGCCCGTCGTCGATGCGTACCTCGACGGCCTCGATGCCGCGCTGCTGCGCCCAGGCGACGCCGGCCATCGTCACGGTGCCGGCGGAGACCCGCTCGAGCGGGCCCGGCACGTCGATCCGGGTCTGGGTGAGCACCGGAGCGTCGGTGGCCCAGTCGCGTTCGGTCCAGTAGGCGACGTCACGCTCGTAGGTGGACAGGTCCATGCGGGTGATCCACTTGGCCGCCGAGACGAAGCCGAACAGGCCGGGCACGATCAGCCGGGCGGGGAACCCACGCTCGACCGGGAGCTGCTCGCCGTTGAGGCCGACGACGAGCATCGCGTCGCGGCCGTCCGTGGCCTCCTCGAGCGGGATGCTCATCGTCAGGCCGTCCGCGCTCTCGGTGAAGATCTGGTTGGCCTCGGGCTGCACGCCGACCCGGTCGAAGAGGTCCAGCAGCGGCACACCGAGCCACCGCCCGGTGCTGACGTAGGGCCCGCCGACAGGATTGGACACGCACGTCAGGGTGATCCAGCGCTCGACCAGGGGCATGTCCAGGATGTCCTGGTAGCTCAGCGTGAGGGGCTCATCGACGAGCCCCCCGATCGGCAACGACCAGGTGCCGACGTCGATCCGGGGGGTGCTCAGGGCGATGTCGACGCGGTAGAAGTCAGGGGAGGCCGTGCGGAACGGAGTGATGCCGGGGACGTCCAGCTCCACGCCGTCAGGTAGGGGTTGCGCCGGATCGCTCGGCTCCGGGAGCGCGCGATCACGACCGATCGCGTCGTCACCGCGCAGGCCCGAGAGCAGGACACCGCCACCGACGCCGGCCGCGGCCAGCGCCGCCGGGCCACCGATCAGCACTCCGCGCCGCGTCGGCACGAACCGGCCGGCACGCACGCGAGGACTGTCCAGCGGGGACACCGGTGCAGCGGTCTGAGCGATCTGATCGGGCTGAGTGGGCTGAGTGGGCTGATCTGACTGAGCGCTCGGCGCGCCAAGCACCCCTGCGCGCACCCACAGCATCCCGGCCACCGCGACCAGACCGGTCGCCACCGCCGGTAGCACCGCGAACAACTCCGGCGTGCGGCTCAGCGCTGCCGCGGCCGCGATCGCTGCCAGCGCCACCAGGCCTGCCACAGCGACCCACCGACGGTGGTAGGCCAGCGTGCCCAGAACCGCCGTGATCAGCACCAGCACCACCGCCATCCCCGCCAGCAGCACCGGCTTGTCGGCGTTGCCGAAGGTCTGGACGGCGAACTCCTTGACCGGCGTCGGTGCGGCGTCGATGGCGACGCTCCCTACCGCCAGCAGCGGCGAGGCCGCCGGGGTGGTCAGGGCAGCGACAGTGTGGCCCACTCCCAGCCCTGCCGCGGCTGCTACGACGCCGGTGAGCGCGCGCAACCAGGCAGGTGGGGTGGGCCGGGCGGATCGTCGACCGCGGGTGCGTTCCATGGGAACGGTTCGTAGCGGCGCCCCGGGCGGATGGGTGCGGGGGCTGTTATGTTGCCAGCGGAAGGGGGAGGGGCCATGACCGAGGATGCTGCGATCACCGGCGAGCTGGAACGCCTGCGCGAACAGGTCACGAGGCTGGAGACCATGGCGCTGCGCGCCTGGTGTGCTGTCACGGCGTCGCTGGTGTGCGCCGGTGTGCTCCTTCCGCTCGGCACCGAGGTCCGTGCCGTTGGTGACTCCGGCGAGGAGGAGACCCGGTACCTGGTCCTGACCACCGGGTTCATCTTCCTGGAGGCCGCACGCACCGGGGAGGGCGGCGACGTGGCGCTGGCAGCGCTGATGGCGGTCGGCTTCCTCGGCCTGCTGCTCGTGGCCCTCGGCTGCCTCGCCGGCCTTGTCCTCATGGCACAGCGCTCAGCCTCCCAGCGCGCGGCCACCACATTCCGGGTGTTGATGTGGCTCGGACTGATCGGAGCGGGCGTGACCGTGATCTTCAGCGGGCTGTTCGTGTCCGCCGAGACGGCGGCCGGCGCCGGCCCGGGCGGGCTGGTCCTGCTGGCCGGGATGGTCGCGTTCGCTCTCCTGCTCCGGCCCGGCGCACGGGCGCTCTGGCAGCACGGCCGGTGACCGGCCGGCACCGGGCACACACGGCTCAGAGCCCGATCTCGCGGCTCCCGACGGCGGCCCACGCCTCGCGTTCGCGGGGGTCCGGTGCGTAACGCCGTAGTTCCAAGCCGCGGGCGCCGACCTCGCGCAGGGCGCTCAGGTCGCCGGTGAGGACCCCGGCCGCCCGTGCCTGCACCAGCACGTTCCCCAGCGCCGTCCCCTCCTCGGGGCCGGCGACGACCGGGAGACCGGTGGCGTCGGCGGTGGCCTGGCACAGCAGCGTGTTCTGCGACCCACCGCCGACCACGTGGATGACGTCGATGTCCTTGCCGCAGAGACGCCGGGCGTCGTCGATCGCCCGGCGGTAGGCCACCGCGAGGGAGTCGATGACGCAGCGCGCCACCTGGGCGGGCGTCTGTGGCACCGGCTGCCCGGCGGACTCCGCGTGGGCGGCGAGCCGCGCCGGCATGTCCCCCGGTGGCAGGAAGTCGGGGTGGTCGACGTCGACGATCGTCCGGCGCGGCTCCTCCTCGGCGGCTGCCTGCAGCAGCGGCCCGATCGGCACACCCTGACCGCGCTCGTCCCAGAGGCGCTGCGACTCCGAGAGCACCCACAGGCCCATCACGTTGCGCAGGTACCGGACGGTGGCGTCCACCCCGCGCTCATTGGTGAAGTTTCCCTGCCGGCTGGCCTCGGTGAGGACGGGCTCGTCGAGCTCGACCCCCACCAGGGACCAGGTCCCGGAGGAGATGTAGGCGAAATCGGTGCCGGCCGCGGGTACCGATGCCACCGCGGAGGCGGTGTCGTGCGAACCGACGGCGTACACCGGCACCGGCCCCAGGCCGGTGCGGCGCTGGATGTCCTCGCTCAGTACGGCGATCCGGTGGCCCGGCTGGACCACCGGCGGGAACAGCCCGGCCGGGATACCGAGCCGGCCCATCAGGTCCGCCGACCACTGGCCGGTGCGCTGATCCAGCAGCGCGGTGCTGGAGGCGTTCGTGTACTCGCTCACCCGGGCGCCGGTGAGCCAGTAGGCGAGCAGATCCGGCAGCAGCAGCGCCTGGTCGGCACGAGCCCACAGCAGGCCCCGCTGTTCGGCGGCCAGCTGGTAGATCGTGTTGAAGGGCAGATGCTGCATCCCGGAGACGGCGTAGAGATCCGCCGGCGGGACGCTCGCGTGAACCTCGTCGATCACCGCCTCGGTGCGCGCGTCGCGATAGGCGACCGGCTCGGCGAGCAGGCGACCCTCCGCGTCCAGCAGGCCGTAGTCGACCGCCCAGGTGTCGATGCCGATGCCGGTGAGTGGCCCGGCCTCGCCGGCCGCCCGAACCCCCTCCAGGATGTGGGCGAACAGGGCGCTGAGATCCCAGCGCAAGGTTCCGCCGTCGTCGGGCGCGGCAGCGTTGGGGAACCTGGCCACCTCCCGCAACCGGACGCCGTCGGCGCCCACCTCCGCGCGGATCACCCGCCCGGAGGTGGCGCCCAGATCGACCGCCGCGAAGGCTGCTGGGACGGACATCAGCGCAGGAACGCGGCCGCCACCCCGGAGTCGACCGGGATGTGCAGACCGGTGGTCTGGCTGAGGTCGCCGCCGGTGAGGGCGAGGACCGCGGCGGCCACGTGCTCGGGCAGCACTTCACGCTTGAGCAGGGTGCGCTGGGCGTAGTACTGGCCCAGCTCCTCCTCCTTGACGCCGTACACCGCGGCCCGCTTGGCGCCCCAGCCGCCGGCGAAGATGCCGGAGCCGCGGACCACGCCGTCGGGGTTGATGCCGTTGACCCGCACGCCGTGCTCGCCCAGCTCGGCCGCGAGCAGCCGCACCTGGTGGGCCTGATCGGCCTTGGTGGCCGAGTAGGCGATGTTGTTCGGGCCGGCGAACAGGGAGTTCTTGGAAGCGATGTAGACGATGTCGCCGCCGAGCTTCTGGGCGATCAGCGCCCGGGCTGCCTCGCGGGCCACCAGGAAGGAGCCGCGCGCCATCACATCGTGCTGGAGGTCCCAGTCCTTGGTGGTGGTCTCCAGCAGCGGCTTGGAGATCGACAGACCGGCGTTGTTGACCACCAGGTCCACACCACCGAAAGCCAGGGCCGCGGCGTCAATGAGCGCACCGACCTGGTTCTCGTCGGTCACGTCGCAGGCCACCGCGGCCGCCACGTCGGGGCCACCGAGCTCGTCCGCGACCTCCTGGGCGGCCTCGAGGTTGAGGTCGGCAATGACCACGCAGGCCCCCTCGGCGGCCAGGCGGGTGGCGATGGCCTTACCGATGCCGGAGGCGGCACCGGTGACCAGGGCCACGCGGGTGGCGAGGGCCTTCGGCTTCGGCATCCGCTGGAGCTTGGCCTCCTCCAGCGCCCAGTACTCGATGCGGAACTTCTCGGACTCCTCGATCGGGGCGTAGGTGGACAAGGACTCGGCCCCGCGCATCACGTTGATGGCGTTGACGTAGAACTCGCCGGCCACGCGCGCGGTCTGCTTGTTCTTGCCGAAGGAGAACATCCCGACGCCGGGCACGAGCACGATGGCCGGATCGGCCCCGCGCATGGCGGGCGAGTCAGCCGTGGCGTGCCGGTCGTAGTACGCGGCATAGTCGGCGCGGTAGGCCTCGTGCAGCTCCTCCAGCCGTGCCACCACGTCCGCGACGGGAGCGTCGGCCGGCAGGTCCACCACCAGCGGCTTGACCTTGGTACGCAGGAAGTGGTCCGGGCAAGAGGTGCCGAGCTCGGCCAGTGGGGCGAGCCTCTCGCTGGCGAGGAAGTCCAGGACCACGCCCGAGTCGGTGAAGTGGCCGATCTGCGGGGCGTCCGTGCTGGCGATTCCCCGGATGGTCGGGGCGAGGGCGGCCGCCTTGGCGCGGCGTTCGACCTCGGGCAGGGCCTCGTAGCCGGGGCGGACCGCGCCGAACGGGTCAGCCTTGCCGTTCGCTGCGATGTAGGCCTCGGCGGCCCGGATGATCTCCAGCGAGTGGGACTCGGCCTCCTCGGAGGTCTGGCCCCAGGCAGTGATGCCGTGGCCGCCGAGGATGCAGCCGATGGCCTGCGGGTTCGCCCTCTTGATCTCCGCGATGTCCAGGCCGAGCTGGAACCCGGGGCGGCGCCACGGCACCCACACCACCTTCTCGCCGAAAATGGTCGAGGTGAGGGCTTCGCCGTCGGCGGCGGTGGCGATCGCGATGCCGGAGTCGGGGTGCAGGTGGTCCACGTGCGGGGCGTCCACCAGACCGTGCATGGCGGTGTCGATACTCGGCGCAGCACCGCCCTTGCCGTGCAGGCAGTAGTCGAACGCCGCGACCATCTCGTCCTCGCGCTCGAGGCCCGGGTAGACGTCGACGAGGGAGCGCAGCCGGTCCAGGCGGAGCACCGCCAGGCCGGACTCCTTCAGCGTGCCGAGGTCACCGCCGGAGCCCTTCACCCAGCACAGCTCGATCTGTTCGCCGGTGACCGGGTCGGTCTCGGAGGCCTTGGCGGAGGTGTTGCCGCCGGCGTAGTTGGTGTTCCTCGGGTCGGCGCCGAGGCGGTTGGAACGCGTGATCAGGTCGGTCACTGCCTGGTTGGTCATGGCGTCAGCTCTCGTTCGGGGGCGTCGGGTCTGGTGGTGGGCGCTCAGGCGCCCCAGCCGGCCTGCTGCCCACCGACGCGCTCGGCGGCGATGGACTCCAGATAGCCGGAGGCGGCGAAGGCGGCGTAGGGGTCCTCGTCGAGGCCCTGGTCCGCACGCACCTGAGCCAGGAGCGGGCGCACGTCGGTGTTGTAGGCATCCATGAGGATCCCGTTCGCGCCGAGCACATCGCCGGCGGTCTGCGCCTCGCGCAGGGCCTGCCGGTCCACGAGCAGCGCCTTGGCGGTGGCCTCCTGCACGTTCATCACCGAGCGGATCTGGCCGGGGATCTTCGGCTCGATGTTGTGGCACTGGTCGAGCATGAAGTTCACGCCGGACTCGGCCTTCAGCGCGTCGTTGGCGACGATCTCGTTCATGATCCGGAAGAGCTGGAACGGGTCCGCAGCGCCCACGATCAGGTCGTCGTCGGCGTAGTTGCGGGAGTTGAAGTCGAACGCACCGAGCTTCCCGAGCCTGATGAGCTGGGCCACGATGAACTCGATGTTCGTGCCCGGTGCGTGGTGCCCGGTGTCCAGCACGACGGCGGCCTGGTCACCCAGGGCGAGGCAGTGCACCAGCGAGGTGCCCCAGTCGGGGATGTCCATCGTGTAGAAGTACGGCTCGAAGAACTTGTACTCGATCAGCAGCCGGTGGCTGGGGTCGAGGGCGGCGTAGATCTCCTGCAGCGACTCCGCGAGGCGGTCCTGGCGGCCACGGATGTCGTCCTGGCCGGCGTAGTTGGTGCCATCCGGCAGCCACAGCTTCAGATCGGTGGAGCCGGTCGCGTGCATCACCTCGATGCACTGCTTGTGGTGATCGATCGCCTTGCGGCGCACCGCCGGGTCGGCGTGGGTGAGCGAGCCCAGCTTGTAGACGTCCTCCTGGAAGAGGTTGGAGTTGATCGCCCCGATCGTCACGCCGAGCTCGCCGGCGTGGGCGGCGAGCGCCTCGTAGTCGTCGACGAGGTCCCACGGGATGTGCAGCGAGACGCGCGGGGCGGCGCCGGTGTACCGGTGCACCTGGGCGACGTCGGCGATCTTCTCGAACGGGTCACGCGGCACGCCGGGGGTGGAGAACACCTTGAAGCGGGTGCCGGAGTTGCCGAACGCCCACGACGGGAGCTCGATGGTCTGGGCGGCGAGGTCTGCGCGGATCTGCGCAGTGTCGGCCGGGAGGGTCATGGGGTGCACTCCAAGTTCGATGACGACGATGTCCGGGACGGCCTGAAACGATTCATAACTTCGGCCTAGGTTAGTGAGGTGGCAGCCAGGACGTCAAGGGGAGTCGCCGCCGCTCCGCCTCGGCCACGACACTGGCGCACGAGCGCGCTGAATCGTTACACTCGACGTTTCCGGGCACCGTTGCCGCACCACCGTGGGCGCCGAGCACCCGGTCCGACCCGGTGCGCAGACGAGGAGCAGGTCATGGCCAGACCCCGCGGCGGCCCCCGACGCCCCAGCGTCACCGATGTGGCGCGGGAGGCAGGGGTCTCGGTTGGCACCGTCTCCAACGTGCTCAACCGGCCGGACACGGTCTCCCCCGGCACCCGCGAGAAGGTCGAGGCGGCGATCGAGTCCCTGCACTTCGTCCGCAACGCCTCGGCCCGCCAGCTCCGCAGCGGGGAGATCACCACCGTGGGCGCCGTCGTGCTCGACATCGCCAACCCGTTTTTCACCGAGATGGCGCGCGGCATCGAGGACAGGCTCGCCCAGGATGATCACACCCTGATGCTGTGCAGCTCGGACGAGGACCCGCATCGGGAGGCCAGGTTCCTGCGGCTGTTCGAGGAGCGCGGCGTGCGCGGGGTGCTCGCCACGCCGTCCAACGGCAGCCTGGACGCGCTGCTGTCGCTGCGCGAACGCGGGACCGATGTGGTCCTGCTCGACCACACCTCGCCGGTGCCCGACATCGGCTCGGTGGCCGTGGACGACGTCGGCGGCGCCTCGCTCGCGATGAACCACCTGCTCGATCTGGGCCACACCCGGCTGGCGTTCGTGAACGGTCCGCTGACCCTGCGCCAGTGCGTCGACCGGCGCGACGGCGTCATCCAGACCCTGACTGCCCGGGGCCTGGACCCGGCGGAGGCGCTGGTCGAGGTGAACCTGGACGCCCTCAACCCCAACGCCGCCGATGCCGCTGTGCACCGGTTGCTGGCCTCCGCCGGGCCGAGACCGACAGCGATGTTCTGCGCCAACGACGTCACCGCCCTCGGCGCGCTCCGGGCGCTGCGGGATGGCGGTATCTCCATCCCCGAGGACATGGCGGTGGTCGGCTACGACGACGTCATCTTCGCCTCGATGCTCACCACCCCGCTGACATCCGTGCGCCAGCCGATGCATACCCTCGGCTGGACCGCTGCGGACATGCTGCTGCGGGGGCCCGACGCGGAGCAGCCGCGGCAGGTGGAGTTCGCACCGGAGCTCGTCGTACGCGCCTCGAGCGGGAGCGGCGCACCGGCCCGCGCCTGAAGATCAGGCCACGGGCGGCCCGGCCAAGCGGTCCAGCAGCACCGGCCCGACCTGCAGATCCGTCTCGAGGACCACGCGGCAGCGGGCCCCGGGCACGTCCACCGGGCCGCGCCGCTGATCGCGCATGTCCACGATCGTCTGCCCGCGCCCGGGGCCGTCACCGGCGTCGACGACCACCGGCACCCGTGGCGCTCGTGTGGCCTGGACCGTACCGACCAGCAGCGCGGCGGCGAGCGGGTCGTGCAGGGCGCAGGCGCGGTATCCGTAGACCTGCAGGTAGCGGTCCAGGTAGGCCTCGAGCGTCTCCCCCACGGCCCGCGCGATCGCCTCCGGCGCCTCCAGCAGCCGGCGCCGCCCGAGCTCGTCGAGCGTGTGCTCCATCGTCACGTCCAGCGGGACCAGCGTCACGTCCCAGTCCGCGCTCAGCACGGCGGCCGCCGCCTCGGGGTCGTTCGCGATGTTCGCCTCCGCCACCGCGGTCACGTTCCCCGGCTCCAGTGCGGCGCCACCCATCACGACGACGTCACGCACCATGGCGGGCAGCCCGGGCTCACGCTCGAGCGCCAGGGCGAGGTTGGTCAGCGGGCCGATGGCCAGGATCCGCAGCTCGCCGGGGTGCGCGCGCGCCAGGTCCAGCAACAGCTCGACCGCGTCCCGCGGGTCCGGGCTCGCAGTGGCGGGCTCGAGGTCCACTCCGCCGATCCCGTTCTCGCCATGGACCTCGGGGGCACCGCCGCCGAAGGTGCCACGGAGGGGGTCGGTGGCACCGACGCTGACGGGAATGTCCTCCCGGCCGGCGAGGGCGAGGAGCGCGAGTGTGTTGTCGGCGGCCACGGTGGCGGAGGTGTTCCCGCTGACCGTGCCGATCCCCACCACATCGGCCTCGGGCGAGGCCAGCAGATAGGCGAGGGCGAGGGCATCGTCGATCCCGGTGTCGCAGTCGACGTAGAGCGGTGCAGCATCAGTCATTCCCCCAGTCTGCCATTCGTCAAGGCCACCCCTGCGGACGGCAATGGCCGGGCATGCCTCCTCGGCGTGCGGCTGTCCGCCCCGTCGGCGGTGGCACGCGCCGGTTCCGGCCGCCACGGCGGGTCTGCGTACGATGAGCGGCGGAGGAGAGGAGCACCGATGGCGCGGATCGTCGACGTCGCCCGCGAGGCGGGCGTGTCCCCGCCACCGTGTCCCGGGTGCTCAACGGCAAGGACGTCAACCCGGAGCTGGCCGCACGGGTGTGCGCACCGCCGTCGAGAACCCGTTCTTCACCTCGGTGGCGCCGGTCGCCGAGGACGTGCTGGGGCACGCCGGATACTCGGCGGTGCTGTGCAACACCGACGACGACCCCACCAAGGAGGCCCGCTACCTGAGCGTGGCCGAGCACGAGAACATGGCCGGCGTGCTCATCGCACCGGCGCGCGGTAAGCCGGAGCTGGGCCCGCTGCTCGAGCGCGGGCGGGCGGTGGTCGCGCTGGACCGGCGGGTGGGGCAGCCGGTCGACCATGTGATGTTCGACAACGTCGCGCTCGGGGACCGCACCACCGGAGCTGCTCGTGCACGCCAACTTCCGGGTCAACGGCGGCTACGCGGCGCTGGTCCACCTGCTCGGGCTGGTGGATCCGCCGCAGGCGATCGTGGCCACCAACAATCTGGTGGGCGTCGGGGCGTTGCGCGCACTGGCCGAGCGGCCGGCGGAGGCGGGCGCCCCGCTGGGGGTGGCCGTCATCGGCGACCTGCCATTCGCGACCTCCAGCACCACCGGGGTGCATCTGCCCGCGCTGCTGCACGGGCCGCACCCTTGGAATCCGTTTCGGTCATCAGAGTCCGGTTCTGCACGTACGGAACCGGACTCCGATGACCAACGTGGATTCCGACAAGGTCCGCGAGCGCTCAGCGTGTGCGGGCGGGCACCCCGTGCTCGATCGGCAGCAGCCGGCGCAGCTGGGTGACGTGGCCCGGTTCGAGCTCGTCCACCGAGGAGACGCCCAGCAGCTTCATCGTGCGCTCGACCTCGGACCCGAGGATCTCGATCATCCGGTCCACCCCCTGGCGCCCGCCGGCCATCAGTCCGTACAGGTAGGCGCGGCCGACGAGCGTGAAGTCCGCACCGAGGGCGAGGGAGGCGACGATGTCGGCCCCGCTCATGATGCCGGTGTCGAGGATGATCTCGAGCTGATCGCCGAGCTCGGCGGAGATCTCGGGAAGCATGTGGAAGGGGATCGGCGCGCGGTCGAGCTGGCGTCCACCATGGTTGGAGAGCACGATCCCGTCGACCCCGAGCTCGGCCACCCGGCGCGCGTCCGCCAGGGTCTGCACGCCCTTGACGACGACCTTGCCCGGCCACTGCTCACTGACCCAGCGCAGATCGTCGAAGTCGACCGTCGGATCGAACATCGAGTTCAACAGCTCGGCCACCGTGCCGGACCAGCGGTCGAGCGAGGCGAACGCGAGCGGTTCGGTGGTGAGGAAGTCGATCCACCACGCCGGGCGCGGGATGGCGTTGATCACGGTTGCCGGGGTGAGCGAGGGCGGGATCGTCATCCCATTGCGCTTGTCCCGCAGCCGCGCTCCCGCGACCGGCACGTCCACGGTGACCAGCAAGGTGTCGTAGTTGGCGTCGGCGGCGCGGTTGACCAGCGCCATCGACCGGTCCCGGTCCTTCCACATGTACAGCTGGAACCAATTGCGCCCGGTCGGGTTCGCGGCGGCGACGTCCTCGATGGACGCGGTGCCCATGGTCGACAGCGAGAACGGGATGCCTGCCTCGGCCGCAGCGCCGGCGCCGGCGAGCTCGCCCTCGGTCTGCATCATCCGCGTGAAGCCGGTGGGAGCGATGCCGAAGGGTAGTGCGGAGCGCCCGCCCAGCACGTTCACGGAGGTGTCCACGTGGGAGACGTCGCGCAGGATCGAGGGGTGGAACTCGATGTCCTCGAAGGCCTGGCGGGCCCGGGCGAGCGAGAGCTCCTGCTCCGCGGCGCCCTCGGTGTAGTCGAAGGCGGCCTTCGGGGTGCGCCGCTGGGCGATATGGCGCAGATCGTGGATCGTCAGCGCACTCTCGAGCCGCCGCTTGCGGCCATCGAGCTCCGGGCGCTTGAACTGCATCAACGGCGCGAGATCGCGCACTTTGGGTACTCGACGCTGAACCATGGCTCAATACTCCCGCACTCCGGTTGCGGCTGACGCCACCCCGGTCTCGAATGGAACGATTCAGTGAGTCTTCCGACGGCGTCCGGGACTGTCAAGCAGACCGGTGCGGGACAATCGTGCGGTGTCCTCCTCCGACGCCTCGCTCTTCCCGCTGCCCGAGGGCGCCCGGCACTACCCGCGGCGCGTGGTGCTGCTCACGGGCCCGTCCGGATCGGGCAAGACCTCCCTGGTGCGCCGGCTTGGTCTGCCCATGGTCGCCCTCGACGACTTCTACTACGACATCGACGCCCCGCACCTGCCGCAGCGATTCGGCAGCGTCGACTGGGACGCCCCGCAGAGCTGGAACGCCGACGCCGCCCAGTCAGCGCTGATCACGCTCTGCCGCGACGGCGAGGCCCAGGTCCCGATCTACGACATCCCCACGTCCCGGCGTACCGGCAACGCCACCGTCGTGGCCGAGGAGTCCCGGATCGTCCTCGCCGAGGGAATCTTCGCGGGCGAGCTGGTGCCCGGCCTGCGCGCCGAAGGCGTGCTCGCCGACGCGATCTGCCTGGTCCGCCCCCGCCTGCAGACCTTCTGGTTCCGGCTGCTGCGCGATCTGGCCGAGGCCCGCAAGCCGCCCTCGACGCTGGTGCGTCGAGGGTTGGCCCACCTGCGCAGCGAGCCGGCGAAGATCCGGGCGTGGTCGGCGCAGGGGTGCCGTCCGCTCAGCGTCGGGCGCGCCGAGGCCGAGCTGCGGGCGCTGCTGCGCTACAGCTAGCCACGCGCACCCGCCGACCCGACGCGCTCCTCCTACCCTGTCACCACCCGGTCGGAGGCCGTGTGCTGTGCGAAGGCATCGGCCACCGTGTTCCGACGGCGCAGCAACCCGTGGTCCGACTCGACCAGGTCCCACAGGCCCATGCTGAGCAAGGACGCCTCCCGGGGGGTGCCGGCGTGCCGGTAGGTCCACTCGTACATGTCGAACAGCGGCCACCAGGTGTAGGCGACCACCGGCATCCCCTCGGCGCGCAGGCGCTGCAGCAGCGCGACCGAGTCGTCCAGCCACGCCACCCTCTCCGCTTCCGACGCCGTCACGCACGTCTCGGTCAGAGCCACCGGAGCGCCGTACCGCGAGGCGTAGCTGCGCAGCACCTCCTCCAGGCCGACGACCCCGTCGTCGCGCGTGGGCTGCGGCTCGACGAAACCGCCCGTCGGCCACGGCCCTGCCTGCACGAGTGTCGTGGAGTGCTTGGGGTAGTAGTTGACGCCCATCACGTCCGGTAGCGCCGGGGCCGCCCGGAGACGGTCGAGAAGGTCCTCGGGGAAGCCGTGCCTGAGCAGGTGCTCGGTCAGCGGGTGCGCAGCGTCCACCCGTCCCGTCACCAGATCCTCGACGACGTAGACCTGCTCGCGCAGCAGCCGCACCTTGTCCGCGTGCTCGCCGTCGACGTCGCCGACGAACCGGGTGGTGGCGTCCACGTGCCAGAAGGCCGCCCGCTCACCCAGCGCCTCGGCGATGCCGTGCTGGGAACGGGAGAAGCCATCGGCGAGCGCTGCGACCATCCGGATGAGCCCCTCCTCCCCGCGCAGATACGGCGGCCAGTACGCCAGCTCGCCACAGAACCGCGCGTGGATCATCGGCTCGTTCACGGGTGTGTAGTCGGTGACGGTATCGGCGTACCGCTCGGCCACTGCCACCGCGTACTCGGCGACGCGCTGCGGGTAGTCGGGGTGAGCGAACTCGCCCTCGAGCCACTCGGGGGTGCCGTAGTGGAGCAGGTCGACGATCGGGCGGATGCCGAGCTCGGCGAAACGCGCCATCACCGGGTCCAGCCAGGACCAGTCCCACTGCCCCGGTGCCGGGTTGATCCGGTACCACGGGACACCCCAGCGCATGAACTCGGCCCCCACCTCGGCGGCGAGGCCCAGGTCGGCGTGCCAGTGCTCGTAGTGCTCCGTGAGCTCGTACTCGTCCAGGGCCCTCTCCCCCGGGCGGGTCTGCGGCACGAACGTGTCCTCGACGCCGACGCCGAAGTGCAGTCGGCCGTCCTGATACCAGGTCATGTGATCCTCACAGTGGTTGGGAAGTCGCGCGCGGGGCGCGCTGGTCGTCGTGTCCACCAGCCGGCGAGCGGCGGGCCGACGGGGCGGGGCCTCACCCCTTCATCCCGGTCATGGCCACGCCCTCGATGAACCGGCGCTGCACGAGCAGGTAGAGCACGACGAGGGGGACGATCGCCACCAGCGAGCCGGCCATCATCACCCCGTAGGGGGCCACACCCGTCGCGGACCCGGTCAGCAGGGCGAGCCCCGCCGTCAACGGACGCACACTGGAGTCGCTGGTCATGATCAGCGGCCACAACAGGTCGTTCCAGTTGTTGACGAAGTGGAACAGCGCCATCGTCAGCAGGGCCGGTTTGGCGTTGGGCAGGATGATCGACCAGAACACCCGCAGCTCACTGGCCCCGTCGATCCGGGCTGCGGAGTCGAGATCCCGCGGAAGAGTGATGAAGAACTGCCGCAGCAGGAAGATCCCGGCCACATCGGCCGCGCGCGGGATCACCAGCCCGGCGTAGGTGTTGACCCACCCGATCTCGGAGATCAGCTCGTACAGGGGAACCAGGAGCGCCTGGAAGGGCACCATCATCACGGCGATCAGCACCGTGAATATGGCATAGCGCCCCTTGAAGTCGATGCGCGCCAGGGCATAAGCGGCCAGTGAGTTGAACACCAGCGACAGGCCGGTCACCGCCGCCGCGAAGACGAACGAGTTCCAGGACTGGGAGAACACCGGAATCCGGGCGATCAACCCGTCGAAGTTCTCGAGCGTGAAGCGGGACGGGATGAAGTTGGGCGGCCACGAGAGCACCTCCGACTCCGGGGAGAAGGCGGAGAGCACCACCACGACCACCGGGAAAGAGGTGAGGGCGGCGAACACCAGCAGCCCGGCGACCACACCGGACTGGGTGAGCGCGCGCGCGGTGCCGGCGCTGGCGCGGCGGCGAGGGCTACGGCGCGAGGCCGGGCCCACAGGGGCGGGGGACGCCGTCGTGGTCTGGTTCATGCTCACTCCAGGTCCTGCTCACGCTTGGCCCCGATGCGGAGCTGAATGAGGCCGAGGGCGAGGGTGATCACCAGCAACACGTAGGAGACAGCCGAGGCGAAGCCCATCCGGAAGTCCCGGAAGCCATCGGTGTAGATGCGGTAGACGATCGTCTCGGTGGCCCGGTCCGGACCGCCCTGGGTCATGATGTAGATCTGGTCGAAGGCCTGGAACGCGCCGATGATCGCGAACACGATCACGAACGTCATCGTGGCGCGCAGACCGGGCATGGTGACGGCGCGGAACTGCCGCCAGGCGCCCGCACCATCGAGGATGGCTGCCTCGTACAGGTAGCGCGGGATCCCCTGCAGGCCGGCGAGGAAGATGACCATGAAGTAACCGAAGTTCTTCCAGATCGCCACCGCCGTGACCGCCGGCAGCGCCCACGTGGTCGAGGCGAAGATGTCGCCCATCTGGATCCCGATCGTGCCGAGCCAGTACGGGATGAGCCCGAGATTCGGGTCGAGCAGGAACGCCCACGCCAGTGACGCCACCGCCATCGAGATGACGAACGGCAGGAAGATGATCGTGCGGAAGAAGCTGCGCAGCG
Organism: Ruania suaedae; assembly: GCF_021049265.1. Lineage (NCBI taxonomy): Bacteria > Bacillati > Actinomycetota > Actinomycetes > Micrococcales > Ruaniaceae > Ruania > Ruania suaedae. The sequence continues at coordinate 3,011,056 of NZ_CP088018.1, forward strand.
GCACGTCCTTGCGGTTCAGCAGCAGCGCGGCCCCGAGCCCGACCGCGATCACCAGCGGCCCGTACATGAGGGCGTAGAGCATCGTGTTCCAGATCGCCCGAAGCGTGTTCGGGTCCGTGAAGACGGTGACGTAGTTCTCCAGCCCGATCCAGGATTCCTGGCCGAACCCCGAGGCGTCGGTGAAGGACAGCCGCAGCGCCGACAGCGCCGGGACGAACACGAAGGCGATGATGACAGCCAGGGCCGGGGCAAGGAACGCCGTCGCCCGCAACGCCCGGCCACGATCGTGGCGGGCGATCTGGCCGGAGCGGTCCGGTGGCGGGCCACCGAGGCGCTTCGGCGCCCGGTAGGCCGGTTGCACAGTGGTCATGAGATCTCCAAGAACTCCGGTGGTGCCGGGCAGGGCCCGGCACCACCAGCGGGATGCGTCACTCGAACCGGGAGAGGATGTCGGCGACCGACTCCGCCGTCTCGGTGGTCGCCGGCGCCAGGTCGCCGCCCTGGGTGACGGTGGTGTTGAGCGTGGACAGCTCGGCGTTGACGTCCGTCAGCCCGCCCGGGACCCCGTAGAGCCGGATGTAGGAGTTCTCCGTGTGGTCGATCATCGTGCCGACGAACGGGGTGTCACCGATCTGCTCAGCGGTGATGTCGGTGCGGTTGGGCGGGTAGTAGGACTCCTGCGCCCACAGCACCTGGGAGTCGTGGGCGTTGTAGTAGCGCAGGAACGCCTCCGCGCCGGCCGCGGTCTGCTCGTCGGCCTGGGAGGTGAGCCACCAGTAGTTGGCCGCTGCCTGGGTGGCCACACCCTCGGGGCCGGCCGGCATCTCGAAGACGTCGATGTCCAGGCCCACACTCTCGGCTCCGGTGATGATCCACGGGCCGATGACGGTCATCGCGGCCTTACCGGCCTTGAACAGGTCGACCGCCTCCGGGAGAGTGATGTTCGTCGGGCCCCAGTTGCCCTCGTAGGCGTCCTGCCACCACTGCAGGGTCTCGATGTTCTGCGGGGTGTCGAGTGTGACCTCACCGTCGCTGTAGACGGCGCCGCCACCGGCCTCGAGGAAGGTCGGCAGGAAGGTGCCGTCGGCGTCGGGCAGGGCCAGGCCGTAGATCTCCGGTTCGCCGTCACCGTTCTCGTCCACGGTGAGCTCCTCGGCGAGGTCGATCCACTCCTCCCACGTGGTGGGTACGTCCTCCTCGGTGATGCCCGCCTCGGCGAACATCTCGGTGTTGTACCAGACCGAGAACGGACCGTACGCCATCGGGACGGCGTACTGGGCGCCATCGAAGGTCACGTAGTCGACCACGTGCGGGTAGTAGGTCTCGGTCTCGTTCTCGGCGTTCTCGTAGAAGGAGTCCATCGGCACGAAGACACCCTGGTTGGCGTAGCCCTCCCCCTCGGCGGCCGGCTGGACCACCAGGTCGGGGCCGTTGCCGGCGGAGACGGCCGGCAGGAGCTTGTCGGTGATGACGTTCCAGGGGTTGACCTCCACCGAGATCTCGAACTCGTCCTGGGAGGCGTTGAACTCCTCGGCGAGCTGGTTGACCACGTCGCCGTCGGCCTCGGTGAAGCCGTGCCAGACGCTGACGGTGGTGGTCTCGCCACCGCCACCGGAGTCACCCGTGTCGGTGCCTGAGGAGCAGGCGGCGAGAGTGAGGGCGGCCGCGGTGCCGGCGGCGAGCAGGATGCTGCGTCGGTGCAGTCTCGAAGGGGACATCGTCGTTCTCCTTGTCGGTAGTACATCGGTGTATGAAGGGAGCCGATGCGAGGGAAGTGGGAGGGGGAGGCGTGTGCCTGCTAGGGGGCGGCGACGGCGGGAATCGCCGACGCTACCGGCCGCGTCATCGCGTGGAAACCCTTCGTCAGGTCGTTAGTACATCGGTGTACTACGGGAGATTACGCAGGAGATGCGCGGTGGTCAACCCCGCTCAGGTCACCGATCCATCACGATCCGAACCGCTACCGGGTGGATTCGCGGAGCACCAACGTCGCCGGCACCTCGATCGACCACCGTTCGGTCCCCGATTCAGCCGTCCCGTTCCCAGCAGCAGCCTCGGCGCCGTGGATGCTCCGCAACCTCCGCACGATCATGCCGACCGCCAGTTCCGCCAGCTGGGCGCGATCGACGTCGACCGTGCTCAGGGCGGGAACGCTGTACTGGGCGTCGTCGATGTTGTCGAAGCCCATCACCTGCACGTCCTCCGGCACCCGTCGCCCGCTGCGGAGCACCTCGGTCAGGGCACCGAGAGCGAGGGTGTCGTTGAAACCGAACACCGCATCGAAGCGGACACCGCGCGTGCTCAGATCCCGGATGGCAGCGGCGCCGGCCGCCTTGCTCCAGCCGTCGGTGGCCTGGATGAGCCGGTCGTCGACGTCGATCCCGTGGCGCTCCAGCGACTCGAGGTAGCCACGAGTGCGCTCACCCTCGGCTCCCACCTCAGCGCCGCGATCGGCGCCCAGGGCGACGATCCTTCGTGCTCCGCGCGAGATGAGGTGGTCGACCACGAGCTCCGCCCCGCGCGCGTTCGCCATGTACACCTGATCGACGTCGTCCGTGATGCGATGGTCCCCGAGCACCACCACGGGAAACCCCGGCGGCGCCGAGTCGGAGACCACGTCGCCGTGTCCGACCGGAGCCACGATCGCGCCGTCCACCAGGTGGGTGTGCGATCCCACCAGGTGTTCCACGGCCACATGCTCGGAGGGCTCGACCTGCTCGATGATCACCTTGAGACCGGCTTTCGCGGCCTCGCGGATGACATCGTCAGCGAGCTCGGCGAAATAGTGGTGCCGAAGCTCCGGCAGTGCGAGGCCGATCAGGCCCGTCCGGTTGGTCCGGAGCTTGCGCGCCGTGACGTTGAGCCGGTACCCCAGCTCGGCCATGGCAGCCTCCACCTGCGCCCGCGTCTCGGGCCGGATGTAGGGGTAGGTGTTGTTGACGACGTTCGAGACCGTCTTCACCGACACCCCGGCGAGTTTGGCGACGTCGCGCATTGTGGCGGGCATGGGGCTCCCTTCGCGCCTGAGCCGATCGTAGATCCTCCCAGGCACTCCGTTCGCCCACCACGCATACCGTCACCACGACCACCCGGGGGGTCAGAAGGGGTCGGTGGGTCAGGCCCCCGCGGTCATCCGGTAGTACATCTGGTTCCACCGCAGCTCACGCTGGAAGGCCCGCACCGTCGTCGAGGCGTCGATGAGCGCCAGCTCGGTGCGGGAGATCTCGGCGAAGTCCTCGAACACCTCGGTGCCCACCTGCGTGGTCAGCACCGTGTGGTGCGCGCCCCCGGCGGTCAGCCAGGCCCGCGCGGAGGTGGTGAAGTCCGGGCGCGGCACCCAGACCGCACGCGCCACCGGCAGGTTCGGCAGCTCGGCGTCGGGGCCCACGATGTCCACCTCGTTGGCCACCAGCCGGAACCGCTCGCGCATGTCGCTCAGCGCCACCACCAGTCCCTCGCCGATGTCGGTGTCGAACACCAGCCGCACCGGGTCCTCCCGGTCGCCGATACCGAGCGGGTGAATCTCCAGCCGCGGCTTGGACGTGGTCAGCGACGGGCAGATCTCGAGCATGTGCGCCCCGAGAATCTTCTCCTGGCCCGGGGTCAGCTCGTAGGTGTAGTCCTCCATCAGCGAGGCACCACCGGGCAGGCCGTGGCCCATCACCTTGGCCAGGCGCACCAGGATCGCGGTCTTCCAGTCGCCCTCGGCACCGAAGCCGTAGCCGGCCGCCATCAACCGCTGCACGGCCAGCCCCGGCAACTGCCGGAGCCCGCCCAGGTCCTCGAAGTTCGTCGTGAACGCCGCGAAGCCCCCGGACTCCAGGAACGAGCGCATCCCGGCCTCCTGCCGGGCGCCGTAGCGCAGGGACTCGTGCCGCTCGCCCCCGGGCCGGAGCTCGTCGGCCACGTCGTAGGCGTCCAGGTACTCCTCGATCAACGAATCGACCACGGAGTCCTCGACCGCGTCCACCACTGCGACCAGGTCGTTCACGCCCCAGGTGTTCACCGAGACGCCGAACCGCAGCTCGGCCTCGGTCTTGTCGCCCTCGGTCACGGCCACATTGCGCATGTTGTCGCCGAAGCGGGCGAGCTTCATCCCGCTCAGGGCGGCCCACCCGACGGCGGCCCTCGCCCAGGTGCCGACCTGCGCCTGCACGTCGGGCGTGCTGGCGTGGCCCACCACGATCTTGCGCGCCACCCCGAGGCGGGTGGCGATGTAGCCGAACTCCCGGTCGCCGTGGGCGGCCTGGTTCAGGTTCATGAAGTCCATGTCGATGTCCGACCACGGCAGCTCCATCCCGGCCTGCGTGTGCAGGTGCAGCAGCGGGGTGCGCAGCGCGTCCAGGCCGGTGATCCACATCTTCGCCGGGGAGAAGGTGTGCATCCAGGTGATCACGCCGACGCAGTTGTCGTCAGCATTAGCCTCCAGCGCCGCCCGGCGGATGGACGCGGTGTCCTTGAGCACCGGCTTCCACACGATCCGCACCGGCACCTCGGAGGACTCCTCCAGATGGCGGGCCACCTCCTGGGACTGCTCGGCCACCTGCTGCAAGGTCTCGTCGCCGTAGAGGTCCTGGCTACCGGTGAGGAACCAGATCTCGCGGCCTGCGAAGGGGTTGTCCATGGGTCAGTCCTTCCCGCCCTCGGCGCGCTGGCCGTAGACGTTCTGGTAGCGATCGAAGAGGGAGTCGATGTGCTCGGCGGCGATGGGCTGCACCCCGCCGAGCTGCTGGGCGATGTGGACGGTGCGGGCGACGTCCTCGCACATCACGGCCGCCTTGACGGCGTCCTTGGCGTCGGTGCCGATGGTGAAGGGCCCGTGGTTGGCCATCAGCACCGCCTTGGAGCGGCTGGTGCGCAGCGTCTCCACGATGCCCTGACCGATGGAGTCGTCGCCGATCAGCGCGAACGGGCCGACCGGGATCTCCCCGCCGAACTCATCACCCATCATCGTGATCACGCACGGGATGGGCTCGTTCCGGGCGGCCCACGCGGTGGCGTAGGTGGAGTGGGTATGCACCACGCCGCCCACCTCGGCCATGTGCCGGTAGACGTAGGCGTGCGCGGCGGTGTCGGAGGAGGGCGTGAGGTGGTCGGGGGTGCCGTCGTCGATCTTGGTGCCGTCCAGGGTGCAGACCACCATCGACTCCGGCGTCAGGTCGTCGTAGGAGACACCGGACGGCTTGATGACGAACAGCTCCACCTCGGAGGAACGCACGCGCTCGGAGACATTGCCGGCAGTCCAGATGACCAGCTCGTAGCGCACGAGCTCGGCGTGCAGCCGGGCCACGCGCTCGCGAGTCGCGGCCACCTCGGCCTGGACGGCCGCGGGCATGTCGGCGAGGACAGGTGTGCTCTCACTCATGCGAGCTCCTCCGGAACGGTCAGGGCCGGTGCGGCGGTCTCGGCGGCGTTGCTCGCCTCCCAGGCCTGGCGGCGGATGGTCTTGAGCCGCTTCATCACGTCGTTCTCGCCGCGGCCGAAGTAGTCGTGCAGGCGGGTGTACTCGGTGAAGAGCGCGTCGTAGGCAGCGGTGGCCTCGGGGTCCGGCTGGTAGGCGCCCACCACGCGGTGGCCCATCGAGGCAGCAGCGGTACGCACGTCCGGGTAGGCGCCCGCGGCCACGGCCGCGTGGATGGCCGATCCCACCGCAGGACCCTGCTCGGAGGTGATGGTGCTCAGCGGCAGGCCGGTCACATCGGCATACATCTGCATCAGGAAGCGGTTCTTCAGCAGCCCGCCGGCCACGACGAGCTCGTTGATCGCCACCCCGGAGGAGGTGAACGCGTCGATGATGGTGCGGGTGCCGAAGGCCGTCGACTCCAGTAGCGCCCGGTAGATGTCCTCGGGGCGGGTGGCCAGCGTCTGGCCGAGGATCAGGCCGGAGAGCTCGGTGTCCACCAGCACCGACCGGTTGCCTCCGTGCCAGTCCAGTGCCACCAGCCCGTGGCCGCCGATGGGCTGCTTCTCGGCGAGCTCGGTGAGGTAGGCATGGGTGGAGATTCCCCGGCGCTGCGCCTCGGCCGTGTACTCGGCGGGCACCCCGGTGGAGACGAACCAGCCGAAGATGTCCCCGACGCCGCTCTGCCCGGCCTCGTAGCCGTAGGTGCCGGAGATGACGCCGCCGTCGACCACCCCGCACATGCCGGGCACCTCGTGCAGCTCGTCGCTGGTGACCACATGGCAGGTGGAGGTGCCCATGATCAGGGTGAGCTGGCCGCCGTCGACGGCGTTCGCGGCCGGCAGGGTGACGTGGGCGTCCACGTTCCCCGCAGCCACGGCGATGCCCTCCGGCAACCCCGTCCAGGCGGCCGCCTCGGCCGTGAGGCGCCCGACGGCGTCCCCCAGCTGGGCGATCGGAGCCTCCAGCTTGTCGCGCACGAACCCGCCGAAATCGGGGTTGAGCGCGGTCAGGAAGTCCTCGCCCGGGTGGGCGCCGTCCTGATGGATGCCCTTGTATCCGACGGTGCAGGCATTGCGCGCGTAGGAGCCGCCGAGCTGCCAGACGATCCAGTCCGCAGCCTCGACCCAGTGGTCCATGGCGTCGTAGATCTCACGGTCCTCCTCGAGCAGCTGCAGCCCCTTGGCGAACTGCCACTCGGAGGAGATGAGGCCGCCGTAGCGCGGCAGCCAGGCCTCGCCCCGCTCACGGGCTACGGCGTTGATGCGGTCGGCATGCGACTGCGCCGCGTGGTGCTTCCACAGCTTGACGTAGGCGTGCGGACGATCGGCGAACTGCTCCAGCTCGCACAGCGGCGTCCCGTCCGCGCCCACCGGGATCATCGTGCAGGCGGTGAAGTCGGTGGCGATGCCGATGACTTGGCCCGGGTCGATGCCGGCCTCATGCACGGCGCGCGGCACGGCCTCGCGCAGGACGTCGACATAGTCCGCGGGAACCTGCAGCGCCCACTCGGGGGGCAGGTCGGCGTTCGTCGCGGAGGCGGTGAGGGTGCGGTCCATCACGGCGTGGCCGTAGGCGTGCTCGGCACTGCCGAGCTCGGCGCCGTCACGGGTGCGGACGACGACCGCCCGGCCGGAGAGCGTGCCGAAGTCCACACCGATGGTGTAGGTGTCCTGCTCAGTCATGGCGATCCTCGGGTCGGCGGTGAGTCCCACGTCGATGTTAGCGCTCACAACTGAGGGGCGCCAGCCCTGGCGCCACCATCGTGGGCTCAGCCCGCGACGGTGCGGGCCGGCCCCGTGCTCGCGCGGACCCGGAGTTCGGGTGCCACCCGCGCAGGCGCCACCGCCTCCCCCCGCATCGCCCGGATGAGGACGTCCATCGCCTCGCGCCCGAGGGCCGAGAAGTCCTGGCGCACGGTGGTCAGCGGCGGGATGAAGTGGTCGGCGCCCTCGACGTCGTCGTAACCCACCACCGAGACCTCCTGCGGCACCCGCACGCCGGCATCGGCGAAGGCGTGCAGGACCCCCAGTGCGGTCTGGTCATTGGCCGCGAAGACGGCCTCGGGCAGATCCCCCACCAGCGCCCGGGCGGCGGCGTAGCCGGTGGCAGCGGTCCAGTCACCGGGGATGTCCGGTCGGGCCCGCACACCGGCGGCAGCGAGCTCGTCGTGCCAGGCAGCCCGCCGGGAGATGGCATCGAACCACTCCGGCGGGCCGGTGATGTGCACCAGATCCCGGTGCCCGAGCTCGAGCAGGTGGCGCGCGAGCAGCCGGGCACCGCCGGCCTGGTCCACCGAGAGGATGGGCGGATCGCCCTCGGCGGCACCCATCGCCGCCAGCAGCAGCACGGGGACGTGCGCGGAGGCGGCCCGGGCCGCCCCGGCGAACCGCTCGTCCGGGGCGATCACCACGATGCCCTCGACCGACTGATCCATGAAGGAGCCGAAGATCGCCGTCATCGCCTCGGCCGTGGGATCGGTCGCGGTGGCGACGCTGACGAAGTACCCCGCGCCACGCGCGGACTGCTCGAGCACCGCAAGCGTGGTGGCGGGGCCGAAGTGCAACGAGCCACTCGTGACGATGCCGATCGTGGCCGAGCGGCGGGTGACCAGCGCGCGGGCGGCGCTGTTGCGGCGATACCCCAGCTCGGCGATCGCGGCCAGCACCCGCTCGCGGGTCTGTGGGCGCACGTTGGGATGATCGTTGAGCACGCGCGAGACCGTCTGGTGGGAGACCCCGGCCACGCGAGCGACGTCACTCATGCCCGGTCGCTGCACTCTCACGCCGACCCCCACCTGCTCTCCTGACTCACTGTGGAGGGAGCCTAGTGCCGGCCCGCCTCCGTCCCCGCGCAGACCCTACGCGGCCGTGGTGAGGGCTGCGCGCACGGGAGCGGGATCGGGGTTGGTGAAGGCCTCGCCGTCGATCACGACGGTGGGCACGGTCTCGTTGCCGCTGTTGACGGACCGGACGTAGGCGGCCGCCTCGGGATCGGCCCAGATGTTGACCCAGATCGCCTCCGAGCGTGCCTGTCCGAGCCGGCGGCGAAGCCCGGAGCAGTAGGGGCAGCCGGGCCGCCAGTAGATGACCACCCGGCGGGCCGGATCGGCCCGGGTGAGCTCGGTGGCGACCGCGTGCGTGGTGCCGGCACCGCGGCCGGGGTAGGTCCACCAGCCGTAGACGGCGACCAAGGTCACCACGGGGATCATCAGCCACCAGGAGATGTCGGCCACGATGAACCCGGCCATCGTGGCCATCAGGAGGACGAGGGCGAGCCACAGGATCCGCGAGCGCATGCCTTCAGCATCCCCGCCGGTGACCCTCGGCGTCATCCCCCGCGTGGGGGATCCGCGGTCGGTGACCGGATCGACACGGATACGTCGGGCGCAGGGCTGCTAGCCCCTCGGCCCGACGTAGCCGTGTCGGTCCGGTGAGGAGTCAGGCGGCGGCGAGGTAGGCGTCGATCTGGTTGATCGCCAGCGTGGCGCCTTCCTCCACGCCCATGTCGAGGACCTGCTGCAGCGCCTCGGCCGAGGCGTAGGTGCTGGTGTAGACGGCGCGCGTGCCGCCGTCGGTCGCGGCGAAGCGGTAGACGTTCTCCGAGACGGGAGCGGTGTCGACGGGGTTGAGGTCGGCGTCGGCGAAGCCGTCCCGGAACGTGAACGAGTGCGGCTCGTCGACCTCGTCGATCTCCCACCAGCCGCCGAACTTCTCCCCGTCCGGCCCGGTCATGTAGTAGGTCACTCGCGCACCGGGGGTGAGGGAGTGGTCCACGAACGTCGCCGGGTGCGTCGGCGGGCCCCACACCTGCTCGAGCTTGCGCGGGTCGGCGTAGATGCCCCAGACCTGCTCGGGCGGCGCCGCGAAGTCGGCGGTGATGGTGATGGTGCGGCTGTCCATGTCCTTCTGGACGTCGGTGACAGGCATGTCAGTGCTCCTTGGTGGGATCGGCGCTGAGATCGGGGGTGGTGCCGGTCCGGTGGTCGGTGGCGAGCAGCTCGTCCATCCGGGAGATGCGGCCGCGCCAGATCTGCTCGATCTCGGAGAGCATGGAACCGACGGAGCGGACCGCGTCGATGTCGCCGGTCGCGAGCGCCTCGCGACCGACACGGCGCTTGCTGAGGAGGCCGGCTCGCTCGAGCACGGCCACGTGCTTCTGAACCGCGGCGAAGCTCATGTCGTACTTGTGAGCCAGCGCCGAGACCGAGTGCTCCCCGGCCAGCACGCGACGCACGATGTCGCGGCGGGTCCGGTCGGCCAGCGCATGGAAGAGGGCATCTGCCCTGTCCTCGTCCGCACTCCCGGTCATGAGTACAACCTACAACCATTCAGTTGTAGGTTTCAAGAGGGTCGGCCCCGCTTTCTCGCGATCGGCACCGCCACCACGCACGAACGCCGGGAGCAGGACTTCCTGCTCCCGGCGTCCGGGTGTTCACTGCGGGGCGCCTGCCCGCCGCGACCTGGTCGGATCACGACGGCGGATCACCCCGCACGATCAGCGGGGCGAGCCCGGGCTGGTGGCACGGCGGGGGCCGCGACGACGGCGCGGGGCACCGGCCCCACGCTCGCCCTCGTTGCGACGGGCTCCGCCGTCGGCCCCACCGCGCGCGGGGCGGGAGCCGGCGTCGGATCCGCTACGTGCGGGGCGAGGGCCGCCGTCGGCCGCCGTGCGCGAGAGGCGAGGCGCACCCTCGGAGGTGTGGCGCAGCTGGCCCGTAGCCGGCTGCCCCGAGCGGGACTGGCCCGAACGCGACTGCTCGGACCGGGACTGGCCCGAACGGGCGCCCGCACCGGAGCGCTGCTGACCGGAGGCCCCGCCGCCGGAGCGGCCCCGGCCGCGTCCGCGGCCACCACCCTGGCCCTGACCCTTGCCGGGAGCCGACGGCGCAGGCTTGCGCGCCGCGGCGTCGGGCGCCTGCTCCGGGGTCACCCGGGGCGCCACCTCGCCGACCAGACCGGCCACAACGGCCGCCTCCGGCCGGCTGGGCTGGGCGGTGATCTTGGCTGCCCGCAGCAGCTGGCGGACGTCATTGCGCTGCTCGGGCAGCATGATCGTCACCACGGCGCCGCCGGAGCCGGCGCGGGCGGTGCGCCCGGAGCGGTGCAGGTAGGCCTTGTGCTCGGCCGGAGGGTCCACGTGGGCGACGAGGTCGATGTCGTCGACGTGGATGCCACGAGCGGCGATGTCGGTGGCCACGAGCACCTTCACGGCGCCGGTGGAGAACGCGTCCAGGTTCCGCTCCCGGGCGTTCTGGGAGAGGTTGCCGTGCAGGTCCACCGCGGGGATGCCGCTCGAGGTCAACTGCCGGGCGAGCTTGCGCGCCTGGTGCTTGGTGCGCGTGAAGAACAACCGGCGGGTGAGGCCCGAGGCGAGCTGCTCGACGAGGTCACGCTTGGCGCCCGCGTCCGAGACCTCCAGGATGTGGTGGGTCATCGCCGTCACCGGCGAGGAGGAGGGGTCCACCGAGTGCGTGAGCGGGTTGGTCAGGTAGCGCTTGACGAGGATGTCCACGCCGTTGTCGAGAGTGGCCGAGAACAGCATCCGCTGACCACCGCGGGGAGTGGCGTCCAGGATCCGCTTCACGGCGGGCAGGAAGCCGAGGTCGGCCATGTGGTCGGCCTCGTCCAGCACGGTGATCTCGACGGCGTCCAGGCGCAGGTGCCCCTGGCCCTTGAGGTCTTCGAGGCGGCCCGGGCAGGCGATCAGGATGTCGACGCCGCGGCGCAGCGCCTCGACCTGCTTGCCCTGGCCCACGCCGCCGAAGATGACGGTGTGGCGCAGGCCGGCGGCCTCAGCGAGCGGTGCGATGGTCTCCGCGATCTGCGAGGCGAGCTCGCGGGTCGGGGCGAGCACGAGTCCGCGCGGGGCGCCCGAGGCGGGGCGGCGACCCTCGCTCAGGCGCGCCACCAGCGGCAGCGCGAAGGCCAGGGTCTTGCCCGAGCCGGTGCGGCCGCGTCCGAGCACGTCGCGCCCGGCGAGGGTGTCGCGCAAGGTGGCGGACTGGATCGGGAAAGGCTCGGTGATGCCGCGGTCGGTGAGGGTGCGCACGAGCGCATTCGGCACACCGAGGGCAGCGAAGGACAGGGTTTCAGGCACAGCAGAACAACTCTCTGAGGTAGGGGTTCACCGCAGAGACCGTCACTGGTGCTGCTCAGCATCCAGGTGAGCGCACACGAAACCGCGATGTCGGGCACGCACGTTCCGCGCCCTGCGAGCATTCTCCACTGCCGGTGCCCGATCCGGCGACTTTGGTGTGGTTCGTCACATCTCGCGCGCGTCGGAGGTGGCGGGCTCGCGGGTCATCTCGACCGTGGTGCGCAGCGTGGTCTCGCGCACCAGCACGATCGCAACGAGAGTGAGCACGGAGGCCGCTCCGGCGATGGCGAACAGCAGGCCGAACGAGTCGCCATAGGCATCGTGGAAGAGGGCCTGCACCGGTGCCGGCAGGCTGGAGACGTCGAGGCTGCCCTGACTCACCCCCGTCGCGGAGGGGTCGATGCCCATCGCCCGTGCGCCGTCGGCGATCCGCGAGGAGACCTGGCCGGCGAGCACGGCACCGAGGATCGAGACCCCGATGGTCCCGCCGACCGAACGGAAGAAGGCGATCGTGGCCGAGGAGGCGCCGATGTCCTTGACGTCGACGGTGTTCTGGACCGCGAGCACGATGTTCTGGATCAGCCCGCCGACACCCACACCGGAGATGGCCATGAACACGGCCACCACCCAGTAGGGCGTGGTGTGGTCCAGCACCAGCCCGAGGCCACCGAGCCCGACCACCAGCATCCCGGCGGCCACGAGCATCACGGGCCGCCAGCGGCCGGTCCGGGTGACGATCTGACCGCTGGCCACGCCGGCGAGCATCTGGGCGATGATCAGCGGGATCGTCATCAGCCCGGCAGTGGTCGGCGAATGGCCGCCGGCGAGCTGGAAGTACTGGGTCGCGAACACGCCAGTGCCGAACATCGCGACCCCGACCGCGATACTGGCGACGACCATCAGGATCGTGGTGCGGTTGCGCATCACACGCAGGGGGATGATCGGCTGCGGCACCCGCAGCTCGACCAGCACCAGCACGACGGCGGCCAGCAGCGCACCGCCGAGGTACGCAGCGCTCTGCCAGGACAACCACGCGAAGTCGTTGCCCGCGAAGGTCACCCACAGCATCGGCAGGCCGGCCGCGACCGCCACCAGCAGCGCACCGGCGACGTCGATGCGCACCCGCTCCGGCCGGTCTGCGCGGGGCAGGGTCAGCGTGGCCTGCAGCATCACGATCGCGACGATCGCCAGCGGCAGGCAGACGAAGAAGCACCAGCGCCAGTGCAGGTGCTCGGTGATGACTCCGCCGAGCAGCGGGCCCGAGACCGTCGCCACGGCCATCACTGCGCCCATGTAGCCGAAGTAGCGGCCGCGCTGGCGGGGCGGGATGATCGTGCCGAGCACGGCCTGCACCAGCGCCGTCAGGCCACCCATGGCCAGGCCCTGCACCCCGCGGAAGGCCATCATCGCGGGGATCGTCTGGGCGGCGCCGGCGCCGAGGGAACCGATCACGAAGAGCACGATCGCCGTCTGGACGAGCACCTTCTTGTCGAAGAGGTCGGCCAGCTTGCCCCAGATCGGGGTGGTGATCGCCATCGCCAGCAGGGCCGAGGTGATGACCCAGGTGTACTGCCGCTGGGTACCGCCCAGGTCGGCCATGATCGTCGGCAGCGCGGTGGAGACGATCGTGGTGGAGATCATCGCCGTGAACAGGGCGGCAAGCAGTCCCGTCAGGACCTTGAGGATTTCCTCGTGGGTGTAGGCGGGCCTACCTGTCTGCTCAGCGATGGTGCCGGTCACGACGCCGCTCCCTCTTGTCTCGGATGACCCCATCCTAGACAATGGTTGCGCTAGGCAACTATCGCTGCGGCGTGTGAGGCTCCTCACCGCCCCCCGCGCCCTCGGGGCGCAGGTCCTCGTTCAGCCGGCCGAGCAGCCGCGCGAGCTCGCCGAGGTCCGCCGGTGACCAGCGCGCCAACCGCGCGGAGAACACCGCCCGACGGCGCCGCCTCGCCTCCCGCAGCGACTCCGCCCCCGACGGCGTCAGCCGCAGCAGGCGGGCCCGGGCGTCCTGCGGGTCGACGGTGCGCTCGAGCAGTCCGAGCCCTTCCAGCTCGGTGATGACGCGCGAGAGCCTCGACTTGTGCAGGGCCAGGCGCTCGGTGAGCTCCTGGGCTCGCACGCCGCTGCCGGGTTCGCCATCGGTACCGGGGGCCTGCAGATCGTCGATCGTGGCCAGCACCGTGTAGCCGGAGGCGTCGAGCTGGGGGTGGACCTGGGAGGCGAGGCTGCGCGAGGTGTAGCGGGCGCGGCGCCAGAAAGCGGTGACCTGCGCCTCCGCGGCGGCCAGCTCGGCACTTCCTGCCGCCGGATGGGACTCGGGCGTGGACATGCCAGGCAGACTATCCGCCGTCGGCGCCTGCGCTGGGCGCCTGCCCAGTAGGCTCATGGCTCGTGACGATCCTTCTGACCGGTGACTCCATCACCGACTGCGGCCGCGACCGGACCGACCCGACGAGCCTCGGCGAGGGCTATGCGGCCCTCATCGCCGCCGACACCCCCGAGCAGCGGGTGATCAACACCGGGATCGGCGGCAACCGGGTGGTCGACCTGCAGCAGCGGTGGGAGGAGGACGTGCTCGCCCACTCCCCCGACGTCGTCTCGATCATGATCGGGATCAACGACACCTGGCGCCGTTACGACTCCGACGACCCCACCACCACCGAGGCCTACGAGTCCGGCTACCGCGATCTGCTCGCGCGCACCAGGGCCGCCGGGATCGGGCGGATCATCCTCGTCGAGCCGTTCCTGCTGCCGGTGAACGAGGGTCAATGGGCCTGGCGGGAGGACCTCGACCCGAAGATCGTCGCGGTGCGTCGCCTCGCGGCCGAGTTCGGCGCCGAGTACCTCGCCACCGACGGTCCGCTCTCCCAGACGGCGTCGCGCACCTCGCCCGAATTCCTCGCCCACGACGGCGTCCACCCCACCCCCACCGGGCACCGCTTCCTCGCCGATCTGTGGCTGGACAACTACCGCCGCTGACCAGCCCGCCATCTCCTACAGTGTTCTCATGCCCGGCCACTGTCATTGCGGCGCCGATGCACCGGCGCGGCGGCGCGCTACCACCGAACGCCGGGCACCCTGATGGACGTTCTCGTCCAGCTCGAGCAGCGCCTCGACTCGCTCGCACCCGCCGAACGCAAGCTCGCCCGAGCCATTCTCGCGGACCCCGAGATAGTGGTGACATCCACGATTGCCGAACTCGCGCAACGCTGCGCCACCTCGCAGGCCACCGTCGTGCGCTTCTGCCGCGCGGCGGGCTTCGAGGGATACAAGACCTTCCGTCTGGCCCTCGCCTCCGCCCGCAGCCGGGAGGCCGGCGCTCTCAGTTACCTGCGCGTCTCCGACGCCGAGATCGCAGCCGACGACGACGTCCCCTCCTTGGTCGCGAAGGTCGCCTACCAGCAGATGCGAGCCATCGAGGAGACGGCCCAGCAGCTCGACGCAGCCGCCCTCGACGAGGTGGCCCGGGCCCTGTCGACGGCCGAGCGCGTCGAGATCTACGGAGGCGGCTCCAGCGCGCTCGCCGCGGCAGACCTGCACCAGAAGCTCACTCGCCTCGACATCGCGTCGAACTGCTTCGCCGATCCGCATCTGGCGCTGACAGCGGCGGGGCTGGCGAACGAGGCACGCGCGGCCGTGGCCTTCTCCCACAGTGGCCGCACGCAGGAGACGGTCGCGTTCCTGGCGGCAGCCCGCCGCAGCGGCGGCACCACCGTGGCCGTCACCAACGCGCCGTCCGCCCCGGTGGCGCGAGCGGCACAGATCCTCCTGCTCACCCATGCGCGCGAGCCCGAGCGGCGGTCGGGCGCGATCGCGAGCCGGATGGCTCAGCTCGCCGTCGTCGACTACCTCGTGGTGCGGATGCTGCAGGCCGATGTCGAGCATCTGGCTGGCCCGCTGCATCGCACGCGTGAGGCCGTTCGGGCACTCCAGGTCGATTCGTAACAAATCTTCCATTACTTCTCGAGTACCGGTACTTTCTGCTCAGGCTGGGTGCCGGTTCCGACCCGGTCGACCTCAGACAGTGCTGTCGTCAGCCGAGCCGGGAGAACCCATGACTCACAGATACCGATCCGTCGCACTCACCCTGGTGGGAGCGCTCGGACTCGCCACCCTCGGGGTAGGGGCGGTCCAGGCAGGCCCTCCGGCCACCCTGATCGTGCACTACGCGGGGCCCGAGGAGGCGATGATCGAGGGCGCGCCGCTCGAGGGCACCGCCTCGGTCACCGAGACCGGATCCGACGAGTTCGGGCAGTGGGCCGAACTCACCTTCCCGAGCGCCGCCGACGACAGTGCGCTCGGATTCCGGGTGGCAGGGGATTCCGGCTACGCCGATGACATCCGCTACGTCTGGGCCGACGGCGATCGCGCTGAGGCCTGGATCATCGACGGCGACCCCCGCGCCTACGCGCAGCCGCAACGGGTGCCGGACGATCAGCTGCGCGTCGAGGACCGCCGCGCCTACGTCGACGTCGAGGTCCTCGCCGACCTGCTCGGCGTGGGCCTCACCCCCGGGCGCAACGGCTACCAGTTCGACGGCTACGCCACCGACAGCCTCGACATCCTCACCCTCACCCGCGGCCGGGACTACCACGAGATCGCGATCGACATCGACCGGTTCGCCTCGAACGCCACCGGCCGGATGCTGACGAACTACACCAACCTGGTGTTCCAGGACATCGACGGCGTCCGCGATGGGGAGGACTACTTCCTCTCGCTCGCCTCGGTGGAACGGCTGCTGCAGGTCGGCACCCACATCGACAACTCCGGCACCTACCTGCTCGACACCCTGGACGTCGCTCACGACAGCCTCGGCACTGCGGACCCCGAGGACCTCGGCTTCAGCGCGGACGGGCTCGCCGATCTGGACCGCTTCGCGCAGCAGCAGATCGCGGCCGACTGGCCGGGCCTAGCGGTCGTGGTGACCAAGGACGGTCAGACCGTCCTGGAACGGGCCTGGGGAGATGCTCTGGTCTCCTCGACTTCGACCGACTCCGACGGCGACCTCATCGGGGCCGAACCCCTCCCCGAGGCCGACCGGATCCCGGCCACGACCGACACCCTCTGGGACCTGGCATCGAACACCAAGATGTACGCCACCAACTACGCGATCCAGCGGCTGGTCAGTGACGGCGATCTCGACCTGGACGCCACCATCGCCAGCTTCCCCGGCTGGGAGAACTTCACCGACGCCAACTCGGAGTACACCGGGAAGTGGACCGTCGGCGGCGAGGGCGGAATCGACGACGTGTACACCGGCAAGGAGACCATCCGGTTACGGGACCTGCTCAACCACCGAGCCGGCCTCATCCCCGATCCCGAGTACCCGAACCTCTCCTCGGCCGGCGACCTCTGGTACCAGACCGACGACCCGGACGACCGCACCGGGATCATCGACGCCATCAGCCGCTCGCCGCTGATGTACGCCCCGCGCACCACCTTCGCCTATTCGGACGTCGACTACATGATCCTCGGACTGCTCGTGGAGCAGGTCACGGGTCAGCGGCTCGACGTCTACCTGGAGGAGAACTTCTACGGCCCGCTCGGCCTCGAGAACACGACGTTCAACCCGCTGGAGCACGGAATCGATCCCTCCCACGTGGCGGCGACCGAGCTCAACGGCAACACCCGGGACGGGAACGTCTCCTTCGGCGAGTTCGACAGCGGCGATCCGGTCCCCATGCGCGAGTACACCCTCCAGGGTGAGGTCCACGACGAGAAGGCCTGGTACTCCATGGCCGGCGTGGCGGGACATGCGGGACTGTTCTCCACCACCTCGGACATGGCGGTCCTCACCCAGCTGATGCTGAACCAGGGCGTGTACGGCGGGCAGGAGTACTTCGACGCCGACGTCGTCGAGGAGTTCCTCGCGCCGACGCCCGGGAATGGCAGCTACGGGCTGGGGTGGCGGCTGCACACCGACGGCGGTCAGGGCTACTACTACTTCAACTGGGGCCCGAGCCGGTACACCTACGGCCACCAGGGCTGGACCGGCACCCTGACCGTGATCGACCCGGTGCACCAGATGACGATCACCATCCTGACGAACATGCGCCACGCGCCCGTCGTCGATCCTCCCAACGGGTTCGCGACCGGCAGCATGCCGCTGGCCAATCTCGTTCCCGTCTCGGCCTACGTCTACCGTGCGCTGGCAGGCGTCGGCGACGACTACACGGTGGCGACCTCGCTCGAGAACGTGGCCGGCGTCGAGGTGCCGTTCGGCACCTCGGAGGCCGAGGCGCTGGCCGCCCTGGCGCCTGAGACCACCCTCACCGATTCCGACGGCGTGACGCACGAGGTGCCGGTGACGTGGACCCTCGCGGGCTACAGCGGGCAGACTCCCGGACCCGTTCAGGCACGCGGCACCACCGAACTGCCCGCGACCGTGCTGCAGGACGGCACCGACCCGATCGAACTGGAGATCACCAGCACCGTCACGGTGCTGGCCGCATCGCCGGGGGATCCCGATCCCACGACCGATCCGGGCGGGCCGACCGATCCCGGCACCGACCCGGGCGAGCCCACGGACCCGGGCACGGACGCACCGGATCCGACCGATCCCAGCGGGTCCAGCGATGCGGGGCCGCCCTCCGGCGAGGATCTGCCGCAGACCGGCGCCTCGGGCACCAGCATGCTGATCGGTGCGGCCGCCGTAGCACTGCTGGCCGGAGCACTCCTGCTGACGCTGCGCAGGCTGCGCCACCAGCGCTGACCGGCACACGCAGAAGGCCGGCCACCCTCGGAGGGTGGCCGGCCTTCTGGCTGGGGCTGCACCGTCGGGAATCAGACCCCGACGACGGTTGCCCGCCTGCTACTCGTCGCTGCCCGCGGGAAGCTCCGCCGTGGCTCCGGCACCGACCGCCAGCGGCTCCTTCTCGGTCTCCTTGTCCACCCCCGTGAAGGTGAACTCGCCGAGCAGGCCCTCGCCGATCGCGTCGACCATGATCTTCTGGCCGGATCGGAGCTCACCGTAGAGGATGCGCTCGGAGAGCTGGTCCTCGATCTCGCGCTGGATCGCACGGCGCAGCGGCCGGGCACCGAGCACCGGGTCGTACCCGCGCTCGGCGAGCAGATCCTTGGCGGCCATCGTGAGCTCGATGTCCATGTCCTTGTCCGCGAGCCGGCCGGAGAGCTGAGCCACCATGAGATCGACGATCTGGTAGATCTCCTCCTGCGAGAGCTGGGGGAACACGATCGTGTCATCGACACGGTTGAGGAACTCGGGGCGGAAGTGCTGCTTGAGCTCCTCGTTGACCTTGGTCTTCATCCGGTCGTAGCTCGTCGAGAGGTCCCCACCGGCCTGGAAGCCGGTGATCAGACCCTTGGCGATGTCCCGGGTACCGAGGTTGGTGGTCATGATGATCACGGTGTTCTTGAAGTCGATCACCCGGCCCTGGGAGTCGGTCAGGCGACCGTCCTCCAGGATCTGCAGCAGCGAGTTGAAGATGTCCGCGTGGGCCTTCTCCACCTCGTCGAAGAGCACCACCGAGAACGGCCGGCGCCGCACCTTCTCGGTGAGCTGGCCACCCTCTTCGTAGCCGACGTATCCGGGCGGGGACCCGAACATCCGAGAGACGGTGTGCTTCTCGGAGTACTCGCTCATGTCGAGCTGGATGAGCGCGTCCTCGTCGCCGAAGAGGAACTCGGCGAGCGCCTTGGCGAGCTCGGTCTTCCCGACGCCGGTGGGTCCGGCGAAGATGAACGACCCACCCGGGCGCTTGGGGTCCTTCAGACCCGCACGGGTACGACGGATCGCCTGCGAGAGCGCCTTGACGGCCGCGTCCTGGCCGACGATCCGCTTGTGCAGCTCGTCCTCCATACGCAGCAGCCGCGAGGACTCCTCCTCGGTGAGCTTGAACACCGGGATACCGGTGGAGGCGGCGAGCACCTCCGCGATCAGCTCCTCGTCCACCTCGGCGACGTTGTCCATGTCGCCGGCCTTCCAGGCCTTTTCCTTGTCCAGCCGCGTGCTGGAGAGGTTCTTCTCCTCGTCCCGCAGGCGGGCGGCCTTCTCGAAGTCCTGGTCGTCGATCGCGGACTCCTTGGCGCGGCGGGTCTCGGCGATCTGCTCGTCGAGCTCGCGCAGCTCCGGCGGAGCGGTCATTCGGCGGATCCGCAGGCGCGCACCGGCCTCGTCGATCAGATCGATCGCCTTGTCCGGCAGGAACCGGTCGTTGACGTAGCGGTCGGCGAGGTTCGCGGCGGCCACCAGCGCGGCATCGGTGATCGTCACCCGGTGGTGCGCCTCGTAGCGGTCCCGCAGACCCTTGAGGATCTCGATCGCGTGCGCCAGGGTCGGCTCGGGCACCTGGATCGGCTGGAACCGGCGCTCGAGCGCGGCGTCCTTCTCGATGTGCTTGCGGTACTCCTCGAGCGTGGTGGCACCGATCGTCTGCAGCTCACCACGGGCCAGCATCGGCTTGAGGATGCTGGCGGCGTCGATCGCCCCCTCAGCGGCACCGGCCCCGACGAGGGTGTGGATCTCGTCGATGAACAGGATGATGTCGCCGCGGGTGCGGATCTCCTTGAGCACCTTCTTCAGGCGCTCCTCGAAGTCACCGCGGTACCGGGAGCCGGCCACCAGCGCGCCGAGGTCGAGTGTGTAGAGCTGCTTGTCCTTCAAGGTCTCGGGCACGTCCCCGCGCACGATGTCCTGAGCCAGCCCCTCCACCACGGCGGTCTTGCCGACGCCGGGCTCACCGATCAGCACCGGGTTGTTCTTGGTGCGGCGCGAGAGCACCTGCATGACCCGCTCGATCTGCAGCGTCCGCCCGATCACCGGGTCGAGCTTGGACTCGCGGGCGGCCTGGGTGAGGTTGCGGCCGAACTGGTCGAGCACGGCCGAGCCGGAGGGGGTCCCCTCGGCGGGACCGCCGGAGGAGACGGTCTCCTTGCCCTGGTAGCCGTTGAGCAGCTGGATGACCTGCTGGCGCACGCGGTTCAGGTCGGCCCCGAGCTTGGTCAGCACCTGGGCCGCGACACCCTCACCCTCGCGGATGAGGCCGAGCAGGATGTGCTCGGTGCCGATGTAGTTGTGGCCGAGCTGCAGAGCCTCGCGCAGCGAGAGCTCCAGCACCTTCTTGGCGCGCGGGGTGAACGGGATGTGCCCGTTCGGCGCCTGCTGGCCCTCGCCGATGATCTCCTGCACCTGTTGGCGCACGGCCTCCAGGGAGATGTCGAGGGATTCGAGGGCCTTGGCTGCGACCCCCTCGCCCTCGTGGATCAGACCGAGCAGGATGTGCTCGGTGCCGATGTAGTTGTGGTTGAGCATCCGTGCCTCTTCTTGGGCAAGGACGACGACCCGACGGGCTCGGTCGGTAAATCTCTCGAACATCTCGCGTGCTCCTCACTGGCCTCGGACCGCAGGTGACGGTCGTGGCGGCGGTGTGTCATCCAGGCTAACCGCGCGAGGACGGCGAACATGCCCCTGTTCGCCAGCGGCGGAGAGCGCGCGAGAATGGGCCGATGACCGATCTCACCCTGCGCGGCGGGTCGGGCGCTCGAATCGACGCCGAGATCGAGGTCCGGCGCTCGCGCTTCCTGTGCCGGCTGGTGCGGGTGGGTGAGGAGTCCCAGGCGCGTGCGGTCGTCGATCAGGCCCGCACCGAGCACCACGGCGCAGGCCACCACTGCTCCGCCTTCGCGCTCGGGCCTTCCGGCCCGCAGCAGGTGCGCAGGTCCCACGACGACGGCGAACCCTCCGGTACCGCCGGCTCACCCATGCTCGAGGTACTCACGGGCGCCGGGCTCATCGACTGCGTGGCCGTGGTCACCCGGTACTTCGGTGGGGTGCTGCTCGGAGCGGGTGGCCTCGTGCGTGCCTACTCCGATGCCGTCACCGCCGCGCTCGAGCGGGCGCGGCGCGACCAGGCCCTGGTGGCGCGGGTACGCCGCGAGCGCGCGTTCGTGGACCTCCCTCACGACCGGGCCGGCCGCATCGAGGCCGAGTTGCGCCAGCACGGAGTGATCGTGCTGGGCACCGACTACGGCGAGCGCGCGCGGCTACGCCTGGCCGCCGCCCCCGAGCAGGTCGAGCAGCTACGGGAGCGACTGGCGGCGGCCACCGCGGGCAGCGGCGAGCTGGTGCTTCACGGGCAGGAGTGGATCGACGTCGAGATCGGGGCGCACCACCTAGACTGACCGGGCCATGGCTTCCGACGTCGGTAGCACCTCGTCCGCCACCACCGGAGCCTGATGTCCCCCTCGTCCCCGCGCCCGGATAGCCCCGCACCGGCCTCGCCGGTGCTCACCGGCCGCCGTCTCACCCTCGCGCTCGCCGCGATGGCCCTGGGCGGCTTCACGATCGGGACCACCGAGTTCGCCAGCATGGGCCTGCTGCCGCAGATCGCGGCCGGTCTGGGCGTCTCGGTCCCCGAGGCCGGCCGGCTGATCTCCGCCTACGCCCTGGGCGTGGTGGCCGGCGCCCCGCTGATCGTCGTGGCGGCGGCACGGATGGGCCGTACGCAGCTGCTCGTGCTGCTGGCGGCCCTGATCGCGGTCGGGAACGTGCTCTCCGCCGTGGCTCCCACCTACGCCACGATGCTCGCTGCCCGGTTCCTGGCCGGGCTGCCGCACGGCGCCTTCTTCGGCGTGGCGGCCCTGGTCGCCGCTGCCCTGGCCGGCCCGGCGTGGCGCGCGCGTGCTGTCTCGATGGTGATGCTGGGGCTGACGGTCGCCACCATGGTCGGTGTGCCGCTGGCCACGGTGCTCGGGCAGGCGGTGGGGTGGCGTTCGACCTACGGCCTGGTGGTGCTGACGGCGCTGGCGACGGTCGTGGCGGTGTGGCGCTTCGTCCCCGTCCTGCCCCGTTCGGCTGCCCCGGCGTCGGCCCGCAGCGAGTTGCGCGCCTTCCGGTACCCGCAGGTGTGGTTCGCCCTCGGGATCGGGGCGATCGGCTTCGGCGGGATGTTCGCCGTGTACAGCTATATCGGCGAGATCGTGCCGGAGGTCTTCTCCCTGACCGCCGCGGCGGTGCCGATCGCACTCCTGGTCTTCGGCATCGGCATGACCCTCGGCAACCTGCTGGGCGGCCGGCTGGCCGACCGGTCGGTGATGGGCACCGTGGTCGCCGGGTTGGTCGGGATGGCGGTGCTGCTGGCCCTCTTCGCGCTCACCGCACCGGTGCTGACGGCCGGCCTGCCCGTGCTCGGCATGCTCGGTCTGTTCGGGATCGCGACCATCTCCCAGTTCCTCGGTCCCTCGCTGCAGACCCGGCTGCTGGACGCCTCCCCGGACGCGCCCTCGCTCGCGGCGGCGCTGCACCACTCGGCGCTCAATATCGGCAATGCGACCGGTGCGTGGATCGGTGGCGTGGTGATCGCCGCCGGGCTGGGGTATCTCGCGCCGGCGTGGGCGGGGGTCGCCCTCGCGCTCGCCGGGCTCGTGATCGCCGGCGCCGCCGTGCTGGTGGAGGCCCGGGACCGCGAGCGCGCGCTGATGTGAGCCGGCCGTCGGCGGTATCGCCGCTGGGTCAGACGAGGGCGGCGAACTCCGCGTGGGCGTCGGGGTCGAGCAGCACGAAGCGCACGAGCTCCACCCGGCTGCCGCTGCCGCGCACCGCCTCCACCGCGATCCGGGCGACGTCCCGCATCGCCCATCCGTAGACGCCGCCGCTGACCGCCGGGAAGGCCACCGACGACGCCCCGATCTCCTCGGCCACCCGCAGGCTCTCGGTGAAGCACGAGGCCAGTAGCGCCGGGTCCTTCTGACCGGCGTGGGCGTTGGGCCCGACTGCGTGGATCACCCACCGGGCCGCGAGCTCACCGGCCCCGGTGGCCACCGCCTGCCCCACGCCGAGCCCGTCCGGCAGTGCGGCGCCGCGCAGCGCCCGGCACTCGGCCAGCAGGCCCGGGCCCGCCGCGCGGTGGATCGCGCCGTCCACACCGCCCCCACCGAGCAGGCTGGAGTTGGCCGCATTCACGACGGCGTCCACCTCCTGGGTGGTCAGGTCGCCGATGATCGCCTCGAGTCTCATGGCACCACCGTCTCAGCGCCGGGCCGGTCGTGCACGGGCGACGGGAGCGCAGGGGCCGGTCTGCCCTACGCCTCCACGAGCACCGTCACCGGCCCGTCATTGACCAGGTCCACCGCCATGTCGGCACCGAACACCCCGGTCGCCACCGTGATCCCCCGCTCCCGTAGGGCCTCGACCACCGCGGCCACCAGCGGCTCGGCCACCGGTCCGGGAGCGGCCGCCGTCCACGAGGGGCGGCGTCCCTTCTTCGTGGCGCCGTAGAGCGTGAACTGGCTGACCACGAGCACCTCGGCGCCGGCCTCGCTGACCGAGGTCTCCTCCCGCAGGATCCGCAGCTCGGCGATCTTGCGGGCGACGGTCCGTGCCTGTTCCGCGGTGTCCTCGCGGGCCACGCCCACCAGCGCGCAGATCCCGGCACCGATGGCGCCGACCACCTGCCCGTCCACCGTGACCGAGGCCCTGGTGACGCGCTGCAGCACCGCTCTCATGCGCCGGCCATAACCGGTGCGTCCAGTCCGAAGGCGGCGAGGACCTCCCCCACCGGGGCGCCGTGGCCGAGCACGGTCACCTGCGCCCACGACCCACCCGGCTCGATCCCCAGAGCGCGCAGAGCCGCGCCGAGCACCACCGGGCGCGGGCGGGCGGCGCCGTCGGAGATCTTGAACGCCAGTGACCGGCCGTCCGGCAGCGCCCCGGCGTGCACGCCGTCGGCCCCGCCCTTGAGGATCAGCCCCGGCACCGCACGCATGGCCTCGGTGTCCTCCCGCCCGGTGCCGGCCACGAGGTGTGGGTGGGCGCGCATCGCGGCGGCCACCCGATGCTCGTGGGTGCCCGGCTCGGCCACGGCGAGCCGGGCGAAGGCACGGGCGAGGCCGCGCACCGTCGTCGAGGGCTGCGGCGCCCCGCACCCGTCGACCGCGACGTGGTCCGGCGCTGCCCCGGTCAGTTCGGCGATCACCGCAAGCAGGTGACGCTGCAGCGGGTGGCCGGGCTCGTGATAGCCCGCCACCGGCCAGCCCGCAGCCACACAAGTGGCCACCATCGCGGCATGCTTGCCGGAGCAGTTCTGCGCGATCGGCTCGGGGCCGTGGCCGGCCACCTGCCATGCCAGCGCGGCCGAGCGTTCCAGCGGCAGGTCGGGGGTGTTCGCGAGCACCGCGGCGTCCAGTCCGACCGTGGCCAGGATCGCGGCGGCGACCTCCCGGTGCCGCGGCTCACCGTTGTGGGAGGCACACGCCAGCGCGAGCTGTTCGTCGGTCAGGGCCACCCCGGCCCGGAGCATGCCCAGCGCCTGCAGCGGCTTGAGGCTGGAGCGGGGGTAGATCTGCTGATCCGGCTCGCCCAGGCGGAGCGCGTCGTGGCCGGCCGCGTCGAGTGCGAGCAGGTGCCCGGTGTGCACGGACTCGACCATCGTCCCGCGCACCACCCAGGCCAGCACCTCACCCGGTGCCGGGGCCTGCAGCCTCACCACGGACTGGAGCCGCCACGGCGGTAGTCGCGCACCGCCGGGCGCACATCGGCCAGGTACACCCCGGCCATCACGCCGGCGATGATGCTGAACAGCAGTCCGGTGAAGGCGCCCACCACGGCGAGCAGGGAGAGCAGGGCCGCTCCCCCGGACATCGCGATCCAGAACATCTTCGTGCGCTTGTCCGCGCTCTCGAACGCCGGCGCGGGCCGCACGGCGGCGTCGGCCAGCGCCCACACGGCGAGCGCCAGGGCCGAGAAGGCGAGCGCGAGGAACAGATAGCTCTGGACGAGGAGGTGCACAGCCGAAGCCTACGCGAGTGCACCCACCCGGCGGGCGAAGGCGTCGACGTCCTCGGCGCGGGTGTCCCACGAGCACATCCAGCGCACCTCCACCCGGTCCCGGGTCTCGCCCAGGCCCCAGTCGTAGAACACCGCCTCCTCCCGCAGTGCGGCGGCCAGGGTGCGCGGCACGGTCGCGAACACCACGTTCGCCTCGGTGGGCTGAGTCGGGTTCACCCCGGCGACGGCGGAGCACCCCTGCCGCAGCCGCCTCGCCATCGCGTTGGCATGGGAGGCATTGCGGCGCCACAGCGGATCAGCGCCAGCACCCCCGTCCAGCAACGCGAGCAGCTGGGCTGCGGTGTAACGCTGCTTCGAGGCCAGCTGCATGCTCGCCTTGCGCACCATCTCCACCCCGGTCACCGCGCGGGGGTCGAGCACGATCACCGCCTCGGCGAGTGCTGCTCCGTTCTTGGTGCCCCCGAAGGAGAGCACGTCCACGCCGCAGTCGGTGGTGAGCTCGCGCAGGCTCAGCCCCAGCGCGGCAGCCGCATTGGCCAGGCGGGCGCCGTCCATGTGCACCGCCATCCCGGCCGCGTGGGCCGCCTCGGTCACGGCGCGGACCTGAGCGGGGGTGTAGACCGTGCCGAGCTCGGTGGCCTGGGTGAGCGAGACCGCCAGCGGCTGCGCCCGGTGCACGTCACCGAGGTCGGCGGCGTAGCGCTCGATCGCCGCCGGGGTCAGCCGAGCACCCGGGGCAGGCACGGGAAGCACCTTGATGCCGCTGACCCGTTCGGGGGCACCGTTCTCGTCGGTGTGCAGGTGGGCGTGCTCGGTAGCGATCACCGCACCCCAGCGCGGCAGCATCGCGGTGAGCGCGACGACGTTGGCGCCGGTGCCGGTGAGCACCGGGTAGGCCTGCGCACCCTCGCCGAAGGTGCGGCGCACCGCCTGGGCGAGGGACGCCGTCGTGGGATCGGCGCCGTAGGCGGGCGCAGGGCCGCTCCCCACGGCCGCGAGCGCCTCGAGCACCTCGGGGTGCATCGCGGCGTAGTTGTCGGAGGCGAGCTGGATCATCGGGTGAGCCTAGGGGGGCCGGGCTGGTCGTCCCCGCCGTCCGGCGCGATATCCGCGAGCGCACGGCGCGCCTGCTCGGCGGACATGCCGGTCATCTCGAGCAGGTCCACCACCAGCGAGCGCATCAGGACCACGAGAGTCTGGGCGTGCCAGCCGGTGAAGGTCTGGGGGTCGAGCTGCGCGGCCACCGCGAGCAGGCGGTTGCGCAGGCCCGCCGGGTCCGAGCCCGAGCCCAGGGAGAAGGCCAGATCGGCGGCCGAGCGGGAGAGTGTGCTCAGCAGATCCACGAGCCGCTCCTGCTCGATCATCCCCTGGGCGGTGGTCCACGCCCGGCGGGCGATCACGCGGGTGTTGCGCATCGCCCGGTCACACAGGGTCGCGGCCCGCTGCAGCCGCAGCAGGTCGGCGTCGTGGCGCAGCCGGCTGGGGGTGAACCGGGTGGCGGCGAGGGAGTCGCGCACCAGGGCGCTCCACTCGTCGATCACCCCCTGGGAGCCGCGCGCCCGGGTCAGGGCGTCGTCGACGGTGTCCTCATCAGCGGTGCGGATCCCGCGGGCGACGTCGGCCAGCGTCCGGGAGATCTCGGTCAGGCCCGAGGAGGCGAGGTTGCGGGCGCGGCGGCGCACGTCGACCGGCAGCAGGGAGGCCACCAGCAGGGCGAGGGCGCCGCCGATGAGCGCGTCCAGCCACCGGCCCACGCCGTCACCGCCGAGGGTGGGGGGCAGGGCCACCACCACCACGGCCTGCACCCCGGCCTGCATGGCCAGCATCGCTGCGCCGTCGACGAGGCGGGCAACGGCGACGGCGGCGGCGAGCACCACCGCGATCTGCACCGGGCCGGAACCGATCACGGCTCCCACCAGCTCGCCGGCGGCCACCCCGAGCGTCACCCCGAGTGCCAGTTCGGCGACCTTGCGGGGCCGGCGATCGGCACTGAAGCCGAGGCAGACCCAGGCGGCGATCGCCGCGAACACCGGGATCTCGTGGCCCACCACCCAGTGGGCGATCCCGTAGGCGACCCCCGCCGCGAGGGCACCGGTGAGGATCGGCCAGGCGTCCCCGCGCAGGCGCCGGCCGCCGCGCCGCAGCCGGCCGGAGAGCGCTGCCCGCGCAGCCCGGAGGTCGCCGCGCCGCGAGCCGGCAGCGCTCATGCGCTCAGAGGGTCCGGCGCCGCAGGCTCGGGCCGGTGGCAGGCTCCGGCCTGCCGGTGCCCTGACCCTCAGGGCTCACCACGATCTCCTGGGCAGCGGCCACCCCGCCCGCGGTCAGTTCGGCCGTGGGATCGATGGAACGCTTGATGACCGCGAGGGCAATCGGGCCGAGCTCGTGGTGGCGCACCACGGTGGTGACGCGGCCGACGACCCGCTCACCCAGGTGGACCTCCTCGCCTGCCTCGGGCAGGGTGTGCTCACTGCCGTCGAGATGCAGCATCACCAGCCGCCGGGGCGGGCGCCCGAGGTTGAAGACCCGGGCGATCGTCTCCTGGCCGCGGTAGCAGCCCTTGTTCAGATGCACGGCGGTGCGCAGCCAGTCCAACTCGTGCGGGATGGTGCGCTCGTCCACCTCGCGGCCCAGCCGCGGTCGCCAGGCGGCCACCCGCAGGGCCTCCCATGCCCAGGCGCCGGCCAGGCGGGCACCGGCGGCCTCGGCGGAGACGACCACCTGGTCCACGGCCTCGCGCCGGACCAGGTGAAGGCGGGGGTGCCAGTCGTTGCCGGGGTGCTCCTCATCGGCGGGTCCGTAGCGGGTGGAGCCGGGTGCGGTCACGGGCCAGGCGTCGGTCCAGCCGAGGGAGCGCTCGGGTGCGAGGGCGACCTCGACGGGGACGAGTGCGCCCAGGTCAGGGCCCTCGGCGCTGGTCCCGAGCACGACGACATCGCTGCGCAGCTCCACCTCGACCCGGAGCATGAAGCGCATGGAATCGAGGAAGTCGGCCAGCGGCTGGGCCCACGCGGTCTCGGTGACCAGCCAGGCGGTCTGCCCGTCGTCGGCGACGGCGGCCGCGTGCTCGATGCGGCCGTTCGGGTCCAGCAGCAGCAGCTCGGTGCCGGCACCGGGGGCCAGGTCGATCAGCTGCGAGGAGAGGGTGTTGAGCCAGGAGAGGCGGTCCGGGCCGGTCACGGTGACCACCCCGAGGTGGGACAGGTCGACCACCCCGATCCCGCGCTCGAGGGCACGCTGCTCGAGCACGGGGTTGCCGTAGTGGGCGGCCACGCCGGCGTCGGGGCCGGACGCGGCCACTGCTCCGGGTCGGTTGCTCAGGCTCATGTTCTCCTCAATGACTCCACCGGCGCGGGCATTCCCGGACGGAACCGACGCTGTGGAAGGACTCTGTGCCGGATGTGGCACGGCGTCTCTCCTGCACGTCAGTGGTGATCCTCAGTCCTGGCGCTGCAGCCTGCCGGAGGCATAGGACTGCATCTCCTGGCCGAAGGCGGCCAGGTCGGTGGCCCACATCAGCTCGGAGTTGACCAGGCCGTACATCCGACGAGCGGCCGTGATCTCCGCGGCCGAGGCGGTGCGGGCGATCAGATCGGTGACCAGCGTGATCCGCGGGCCCTGCACGGCGCCGAGATAGACGCTGGCGTGCCCGGTCGGCTCGCTGATCAGCACCTCGAGTTCGCTGCGCGGCGGGCCCTGGCCGTCCGCCGGAGCGTTCTCCTGCGGCGGGACGCGCCAGAAGCCGGACTCGGTGGCCCAGACCTCGCCGGCCTGCATCGCGGCCACGTCGATCTCCCCCTCGAGCGAGGTGGGCGGGTTCTCCAGCAGCCAGGTGGTGGCGGAGTAGGCGAGGTAGGGGCCGCCGTCGGAGGTGAAGCTGACCTCCATCAGGATCGGGCGCTCCTCGATCCCGGGATAGGCGAGGAAGCCCGGGCCGCGCCACGTGCCCGCGAGCCAGGCGATCGGGTAGGTCTCCGGGGCCAGGCCCTCGGGGATGGCGAAACTCATGGTTGCGATGCTACCGGCGAGGCGGCCGGGTCGGTCAGGGCTCAGCCCAGCATGACCCGACCGAGCACATAGACAGGCACCCCGGCCACCGCCACCGGCAGCATCGCGGCGGCCAGCGCCGCCGTCGGGCGCCCGGAGGCCGGGAACTGACCGAAGAGCGCGTGCACGGAGGCGATGAGCACCCCGGAGGAGAGCCCGATCAGCCCGCCGGGCACGAGGCCGACGTCGGCGATGGCGGAGCCGGCGAGCAGGCCCGCGGCGGCCGAGATCAGGATCGTCACCCCGGACCCGAGCCAGCCGGGGATCGGCAGGGCGGTACAGGCCGAGCCGGCGGTGATCGTGACCGCACCGACGAGCAACAGCGCCGTGGCCACCTCCCCGGTGCCGACCGCCAGCCATCCGGCGGCGGAGGAGACCACGACGGCGCCCGTCACCACGCCCGAGACCGATTCCACCAGCCGCGGCCGGCCGTCGCGGCGGACCAGCTCGTGCACGAAGGCGGCGACCACGCCCAGCCCGGCTGCCACCGCGACGTAGAGCAGGTCGTCCCAGACCAGCAGGGCGCTGAGCGAGGCCGCCGCGGTGAGCAGCAGCACCACCGTGGCCCCGCGGGGCGCGGGCAGCCCCAGGAGCCGTGGCCAGCCGATCGAGAAGAGCGCCACCAGCCCGGCGATCGTGCCGATGAGCAGTCCGCGCTCGCCGAAGGCGGTGATGCCGATACCGGCAGCCACCGCGGCCGTGACGACCGCACGGAAGGTCCCGCTGATCATGCCTCGCTCCACCTCACGACTGTGATCGTGTCACATCATCGTGGTGGCACCGCTCGCCACCGCCGCCTGTGCCGCACCGTGGCACTCCCTGCCGCACCGGGCAGAGCCCGACCTGCAATAGAGTTGGCCCGATGATTCGGGAGGAGGACCAGTGGTCGACCTTCTTCTGCTGACCCAGGAGGCCGGTGGATCCGCACGGGTGCTGCCGGCCCTCACCCTGCTCAGCCATCGGGTGCGCGTGGTGCCCAACGAGCCCGCCGCCCTGCTCGAGGCACCCGAGTCCGAGGTGGTGCTGATCGACGCCCGCCACGACCTGGCCAGGGCGCGCGCGACCTGCCAGCTGATGCGCTCGACCGGGATGGAGGTCCCGGTGGTGCTCGTTCTCGGCGAGGGTGGGCTGTCGGTGGTCCGGCCCGACTGGGGCGCCCACGACATCGTGCTCGCCGCTGCCGGCCCGGCCGAGGTGGACGCCAGGCTGCGCCTCGTCGTCGGCCGTAGTCAGCTCGCCGCCGGGGACGACGACCCCGAGCAGATCGAGGCCGGTGACCTGACGATCGACGCCGGTGGGTACACCGCCCGGCTGCGCGGGCAGGCCCTCGACCTGACGTTCAAGGAGTTCGAGCTCCTCAAGTACCTGAGCCAGCACCCCGGCCGGGTCTTCACCCGGGCCCAGCTGCTGCAGGAGGTGTGGGGCTACGACTACTTCGGGGGTACCCGCACGGTCGACGTCCACGTGCGGCGGCTGCGGGCCAAACTCGGTCCCGAGCACGACCAGATGATCGGGACCGTGCGCAACGTGGGGTACCGCTTCGACCTGCCGCGGCACGCACCGGGGGCCGAGGTGCCCGCGCGCGACGAGGCGTGAGCGGCCCCTCTCGTTGCCACCGTGCGAGCCCCCGCAAGGCTGTGCGAGACTTGATCGTGACGCCGGGTCGCACTAGCCCCGGGCTCCAACATCAGCCGCTTCGAGCGGCCTTCGCGCCGTCAGGCGCTGGGCGGCCCGGCGTCCTCTTAGACCAGCCGCGCGGCGGGCACACCTGCGCGCCCGGTCGTTCGCTTGGATGCTCTAGCCTGAGTCGCGTTGTCCGTCCGGATCCATACGTGGTGCGACCCTGGGAGCCCTGGTGCGCTTTCGCCTGACCCCCCGCGACGACGCGTTCTTCGAGTTGCTGGCCGCCCAGGCCGCTCACCTGGTGACGGGGGCCGACCTGCTCGCCCAGCTCATCGGCGACGACGGCCCCGACCGGGAGCGCTTCGCCACACAGTTGCGTGCGGCCGAGCACGAGGCCGACGGCGCCGCCCACGAGGTGCTGCGGCGGTTGAACCAGACCTTCGTCACCCCCTTCGACCGGGACGACATCTACGGCCTCGCCTCGGCGCTGGACGACTGCATGGACGCGATGGAGGAGGCCGGCGACCTGGTCGTGCTGTACCAGCTGCGCGAGCTCCCACCGGCCGTGTCGACCCAGGTCACGGTGCTGCACCGGTCCGCAGAGCTGACGGCGGCGGTGATGCCGAGGCTGCGCACGATGGGCGAGCACGTGCGTTCGTACTGGATCGAGATCAACCGGCTGGAGAACGAGGCCGACCGCGCCTACCGTGAGCTGCTCGCGCAGCTGTTCCAGGGCTCGCGCTTCCAGGAGAGCCCGGCGGCGGTGATCGAGCTCATCAAGCTCAAGGATGTGATCGACGCCTTGGAGGAGGCTGCCGACGCCTTCGAGCGGGTGGCCAACCAGGTCGAGACCCTCTACCTGAAGGAATCCTGATCCGGTGGAGCTCGCCCTCGTCCTGCTGGTGGTCGCGATCGCGCTGGTCTTCGGCTACACGAACGGCTTCCATGACGCGGCCAACTCGATCGCCACCTCGGTCTCCACCCGGGCGCTGACACCGCACGTGGCACTGGTGCTGGCCGCCGTCATGAACTTCGTCGGAGCCCTGCTGGGCACCGGGGTGGCGGAGACGATCGGCTCGGGCATCATCGATACACCCCTGGGCACCTACGGTCTCGTGGTCGTCCTCGCCGGGCTCCTGGGCGCGATCTCGTGGAACGTGCTCACCTGGTGGCTCGGGCTGCCGACCTCCTCCTCCCACGCGCTCATCGGTGGTCTGACCGGTGCCGGTATCGCCTCGGCGGCCACCGTGCACTGGACCGTCATCTGGGAGCTGGTGGTGATTCCCATGCTCGCCTCTCCGCTGGTCGGCTTCGTGCTCGCCTTTGCGGTGATGATCGGCCTGCTGTGGGTGGTCCGCAACGCCGCACCGGGGCGCATCACCCGGCGGTTCCGGCTGCTGCAGACCGTCTCGGCGGCGGCGATGGCGCTCGGCCACGGCCTGCAGGATGCGCAGAAGACCATGGGGGTGATCGTGCTCGCGCTGGTAGCCGGTGGGCTGCAGACCGGCTTCGAGATCCCGCTGTGGGTCAAGCTGACGTCGGCACTCGCGCTCGCGCTGGGCACCTACGCGGGCGGCTGGCGGATCGTGCGCACCCTCGGCCGCCGGGTGATCGAGCTGGACCCGGCCCGCGGGTTCGTGGCCGAGTCCGTGGCGGCGGGCGTGCTGTACACCACCGCGCTGGCGTTGCAGGCCCCGATCTCGACGACGCACACCATCACCTCGGCGATCATGGGCGTGGGTGCCACGCGCCGGCTCTCGGCGGTGCGGTGGGGTGTGGCCCGGCGGATCCTGATGGCATGGGTGCTCACCATCCCCGGCGCCGCGCTGGTCGCTGCCGGTGCGTATCTGCTGCTCTCCCTGCTGACCTGAGTGGTCGCGGGAGATGGGCAGTTCGACCCACTACCGGCGACCCCGCGCACCGGCGGGTTCCTCTAGAGTTGGCGGGAGACCACCGGGGGCCACCGCACCCGATCTGTGACGACTTGGGAGAGTCCATGAACACCCGAACCCTGACCCGCTCTGCGCTTGCTCTCGTCGGAGTCGCCGGCATGACCGTCTCGATGAGCGCCTGCGGCATGCTCGGCGGCTCGGTGGCCTCGGCCGAGGTGGGCGAGTGCACCAACATCGAGGACCTGCAGAGCCAGGAGATCACCGAGATCAACACGGTGGACTGCACCGAGGAGCACGACGCGCAGTTCTTCCATAAGTTCGACATGGACGGCGACGGCGGGTTCCCCGGGGACGAGGCCATCTCGACCGCCGCCGAAGAGGGCTGCCTCGGAGAGTTCGAGTCATTCGTCGGCTCCGCCTACGAGGAGTCGACGCTCTTCGTGAACTACATCGCTCCCAGCGAGCAGAGCTGGGACGAGGCTGACGACCGCGAGATCCTCTGCGTGCTCTACCTGGACGACGGCTCCACCGCCACCGAGTCCTGGGAAGGCTCGGGGGTCTGAGCCCTCCCGCACCACGACGACGGGCCGCACGCGATCGCGTGCGGCCCGTCGTCGTTCGGTCCCCGTGGTGCCGTGTCCCCGCCCGGGGAGGGCTCAGCCGAACCGGCCGGAGATGTAGTCCTCGGTGGCCTTGACCGAGGGCGAGGAGAACATCGTGGTGGTGTCGTCCATCTCGATGAGGTGGCCGGGCTTGCCGGTGCCCTCGATGTTGAAGAAGCCGGTGCGGTCGGAGACGCGCGCCGCCTGCTGCATGTTGTGCGTCACGATGACGATCGTGTAGTCGTTCTTCAGCTCGTGGATCAGGTCCTCGATCGCGAGTGTGGAGATCGGGTCCAGCGCCGAGCATGGCTCGTCCATCAGCAGCACGTCCGGCTGCACCGCGATCGCCCGGGCGATGCACAGGCGCTGCTGCTGACCACCGGAGAGGGAGGAGCCGGGCCGGTCGAGCCGGTCCTTGACCTCCTTCCAGAGATTCGCGCTCGTCAGCGCCCGCTCGACTAGGTCAGCGGCGTCGGGCCGGGAGATCCGGCGATTGTTGAGCTTGACGCCGGCCAGCACGTTGTCCGCGATCGACATCGTCGGGAACGGGTTCGGGCGCTGGAAGACCATACCGATCTGCCGGCGCACCTCCACCGGGTCCACGTTCGGGGCGTACAGGTCCTTGCCGTCCATCACGGCCTTGCCCTGGACGTAGGCCCCGGGAATGACCTCGTGCATCCGGTTCAGCGTCCGCAGGAAGGTGGACTTGCCGCAGCCGGAGGGTCCGATCAACGCGGTGACCGAGCGGGCCTCGATCGTCATGTCGACACCCTCGACGGCGAGGAAGCTGCCGTAGTAGACGTTCAGGTCGCTGACATCGATGCGCTTAGACACGGGCAGTCCTTCCGGAGGGAGCCGCGGTGGTGGGGCGGCGGGAGTAGCAGGCAGAGGGAGCGGGGCAACCGCGGCCAGGGTCGACTGTCATCATCGTCCACCCTTGGGGGAGAAGAACTTGCTCACCAGGCGTCCGACGAGGTTGAGCGCCATGACGATCAGCAGCAGCGTGAGCGCGGCGGCCCAGGCCCGGTCGGCCGCCGGGCCGCCCTGCGCGTACTGCCGGAACACGTAGACCGGCAGGGTCTCGATCCGGCCGTCGAACGCGTCCCAGTTCATGGCCTGCGTGGTGCCGACGGTAACAAGGAGCGGGGCCGTCTCACCGATCACGCGCGCGGTGGCGATCATCACGCCGGAGGTGATGCCGGCCACGGCGGTGCGCAGCACCACCTTGACGATGGTCAGCCACTTCGGCACCCCGAGGGCGTAGGAGGCCTCGCGTAGCTCGTTCGGCACCAGCTTGAGCATCTCCTCGGCACTGCGGATCACGTACGGGGTCATCAGTACCGCCAGGGCGATGCCACCGATGAGTGCCGACTTGTAGGCCGGGCCGAAGATCACCAGGAAGAGCGTGTAGGCGAACAACCCGGCCACGATGGAGGGGATACCGGTCATCACGTCGACCAACAGCGTGATGCCGCGCTTGATCGGGCCGCTGCCGTACTCGACGAGATAGATGGCCGTGAAGATTCCCAGCGGCACCGAGATCAGGCCGGCGATCCCGGTGACGTAGATGGTGCCGACGATCGCGTGCGCGACACCGCCCTCCACCATGGAGCCGAAGATCCCGACCATGTCGGTGGTGAGGAACTCCCAGCTGAACCGCCCAGCGCCGTCACCGACGACCTTGACCAGGAGCGAGATCAGCGGGATGAGCGCGAGCAGAAAGGCAAAGGTCACCAGGGTCGTGGCGAGCCGGTCGGTCGCCCACCGGCGCCCCTCGATGACCGTCGAGACCGCGGTGATGGCGACGGCGTAGACGATCGCGCCGACGAAGAAGAGCGGCGCGATGTCCAGCGAGCCCAGGGCGAGCAGGAGCGCGGCGGTCAGGGCGACCGAGCCGGCGAGGACGACATAGGGGGCCCAGCCCGGGAGCCGCCGGTGCGTGCGGGTGGGGACGGGAGGAGCGGCGACGGACATCAGTTGGCTCCCGAGAACTCGGCGCGGCGATTGATGATCCAGCGGGCGAGCAGGTTCACCCCGAAGGTCAGTGCGAACAGGATGAGGCCGGAGGCGATCAGCGCATCGACGGCGATCCCGCTGGACTCGGGGAAATGCAGCGCGATGTTGGCCGCGATCGTGTTGTGCTGGCCTGCCTCAAGCAGGTTGAGGTTGATGGAGTACCCGGGCGAGAGGATCAGCAGGATGGCCATCGTCTCCCCCAGTGCCCGTCCCAGACCCAGCATCGAGGCGGAGATGATGCCTGAGCGCCCGAACGGCAGCACCGCCTGGCGGATCATCTCCCACCGGGTCGAGCCCAGCGCCAGGGAGGCCTCCTCGTGCAGGCGCGGCGTCTGCAGGAACACCTCGCGGATGGTGGCGGTGATGATCGGCACGATCATGATCGCCAGCACCAGCCCACCGGTGGTGATGTTGCGTGCCGGCGGGGTGTAGTCCGCGAACAGCGGGATGAAGCCGAGGGTGTTGGTCAGCCAGGTGAACACCGGGTCCAGCAGCGGCATCAGCCAGCTCGACCCCCACAGGCCGACGATCACCGAGGGGATCGCCGCGAGCAGGTCGATCATGTAGCCCAGCAGCTGGGCCAGGCGCCGGGGCGCGTAGTGGGAGATGAACAGGGCGATCCCGATGCTCAGCGGCACCGCGACCACCAGGGCGATCACCGAGGCCAGGACGGTCCCGAAGATCAGCGGGGCGACCCACTCCCACAGGTTTCCCCCGATGAAGTTGACCTCCTCGAACGCCGAGGCGTTCGCCACCAGCGCGGGCCAGGCCCGGTAGAGCAG
This sequence comes from Ruania suaedae, assembly GCF_021049265.1. Classification (NCBI taxonomy): domain Bacteria; kingdom Bacillati; phylum Actinomycetota; class Actinomycetes; order Micrococcales; family Ruaniaceae; genus Ruania; species Ruania suaedae. The sequence goes on from NZ_CP088018.1 coordinate 3,047,262, forward strand.
GAAGATCGCGACGGCGGCCAGGGTCACCAGGATCATCACACCGCTGGTGGTGGAGATGCCCTTGAAGATGACGTTGCCGAGCCGCCCCGGCGCGCGCTTGTCCGCGGGCCTGGTCTGATCCTGCGGGGGCGTGGTGGTTGCCACAGTTCCTCCGTCGTCTGCGGGTGGGAGCGTGCTTCAGGCGGGTCGGCTGATGGTGGGAACCATCGCCGACCCGCCCGGAGCAGAGTACTGCTGGATCAGCCGGCGGAGATCGTCTCGAGCGCCGCCGTCACGCGCTCACGCAGGCTGTCCGAGATCGGGGCGGACCCGGCGACGTCGGGCTGGGCGGCGCGCTCCTGGCCCTCCTCGCTGGCGACGTAGTTGAGGTAGCCCTGAACGAGGGAGGCGTGCTCCTCGTTGTCGTAGCTGCCGCAGGCCAGGGAGTAGGAGATCAGCACGATCGGGTAGGCGCCCGACTCCTGCGTGTCGCGGGCCAGGTCGATCGTCAGGATCGTGTCGCTCGCGTCAGCGGCCGGCTCGGAGACGTCGACCACAGTCGCGGCGGCCTCCGGGGAGAACGGCACGAACTCCTCGCCCACGCCGACGGCCACGCTGCCCAGCTCACCCACGCGGGAGGCGTCGACGTAGCCGATGGTGCCCTCGGCACCCTCGACCACGCCGAGCACGCCGGAGGTCTGCGCACCGGACTGGGTGCCCTCGACCGGCCACAGACCGGACGGGTCGTAGGTCCAGGTGTCGGGGGCCGCAGCAGCGAGGTACTCGGTGAAGTTCTCGGTGGTGCCCGAGTCGTCCGAGCGGTTGACCGGCACGATGTCCAGGTCGGGGAGCTCGAGGTCGGGGTTGGCCTCGACGATCGCCGGGTCGTTCCAGTTGGTGATCTCACCGGCGAAGATGCCGGCGATGGTGTCCGGTCCAAGGTTGATGTTGGTGTCGTTCAGCTCGGGGATGTTGTAGATCACGGCGATCGGGCTGATGTACAGCGGCGCCTCGATCACGGTGCCCCCGCAACGCTCCTGCGCCGCAGCGAGCTCGTCGCCGTCCAGCGCGGCGTCGGAGCCGGCGAACTGCACGGTGCCGTTGATGAACTGCTCGCGGCCCGTGCCCGAACCGGTCGGGTCGTAGGTGACCGTGGCGCCCGGGTTGGCCTCCATGAAGCCGGCGAGCCAGCCCTGCACGGCGTTCTCCTGCGAGCTTGCACCCGAGCCGGCGATCGTGCCGGAGAGCTCGCTGGTGTCCTCGCCACCACCGTTGTCGGAGCCACCGGTGCTCTCGTCGGCGGAGGAGTCGCTGCCACAGGCAGCGAGCGTGAGCGCAAGAGCGCTGATCGCGGTGATGCCGGCCATACGGCGGCCAGTTGCAAGCTTCACGTTCAATCCCGTTCTGTCGATGTCTGGGGGATGCGGTCCGCGCACGGACTGGCGCAACCGGACCTGACGCTAGGGACTCAGAGTGACGGCACGTCCGGGATCGGGTGAACACCAGGTGAACGAGCGCCGACAGTGCCGTAATGCTCGCCACACCCGGGCTCCGACCGGCAGCCGCACAGTAAGCAGGGCCGTCGGAGGGCCGTCAGGAGGGTGGTCGGCAGGTCTCCACCGCGACCACCCGGGCACGCCGGTGCTCGCGTCGGGCCATGTGCACCACGAGGATCTCCCCCGTGCGCAGGTAGGGGTTCTCGCGTGGCAGGGACCTGCTCACCCGGTGCGGGCTGCGCGAGTCCACCGCCTCCAGCACGAACGGCAGCACGGGCCGGTGCGTGCAGACCGCGGTGGCCTCGCGCGGGCTGCCGAGCAGGTCATTGACCAGCGAGCGCGCGCCGGCGGGCCGGTCCCGCGCGGCCGTCTCCGTGAGCTGGGGCGCGGAGACGATCGCGGTGTCGCAGGCGTCCGAGTACGGCGTCATCGTGGCCCGGCAGCGCAACCATGGCGAGGAGATCACCTCGTGCACGCCGTAGGCGGCGAGCACCGGGACGAGCGCCTTCGCCTGCGCCTGCCCCACCGGCGTGAGCGGGCGGGTCTCCTCACCGCCCGGCCAGGCTGAGCGCTTACGGGCCCGGCCGTGGCGCACCAGCAGCAGCGTCCACGTCCGCAGCAGCCCGTCCTCCCAAAGATCGATCAGGGCACCAAGGGGTTCGACGTCCTCGGACCGGGTGAGCAGCTTCTTCGCCTTCCGTGCCTCCACCCAGCGCACCTCGTCCACCTCGTGCTTGGGCGCCGGCTTGATCGGCGGGCGGGCATTGATCGCGGCCACGTCCACGCCGTCGACGTCGGCCGGCGTCGCGGCCCAGTAGTGGCACACCTTCAGCTGCCCGCCCGCCAGGCGGTAGCGCACGGTCGGCAGCGGGGCGCCGAGCACGACCGGGACGCCGGTCTCCTCCTGCACCTCCCGCACCGCGCACATCGGCAGGGGCTCGGCCGGGGAGTCGAGCTTGCCCTTCGGCCAGGACCAGTCGTCGTAGCGGGGCCGGTGGATGAGCATCACGTCCAGACGCCGGCCCACGACGCGCCAGACCAGCGCTCCGGCGGCGTGGACCACCTGGCGGGAGGAGGCCACGGATCAGCTGTCCGCGCTGCGCCGGCGGTGGACGGACATGAGGTGCTCCTGCAGATCCATCAACGGGCGGCCGCTGCGATCGAGGTGGTGCCGGGTCCACACCGGCTCACCGTCCTCGGCCGTGCTCAGGTGCCACGACGCCGTGGTGTCGGCCACCGAGATGTCGATGAGCCCCACCAGGTCGGCCACGTGCTCGGGATCGGCCACCCGGAACAGCACCTCCACGCGTCGGTCCAGGTTGCGATGCATCAGGTCGGCGGATCCGAGGTAGACCTCCGGCTCCCCAGCGTTCGCGAAGGCATACACCCGCGAGTGCTCCAGGAACCGGCCCAGGATCGAACGGACCCGGATGTTCTCGCTCAGCCCCGGCACGCCCGCCTTGATCGCGCAGATGCCGCGCACCACCACATCCACCTGCACCCCGGCCTGAGAAGCCCGGTAGAGCGCGTCGAGGGTCTGCTCGTCGACCACGGAGTTCACCTTGAACTTCACCCAGGCGGGCTTGCCGGCCTGCGCGCTGGCGATCTCCTTCTCGATCCGCTCCACCAGACCGCGCCGGATCCCGCGCGGGGCCACCAGCAGCCGGTGGAAGCGGCTCTTCGGGGCGTAGCCGGAGAGCTGGTTGAACAGCCGGGTCAGGTCCTGGCCCACCTCGGAGTCGCAGGTCAGCACGCCGTGGTCCTCGTAGAGGCGGGCGGTCTTGGGGTGGTAGTTGCCGGTGCCGACGTGGCAGTACCGCCGCAGCCCCTCCGCCTCCTGGCGCACCACCAGCGAGAGCTTGCAGTGGGTCTTCAGGCCCACGATGCCGTAGACCACGTGCACACCCGCCTGCTCGAGCTTGCGCGCCCAGGAGATGTTCGCCTCCTCGTCGAAGCGGGCCTTGATCTCCACGATCGCGAGGACCTGCTTGCCGGCCTCGGCCGCGTCGATGAGCGAGTCCACGATCGGGGAGTCCCCGGAGGTGCGGTACAGCGTCTGCTTGATCGCCAGCACGTTCGGGTCCGCGGCCGCCTGGGCGATGAACTGCTGCACGCTGGTGGAGAAGGAGTCGTAGGGGTGGTGCAGCAGGATGTCGCGGCCGCGGATCGCCTGGAAGATGTCGGTCGGGCTGGCGCTCTCCACCTCCGCCAGACCGCGCGGGGTGATGGCCACGTGCTTGGGGTAGTGCAGCTCGGGCCGGTCGAGGTCGGCCACGAGGTTGAGCCCGGTGAGGTCCAGCGGCATCGGCAGCTCGTAGACGTCCGCCTCGGAGATGTCGAGCTCGCGGATGAGCATCTCCCGCAGCCGGGGGGTGAACCCCGTCGCCAGCTCCAGCCGGACCGGCGGTCCGAACCGGCGGCGCAGCAGTTCCTTCTCCAGCGCCTGCAGCAGGTTCTCCGCGTCGTCCTCCTCCACCTCGAGGTCCTCGTTGCGGGTCACCCGGAAGACGTGGTGCTCGACCACCTCCATCCCGGGGAAGAGGTAGTACAGGAACGAGGAGATCACGTCCTCGATCGGCACGAAGGAGCGGTAGCCGTCGTCGTCGGGGGCGTCCTCCGGGCGGTGCGGGCGGCCGCGGGCGTCCACGGCGATGAACCGCGGCAGCAGCGGGGGCACCTTGACCCGGGCGAAGTGCTCCTTGCCGGTGGTTGGGTTGCGGACCACCACGGCCAGGTTCAGGGAGAGGCCGGAGATGTAGGGGAAGGGGTGCGCGGGGTCGACCGCGAGCGGGGTCAGCACCGGGAAGATCATCTTCCGGAAGTACTTGTGCAGCCGGTCCCGCTCGCTCTCGTGCAGGTGGTCGAAGTGGACCAGGGTGATGCCCTCGGCCGCGAGCGCCGGCTGGACCTGCTCGGCGAACACGGCCGCGTGCCGGTCGGTGAGCTCGTGCGCCTTGGCCGAGATCAGGTCGAGCACCTGCCGCGGCAGCAGCCCCGAGGCCGCCTGCACCGCCATGCCGGTGGCGATCCGGCGCTTGAGGCCGGCCACCCGCACCATGAAGAACTCATCGAGGTTGGAGGCGAAGATCGCCAGGAACCGCACGCGCTCCAGCAGCGGCAGGCTGGTGTCCTCGGCCAGTTCGAGCACCCGCTCGTTGAACTGCAGCCAGCTGACCTCCCGGTCGGCGAACCGGTCGGGAGGGAGCTCGGCCGGTATCTCGCCGGCCTGGTCCGGCTCCGCGCCGTCCTGGTCGGTCCCGGCCACCAACGCCCCCGTCGTGCCCGGCCGGCCCGCTGCCATGGAGCCGTCGACGGCCCGCGCGATCACCGAGGGCGAGAGCCCCGACATCCTCGCGGTGGCCCCCGGCCGGAAGAATGACTGCCCGGCGGGCCGGGCCCCGCCCGTCGCCTGCACCGGTCCGACATGCTCGCTCATGGGACGTATCGTGTCACCTGGCCGGGCCCGCTGGGAACCGGAACCCGGGCGGTCGACCCGACCCGTCCCTCACCGTGCGTACTGCACGTCGGCGCGCTCGCGAGTGAACCCGGCGCGGCGATAGGTGCGGATCGCCGGCGCATTCTCCCCCTCGACGTACAGCTCGATCCGCACAAGATCGCGGGCCGCGAACGCCGTCATCGCATGCGCGGTCAGCACTGTGCCCACCCCGCGCCCCTGGGCCTGAGGATCCACGCCGAGGGCGTAGATCTCCCCCACCCGTTCACCGTCATTTCCCTCGATCTTCACCCACATGCTGCCCAGCAGCCGGCCGGTCGCGACGTCCTCGGCGAGGAAGAGCACATCCGGGTCGAACCAGGGCTGCGCCATGCGCTGCTCCAGGTCGGCACGCGTGAGCCGGCCCTGCTCGGGGTGATCGGCGAAGGCGCGGGCGTTCAGGGACACCCACGCGTCCTCGTCCCGGCCCACCTCGAAGGGCCGCACCCGTACGCCGGGATCCGCGGCGGGCTCGGGTGCCGAGCGCGGCGGGGGCGCGGTCATCACCCACAGGTCACGCACCCGGCGCATCCCGCGCGAGTCGGCGAGCGCCTGGGCCGCCGGCAGGTCCCCGTGCGCCCACACCCGTCGCTCACCCGTCAGCGCCGCGTCCAGCAGCGCGCCACCGAGGCCGCGGCGGCGCTGCTGCGGCGCGACCACGAGCTCGATGGAGTCACCGTCCACCTGCGCGTAGGCGCCGGTTCCCGACGGCGAGGCCACCAGCAGGTGCCGGGCGCCCCTGCCGTGGTCCTGCTCGGGCAGGTCCAGGTTGAGCAGGGTCTGCTCGGAGAGCGCCTCGACCCCGTCCGCCTGCTCGGCCTCCTCGGCGAGGGCGCGCACGGCCCGGGCCTGCGCCGGGGTGAGGGACGCCGTCGGGGAGGGCGCGTGCGTCATCAGTCCAGCTTCCCGGCGCGGCACAGCGTGGCGGCCTGCTCGAGATCCTCGGCCGTCTCCAGCAGCGAGCCGGCACGGCGCGTGAGCTCGGAGGCCCGGGCGTCGTCGGAGAGTTCGAGCCAGTCGGCGTCCATGGCCGAGCCGGCGGCCAGCACGCGCAGGAATGCTCCGGCGCGGTCTAGCGCGACGGCCAGGTCCCCGCGGAAGATGCCGTGGAGGACCGCATCGGCGACCGCCTTGATCTCCTCCGGTCCGATGGGCCCGGCGACGCCGGCGATCACGCCGGCCACCTCGGCCCGGTGGACGCCGAGGTGGTAGCGCTCGGCGATGGTGCGCGGATCGCGGCGCGTCCACTCGCGCAGCACGTACAGCCGCCACAGCGCTCCGGGGAGGGTGTCGGCCGGGCTGCGCGACCACAGCTGTGCGAGCAGGTCCAAGCCCTCGGTGTCCACCAGCTCGACCAGCCGGCGCACCATGGCGGCGTCGGCCTCGGGGCTGCCCGCCTGATCGGGTGAGCGGGCGCCGTGCACCAGCGCCGCGGCGGTGGTGTGCGCCAGCTCGTTGCGCTCGGCCGGGTCGGGCTCACCCGGGATGGCCTCGGCGACCTCGGCTGTGAGCATCGCGGGACGGCGGAAGCTGGGCCTCGTCACTGCCACTCCTCTGGCTCGGGGTCGGCGTCAGCCGAAGTTCTGGGCCTCACCACGATACGTCGCCACCGTGGAGATCACCCGATCGGCACGGACCAGGTGCACGTGATCGAACCGTTCCATCAGCTCGCCCGCCTTCGCGTGACGCATCCACACCCGCGCACCGACGGCCGGACCACTGCGGCCGGGCGGGTAACGCAGCGGCGTCTGCACCTCGCCGGCCCCCTCGGAGGCGAGCAGCCGCGAGCCGTCCACCGAGCGGGGCAGCCGGTCGGCGCCGGGCGGACCGGAGGCGACGTAGCCGCCTCCGGCGACGGTGGCGATCCGCGGCGCCGGGCGGCGCACCACGTCCAGGCCGAAGAAGGCCGCCGGGCGCGGGGCGAAGGAGTCGTAGCGGTCGAAGAGCGTGGGGCACAGCAATCCGGACCCGGCTGTCAGCTCGGTGATGGTCGGGTCACTCGCCGTCTGCTGCAGCGACCCGGTACCACCGCCGTTGACCAGGACGTCGCGGCCGAGGTGGTCCTCCAGCGCGGCGACCACCGCCGGGCGGCGGCGGGCGAGATCGTGCAAGGACAGTCCCTTCATCACCGCCACCAGCGGGCTGCGCAGGCCGGAGGCCATGCGGTCGGGGCCGTCGGGGACGCCGGCCACCTGCGCCTCGTAGAACATCACGCCCCGCACCCGGAGCCGGCCGGTGCGCTCGATGGCCCGGGCCAGGCGCACCACCTCCTCGGGGCGGCGCAGACCGGACCGGCGCACGCCCAGGTGCGCCGTCAGCGGCCCCAGACCCAGCCGGAGGGAGGCGTCGACGTCGATGCAGACCTGGATGGGCGGGCCGTCGGTGACGCCGGAGCGCATGAACGCCCGCTCCAGCAGGGCGACGTGGGAGACGTCGTCGACCATCACGGTGATCACGCGCCGGGCGCGTGGGTCGGCCGCCAGCCGCGCCAGCCCGCCACGATCCACGCTCGGGTAGCCGACCAGCACGTCCGCGACCCCATGCTCGGCGAGCCACAGCGCCTCGGCCACCGAGTAGGCCATCACCGAGGTGAAGCCCGCCGCCAGCGCCCGGTCCAGGAGCGTGCGCACCCGCACCGACTTGGAGGCGAGCCGGAGCGGCAGGCCACCGGCGCGCGCGAGCAGATCGGCGGCATTGGCGTCGAAGGCGTCCAGGTCGACAACCGCGACGGGCCCGGCCACACCCCGCAACGCCCGCCCCCAGGGTGCCGGCCGCCGACCCTGCTCACGGATCTGTTGCCGGCCTTGCTGTCGGACCTGCGCTGACGTGCCCCCCGGCGCAGCACCCTCCCGTGTCGTCCTCACGACGTCATTGTCCCTCATCGGCCGCGGGTCCACGATGCGGACGTTCCAGGGGTCACGCCGTGGGGTAGCCGGGTGCGAACTAGCGTCATCGACATGGTCCGGCACCTGGCTCGCGACCCAGACCCCGCACCCGACAGGCCCGCCGAGGAGCACTCTCATGACCGGCCACACCACCGCGTCAGCCACATCTGCGGCTGACGCCCCGACTACGCAGCAGCGCGGTGAGGCCGCCCCGCGCCCGGCCCGGCCGAAGCGACCGAACGGGCAGTGGAAGGTCGACGGCACCGAGCCGCTCAACCACAACGAGGCCTTCAAACAGGAGGACAATGGGCTCAACGTGCGCGAGCGGATCGAGCAGGTCTACTCCAAGGAGGGCTTCGACTCGATCTCAGGCGATGACCTGCACGGCCGGTTCCGCTGGTGGGGCCTGTACACCCAGCGCAAGCCCGGTATCGACGGCGGCCGCACCGCCACGTTGGAGCCGCACGAGCTCGAGGACCGCTACTTCATGCTGCGGGTACGCATCGACGGCGGCGCGCTCACCACCACCCAGCTGCGGGTGATCGCCGGGATCTCCACCGAGTTCGCTCGGGGCTCGGCCGACATCACCGACCGGCAGAACATCCAGCTGCACTGGGTCGAGGTCGAGGACGTGCCGGAGATCTGGCGCCGGCTCGAGGCGGTGGGCCTGGGCACCACCGAGGCGTGCGGAGACGTCCCGCGGGTGGTGCTCGGCAGCCCGGTGGCGGGCATCGCCGCCGACGAGATCCTCGACCCGGGCCCGGTGATCGAGGAGATCAACCGCCGCTACCTGGGCGTGCCGGAGCTGGCGAACCTGCCCCGCAAGTTCAAGACGGCGCTGACCGGTCATCCCAGCCAGGACGTGGTGCACGAGATCAACGACGTCGCCTTCGTCGGCCTGGTCCACCCCGAGCTGGGGCCCGGTTTCGACGTCTGGGTCGGCGGCGGGTTGTCCGCGAACCCGCGCCTGGGCGAGCGCCTCGGGGCCTTCGCCACCGCCGAGCAGGCACCGGACGTGTGGCATGGGGTCGCGCAGATCTTCCGCGACTACGGCTACCGCCGGCTGCGGAACAAGGCCCGCCTGAAGTTCCTGCTGGCGGACTGGGGGCCGGAGAAGTTCCGACAGGTGCTGCAGGAGGAGTACCTGGGCTACGAACTGCCCGACGGCCCACCTGCCCCGCAGCCACGCACGCCCGGCGACCACGTCGGCGTGCACGCCCAGAAGGACGGCCGCTTCTACGTCGGGGCCGCCCCGTACGTGGGGCGGGTCAGCGGCGAGGCCCTCGCGGACGTGGCGGACCTGGCGGAGTCGGCGGGCTCGGAGCGGATCCGGCTCACGCCCCACCAGAAGTTGCTGGTGCTGGACGTGCCGGAGACCGCCGTCGAGCGGGTCACCGAGGGCCTGCGGGCCCTGGGCCTGGAGACCGACCCGAGCCCTTTCCGGCGCAGCACCATCGCCTGCACGGGGATCGAGTACTGCAAGCTGGCGATCGTCGAGACCAAGCAGACGGCCACTGAGACCATCGACGAGCTGGAGCGGCGCCTGGCGGACGTGCCGGACCTGCGGCCGCTGACGATGCACCTCAACGGGTGCCCGAACTCGTGCGCCCGGATCCAGACCGCCGACATCGGCCTCAAGGGCCAGCTCGTGATGGACGACGACGGCGAGCAGGTATCCGGCTTCCAGGTGCACCTCGGCGGTGGCCTGGCCTCCGAGACGCGGGACGAGGCCGGCCTGGGGCGGACCGTGCGCGGGTTGAAGGTGACCGCGCAGGATCTGCCGGACTACGTGGATCGGGTGACGCGGCGCTACCTGAGCGAGACGAGCCCGGAGGCGGAGGAAGGCTCCTCAGCCGACCGCGAGTCCTTCGCCTCGTGGGCCCACCGCGCGGACGAGGAGGCCCTCAAGTGAGCGTGGGCGAGGCGAGCCCGCTGGCCACGCTCCGGCACGCGGCGCAGGAACGCCGGCAGGCGCGCGCGGCCTCGCGTGCCGCCCATCAGGAGCGACGATCAGCCGCCCGGCCGAAACGGTCGGCGACCGAGCTGCAGGAGGTGGTGGCCCGTGGCCAGGCGCTGCTGGGCGGGAGCGGGATCGGTGAGACCGACGAGGCGAGCCCGGCGCAGGTGGCCGCCTGGGCCGCGCAGGAGTTCGGGGTGCACCTGGCGGTGGCGTGCTCGATGGCCGATGCGACGCTGCCGCACCTGATCTCCCGGCACGCGCCGTGGGTGGACGTGCTCTTCCTGGAGACCGGCTACCACTTCGCCGAGACCCGCGGCACGCGGGACCGGGTGGAGCTGGAGATGGACGTCACCGTGGTGGACGTCCTGCCCGAGCTCACCGTGGCCGAGCAGGACGCCGCGCACGGCACGGACCTGTTCGCCCGCGATCCCGCCGCCTGCTGCGCGATGCGCAAGGTCGAGCCCCTGCACCGCACCCTCGGCGGCTACGAGGCGTGGGTGACCGGGGTGCGACGCCAGGAGGCGCCCACCCGGGCGCAGACGCCGCTGGTGACGTGGGACGAGAAGAACGGTCTGGTCAAGATCAACCCGGTGGCCGCCTGGACCGACGCCGACCTCACCGGTTACGCCGAGGAGCACGGCGTAATCCTCAACCCGCTCCTGGGTGAGGGGTACCCCTCGATCGGGTGCGCACCGTGCACGGCGCGCGTGGCCCCCGGAGCCGACCCCCGATCCGGCCGCTGGGCCGGGCTCGACAAGACGGAATGCGGACTGCACACATGAGCATCGACGTGACGACTGCCCCGACCGCGGGAGCCGGCCTGGCGAGCACCGACTCGCCCGGCAGCTACCGGCTCACCCGCGCCGAGGCGCTGGAGAGCGAGAGCATCCACCTGATCCGGGAGGTGGTGGCCGAGTTCGAGCGGCCGGTGCTGCTCTTCTCCGGCGGCAAGGACTCGGTGGTGATGCTGCACCTGGCGGCCAAGGCGTTCTGGCCGGCGAAGGTGCCCTTCGGGGTGCTGCACGTGGACACCGGGCACAACTTCCCCGAGGTGCTGGCCTACCGCGACCGCACCGTGGAACGGCTGGGGGTGCACTTGCACGTCGCGAGCGTGCAGGACTACGTCGACGACGGCCGGCTGCGCGAGCGCCCCGACGGCACCCGCAACCCGCTGCAGACCCTCCCGCTGCTGGACGCGATCACCGGCCACAAGTTCGACGCCGTCTTCGGCGGCGGGCGCCGGGACGAGGAGAAGGCGCGAGCCAAGGAGCGGGTGATCTCCCTGCGCGATGAGTTCGGGCAGTGGGATCCGCGCAACCAGCGCCCGGAGCTGTGGAACCTCTACAACGGCCGGCACCGGCCCGGTGAGCACGTGCGCGCCTTCCCGCTGTCGAACTGGACCGAGCTGGACGTGTGGAGCTACATCGAGGCCGAGGGCATCGACCTGCCGCACCTGTACTACGCCCACGAGCGGGAGGTCTTCGACCGCGACGGGATGCTGCTGGCGGTGGGCGAGCACGCCCGCCCCCGCACCGACGCCGAGCTGGCGAGCGTCCGCACCGAGCAGGTGCGCTACCGCACCATCGGCGACATGAGCTGCACCGGGGCGGTGCTCTCCGGCGCGGCTGACCCGGCCGCCGTCGTGGCCGAGGTGGCCGCCACCCGCATCACCGAACGCGGCGCCACCCGCGCCGACGACAGGCTCTCCGAGGCCGCCATGGAGGACCGCAAGAAGGAGGGCTACTTCTGATGAGCACACTCACCGAGGCCGCGGCGCTCGATCCGACCGCCGCCGACCCCAGCGCCATCGATCCCACCGCCCCCGGCACGCTGCTGCGCCTGGCCACCGCCGGGTCCGTCGATGACGGCAAGTCCACCCTCGTGGGCCGGCTGCTGTACGACTCCAAGTCCGTGCTCGCCGACCAGTGGGACGCGATCGAACGCGTCTCGGCCGGCCGCGGCCAGGAGTCGGCGGACCTGGCGCTGCTCACGGACGGCCTGCGCGCCGAGCGCGAGCAGGGCATCACCATCGACGTGGCCTACCGCTATTTCGCCACCCGGACCCGTTCGTTCATCCTGGCCGACTGCCCCGGGCACGTGCAGTACACCCGCAACACCGTGACCGGGGCCTCGACCGCGGACGCGGTGGTGCTGCTGGTGGACGCCCGCCACGGTCTGCTCGAGCAGACCCGGCGCCACCTCGCCGTGGTGGGGTTGCTGCGGGTGCCGCACGTGGTGGTCGCGGTGAACAAGATCGACCTGGTCGGTTACTCCCGCGAACGCTTCGTCGAGCTGGCCGAGAAGATCCGGGCATCCGCCGCCTCCCTCGGGATTCCGCACGTGCACCCGATCCCGGTCTCGGCGCTGATCGGCGACAACGTGGTCACCCGCGCGGAGCAGTCGATGCCCTGGTACGAGGGCCCGAGCCTGCTGGAATTGCTGGAGGCGCTGCCGGTCGCCGACGCCCCCACCACCGAGGCGTTCCGGATGCCGGTGCAGTCCGTGCTGCGCCCGCAGGGTGCTGCGGTCTCGCCCGAGTACAGCGAGTACCGGGGCTACGCGGGGCAGGTCGCCGCCGGCGTCGTGCGCGTCGGCGATCCGGTGGTGATCCTGCCCGGCGGCCGGCACACCACCGTCGAGGGCATCGACACCCCGGGAGGGGAGCTGGCGGAGGCGTTCGCACCGCAGTCGGTGGCGATCCGGCTCAGCGACGAGATCGACGTCGCCCGCGGGGACCTCATCGCCGCGGCCGCCGACGCACCACGGCCGGTCAAGGAGCTGACCGGTACCGTCAGCTGGCTCAGCGACCAGCCGCTGCGGCCTGGCGCCCGGGTGCTGCTCAAGCACACCACCCGTACCGTGCGGGCGATCGTCACCGAGGTGCTCGGGCGGCTCGACCTCAACAGCGGCGCGACGAGCCCGGCCGAGGCGCTCGAGCTCAATGACATCGGCACGGTCCGGGTGCGGTTGGCCGAACCCGTCGTGGCCGAGGACTACGCCACCTCCCGGCGCACGGGTGCGTTCCTGCTGATCGACGCCCACGACGGCAACACCCTCGCGGCGGGGATGGCCGGCACTCCCTGAACAGAACTGACGTCCCTCAGCACACCTGTGCCAGATGCGGCACGGCATCGCTGAGGGGCGTCGGTTGTGTTCGCGGCACAATGAGCCGATGACGGCGCACACCTGGCGCAACTGGGCCGGCACGGCCACCGCCCGGCCCAGCCATGTCGCCCGGCCCCGCGACGAGGGCGAGGTGGCCGACCTGGTGCGGGGCGCCGTCGAGGCCGGTCGCACCGTGCGGGCGGTCGGCGCCGGGCACTCCTTCACCCCGGCCGCCGCCACTGAGGGCACGCTGGTGCACCTGGACGCCCTGGACCACCTGGAGTCCCTCGGCCCTCCGGCGGCGGACGGCTCCCGCCTGGTGACCGTGGGCGCCGGGATCCGCCTGCACGCGCTGTGCCGGAGGCTCGCCGCCCACGGACTCGCGCTGGAGAACATGGGCGACATCGATCGCCAGTCCCTCGCCGGGGCGATCTCCACCGGCACCCACGGCACCGGCGCCCGCCTCGGCGGGCTGGCCACCCAGGTGCACGGACTGCGCGTGGTCACCGCCGACGCCCGCATCCACGCCGTCCACCCCGGGGCCGGCGACGGCGGAGCCTCCCTGTTCGAGCTGGCCCGCCTCGGCCTGGGCACAGCCGGGATCCTGACGGCGATCACGCTGCGCTGCGTGCCCGCGTTCACGCTCACCGCCACCGAGGCCCCGAGGCCGTGGCGCGAGGCCCTCGCCTCCCTCGAGGACCCGGCCACTGCCGACCACGTCGAGTTCTACTGGTTCCCCGGCACCGCCGTAGCCCTGACGAAGACGAACACCCGCGACGGTGCCGCTCCCCCACTGGCCCCCGCGCGCCGGCTGCTGGAGGACGAGCTGCTGGCCAATGGGGTCTTCGAGGTGACCAACCGGATCGCCACCGCCGTGCCGGCCCTGACGCCGCGCCTCAACCGCCTTGCCGCCCGCGCGCTCGGTGCCCGGACCTACACCGCCCCCTCCCACGAGGTCTTCGTCTCCCCGCGCCGGGTGCGCTTCGCCGAGATGGAATACGCCCTGCCCGTCGAGGCCCTGCCCGAGGCGCTCGGTGAGGTGGACGCCTGGCTGCGCCGCAGCCGCGAGAACGTGCCGTTCCCGATCGAGGTGCGCGTCGCCGCCGCCGATCAGGTCTGGCTCTCGACGGCGTACGGCCGGGCCACCGGATACGTGGCGGTGCACCAGTACCACCGCCTGCCCTACGCCCGGTACTTCCGGGCGATCGAGGCCATCATGCGCCGCTATGACGGTCGACCGCACTGGGGGAAGCTGCACCGCCGTCGGGCCGATGACCTGGCCCACAACTACCCTCGGTGGGCCGATGCCCTGGCCGTGCGCGAGCGCCACGACCCGGCCGGGGTGTTCGCGAACGCCTACACCGACCGGGTGCTCGGGGCGCGGGTGGGTGGCATCCGGGGCAGGTAGCATCGCTACGTCGTAGACGTCACGTCGATGGGAGCCCCGGTGCGACGCATCGTGTCCGCGGAGCTGAACGTGACCGCGGCGATCGGTACCACGCAGATCGCGCTGCAGGTCGCGCTCGCGCGCGTGCCCGGGCTGGTGGTGGAGGAGTCGCTGGAGATCCTTCAGGACGGCCGGGCGCTCGAGCCGGAGGAGATCGCGACCGGCCGGGGCGAGCGCATGCACGTGCTCACGCTCGAGCGGACGGCGAGCGAGGCCGGGAACGTGAGCGTGACCTACCGGGGCAGCGCGCAGACGCAGGCGGGCGCCGACGGGGAGCGGACGAGCCCCGCGGATCTGATGGCCTACCGGCGGCCCAGCCGCTACGCCCAGTCGGATGAGCTGTTCGTGACCGCCCGCCGCGAGCTCGGCGGACGCCACGGTCTGGAGTTGGTCCACGCCGTCGGCGACTGGGTGGCCGCCCGGGTGCGCTACGTGCCCGGATCGAGCCGGGTGACCGATGGTGCCGTCGCGACACTGCTGCAGGGGCAGGGCGTGTGCCGGGACTATGCCCACCTGGTGGTGGCGTTGTTGCGGGCTCTCGACGTCCCGGCCCGGCTCGCCGCGGTCTACGCGCCGGGCCTGCGTCCGATGGATTTCCACGCCGTCGCCGAGGCGTGGGTGCAGGGGGCCTGGTACACCGTCGATGCCACCCGGATGGCGCCGCGGGCCTCATTGGTGCGGATCGCCACCGGCCGCGACGCCGCCGACACCGCTTTCCTGTCCGCCTACGGCGCCGGCATCCGGATGGGCCACCAGGCGGTCACCGCCGTGGTCGAGGGCGACCTTCCGACCGAGGATCCGACGGCTGCGGTGCAGATGCCGTGACCGAGCCGGTCGCCCGGGAGACGACACAGGAGAAGTGGGCCCGCCGCTTCGCCGTGCCCGTCCTGGTGGCCGCACTCGCGGCGGTACCCGCGCTGTTCCTGACGCTGCTACCGCAGCCCTGGACGACCGTGGGCCTGGTGGTCAATGTCCTCTCCGGGGCGGTCCTCACGGCCGAGACCGTCGTGCTCTTCGCGGTCTCGGCGGACAAGCGCGCCTGGCTGCGCACGCACTGGTGGCTGGTGCTGGTGACCGCGCTGGTGCTGGTCAGCGTGGTGCTCGCACTGGGGCCGCTGCAGATTCTGCGGCTGGTGCGGGTGGTGGCAGCACTACGGGTGCTCGGCGTCGGCAGGATCCTCAAGTCCGGGCGGGTGCTGGTCAACCGGATCGAGGGAGTGCAACCGGTCCTGCCGCGCGGTATCGCGGCGGGTCTGGTGCTGATCTTCTCCACCGTGGTGCTCGTGGATCCCGACTCCCCCAGCCGGCAGCTGCTGTCCGACGTGCTGCCCTCAGACGCCGCCGTGGTGGTGGCGGTGATCGGCGGACTCGCCCTGGCCGCGGCCACCTGGCTGGTGCTGCGCGGGAGCCGCGAACAGCAGGAGGACCGGCCCGGCGTGGACGAGGAGGCGAGCAGCGGACAGCGCGATGACTGACACACCGGGCGCGGGCCCCACGTCCCGCGCTGGCGTAGGCTGGGCGCCGCCGCTGCACGCGGCGCGGGCCTCTAGCTCAACTGGCAGAGCAACGGACTTTTAATCCGTGGGTTGTGGGTTCGAGCCCCACGGGGCCTACTGCCGGGGTTGCGGTGCGTGATCGGTGGACCGGGCCGGCTCGTCCAGCTCCTTGAACGCGGCGAGCCCCCCGGCGGCGAACATCGCCGATCCGATGAGGAACGACCAGTTCGCGAGCGCCTCGGCGGACGGCGCCAGACCGGCACCGCTGCCGAGCAGGAACAGCGCGCTCCCGAGCAGGTTCGCCGCCGCGGAGACCGTGCCG
Organism: Ruania suaedae; assembly: GCF_021049265.1. Taxonomy (NCBI): domain Bacteria; kingdom Bacillati; phylum Actinomycetota; class Actinomycetes; order Micrococcales; family Ruaniaceae; genus Ruania; species Ruania suaedae. Next base: position 3,063,445 of record NZ_CP088018.1, read on the forward strand.
ATGTCACGGGAGGGCCAGGACTCGCGCAGGTACAGGTAGCTGGAGATGACGAATCCCACCGACCCCGCGGTGTTGAGCGCTGCCACGAGGGTGCCGAGCTGGGTGGTGAGGGTCTCGATCACCATTCCCGCCTGGAACAGCACCGCGGCGGCCGCCCCCTGCACCATCGAGGCCCTCCCGGCGACCGTGGCCCAGAACTGCTCGAGGCCGCGAGGCTCGACGGCGCCCCACGCCTCCCGGACCGCGAACGCGGCGCCGACGCTGAAGATCGTGGCGCCGATGAGGTTGCCGGTCCGCACCCACAGCGCGTCGGCACCCGGTCCGGCGATCGCGCCGAAGGCGGCGGCGATGAAGAGCACCGCACCGGCGGTGAAGCTGACCGCCATCCAGAAGGAGGCGTCACGGGTGCTCAGGGAGCGGGCCGGCGATCGCGCCCGCCGGGACCAGCGCTCGCTGAACTCCAGCGTGCGCCCTTCCACCTCCGCTACGGCGTGCACCACGATCCCGTGGACGCGCGTCAGCTCCCGGTGCTCGAGCTCGAGGACGTCAGTGGGGCGTTGCATCACTCCATCATGGAACAGGTGATCCACGGCCGGGGCGCTCACCTCCCGGTCTCGGATGACACAGTAGGCGTAGGAGATCGGACGACGGAGGTTGAGGATGCGGATGCGTGTGCTGGTGCTGGTCTGGGGCGGGCTGGTGCTCGCGTGGGCGGGCGCGGCCGTCTTCGGGTGGGGCAACGCCGAGACCGGCTCCGCCGAACCGCTGCTGCAGATCCGCGGGGTCGGCGATCTCGTGCCCCAGGACCTGCAGGCCCAGGTCAGCCCCGAGTACTACCTCGGCGAGGGGCACCTGCTCGTGCTCATCGCCGTCTCTGCCCTGAGTGTGCTGCTGCCGCTGCGTGCCAAGGCGCTGCGCGTGGTGGCAGGACTGGCGTACCTGGGCGCCGGGGGCTACCTCGGCTACACCGCCTGGTCGGGCAATCCCCCGGCCGAGGTCGGCACCGAGGTGGGCTACGGCGTGGCCGCGGCACTCGTGCTCGCCGGCATCCTGTTCTTCGCCGACCGGCGCGGTGCCGTCGGGGTGGTGGCGGGCCTGGCCGCACTCGCCGGTGCCGTCTGGAACACCCATGCGGTGGTGCAGGTCGCCCTGCCGGACCGGCCCGGGCTCGGGGCCATCTGCCTCACGATCGGGTTCGTGCTGGTCGCTGCGGGGGCCTTCGCCACCCTCGGCGAGCGGCGGGCCGGACGCAACCGACGGCGCTGACGCGATCCTTGCCATATCTGGCACGGTGAGTTCCTGGAGCGTCAGTTCGGTTCGGTCTGCCAGGGCGCACGCCGGTGCTGCCTGCGGGCGAGGATGGCGGCGAGCTCCTGCTGGGTGTGGTCCCAATCCACCCAGACCTGGGTGTAGCTCAACCGGGTCACGCGGTATCCCATGCGCTGCGCCAGCAGGTCTCGTCGCCGATCGTTCTCGTAGTCCGCGGCGAGACTGTGGTGCTGCCTGCCGTCGACCTCGATGATCCAGGACTGCCCGACGAGCATGTCCACGTGACCGACCCCCGGGATGCGCGCCTGCTGCCGGAAGTCGACGCCGCGGCCGCGAAGCCACCGGGCGACCCTTGTCTCGGACCCGGACTGGCTGGTCCGGTGGATCGTCCCGATCTTCCGGCGTCTGGTCTCGTGGAGGTCGCCCAGGATCTCCGGTAGCTCGGAGGGGCGCAGCAGGCGGCGGTCCAGAGCTGACTCCAGCAGTATCGCCGCGTGCTCGGCACTCAAGCATCGCGCCGCATGCCTCAGCGACAGGTGTAGGCCGGCGATCGGCTCGCGATCCGGCCAGGCGTCGATGCAGGGCAGGTGGGTGACGAAGCCCCGCAACGTCCGCCCCCGCCGGGTGTAGGCGTGGGGCTCGGCTGCCCACGGCACCCAGAGGCCGTGCAGGCGAGCTGCGGAGACGCACGTGAGCCGGCCGCCCGCCGCGAGCGCAGCGACCGCACCGGCATCGGCCGCTGCGGTCGCATACCACCCGCGGGCCACGCGGCGCAGGTCCCCGCGGCCGCAGAGCGCGCGGATCTGCTTCGGGCCCAGCCCTCGTGCCCGCAGGTCGTCTCGGGAGTAGATGCCGTGGTCTCGCTGGGACATGCGGCCACGGTGGACCGGATCACGTGGCCGCGCAGAGACGCCGAGGTGGGACTGTGGACAGACCGACATCGGCCGGCACGGCCCGAACTGACGGCTCTGGAGCACGCCGTGACGATAGTGGCGCGGGTGCGCCGTGGCGCGTCAGTTGCGACCCGGTCAGGAGTTGGGGTCGCGGAACTTCGCCATCGGGTCCGGGTCACCGAGCTTGTTGATGCCGAGCCGGCTGGCGTCGCTCACGTCGCCCTGTCCGCTGGTCAGGTGCGTGGTCTCGCCGACCACGTTCTCGCGCGCCCGCGCCAACCGGTTGCGCTGTTCGCGCAGCAGGCTGAGCAGCCGTGCGGACATCACCAGGGCCCCGATGATGACGACGGCCACCATGGCCGCCACCATCTGACCCGTCGTGATCGCGCCGAAGACCATGGCGAGCACGAGGGCCGCGAGCACCGCCCCCTCGATCAGGGCGAAACCGATGAGGAACCGCGTGATCGCTCCGCTCTTGCCGGACTGACCTGGCTGGTAGCTCATGGGGGCATTCTTCCACGCGCGCCCGGCGCGCGCGAGGCTACGCTCGGGTTCCATGAGCACCGCAGCCTCCCGCCCGGCGCCCGCGGCGGCGCGCCTGCGCCATGTGCTCAACTGGCTCAACCTGGCCACTCCCCTGGGCCTGGCCCTCGCTCGCGCCGGTGGTGCCCGGCGGCGGCCCGGCCCGATGCTACTGACGCTCGCGGAGGGCTACCGCTGGCCCTTCCCGACCGGCGGAGCATTCACGGTCGGCGATGTGGTGATCACCCGCACCACGGTCGCACACCTGCAGCGGCGCCACCCGCGCGTGCTGCGGCACGAGGAGATCCACAGCCGCCAGTGGGCCTACTGCCTCGGCCTGCCGTTCCTGCCGCTGTACGGACTGGCGATGGGCTGGTCCTGGCTGCGCACCGGCGACCGCGCTGCTCGGTGCTTCTTCGAGCGGCAGGCCGGGCTGGCCGACGGCGGCTACCGGGACGTGCCGCTGCGGGCACGGCGACCCTGACCGCGGGTTCGGGCCCGCGGTCAGGGTCACCGGCACCCCGTCCCCCGGTCCGGTGGCTCCGCTACCTCTCCATGAGGCGGGACCGGGCCGGGTGATACCTACCGGGGCGGTGAACCCCAGAGCTGGTCGGGCGGGTCCTCCGCCCGGGTGATCCGGAGCACCGCCTCACCTCGTGCGGACGGCGCCAGGTGCAGTCGGAGCCGCGTCAGTCGCTCCCCCCAGACCTCGCTCATCAGCGGATCCTCGAGCGGCATGTCCTCCAGGTCGGCCCCGGTGACGTCCCCCGACCACGCGAGCCTGACCGGGTTCGCGCCCTCGAGCGGGACGATGTCGGCGCGGGTTCCGGTCAGCGTCACCTCACCGGCGAGCATGAGGTGCAGGGCGCTGGGCCGCTCCGGCATCGCGGCGAACTCCCACCGGTCGGTCAGCAGCACCTCGGATCGCTCCCACCTCGCCTCCCGGTGCCAGTGCCGGAGCAGCGGGACGTCGTGGACGCGCGCGAGGTCGAGGCCGATCGTGGCCTGCTGCTCGTCGAATGTCATCTCGAGCGCGCGGGCATCCCGACCGGCCTCCTGCTGGTGGCCGGCCACGACCGGGACGTTGTGCCACTGGCTCTGCATGGCCCAGAACTCGTACCGCTGCGGACCGAACATCCCGGCCCGGTAAGTCAGGCGACCCGGATCGACCAGGACGGGGACGCCGTCGGAGGCCACGATGACCGAGCCGACGTCCTGGTGGTTGTGGCCTTCGCCGTTGTGGCCGCCCTTGAGCACGAGGGTGAGCCCCCGGGCCGAACCGGCCTGCTCACGCACGAGTCCGAGCTGCAGGTCCGGCAGCCAGACCTGCGCCGGCAGTGGCGGCTCGGCGATCACCCGATCTGCCTCGATGGGCGCATCCAGCGCGCCGATCACGCGGGCCAGGTTCATCGGCCAGTCGGCCGAGATGCCGACGGCGGACCCCCGGCTCCGCGCGTACCGTTCCGCATCGTCGTCCCCCACCCGGCGCGCCCAGCGCTCCAGCACGTGCCAGGGCACGTTGGTCTGGGGCTGGGCGGAGGAGTCGGCCACGTTCACGTGCCAGGGGCCCCCGAGGTGCATGCGGTGCGGGAAGGCGACGGTGGCGCCGATGACGGGCAGGCCGGCCGCCGTCAGTGCGCCCGCGGTGACACGCTCGAGCAGGTCCAGCGCCTCCAGCGCCCGGCCGACGCCCTCCCACCAGTAGCCGTACCCCTCGTCCACGGAGCCATCGGCCGGGATGGTCCGCAGGTACCGGTCCAGCCCGACGACGGCCTTGGCCACCACCGCGCTGCGGCGTTCGGACGGCACCATCAGCTGGACCGCGGCGGCGATCACGTTGCCGCAGATCCACGGGCACCAGTTGTTCATGTCCTCGCCGAACCAGGGCCAGTCCTGGTCTAGGAACGGATGGAGCACCCGGGCGCCCGCCTCCGCGCGCATCCGCACCCGCAGCCCCGGGTAGTGCTCGTCGAGGGCCGGGCCGAGCAGGCGGTCGACCCAGGCCAGCTGGGCGGCGATCTCCCCGGCGCCGAGGTCGAGCCAGGGGTCGATGGGCGGCACGACGGTTCCGGTGCGCGCCGGGGCGGGATCGTGCGCCACCCAGCACCAGGATGTCTGCTCGCACAGCAGCAGCACCCCGTCGGCCACCTCGTCCAGCAGTGGCACCAGCCGGTCCGGCGGCGCGGCGGCGGCGCGGACGGCGGCACGGGTGAGCCGGGCCTGGCGGCCACGGACCCGGTCCTCGTGACTGGACCGGTCGCCGTCGCGGGTGAAGCGGGCGTAGTGGGAGGCCTGCGGGGAGGGCCAGGGCTCGGCCTGCTCCTCTTCGGCGAGGCCGATCAGCTGGTCGAGATCGGGGCCCGGCTCCCACCGGGCGGGCGCCGGCAGCGCGTCTGCGAGGAGACCGGCCAGCGACGAAGGCGCAGCCCTGTCACCCCAGTGGGTGAGCAGCGGTCCGGGAGAGGTCACCGGGTCAGCGAATCGCGTCCGCGCAGGGGCGTCAAACCGGTGGCCGGCACCCGCACCGATACCGGCCGCACGCTCATCGAGATCGCAGTGCCGTGCGGATCAACGGGATCTGCAGCGGCAGCCTGGCCACCGACACCGCGGCCGGCACCCACGCCGAGCCTCCGCGGCGGCGGGCGCGCCGCACCATGTCCAGGCTCATCTGCATGTTCGCCGGCCACACGGCCAGCAGCAACGCGGCACTGGCGATACCGGCCGCCGCTCTGGTGCGTGGGTGGAGCAGACCGGCGGCGCAGACCAGCTCGGCGACGCCCGAGGCCACGACGAGCTGCCGGTCCCAGCGGCGCAGGGGCCCGGGGATGATCGGCTCGAAGGTGGCCGGGCGCACGAGGTGCAGGACGCCGGAGGCGGCAAAGGGTCCGATGAGCATGAGGTCACGAGGCACGCCCTCAGACTCGCACGGGCCAGCGGCCGGCGCCGCCCGACTCCCTGTGACGCCGCAACGGTGCCTCCACGCCCGGGGCCAGCTCCTACAGCCCTTGCCAGTCCGGCTTGGTCTCGTACGTCTCCCGGTAGTAGTCGGCCAGCTGCAACCGGGCCGCCGCCGCGGGATCGACCAGCACGGACACGTGCGGGTGGTGCTGCAGCACGGATGCGGGCCACATCGCCGAGACCGGCCCCTCGACCATCTGGTGGATCGCCTCGGCCTTGTGCCGGCCGGTGGCCACCAGCACGAGGTGACGCGCCGCCTGGATGGTGGCCAGCCCCTGGGTGAGGCAGTGCGTGGGCACCTTCTCGATGTCGTCGTCGAAGAAGCGGGCGTTGTCCACCCGGGTCTGCCGGGTCAGGGTCTTGATCCGGGTGCGCGAGGCCAGCGAGGATCCCGGCTCGTTGAACGCGATATGGCCGTCGGTGCCGATCCCGAGAATCTGCAGGTCCACGCCACCAGCAGCCTCGATCGCCGCGTCGTAGTCGGCACACGCCTGCGGGATGTCCGCCGCCAGACCGTCCGGGCCCTGCACGGCCCCCTCGGCGAAGTCCACCCGGCCCACCAGCTCGGTCTCGATCACGTTCCGGTAGCGCTGCGGATGGTCGGCAGGAAGACCCACGTACTCGTCCAGCAGAAAGGCCTTCGCCCGGGCGAAGCTGACCTCGCCACGCTCGTGACGGCGGACCAGCTCGTCGTAGACGGCCAGCGGTGAGGACCCGGTCGCCAGGCCGAGCACGGCATCGGGCTTGCGCTGCAGCAGCGCAACGATCGCGTCGGCGACGATGCGCGCACTCTCGGTGGGGCCGGGTTGAATGATCAGTTCCATGAGGTCAGTCTCACAGAACCGTCGGGGTCGTGTGGCTCCTGCCTCAGTCCTTCCGGCGGCCGGCCACACCCATGAACACACCGAGCAGGATGATCGCCGCGACGACCGAGATCGCGAGCCGGATCCAATCGATCCCGCTGGTCTCGTCCACGCCGAGCAGCCCCGCCAGGACGTAGCCGATCAGTGCCCCGGCGATACCCACGAGGATCGTCCAGAGCACACCGATCGGCTGCTTGCCCGGCTTGAGGAACCGTGCCAGCACACCGATGACGGCACCGAAGACGATCAGACCGATGACCTCACCCATGATGTCCATCCGTTCTCTCACCCGCTTCGCGGCGGTGCGCACCCGTGTGCGTGGCGACAGACTCCCACGGCACCTGACCCGCCGTCCGCGGAACGCGTCCTTGACCTTCTCACCGTGACAACCCGTTGACTCAGCAGCGAGGAGGCACACCATGACCCACCCACCACCCACGGAGTTCGAACGCGCCCTCGCCGCTCGCGACGCGTCCAGCCGTCTGCGCGCGGCGATGCTCGCCGGGACCTATCCGGCCCCGGAGCAGGTCGACCCCCTGATCGCGCGGTGCGCGCTCGAGTCCGACTTCTTCGTCCGCGACATGCTCACCTGGGCCCTGACTCGCCACCCCGAGCACCTCACCGTGCCGCGGCTGGTCGCCCGGCTCACCGACGCCGGCGCCCAGGCGCGCAGCCAGGCGCTGCACACCCTCTCCAAGATCGGGGCGTCACGGGCGTGGCCGGCCGTGCGCCGGCTGCTCGACGACCCGGTCGACGAGGTCGCGCGCAGCGCCTGGCGAGCGGCCGCCGTGCTGGCGCCCGCGCTCGAGCGACCGGAGACGCTCGCGCTGCTGGCCGGGCGGCTCGGGCGCGGGACCCTCGAGACGCAGCAGAGCCTGAGCCGAGCGCTGATCACCCTCGCCGGCTCCGACGAGCACACCCTGTCCGAAGCGCTCCGGGCGGCGCCGGATACCCCACAGGCTCGCGAACACGCCGCCGCCACCGAGCAGCTGCGCGCCGATCCGGATTCGGGATTCGCTCTCGCGCACGCAAAGAAGGTGCGGGCCCTGGCATCATCGCCGGATGCTGATCGGTGAGGTCGCCCGCCGCTCGGGCGTCAGTGCCCGGATGCTCCGGCACTACGACGCCCTCGGCCTGGTGCGGCCGACCGGACGTTCGGCGGCCGGGTACCGGGAGTACTCCGGCGAAGATGTGCGGCGCATCCTGCAGGTGGAGGCGATGCGCTCCCTCGGGCTCTCGCTGCGTCAGGTCGAGCACGCGCTGGCGCACCCCGGAGCAGCGCCCTCGGACCTGATCGGTGAGCTGATCGAGCAGGCGGAGGGCCGCCTGGTGCGCGAGCAGGAACTGCTCGCCCGGTTGCGAGCCGTCCAGCACGGGCGCCCGGCCGAGTGGGAGGACGCACTGCGCCTGACCGCCCTGCTCGGTGCACTGACCTCCCACAGCCCTCACCGGCGGCAGCGGGCCGCACTGGCCGACGGCGGCACACCGGCCACGCTCGCCGGCGCACTGCTCACCGAGACCGAGCTCAACACCGCAGGAGCGATGCGCTGGGCGCTGGCCCGGTCCGGCCCGCACGCGCACGCCCACCTCGCACCGGGCCTGGAATCCCTCGACGTCGAGGTGCGGCGGCGGGCGGTGCGGGCGCTCGCCGCCCTACCCGGGGAGACCGCCACACCGCTGCTGGTGCGCGCCCTGACCGACCCCGACCTCACCGCCCGTGGCCAGGCCGCGCTCGCCCTGGGCCCGCGCGGTGACCGCGCCGCGATTCCCGTGCTCCTCACGCTCGTGCGGGACGGTCCGAACGACGTCGAGGCAGCCGAGGCCCTCGGCCTGCTCGCACGCGACGGCGCGGCGCAGCAGATCGTCGCCGGGCTGCGGGAGGCCGCCCACGGCGCGGGTGCCGGCACGCGCCGCCGCATCGCCCAGGCCCTCGCCGAGCTCCCCCCGACCGAGGCCGCCGAGTTGCTGGAGGACCTGGCCCGCGACGACGACCGCTCCGTCTCACTGACCGCCGCCGCCGTGCTCGCCCGGCACGAACGGAACTGACGTGCCTGGAGCGGTCCGCGCCATAGGTGGCACGGACTGCGCCCGGCACGTCAGTTCGGTTCGGGTCGCTTCTTAGGAGCCGAGATCCAGACGGCGGCGCTCACCGCCAGCGTCCCGGCCACCTCGCCCCAGGTGGGCACCTGACGCAGGAGCAGTACGCCGATCACCGCCGCCGATACCGGCAGCAGCGCGTTCAGGAGGGCGAAGGTGGCGGTGCCGAGCCGCTTCAGGGTGACCTGGTCGAGGCTGTAGGGGATGACCGTGGACAGCAGCCCGACCCCCAGCAGCAGCAGGGCGATCGGCCAGGTCATGGCCGTGAGGGTGCCGCCGGCGAGAAACGGGCCATAGAGCAGGGAGGCGACCGTCAGGCCCACCGCCAGCGAGGCGACACCGCTGCGCTGAGTGACGATCCGGCCACCGATCACCATGTATCCGGCCCACAGCACCCCGGCGCCCAGGGCGGCGGCCAAGCCCAGGGCGAGCTCCGCCGTCGGTTGCTGCCCGTTCCAGTCGAGGCCCACGAGCGAGATCGCCAGCACCCCGGCGGCGGCCAGGACCACGGCGAGGCGGTGGCGGGTGCCGCGCCCGCCGGCGGCGGCCACCACGACCGGCCCGGCGAACTCCAGTGCGACCGCCGCACCGAGGGGCAGATGGTCGATTGCGATGTAGAACAGGATGTTCATCCCCAGCAGCACCAGCCCGAACACGGCCGTCTGCGCGAAGGTCCGGCGCGTCCAGCTCCACCGCCACGGCCGCACCAGCACCAGCAGCACCAGCGCCCCGACGGCGCCCCTCGCCCAGGCCACCGACGGCGCCGGGATCGTGGCGTACAGGCCCACGGCGAGCGCCGCGCCGAGGTACTGACTCACACCGGCGGTCAGGAACAGCGCCGGGGCGGGGACGCGATCGAGCGGGGCCTTCACCACGTCACGGTCACCGCCAGGGCCCGGTGGTCCGAGACCGGCAGACGCCGGGCCCGCACCTGGCTCACCTCGGCTCCCCGGACCAGGACGTGGTCGAGCTGACGGCGCGGCGTGGCCGCCGGGAACGTGAGAGCGGCCGGCAGGTGATAGCCACGGGCGATGGGTCGCGTGGCCCACGGGTCGAGGTTCAGGTCCCCGCAGACCAGGGCCGGTTCGGACGCCGCAAGGCCGTCGATGCTGCGCAGCAGCCGTCCGAGCTGCACGGCGGCCATCGGGGCGAGCAGCGAGAGGTGGGTCGAGCACACCACCACCGGCCCGGCCGGGGTCTGCAGCACCGCGACCAGGGCCGCCCGGGGCTCGTCCTCCCACCGGGCGATCCGGCCCGCGCGCCAGGACGGCAGCGGCACCCGGATGCGGGGGTAGCGCAGCACGAACCAGGCGAGGACCGGGTGGCGGGAGACCAGGGCCACCCCGTAGGCGGGACCGGGGTGGCCACCCGATCGCGCCGGGATCTGCCGGGCTCTCGAGCGGACATCGCCGGTGAGCGTGGCCGCGTACCGCACGTGCGCCAGGCCCAGGGAGTCGGCCACCAGCCGGGCCTGGTCCTGCCCGCCGCTACGCGGTTGGCCGCGGTCCACCTCCTGCAGTGCCACCACGTCGGTCTCGATCCCGGCCACGGCGGAGGCGAGACCTGCTGCGTCGGTGGGCTGCGCCGTCCTTCCGTCCAACCCCCGCTGGAGGTTGAGAGTGAGGACCCGCAGGCTCACGCCCGGTCGGTCTCGTCGGCGGTGTCGAAGGTGAGCGAGACGGAGTTCATGCAGAAACGGTCGCCGGTCGGGGTCTGCGGGGCATCGTCGAAGACGTGGCCCAGGTGCGAGCCGCAGCGCGCGCACCGCACCTCGGTGCGGACCATGCCGTGGCTACGGTCCTCGATCAGCTCCACGGCGTCGGAGTCCTGCGGGGCGTAGAAGCTCGGCCATCCGCAGTGGGAGTCGAACTTGGTGGTGGAACGGAAGAGCTCGTTGCCGCACGCCCGGCAGCGGTAGATGCCCTCGCGGTTCTCATCCAGCAGCGCGCCGGTGCCGGCCCGCTCGGTTCCCGCCTGGCGCAGCACCGCGAACTCCATCGGGTTCAGCTCGGCACGCCACTCGTCCTCGGACTTGCTCACCTCGTACATGGTCCTCATCCTCCCACCGGCGGCTGCCGGTTCGCAGGGCGCTCGCCCGGTCCGGTCCCGCGCGTATCCCTGATGGTCAACAACCGGATCGGTCCAGGATTCCCGGGATGGGGAGGCCGCCCCCGGTCACGAGGCAGAATGGACCGGGTAGCCGCTGCGACCCCTTGGAGAGTGCCTCACCCATGCGTGTGCTCATCACGAACGACGACGGAATCACCTCACCAGGGCTGGCGATCCTGGCCCACGTGGCCGCCGATGCCGGCCATGAGGTGCTCGTGGCGGCCCCGAACAAGGAGTACTCGGGGTTCTCCGCGGGCCTGCAGGGGGAGCAGGAGGAGTCCGGCAACCTCCGGCAGAGCCCCGGCCGCCCGCCCGGGCTGCGCGAGGACATCGAGGCGGTGGGCGTGCACGGCAGCCCCGCGCTGATCGCGATCGTCGCCGGCATGGGTGGACTCGGGCCGCGACCGGACCTGGTGCTCTCGGGGATCAACCTCGGCCCCAACGTGGGCCCGGCCATCCTGCACTCGGGCACCGTGGGCGCGGCCCTGGCCTCGGCCGCCCAGGGGATCGCCGCGGTGGCGTTCTCGATCACCGGCCGCGAGATCGTCCACCCCGAGACGGCCACCGCCGTGGTCTCCGAGGCCTTCGGCTGGGTCACCAGCCACCCGCAGGACGGCCGCGTCCTCAACATCAACATCCCGGACGTACCCCGGGCCGAGCTGCGGGGTCTGCGGACCGCCCAGCCGGCGCGTTTCACCCTGGAGGAGGGTGAGCGCGAGCGCCAGGTCACCAACCTGCTCTTCCGCCCGTTCTCCAGCGAGGACGTCACCTTCGACCCGGACTCCGACGCCGGCCTGCTGGCCCAGGGCTGGGCGACCGCCACCCTGCTGCGCTCCCACGTCCACGACGAGAGCGCCGCGACGATGCCCGGCTTCGACACGCAGGAGGTCATCCGATGACATGGTTGGTCACCGGCGGAGCCGGGTACATCGGCGCGCACGTGGTGCGCGCGTTCACCGAGGCCGGCATCCCCGCGGTGGTGGTGGACGACCTCTCCAGCGGGATCGAGTCGTTCGTGCCCGAGGGCGTCCCGTGGGAGCGGGCCTCCATCCTCGACACCGAGCGCCTCACCCAGGTGCTGCGCGAGCACGAGTGCGCCGGCGTGGTCCACGTGGCCGGATTCAAGTACGCCGGGGTGAGTGTGCAGCGGCCGCTGCACACCTACACCCAGAACGTCACCGGCACGGTGAGCGTGCTCGAGGCCATGGCGGCCGCCGAGGTGGGCTCGATCGTGTTCTCCTCCTCCGCCGCCACCTACGGCACCCCGTCGGTGGACCTGGTGACCGAGGAGACACCGACCACACCGGAGTCCCCCTACGGGGAGTCCAAGCTCATCGGTGAGTGGCTGCTCGCCGACCAGGCGCGGGCGACCGGGTTGCGGCACACCTCGCTGCGGTACTTCAACGTGGTCGGCTCCGGCTCACCCGACCTGCGCGACGTCTCACCGCACAACTTGTTCCCGCTGGTGATGGACGCGCTGGTCGAGGGCCGCACCCCGAAGATCATGGGCACCGACTACGACACCCCCGACGGCACCTGCGTGCGCGACTACATCCACGTCAGCGATCTCGCCGAGGCCCACGTGAACGCCGCCAGGTCGCTGGCCGTCGGCAATCCGGTGCTGCCGGTGTACAACCTCGGCAGCGGCGACGGGGTGTCCGTGCGCCAGATCATGGACACCATCGCCGCCGTGACCGGGATCGACTTCCAGCCCGAGCTGGTGGATCGCCGCCCGGGTGACCCGGCGCGGATCGTCGCCTCCGGGGAGGCAGCGGCGCGCGACCTCGGGTGGCGGATGACGCACACCCTGGAGGAGATGGTCGCGAGCGCCTGGGACGCACGGCAGCGGGCGGGCGCCTGAGCCGGCCGGCCGCGCAACTTAAAGTGGAGCGTGAGGCGGTCAGGCCCAGCCGAGCTCGTGCAGGCGCTGGTCGTCGATGCCGAAGTGGTGGGCGATCTCGTGGATCACGGTGACCGCCACCTCCTCGGCCACCTCGTCGACCGACTCGCAGAACCGCAGTGTCGGGTTGCGGTAGATGGTGATCCGGTCCGGCAGCGAGCCGGCCGCCCACCACTCCCCCCGCTCGGTCAGCGGGGTGCCCTCGTACAGCCCGAGCAGGTCCGGGTCCTCGGACTCCGGCGGCGGCTCATCCTCCACCAGCACCACCACGTTGTCGATGTGCCGTGCGAGATCGGGCGGGACCATGTCGAGGCCCTCGCCCACGGCGGCCTCGAAGTCCTCGCGCGACATCTCGATCACTGCGGCAGTGTCTCATCCGGCCGTGCGAACCCCGGTCGCCAGCCCCCCCCCGACGGCGCCCGGAACGAGCGTGCGCCACGTCACCTTCGGCCGTTTTGCTCCGACGGCCCGACGTGTCATATGCTTTCCGAGGTTCTGGGGCGTCGGACGGCGTCACGGGCAACCGGGCCCCCATCGTCTAGCGGCCTAGGACCCCGCCCTTTCACGGCGGTAGCACGGGTTCGAATCCCGTTGGGGGTACACAATTTCATAGCAAGACACGCGAGGCCCCGTAGCTCAGTTGGTTAGAGCGCCGCCCTGTCACGGCGGAGGCCGCCGGTTCAAGTCCGGTCGGGGTCGCGGTTCAATCGCCCGGTCACCACCATGGCCGGGCGATTGTGTCAAGGCTCTGTAGCTCAGTTGGTAGAGCGTTCGACTGAAAATCGAAAGGTCACCGGATCGACGCCGGTCGGAGCCACCGAAGATCACTCAGCCCCGCCCGGCATCGCCGGAGCGGGGCTGAGTCGTCCGCAGCAGCGAGGGCCGGCCGGCGGTGCACTCCATGCCTCATCAACGCCCCTCACCGCGCGCCACCGCCGTTCATCCGTAGACTGCGTGTTGCCGAAGCGCGACCGGCGCGGTTGAGTAGAGACGTGAGCGCCAGGCGCATCGCGTGCAGGCACCAAGCAAGCGAGAGGTGAGAAACGGTGAGTGAGAGCAGGACGACCTCAAGGACGGCGGAGGAGCCGTCCATCGGTTCCCTCGTCGGGAAACTCTCGGAGACCCTCTCCCGACTGATCCGCGACGAGCTCCAGCTCGCCCAGGCGCAGATCGCCGAGAAGGGCAAGGCGATCGGCATGGGCGCGGGCCTGCTCGCCGGCGCCGGGGTGTTCGCGCTGTTCGGTCTCGGCTGGCTGCTGTTCACGGTCTACTTCGCCCTGGCCGGCACGTCCCTGCCCGAGTGGGCGGCCGCGCTGATCGTCGCCGGTGGGGTGCTGCTCATCGCGGCGATCCTGGGGCTCGCCGGGAAGTCGCTGATCTCGAAGGCGCCGGGTGTCGAGGCCAAGGAGAACGTGATCAAGGACGTCGAGGCGATCAAGCAGGGAGTCGGCAAGTGAGCGGCGAGAGCGAGCGCAAGCGCAGCGCGGCACAGATCGAGGCCGACCTGGCCGCTACCCGTGAGGAGCTGACCCGGACGGTGGACGAGCTCTCGGAGCGAGTCGACCCGCGCCGTCAGGTCAAGGAGGCCACCGAGAAGGCCCGCACCGAGGTGTCCTCGTTCGTGGCCGGCCTCAAGGCCGGGGATCCGAAGGCGATCGGCATCGCCGGTGCCGCTGCGGCCACCGTCCTCGCGATCGTAGGGTTGTCGGTCCGGCGACACCGGACGTGATCCATCCCACGGCGTGAGATGGATCTCCTCGCACAGCGGCGCGGATAGACCTCGCCGGTTGGCTCATGGGTCCATCCCCGCGATACGCTCACGTCACGACATATGACCATTCCCGGCGTCACTACGTCTCGTACGGTGTGGCGCTGGCACCAACGGTGGAGGGGGTCACGCCATGGGGCGCGGCCGTCAGAAGGCAAAGCAGACGAAAGTCGCTCGGAAGCTGAAGTACTACAGCCCCGAGACCGACTACAACGCGCTCGAGCGCGAACTGGCTTCGTCGACGCAGACCGACCTCGCGGACCGGTATGACATACCGCCCGCCGAGGACGAGGACGACTGGCAGTCGCCACCTACCCGCTGAGCGGTGCCGTGGCGGCGCTCAGCCGGTGCGGTACTCCCCCAGTAGCCGCACGCCGCCGCCTTGCACGCCCTTGGTGCCACTGACGATCTCGGTGTCGTCCGCGGCAGCGACGTCTTCGGCCGGGCGTACCCGGCCGAGGACCCACGCCGGTACGTTCCGGTCGGCGCACAGGGCGATCGCGGCGTCCACTCCCTCGGCAGGGACCACGGCCACCATCCCGATGCCCAGGTTCAGCGTGTTCTGCAAATCTGACCACGGCACAGAACCGAGCCGGCGCACGAGATCGAATACCGGCGGGACCACCCAGGAGGACCGGTCCACGTCGGCGACCAGGCCCGCGGGCAGCACCCGGGCCAGGTTGGCGGCCAGCCCGCCACCGGTGACATGCGTGAACGCATGCACCCCGACGCGCTCCGCGCGGGCCAGCGCCAGGCAGTCCGCGGCGTAGACCCGCGTCGGCTCCAGCAGCTCGGCACCCAGGGTGCGGCCGAGTTCGGGGACGTCGCGGTCCAGTTCCCAGCCGGCCACGGCGATCACGCGCCGCACCAGGGAGTACCCGTTGGAGTGCAGCCCGCTCGAGCCCATCGCCACGAGCACGTCACCGGCCTGCACCCGCTCCGGCCCGAGAACGGCGTCGGCTTCGACCACACCGGTCGCGGCGCCGGCCACGTCGTACTCCTCCGGCTCCAGCAGACCGGGGTGCTCGGCCGTCTCCCCGCCCACGAGGGCAGTCCCGGCCACCGAGCACGCGGCGGCGATACCGCGCACGACGTCGGCGATACGTTCGGGCACCACCGACCCGCACGCGATGTAGTCGGTCATGAACAGCGGCTCGGCACCGACCACCACGATGTCGTCGACGACCATGCCGACGAGATCGAAGCCGATGGTGTCGTGGATGTCCATCGCCTGCGCCAGTGCGACCTTCGTGCCGACACCGTCGGTGGAGGTGGCCAGCAGCGGCTGCCGGTAGCGGGTGAGGGCACTCGCGTCGTAGAGCCCGGCGAAGCCACCGACCCCGCCGAGCACCTGCGGGCCGTGCGTGGCGCGCACGGCATCCTTCATCAGTTCGACCGCTCTGTCCCCGGCCTCGGTGTCGACGCCGGCGGAGGCGTAGGTGATCGGCTGGTTCATGGGTGCACCAGCGCTCCCGAGCCGCCGGCCGACACCGAGAGGCTGCGCAGCCCGTCCTCGGGCGCTCCGAGCGGGAGCTCGTCCTGGTCACCGAGCTGGGTCGCGGCCTCACGCTGCTCGACGGGTACCGGGTACTCGCCGGTGAAGCAGGCGGCGCACAGCTGGCTCGCGGGCTGCTCGGTCGCGGTGATCATCCCCTCGGTGGAGATGTAACCGAGCGAATCCGCGCCCAGGCCCTGGCCGATCTCGTCGGCGGTGAGGCCGTTCGCGATGAGCTCGGCCCGGGTGGCGAAGTCGATGCCGTAGAAGCAGGGCCACTTCACCGGCGGCGAGGAGATCCGCACGTGCACCTCGGCCGCACCGGCCTCGCGCAACATCCTGATCAGGGCGCGCTGGGTGTTGCCGCGCACGATCGAGTCGTCCACCACCACCAGCCGCTTACCGCGGATGACCTCACGCAGCGGGTTGAGCTTGAGCCGGATGCCGAGCTGACGGATGGTCTGGCTGGGTTGGATGAAGGTGCGCCCGACGTAGGCGTTCTTCGTCAGACCCTGAGCGAAGGGGATGCCGGACTCGGTCGCATAGCCGATCGCGGCCGGGGTTCCCGACTCGGGCACGGGGATCACCAGGTCGGCTTCGGCCGGGTGCTCCCGGGCCAGAGCCCTGCCCATCTCGACCCTCGCCGCGTTCACCGAGCGTCCGGCGATCGTGGTGTCGGGCCGCGCCAGGTAGACGTACTCGAACACGCACCCCTTCGGCTGCGCCTCGGCGAACCGGGTGGTCCGCAAACCGTCCTCGTCGATCGTGATGAGCTCACCGGGCTCGATCTCCCGCACGAACGCCGCCCCGACGATGTCCAGGGCCGCCGTCTCGGAGGCGACCACCCAGCCACGCTCGAGCCGGCCCAGCACCAGCGGCCGGATGCCCTGCGGGTCCCGGGCGGCGTAGAGGGTGTTCTCACTCATGAAAGCCAGGGAGAAAGCGCCACGCACCCGCGGCAGCACCTCCAGCGCCGTCTCCGTGAGGCTGTGGTCCGGGTCGCCCGACAGGAGCGCGGTCAGCACCGTGGTGTCGGAGGCGCAGTCGTCGAGGGCGCGATCGCGCACCATCGTGCCGTAGCGCTCGCGCACCAGCTCGATCAGCTCACCGGTGTTGGTCAGGTTGCCGTTGTGACCGAGCGCCAACGTGCCCGAGGACGTCGGCCCGAGCGTGGGCTGGGCGTTCTCCCAGGTGCTGGCACCGGTGGTGGAGTACCGCGCATGGCCGAGCGCGATGTGGCCGGTCAGCGAGCGCAGCGCCATGTCGTCGAAGACCTGGGAGACCAGGCCCATGTCCTTGTAGACCAGGATCTGCTCACCATTGCTGGTGGCGATGCCGGCCGACTCCTGCCCGCGGTGCTGGAGTGCGTACAGCCCGAAATAGGTGAGCTTCGCCACCTCCTCGCCGGGGGCCCAGACTCCGAAGACCCCGCAGGCGTCCTGCGGGCCCTTCTCGCCGGGGAGGAGCTCATGAGTGAGACGACCATCTCCACGTACCACGGCTCCATGGTCCCACACCGCGAGCGTGCGTCCAGCGCGCACGCGTACGTCCCCCGGATCGACGGCGTGGCACCGCTCACGCCAGCGAGAACCTCACCCGCCGGGACTCGACGTCGACCTCGGACACGCGCACCCGGACCAGCTCGCCCAGCGGGAGGCCCGCGCCGGTGACCTCGGCACGCACGGCCGGCTCGGTGAGCACGACCGTGCCGCGCTGGACCTGCGCCCCGGCGGAACCCTCGGGACCGTCGGAAGCTGCGCCGTCGGAGGCGTCGCCGTCGGGGGCATCCACCGCCACGATCACGCCCTCGAAGACCTGCCCGACGCGGCCCTGCAGCAGCACCGCCTCGACGGCGTTCACGCAGGCACGCTCGTAGGCGGACGAGCGCTGGGCCGCCCGCCCCATCACCCCAGGCAGGTCCGGGAGCGCCTCGCGCACCCACTCGGGCACCACAGTGCCGGCGCTCGCCGCGAGGCAGATCTCGAGACCGTACCGGTCCACGAGGCGCCGAAGCGGCGCGGTGACGTGTGCGTACTCCGCAGCGATCGCCGAGTGCGGGGACGGCGGTGGTGTGCCGGTCTCGGCGTCGCCGGTGCTGTCGAAGGTGACATACCCCGCACCGCGGAAGAGGCTGGTGGCTTCCTGCAGGAACGCCGCGTGCGCGGGCACCGCGGAGTCGAGCCCGGAGAGCACCTCACCGTAGGGCCGGCCCTGCGGCCACTCGATACCCAGGCCGCGAGCCGCCCGGCGCACCCGTGCCACATCCTCCGGGTCGGCCGGCGGGAGCGTCCGCAGGATCCCCACGCCGGCGGTGCGCATGAGACCAGCCGCGGCGATCCCGGTGAGCAGCGAGATCTGCGCGTTCCACTCCTCAACGTCGAGCTGCGCGCGCTGGACGAGCCGGTACCCACCCTCGGTAGCCACCACCTCCTGCTCGCGGATCGCCAGCGACGCCCCACCCCGGGCACGTTCCTGCGCGAGCCGCAACTGCCCGATCTCACGCAGGAGCACCAGCACCTGGTCCAGTTCGTCGGCCGGGGCGCCGCCCGCCGAGGCGATCCGGCGATCGGCCTCCCGGTAGTCCAGCTGCGCGCGGCTGCGCACCTGCGCCCGGTGCACCTGCGCCTCGACCAGCGCGCCGTCGCCGTCGAGCCGGATCTGCCAGACGCACGCGGGCCGCCTCCGGCCGGCCAGCAGGCTCGCGGCCTCCTCGGAGAGCACCTGCGGGTGGAGCGCGATCGAGCCGTCCGGACCGTAGAAGGTGACACCGCGGTCTGCGAGCTCGGCGTCCAGGGCGCCGCCGGGCCGCACGAAGGACGCAGGATCGGCGATCGCGTACTGCACGAGGTACCCATGCTCGGCGCGGGACAGATGCATCGCCTGGTCGAGATCGCGCGCACCGGGCGGGTCGATCGTCAGGAACGGCACGTCGGTCAGGTCGAGGCCGGCGTCGCTACCCTCAGCCGCTGCCCGCTCGGCTTCGGCGATCGCCGCCTCGCTGAAGGGTCCGGGCACGCGCTGCTCCGTGCGGATGCGCTGCAGCAGCGGATGGACGGCGTGCTCGGCGGCTGCGGAGAGCCGGACCCGGCGTCGCTGCGCCGGTATGGTCATCGGGCCCGCCGGTCGAGGAGCAGCGCGGTGAGGCAGGCGAGCAGAATCCCGACCGGCGCCAGGGTCAGGGCCACCACCACGAACAGGCCACCGTGGCCCAGGTACTGCGTGGAGTCGGCGAAGGGCGTCACGATGGCGGCGAGGACCACACCGATCAGCCCGCCCAGCACGGCGAAGTTGCGATAGCGCGGTGCACGCCGCACCCGCGAGCGGTCGAGGGACTCCACGATCCGGCGCTCCTCGCCGGTCTCGCCGCCGGCGGCGCGGACTGGATCGTCGTCCTCGACCGCGTCCTCGACCTCGGCGCCCGGCTCCTCGTCACCGATCTCACCGAAGCCGGCGACCTGGGTGCTGGTGTCGTCAGCGCTGGACTCGCCGGGGCCGGTCTGTTCGGGTCCGGCCTCGTCAGGAGCGGTCTGTTCGGAATCCTGGTGCTCAAGGCCGTGGCTCTCAGGGCCGGGCTCAGCGACGCCGTCACGCTCATGCGGCTCGTGGGTGCTCACCGGACCACTCTAGGACGAGCGCCGGCCGCGGTCGGCTCCTGCTCGACGTCCAGCCACGGCCCGCCGGCGTGCACCGCCGTCAGCCCGCATGAGGCCACAACGGCAGCAGCTCACCGAGATCGGCGCGCGAGCCCGAGGCGGAGACGGCGCCGGTGGCGCGGGCCTCCTCCCAGGTCAGGTCTCCGGTGGCGAGGGCGAGGAACGTCCGGGGATCGGTCTCGACGACGTTCGGCGGGGTGCCACGGGTGTGCCGCAACCCCTCGACCACCTGCACGACGCCCGCCGGCGGTACCCGGACCTCGACCGAGTGCCCGGGAGCCCGGTCACCGAGAGTCTGCAGCGCGTAGCGCACGGCCAGCGTCAGCACGGCACGGTCGGCACGGTCGGCGTCAGCGGCACGCCACCGGCTCACCGCGGCCTCACCGTCGGTCGGATCGATGCGTCGTCGGGCCACGGACGCCGATGCTACCGGGGCCGCTCCCGGCGCAGCAGACTTCGCTCTCGGAGAACGGTGGGACTCCACCCCCACAAACCGGCCGAAGTGTTGTAGGCTCAAACATGGTTGCAGTGAATCGCACGTCGGACGCCCCAGCCTTGCAAGGCTCGGGGCGTTTTTCTTCACCAAGAAGAGTTGACGCCGGCACCGTGGCTGATTCGGACCCGACAGTCGGGTTCGAACTCTGAATGATGGAGAAACGCATGACCGTAGGCACCGTGAAGTGGTTCAACTCTGAGAAGGGGTTCGGCTTCATCGCCCCCGAGGACGGGTCCGCCGATGTGTTCGCGCACTACTCGGCCATCCAGGCTGACGGCTACCGCTCGCTCGAGGACAACCAGCGCGTCGAGTTCGAGGTGACCCAGGGCCCGAAGGGCCCCCAGGCGTCGAACATCCGCCCGCTCTGAAACTAGCGCAGGACGCTCCCCAGCGGAGCTCACTGCACGACCCGGCCGCCGTTGGTACGTCCGACGGCGGCCGGTCGTCGTTTCCGGCCCGGATCTCGCTGACCCGGTCAATACTTCTCACCACCATCACCGGGTGCCAGCACACCCCATCACCATGCGAAAGGGGTGTGCGATGACCGCCACCGCCGAACGCCCACGCGACGCCTACGTCAGCCAGTTCAGTGCGCTGACCAAGCAGGTCCGCGAGAGCGGCCTGCTCCGCCGCCGTTACGACTACTACTGGCCTCGCCTGATCGGCGCCGCCCTGGCGCTGGCGGCGATCATCGCCGCGATCGTCCTCATCGGCAGCAGCTGGTGGCTGCTGGCGCTGGCCGCCGTGATGGGCGCTGTGATGACGCAGATCGCCTTCCTCGGCCACGACGCCGCCCACAAGCAGATCTTCACCTCCGGCAAGTGGAACGACTGGACCGCGCTCGTCCTGGCCAACCTGTTCGTCGGCCTCAGCCACGGCTGGTGGCAGGGCAAGCACTCCAAGCACCACGCCAATCCCAACAAGCGTGGCTCGGACCCGGACATCGACCTGCCCTACGTGACCTTCACCCCCGAGCAGGCCGACGAACGCCGCCGGCACCCGGCCATCGACTGGTTCCTCAAGCGCCAGGGGTGGTTCTTCTTCCCCATGCTGCTGCTGGAGGGCCTGGACCTGCACGTGACGAGCACCAAGAGAGTGCTCGGGCGCGCGCCGCTGAAGCGCCGCACGGTGGAGATCGTCTTCCTGGCGATCCGGCTCATCGCCTTCCCGGTCTTCCTGTTCCTGGTGCTCTCCCCCGGGATCGCCGGAGCATTCCTCGGCGTCCAGCTCGCCGTCTTCGGCGTCTACATGGGCGCCTCGTTCGCACCCAACCACGTCGGTATGCCCGTGATGCCCAAGGACATGCGCCTGGACTTCCTGCGCCGTCAGGTGCTGATGAGCCGCAACATCACCGGCGGCCGCTGGGTGGACACCGCGATGGGCGGGCTGAACTTCCAGGTGGAGCACCACCTGTTCCCGAACATGCCCCGCCCGCACCTGCGCACGGTCGCACCACTGGTGCGTCAGTTCTGTGCCGAGCACAAGGTCGACTACACCCAGACGAACCTGTTCCGCTCCTACGGCATCGTCGTGCGCCACCTCAACGACGTCGGTCTCGGCGTCCGCGACACCTTCACCTGCCCGCTGGTGGCGGCGTACCGCTGAGCAGGAGGCCCCACCCGCGCGGTGGCGGCCACGCTCACCCGGCTGACATACAGATGCCCCGGACCCTGTGAGGGCCCGGGGCATCTGTATGTCAGGGATCAGCCCCGCGCGGCCGCCCTGCGCCGCATGATCATCACCACGCCGCCTGTCATGGCAAGGCCGAGGGCGATGAGCACGAGCGTCCACATCCCGCTCGCTCCCGTCTCGGCCAGATCGCCGTCGGAGCCATCGGACCCGCCGGCACCATCGGAGCCATCAGTGCCATCGGACCCATCGGAGCCGTCGTCACCGGCACCCGCCTGCGAAGCCACCTGCACCTCGAGCACCAGTTCGGTGCCATTGACCGGATCGGTGACCACGAGGTCGACGACACTGACGTCGTCGCCCCCGGCGGCCTGACGGTCGCCCTGACCACCGGCGACGCCGAACACCTCGGGCACGGTGACCCGCACCTCGGCGCTGCCGACGAGGTCGGTCCCGTCCACCGGGGTCGCGTCGAGGGCCGCCGGCTCGGTCGTGACGCCGCCGAGCGAAGTCTCCAGTGCCTCCGGCACCGGCTCGCCCGTGGAGAAGACGAACGAGGCGACGTCGACGGCGATCTCCTCGCCCGGCCTGTAGACGGCCGCCGGGTCCGAGACCCAGGTGGCCGCCACGGCGCGCTGGCCGTAGTCGGGAGAGACCGTCCCGACCTCGTCGAAGTAGTCCACCATCGCCGCCAGGTCCACCTGACCGGAGTCGGCGGTCGAGGCACCCTCGGTGAACACACTGAACCCGTCCCCACCCGCGGCGAGGAAGGAGTTCGTCACGATCGTGTACACGCCGTCGGGGTCGATCGGCATGCCGTCGAGGCTCATGCCCACGATCCGCTCCCCGAGCGGGGCGCTCGGGTCGTAGACGTAGCTGAATCCTGCCGAGACGCCCAGGTGGAGCTTGGTCTCGGCGTCACCGTCCAGGCGCCACTGCTGCTCGAGCAGCTCGGCGATCTGAGCACCGGTCAGGTCCATCGTGACCAGCGTGTTGGCGAACGGCTGCACACCGGCGGCCTCCGCGTAGGTGACCACCCCGGCACCCTCGTCGCCGTCGGCGTCGTAGCGCAGGTCGTCGCGCAGCCCACCCGGGTTCATGAACGCGATCTGCGTGCCCGGGTTGGTCCGCTGCGCGGCCCAGAGCTGCACGTCGGAGACGAAGTTGCCGAGAGTCGACTCACCGGCCCGGTTGGAGCCCGGCTCGCCCGAGGTCCCGACGGCGCGGTTGAGATCCGCCGTCACCTCGCCGAGCGGGACACTTCCGAGCTCCTCGGCCACGTCCACCGCGTCGTCCACGACATCCTGCACGTCCGGGTCACCGGCGCAGAACTCCTCGCGCTCGATGCCCTCGTCGGCGTCGCCGACCACCGGCACCAGGTCCACGTTCTGCGCCTGGCTCGCCACGACCTCACCGGTGGTGGGGTCCACCGT
This sequence comes from Ruania suaedae, assembly GCF_021049265.1. NCBI lineage: Bacteria > Bacillati > Actinomycetota > Actinomycetes > Micrococcales > Ruaniaceae > Ruania > Ruania suaedae. Next base: position 3,086,530 of record NZ_CP088018.1, read on the forward strand.
CAGCTCGAGCTGGCCGAGCAGCTCGCCGTACTGGCGGGCCTGGGTGACCCACATGCCGTCGACGTCGTGGGTGTAGGTCTGGTGGGTGTGGCCCGAGAGGATCGCGTCGATCTCCTCGTGCGCGCCGGCCACCAGGTCACCGAACGGCGAGCCGTCGGCGCTGGAGAGCTCGCCGCCCGGTGCGCCCTCGTGGGCGAGGACGACGATCACATCGGCCTCACCGTTGGACTCGTCACCGTCGGAGAGCTGCTCGGCGTAGCGGTTGGCCGCCTCGCCCATGTCGGTGAACGTCAGGCCCTCGATGCCGGCCGGGGAGACCAGCGTGGGCATGTTCTCGGTGAGGACGCCGATGAAGCCGACGGAGACGCCACCGGTCTCGGTGATCCAGTACGGGTCGAAGGCCGGCTCGCCGGTCTCGTCCACGATGTTCGCCCCGAGTAGCGGGAAGTCCGACGCCGGGATGACCCGGTCGGTCACGTCGTCCTGACCGCGGTCGAACTCGTGGTTGCCCAGGGCGGAGACGTCCAGGCCCATCATGTTCAGCACATCGATGGTGGGCTGGTCGTCCTGGATGAACGAGGTGAACGTCGAGGCACCGATGTTGTCACCGGCGGAGACGAACAGCGTGTTCTCGTTCTCGGCCCGGTAGGAGTCCACCGCGCACGCGAGCACGGCGGCACCCGCCGACTGCCCATTGGCCTCGATGCGGCCGTGGAAGTCGTTGATCGAGAGGATCTGCAGGTCCACCAGGGTGTCGGTGACGTCCGGCACGTCGATCCCGACCAGGATCGGGTCGTGGTCGGAGGCCCGGAACTGGGTCCCCGGCTGGACGTGCTCACTGGCGAAGTAGTTGTAGCGCGAATACTCCGCGAGCACCGACTCGGGCGAGTTGATGCTCCAGATGTCGGCACCGGTGACCCGCTCGGCGGCGGTGTCGTTGGCGTAGATGTGGTCGAGCGAGCCGACCTTGCCGTCGAAGACGTAGGTGGTCTCACCGTTGTTGAGGTTGGTGTACCCGGCGTCCTCGATGGCCAGGGCCGGCAGTTCGGCGCTGTAAGAGTTGAAGTCACCGGTCAGGAAGATGTCCTCGACACCGGCCTCGTCGGCCACGTCCTCAGCGAACGCGGTCAGGGCCTCGGCCTGGTCGACCCGGTCGCCCTCGAAGCAGCCCTGCGGCAGATCCCCGCAGTCGCCACCCTTGGACTTGAAGTGGTTGGTCACGGCCACGAAGGAGTAGTCCGTCCCGACCGCGGTGAACGCCTGCGCGAGCGGCTCGCGGGCGTTGTCGAACGCCGGGTCGTCGACGAGCACGACCGAGTCCCCGGCGAGCTCCACCGTGGCGGGGTTGTAGATGAAGGCGTTGCGAATGACGTCCTGGTCCGCGAGCGACGGCAGCTCGGACGGCGAGGTCGCATAGGCCCAGCGGTCCGCTCCGGCGTCGGCGTTGAGCGCCTCGACGAGCGCGGCGAGCGAGGCATCGCGATCGTCACCGAACTTCACCGAGTTCTCGATCTCCTCGAGGGAGACGACATCGGCGTCGAGGCCGTTGATCGCCTCGACGATCTTGGCCTGCTGGCGCTCGAGGTTCTCGACGTTCCACGCGCCGCGGGGGCCGTCGTCGGGCTGGCAGCGGTTGACCGTGAGGGGGTTGCCCTCGCGGTCGTCGTAGGAGCCACAGCCGGGCACGTCCTCACCGAGGGTGGTGAAGTAGTTGAGTACGTTGAAGGTGGCGAGCACCAGGTCGCCGCCGACGTCGGCCGGGGTGGCGTTCGCGGCCTGAGTATTACCACCGGCGAAGGTCACCAGGTCATCGGCGGTGCCGGTGACCGGCTCGGTGGGCTGGAAGTTCCACTGGTAGCGGTGATCGACGATCACCGGCTCGTGGAACTCCACCGCCACGCCGGTGCGCAGGTCCGGGTTCCCGGTCAGGTACGGGACCTCCTCGTTGTCCTCCGTTCGAGCCGACCGCCCGTCGTCCAGGGTGACGGCGCGGGCCGCGTTGTCGGCGACCGCAGCGTCGTACTCGGCGGTTCCCGGAGCGGCGACGTCAGTCTCCTGCACGAGCGGACCGTTGAGGCCGAGCCCGACGGTGCCGAAAGCAGTCCGGCCCCAGCCGCCGAGCCCATAGGTGTCTGAGACGACGTAGTCGGCCACGGGAGCGACGAGCATGCCCTCGAGGGTCTCGCGCTCGGCGTCGGTGGCCGGCATGGTGAAGTCCTCGATCGGCAGGACCGGGTCGGTCTCGGTCTCGAGGATCTCCAGCCCCCCGCTCCCGACCGTGATCTGGGTGCTGGCACCGTATTCCAGACCGGCCTGCGGGTCCGGGTCGTACTCGCCGACCGCTCCCTGCACCCGGACGTAGTCACCGATCGCGACCTGACCGGCCGTGCTGGGGGAGTAGACGAAGATGGCCTCGGACGCTGTGATGCTCGCCGGGTCGACCGCGCCGCCGGTGCCGGGGGTCTGAATGTAGTAGCCGTTGAAGTTGCCCTCGGGGTAGGCAGCGGTGGCAGGGTAGGCCGCGGTGACCACGCCGCTGGTGGTGACCGTCTGGCCGACGAGCTCGCTCTCGACACCCGTGCCCTGGATCTGCGCGATGCTGTGGGTGTCCTCGGCCGGGACCTCGGGATCTGGGTCCGGATCCGGGTCCGGATCGGGGTCCCCGCCGTCGGAGCCGTTGACGGCCCCGAAGGTCTCCTCCAGCGGCCCGGTCCAGGTGCCGTCGATGCGCTGCAGCGACAGGCCGATCGGTGTGCTGTTGGACTGCTCGACACCGATGTCGGTGCTCGTCATCCCCTCCGCAGCACCGCCCGCGGCGGTCAGCACTCCCTCGTAGGAGAGGAACTCCACGACGGTGCCCTCGGCGTCGATCAGGGCGATCCCGTCTTCCTCGCCGTTCTGGATCCCGTTGGACGGGTACTCGGCCACGAGCACGCCGGCAACGCCGTCACCCTCGTTCACGGTGCCCTCGAGCGTGCGGGCGTCGTAGACCTGCGAATTGCTGCCGTTGTAGAGCTCGAGGCTCCACCCGGTCAGGTCGGTGCCGACGGGCGCCTGGATCTCGATCGCCTCACCTTCGTCGGTGCCGGCGTTGTCGTAGTGCAGCTCGCTGATGAAGATGTCGCCGGTGCTGATCAGGCGGGGCGCCGGGCCGGGAACGGCCGAGACGGCCGCGGCCGGGGCGGCGATACCGAGGCCGAGCACGGCCGCGGATGTCACCGCCACCAGCGGTCGGGTCAGACGGGGGGATACGGGCATGGGACTTCCTTCGAGTCTCGGGGGCTCTCGAAACGTAACCGGCACCACCCACACCCGGGCACCCCGAAAGCGGTCCGGGAGGAAGAATTCCCCAGACCGTCACCTGCTCGTCATCCAGGGCGCAGGCACCCTCCGCTCAGCTGCGCGTGACCGACGCCCTCGACTCGCTGTCCGCCTCCGCCGCGGCCCGCACCGCAGCGGCGATCGCGCCGTGCAGATGCTGGTGGAACACGCTCGGCACGATGTAGGTGGCGTTGAGCTCCTCCGGGGTGACCACCTCGGCCAGGGCCGTCGCCGCGGCCAGCAGCATCTCGTCGGTGATCCGGGTGGAGCGCCCGTCCAGCAGCCCGCGGAACACCCCCGGGAAGGCGAGCACGTTGTTGATCTGGTTGGCGAAATCGCTGCGCCCGGTCGCCACCACCGCCGCGTGACGGGTCGCGATCGCCGGGTCGATCTCCGGCAGCGGGTTCGCCATCGCGAACACGATCGAGCGCTCGGCCATCCCGGCCACATCGGCCTCGGTGAGCAGATTGGGCGCGGAGACGCCGATGAACACGTCGGCGCCGACGATCGCGTCGCGCAGCGTGCCCGGGTACTGCTCCCCCTCGGTGGCCTCGGCGATCCACCGCAACGACGCGTCGAGGCCCTCCCGGCCCGGGTGGATGACGCCGTCGATGTCACAGGCCACCACGTGCTTGGCCCCGGCGGCCAGCATCAGCCGCAGGATCGCCGACCCGGCCGCTCCGGCGCCGGACTGGACGATGCGCACGTCCTCGATGCGCTTGCCCACCACCTTGAGGGCGTTCTGCAGCGCTGCCAGTGCCACGATCGCCGTCCCGTGCTGATCGTCGTGGAAGACCGGGATGTCGAGCTCCTCGCGCAGCCGCGCCTCGATCTCGAAGCACCGGGGCGCCGAGATGTCCTCGAGGTTGATGCCGGCGAAGACCGGCGCGATGATCTTCACGGTCCGGACGATCTCGTCCACGTCCTGGGTGTCCAGGCAGATCGGAAAGGCGTCGATCCCCGAGAACCGCTTGAACAGCGCCGCCTTGCCCTCCATCACCGGCAGGGCCGCCGTCGGGCCGATGTTCCCCAGCCCGAGCACCGCCGAACCGTCGGTGACCACGGCCACGGTGTTGCGCTTGATGGTCAGGCGCACCGCGTCCTCCGGGTGCGCGGCCAGCTGCTGGCTCACCCGACCCACCCCGGGGGTGTAGATCAACGACAGATCATCACGGTGGCGGATCTGCATCTTCGGCTGGATCTCGATCTTGCCACCCAGGTGGGCAAGGAAGGTCCGGTCCGAGACCCGACCGATGGTGACGCCGTCGATGTCACCCAAGGCGTCCACGATGTGTTTGGCGTCGTCCTCGCCACCCGTGGCGCAGGTGACGTCCACCTGCAGGCGGTCCACGCCCGAGGCCGAGACGTCGACCGCCGTGACCACACCGCCGGCACGCTCGACCGTGGTGGTGATCGTGCTCACCGCCGAGGGCTGCGCGGGCATCTCCAGCCGGACCGTGATCGAGTAGCTGACGCTGGGGGTAGTCATCGTGGCTGTGAACCTTCCGTCGGGCGGTACGCATCGTTGCGCACCTGGTGCTCGCATGTCGCGGTCTGCTGGCATTCTGCCGCACGGACGCACCCGCCGCCGGGGGCACACGCGTGATAAACCTGAGCCCGTGCCGTCCGCCTCCGACTCGCCCCCCGAGGAACACGATTCCCGACGGCGCTGGTCCGCCTTCGCGGTCTGCCTCGCCGCAGGCTTCCTGACACTGCTCGACGTCTCCATCGTCAACGTCGCGCTGCCCTCGATCGAGGGAGCGCTCGAGGCGGACCCGGCCGAGGTGCAGTGGATCGTCGCGGGCTACACCCTCGCGTTCGGCCTGGTGCTGGTGCCCGCCGGCCGCCTGGGCGACCTGTTCGGGCGACGCCGGATGTTCCTGATCGGGGTCACGCTGTTCGCGCTGACCTCGGCGCTGTGCGGGGCCGCACCCAGCGCGGAGCTCCTGGCGGTCGGCCGCGTGCTGCAGGGGGTGGCGGCCGGCACGCTCAACCCGCAGGTGATCGCGCTCATCCAGGAGCTGTTCCGGGGCCCCGAGCGCGGCCGCGCCTTCGGGATGTTCGGAGCCACCGTCGGCATCTCCACCGCGATCGGCCCACTGCTCGGCGGCGCGCTGATCGCGCTGTTCGGCGCCGAGCAGGGCTGGCGGGCCGTCTTCTGGGTCAACGTCCCGGTCGGCGTCGTGGTGCTGGTGCTGGCATGGCGGCTGCTGCCGCGGGTCGAGCCCACCGACCGCAGAGTCGGGATCGACGTCGTCGGGCTGGGGCTGCTGGGAGTGACGGTGCTGGCCTTCATGCTCCCGTTCCTGGAGTCCTCCGAGGGCGGCGGCCCCGCAGAGGCTCCCTGGTGGCTGCTCGCCGTGAGCCTCGCCGCCGGTGCCGCCTTCCTGTGGTGGGAGCGCCGCTACGAACGCGCGGGCGGACATCCCGTCATCACCCGCGCCCTGCTGCGCACGCCGTCCTACACCCGTGGCGCGACCATCGGCATGCTCTACTTCGGCGGTTTCACCGGCATCTTCCTGCTCGCCACGCTCTACCTGCAATCGGGGCTGGAGCTGGCGGCCTGGCAGGCCGGGCTGGTGCTCACCCCGTTCGCACTCGCCGGCGCCGTCTCGAGCTGGCTCGGTGGCCGCTGGGTCGCCCGAGCCGGGCGCCGCCTGGTCACCGGAGGCATCACGCTGATGATCGCGGGGGTGATCGCCGCCGACGTCCTCGTGGTCCTCATCGACGGGCCCCAGGTGGCCTGGTGGCTGGCCGGGGTCCTGATGGTCTCGGGGTTCGGCAACGGCATCGTCATCTCGCCCAACCAGGCGCTCGCACTCGCCGACGTGCCCGTGGACCAGGCGGGAGTGGCCGGGGGTGCGCTGCAGACCGGCCAGCGAGTGGGCACCTCGGTGGGGGTGGCGGCGTCGGGGTCGCTGTTCTTCATCACCCTGGCCGCCTCCGGCGACTACGGCGAAGCCATGTCCGTCGGCCTGCGGGTGGTCATCGGCGTGCTGCTGCTCGCGCTCGTGGTCGCCGTCGTGGACGGTCGGCGACGACGCAGCGATGAGGTCACGACGTAGGGGGACCGAGAACCGTGGCCCACGAGCCGAACGCGACGAATCCGGCCGCCCGCGCCAGCTCCAGGGAGCGCCCGTTCGCGGGATCGGCGCGGTACTGCGGGACCACGCCCCGGTGCAGCAGCTGCCGGCAGGTGGCCGCCACCAGCCGAAGGCCATGCCCCCGGCGGCGGGCGTCGGGCACCGTGAGCACGCCGATGTCGGCGATGTCCTCGGTCTGCAGATAGCTGCTGGTCACCGCCACGAGCCGGTCGCCCTCGAAGGCGCCGAGCACGAGCCAGTCGTCGAGATCGACCTCGGCCTCCTCCTGCTCGTCCTCGGGGACGCCGGCGAGCAGTTCCTCGAACCCCGCCCGGTCCTGCTCACCGAGCACGCGCACCTGCGCCGGCTCCGGCGGCGGGGCCGAACTCAGCGCGCTCGCACGTTCCGGCGCCAGGTAGTGCACCAGGCCGGGATCGTCCACGCTCAGGGGTGAGTCCGCGATCAGGGCCTGCACGTCCGCCGCCGAGGCGCCCGCCGCGGGGCCCAGCAGCGCCAGCTGCGGCCCGGTCAGGGCGAGGCGCAGCCTGCTCCGCTCCTCCAGCAGCACCCCGTCGGTGTGCTCGGGCGTCCGTTCCACGATCAGCACGTCGGGGCCGCGGTGGTGCACCCTCCCCGCGAAGGTGTCGTCCCAGTGCGAGGAGACCACCGCCTCAGCCGACACGGATCCCCCAGGCGCCGGTGAAGACGTCCCCGGGTGCGAGCTCGAGCAGACCGTCACCGGAGTGGAACGCATCGGCCGGGCAGGTCATCGGCTCCACCGCGAGCGAGGCGCGGCGCCCCTCCTGCTCACTCACGCCGTCGGCGCTGTAGAGGAGCACGAACGGCCACGCCTGGTCCTGCCACAGGTCCACCCGGAGGCCGTCGGCGCGGTCGAGCACCGTGTGCGCGTTGCCCTCGTCGTCGCGGTCGAGATCGGTGTAGAGCACGAACTGGTGATCGCCGATGCGCCGGCCGCTGCGGAAGTCGTGCTCGGGATGCTCGGCGAGGGGCGCGCGCTCGGTCAGGATGCTGCGGTCCCCGGTGAGCACGGTCCGGGCGCCCAGCGTCAGCTCGGCCTCGTCGACCAACGTGCCCGGCTCGCCCGCGTGCAGGTACGGGTGGGTGCCGGCGCCGAACGGAGCCACACCCATCCCGGTGTTGCGCACCGTCAGGGTCGACGTCAGGCCGGACTCGCCCAGCTCCCAGCGCACGTTCATCGTCAGCGACCAGGGGTACCCGGCCCGGGCCGGCAGCACCGCACCGAGCTCGATCCAGTCCTGCTCGGCACGGTCGACCACCTGGAACGGCAGCCAGCGAGCGAGCCCGTGGATGGCGTTGTCGGCGTCCGGGTCGTCCACCGGCAGCAGGTGCTCGGCACCGTCGTAGCTGTAGCGAGCGCCGGAGATCCGGTTGGGCCAGGGCACCAGCCACTGGCCGCGGGCACTCACGCACACCGTCTCCGCCGGGTACCCGGCCACGATCTCGGCTCCGCCCACGGCGTACTCGCGCAGCCCTCCCCCGGTCTCGACCACCACGGCGGTCTGGTCGCCGTGGCGCAGCAGGTACTCACCGGTTCCGGGCAGGGCGGGGATGGTCACGATCTCTCCTCGTTGTCGGGTCGCGAACAGCTCAGGCGAAGTACTCGCGCAGGGTGCCCTCATGGGCCTCGCGCAGCTCGGACACGGTGAACGTGAGGCCCTCGCCCAGGGTGAGATCGCCGTCGTGGGTGGTGCCCAACCGCAACACCGGCACCCCGTGGGCCTCGGCGAGGCGCAGCAGGTCCTGCTCGCGGCCCTCGTTGACCGCCATCAGGGCGCGCGCACCGGACTCGGCGAACAGCGCCGTGGTCAGGTCGATGCCGTCACGGCCGGTGAGCTCGGCCAGGTCCAGCCCGGCGCCCACGCCGTAGCGCAGCACCGCGTCGGTCAGGCTCTGCATCAGACCGCCGGAGGACAGGTCGTGGGCGGCGTGCGCCAGACCGCCCGCGGCGGCGTCCACGAGCACCCGGGCGAGGGCGCGCTCGGCGTCGAGGTCGACTGCCGGGGGCCGCCCGCCGAGGTGGTCGTGGATGACGCCGGCCCACACCGAGCCGGAGAGCTCGGTGCGCGTGGTCCCCAGCAGGTAGACCTCACGCCCCGCCTGCGACCAGCCCGACGGCGTGGCGTGCGCGACATCATCCAGCACGCCCAGCACACCCACCACCGGGGTGGGATTGATCGAGGCGTCGATGTGGCCCTGGCCGACCTCTCCGGCCAGGGTGGAGTTGTACAGCGAGACGTTGCCGCCGGTCACCGGCACACCCAGCTCCTGGCAGGCGTCGGCGAGGCCGGTGATGGCCTGCACCAGCTGCCACATCGCGTCCGGGTCCTCCGGGGAGCCGAAGTTGAGGCAGTCGGTGACCGCCGCCGGCCGTGCGCCCACGGTGGCGACGTTGCGGTAGGCCTCCGCGAGCGCCTGCTGGGCCCCGGTGTAGGGGTCGAGCTTGGTGTAGCGGCCGTTGGCGTCGGTGGCGATCGCGACCCCGAGACCGCTGGCCTCGTCCACGCGGATCACGCCCGCGTCGTCGGGCTGGGCCATCGCGGTGTTGCCCTGCACGTACCGGTCGTACTGGTCGGTGACCCAGGACTTGGAGGCCAGGTTCGGCGAGGTGAGCAGCCGCAGCGCCTGCTCACGCACCTCCTCGAGGGAGACCGGGCGCGGGAGGTTGGCCGCGTCGTCGGCGTTGAGGACGTCCTGCCAGGCCGGCGTGGCGTAGGGGCGGTCGTAGACCGGGCCCTCGTGCGCCACGGTCTTGGGGTCCACGTCCACGATCCGCTGTCCGTGGTGGTCGATGGTCAGCCGGCCGGTGCCGGTGACCTCGCCGATCACGGCGGTCTCGACGTCCCAGCGGGAGGTGATGGCGAGGAACTGCTCGAGCTTGTCCGGCGCGACCACCGCCATCATGCGTTCCTGGGACTCGCTCATCAGGATCTCGCCGGCCGTCAGCGTGGGATCGCGCAGCAGCACCTTCTCCAGGTCCACGTGCATGCCACCGTCGCCGTTGGAGGCGAGCTCGCTGGTGGCGCAGGAGATGCCGGCTGCGCCGAGGTCCTGGATGCCCTCGACCACGCGGGCGGCGAACAGCTCCAGGCAGCACTCGATGAGCACCTTCTCCATGAAGGGGTCGCCCACCTGCACGCTCGGGCGCTTGGAGGGCTTGTCCTCATCGAAGGTCTCGCTGGCGAGGATCGAGGCGCCGCCGATACCATCCCCACCGGTGCGGGCTCCGAACAGCACCACCTTGTTGCCGGCCCCCTCGGCGTTGGCCAGGTGGATGTCCTCGTGGCGCATCACCCCCACGCAGAGGGCGTTGACGAGCGGGTTGCGCTGATAGGAGGCGTCGAACTCGGTCTCCCCGCCGATGTTCGGCAGGCCGAGGGAGTTGCCGTAGCCGCCGACGCCGGAGACCACCCCGTGCACCACGCGCTGGGTGTCCGGGTGATCGATGGCGCCGAAGCGCAGCTGGTCCATCACCGCCACCGGGCGTGCACCCATCGAGATGATGTCGCGCACGATCCCACCCACACCGGTGGCCGCACCCTGGTAGGGCTCGACGAAGCTGGGGTGGTTGTGCGACTCCACCTTGAAGGTGACCGCCCAGCCGTCGCCGATGTCGACCACGCCGGCGTTCTGCCCGATCCCGACCAGCAGGTGCTCGCGCATCGCCTCGGTGGTTTTGTCCCCGAACTGGCTCAGGTGCTTCTTGGAGGACTTGTAGGAGCAGTGCTCGGACCACATCACCGAGTACATGGCCAGCTCGGCCGCGGTGGGGCGCCGGCCGAGGATGTCGACGATGCGCGCGTACTCCTCGCCCTTGAGCCCGAGCTCGGCGTAAGGGAGTTCGGCATCCGGGGTGGCGGCGGCGTTGGAGACCGTATCGGGGGTACCGGCGGCAGCGGTGGTCATCTCGATCCTCACGCGAGGCGGGCGGCGCCGGCAGGCAGGCTCATGCGGCGCTCGGGAAGCGCTCCAACTCTACTGGTCCGGCCGGCGTGATCGCCCCATCGCACCGGAGCACGGGGGAGGGCGTAGCGTGCTGCCCGTAGTCGTCCCCCGACCTCGGCGCCCGACCGCTGCGAGGCACTCATGCGCACCACCTGCGAACGCCCCTGGCACCGCGAGCCGGCGCCCGTGCTGGTGCTGCCGGAGCCGCGGTGAGGCTGCGGCTCGGGGCGCTGGTCGCCCTCGGTGGTGCGCTGGGCACGCTCGCCCGGTTCGGGCTCGCCGAGGCGCTGCCCACCCCCGACGGCGTCCCGTGGGCCACCCTGGTGGTGAACCTGGCGGGCTCGTTCCTGCTGGGCGTACTGCTGGAGGCACTGGACCGAGCCGGGGAGGAGACCAGTCGTGGCCGGGCCCTCCGGCTCGGGCTCGGGACGGGCCTGCTGGGCGGGTTCACCACATTCTCCAGCCTGGCGCTGGAGGTCGAGCGACTACTCGCCGGCGGCGAGCTCGCCGTGGCGGGCGGATACGTCCTCGCGAGCCTGGCGCTGGGGCTGGTCGCCGCCATGGCGGGGATCGCCGTCGGACGTGGGCGCTCGCCCGAGCGGCCGGGCGGGCGGGCCCGGTGACGGCGCTGCTGATCACCCTCGCCGGAGGCCTCGGGGCAGCCCTGCGGTTCTGGGCGGACGGGGCGATCCGGGCGCGGTGGCAGCCGGCGCTGCCGGTGGCGACGCTGACGATCAACACCGCGGGGTCGTTGCTCCTCGGTGTGCTGGTGGGGCTGCTGGGTGCCGGCGCGCTGGGCCCGGACACGGTGGCGGTGCTCGGGGTCGGCCTGTGCGGTGGGTTCACCACCTTCTCCACCGCGATGGTGGAGGTGGCCCGGATGTGGCGGGACGGCCATCGACGGCGCTGCCTAGCCACCCTCGCGCTGATGACGGTGGCCAGCACGGTGGCCGCGGCCGCCGGCATGGCGGCCGCCACCGCCCTGGCCACCTGAGGGACCCGCGGTTTGCCACGATTCAATGCGGCCGGGTAGCGTCAAGGAGCGGCGCGATGAGCACGACGAGAGTGTTCCGCGGCCCAGCGCGAGGAGGATCGTCGTGGCGACTGTCACGATTCAAGACGTCGCCCGGAAGGCCGGCGTCTCTGCCGCGACGGTGTCGAACTACTTCAACTGGCCCGATCGGCTCTCGGACCGGATGCGTGAACACGTCCGCATCGCCGTCGACGAGCTCGGGTTCGTACCGAACATGCCGGCTCGCCAGCTGCGGCTCTCCCGCAGCAGCACCATCGGGATCTCGGTGATCAACGCCTCCAATCCGTTCTTCGCCGACATCGTCTCGTCGGTGGAGAAGGCTGCGGCGGCGCGCGGGCTGAACGTCATGGTGGGCAGCACCCACGAGTCGGCGCGGCAGCAGGACTCCTACCTGCAGATGTTCGAGCAGTTCCGCTTCGACGGGATCCTCCTCAGCCCCTTCGACGGCAGCCTCGAGAGCGCCCACCGGATCGCCGCACGGGGCACGCCGGTGGTCATCGTGGACCAGCAGGACGAGACCGGCACGCTCTCCTCGGCCGCGACCGACCACCTCGCCGGCGGCCGGTTGGCCGCCCAACACCTGCTCGACGTCGGCTGCCGCCGGATCCTGTTCACCTCGGGACCACCGGGGGTGCGGCAGGTCGCCGACCGGCTGCGGGGTGCCCGCGAGGTGGTCGAGGCGCGCCCCGAGATCGAGATCGCCGTGCTCGGCGGCCCCGATCTGAACCTGGACCAGGGCCGCGCCGCCGGCCGCCGTATCGCGGCCATGGCACCGGGTAGGCGCCCCGACGGGGTCTTCGCCGGTAACGACGTGGCGGCGATCGGCATCGTCCAGGGTCTGCTCGGCGCGGGCCTCGAGGTGCCGGGGGACGTGGCCGTGGTGGGCTACGACGACATCTCCTTCGCGGAGACCTCCGCGGTGCCGCTGACGTCGGTGCGCCAGCTCAGCCGGGACATCGGCTCCGCCGCCGCGAGCCTGCTGCTGAACGAGCTCGACGATCCGCAACGGCCCAAGGAGCAGCTGGTCTTCCGACCCGAGCTGATCGCGCGGGCGAGCACGGCCCGGACCTGAGCGCCAGATCCTGGGCGCGTGCAGGGCATGATGGGGACGATATCCCTTGTCGAGGAGGACCCATGAGCCGCAGCACCGGTGACCCGAACCTGCCCATCGAGACGTTGCGCGAGGCGCTCACCGTGCGGCGCGTCTTCGGCGAGGCCTACACCGTGGGCGAGACCACCGTGATCCCGGTGGCGCGGGTGATCGGCGGCTCCGGAATGGGCTACGGGTCCGGCAGCGGACGCGAAGCCGCGTCCGAGAGCCCGAACGCGGAGGGCTCCGGCGGGGGCGGCGGCGTCGGGATCTGCGCCTGGCCCTCGGGCGCCTACGTGATCCGCGACGGCGACGTCACCTGGAAGCCGGCGTTCGATCTGAACCTGGCCGTGATGGGCGGGCAGGTGCTCGGCGCGGTGGTGGCCAGTTCGATCGCGTGCGCGCTGCGCGCGAAGTTCCGGCGGCGGATGTTCTGAAGCGGCTCAGACGAGGCCGCCGAGAGTGGCGGTGAGCCGCTCCCCCATCAGCCGGTAACCATCGGGACCGGGGTGGAGCTTGTCCTCGAACCGGTCCGCCTCCGTGACGCTGATGATGTCCAGTCCGTCGACCAGCACGATCTGCGCGCCGTGCTCGTTCAGCGCTCCCACCACCTCACCGATCGCCTCGCGCATCTGCACCAGGCTCAGCCCACCGGCACTGGGCGTGGTCTCCCGCGGCGGACTGCCGATCGGGGTCATCACCACCAGCCGGGCCTGCGGGTGCGCGCCCCGGACGCGCTCGACGAAGCCGGAGACCTGCGGCGCGAACGTGCGATCGCTGAAGGTCGCCCCACCGTGGATGTTGATTCCCAGGCACAGCGAGATCACCTCGGCAGGGGTCTGGGCGATCGCGTGCTCGGCGATCGGGTCGAGGTGGCACTGCCCGCCGAACCCCAGGCAGGTCAGGTCCCAGCCGAGGCGCTGGGACACGATCGCCGGCCAGGTCTCGCTCGGCCCAGCTGCCGCGGTGCACTGGGTGATCGAGCTGCCGTAGGCCGTCCACCGCAGCCGCGGTGCGAGCGGGCGCAATACCTGCGCCCCGTACACGCCCAACCCCCCGACGGCGGAGCGCCCCATCTGCGGCAACCACACCACGACGTCGTGCTCACCCGCGGGCAGGTCGATCTCGAGCACCTGCTGGCCCAGAGCGACGGCCACCCGCGCGTGCAGCTCGCCGTCGACGGTGACGTCCAGCGGCCACGAGGACTCGCACTCGTCGAAGAGGACCGGCAGCGTCAGCCGCGCGGCGTCGGTGCGCAGCTCGGCCCGCACGCCGGCGGCCATGCGCGCGGGGAACAGCAATGGCTCCGCGTGGGCGCGGTCGGCCCGCTCCGGTGGGAGGCGCCAGGGGCGCCACCACCCACCGTCCGGCAGCCAGCCGACGGCGCCGCGCCAGTGCGGCGATGAGACGGAGGGTTCCAGCATCTGGGCATCGTCGCTCACGGCAGCGAGCCTAGCGCTGCCCTCCCGCTGCCTGGAACGCGAGGATCCGCTCGATCGCCTCCGTCACTGCCGCCTGGCCCGCCGCGAACGACAGGCGCACGTAGCGGCCCCCGCCGGCCGGATCGAAGTCGATGCCGGGCACCACCGCTACGCCCGAATCCTCCAGCAATGCCCGCGCCCAGGCGCCGGCGTCGGCGAAGTGACCCAGGGAGCCGGCGAGATCGGCGTAGAGGTAGAAGGCGCCGTCGGCAGGGGCGGTCGGCCCCCACCCGAGGGTGCCGACCGCATCCAGCAGGGTGGTGCGGGTCCGGGCGAGGGCAGCCACGCGAGCGTCGGCGGCCGCGTAGGAGGACTCGCTGAACGCCTCGACCGCGGCGTGGGCGGCCGGCGCGGGCGGGCAGAGTGCCACGTTGCCGGCGAGGGCATCGACGCCGCCGCCCAGGTCCGCGGGGACGAGTGCCCAGCCGATACGCCACCCCGTCATGCCCCAGTACTTGGAGAAGGAGGAGACGATCACGCCGGTGCGCGAGGTCTCCCAGGCACAGACACCGCGCGGGTCGGCCGCCCCCGGATCGGGGTAGGTGATGCCGTGGTAGATCTCGTCGCTGATCAGGCGCACGTCGTGGGCATCGCACCATGCGGTGAGGGCGGCGAGCTCGGCGCGGGTGAGCATGGTGCCGGTCGGGTTGGCCGGCGAGGCCACCACGAGGCCCGCGATCGGACCCCGGGCCGCCGCAGCGTCCAGAAGATCGGGGGTGGGCTGGAAGCGCTCGCCGGGCCCGCACGGGATATCCACCACCTCGCAGCCGAGTGCTGTGAGGATGTTGCGATAGGCGGGATAGCCGGGGCTCGCGAGCGCCACTCGGTCGCCAGGATCGAAGGCGGCAAGAAACGCCAGTACGAACGCGCCCGAGGAGCCGGTGGTGACCGCCACCTCCTCCGCGGCGACCTCCAGGCCGTACCAGCGGCGGTAGTGGCCAGCGATCGCCTCCCGGAGCGGCCGCGGCCCCAGCGCCGAGGTGTAGCCGAGGTCGTTGCCCTGGTGGAGCGCAGCGGCGCGCGCCGCGACGTCGGGCGGGGCACCGCCGGCGGGCTCCCCCGCGCACAGCGAGATCACGTCCCGCCCGGCCGTGCGCAGCTGGGCCACCCGGTCGAGGATGGACATCACCTCGAAGGGCGGGACGGCGGCGCGGCGGGCGACCTTCATGGTGGGCAGGCTATCGGGGCTCACGCCGCCGGGTTGGGCTCGGAACTGTCGCGCGCCTGCCTGGCCGAGGCGACGTCATCGACGATCGTGGTGATGTGCCGCATGCTCGTGAGCAGCGAGCCGTAGACCGGCCACAGGTCACCCGGGGGGAGGCCGTCCTGGCCGGAGAATCGTTCGGCGAGCGCATCGAGACGGTCACCGATGGGATCGACCTCGGCGTCCGGATCCTCGACGGCGCGGCCCGCGTCGTGGACGATCGCGGCCCACTCGGTGCGGAAGTCGTCGTCCCACTGGCTCTCGGAGTACGTCGATTCGCGCACCGTCCGTGCCAGGTGGCGCAGGTGGGAGATACCCTCACCGACGCGGCCGAGGATCTCCT
This sequence comes from Ruania suaedae, assembly GCF_021049265.1. NCBI lineage: Bacteria > Bacillati > Actinomycetota > Actinomycetes > Micrococcales > Ruaniaceae > Ruania > Ruania suaedae. Next base: position 3,102,069 of record NZ_CP088018.1, read on the forward strand.
CGTAGCCGACCTCCTCGCCCTCGCCCCAGCGCGGCTGCGGCTCACGCCGCCGGCGCGAGGTGGGCACGTAGCGCCGCGGATTGACCCGCTGACTCTCCCGGGCGAAGCGCACCGTCTGCCACGCCGTCTCCAGCTCCGAATCCATCGAGACCGTCTCGGCCACCCACTGGTCGGCCCGATCGGTGTCCCAGGAGTCGCGCAGTTCATCGGCCATCTGCGCCAGCATCGCGCCCATCCGCTCGTTGATGCTGTCCACGTGGCGAGCCGCCTGCTGATCCCGCAGCGGCGGCACCACCAGGAGGTTCACCGCGATCCCGATCGCGACGCCGAGCCCGACCTCGAGCAGCCGGTCCTCCAGCAGCGGTCGCTGTTCACCGAAACCGCTGCCAAGCACGAAGATGGCGGTGGTGGCGATCGCGACGCCTTCGTCCTTGAGCCAGGACACCCTCGAACCGATCAGCCCTACCAGAATCGCGAGGGCGAAGGTCCAGATGCTCACCCCGAGCAGCGCCCCCACCAGGAAGGACAGTCCCACACCGACGGACGTGGCCACGGTCGTCTGCACCCCGCGGGCCAGGGACCGGTAGACGGTCGCGTGCACGGCAAGCATCGCCGTCCACGGCGCCAGGAACGGCAACTCAGAGTCGAGGAGACTGAGCGATACCCACCACGCTGCGGTGGCAGCGATGACGGACTTGAGGATCTGGAGCAGGTCGGTCGCGACCCCGGGCGAGGCGAGGAGGGTTGCGATCCGGCGCGGCCACGATCGGCGGCGCCGCAGGTCGGCAGGAGGATTCTCGGGCATCTACCCCAGCGTATGACCAGCGCCGCCGTCGTGGCATCCGACGTGTGCGAGATGACTCCGGCTGCGGCCTACGCCCCCGGAGTGGGCTGGCTCCCCTCCCGGGCCTGCCGGGCAGAGGCGACGTCATCGACCACGACCGTGATGTGACGGACGTTCGTCACCAGCGAACCGTAAACCGGCCACAGCTCGCCGGGGGGCAGCCTGCGCTCAGCCGAGAATCGTCGCGCGAGCGCATCGAGCCGGCCGGCGACCGGCTCCACGACGGCATCGGGGTCCGCGATCACCCGTCCCGCGTCGCGCACGATGGCCGCCCACTCGTGGCGGAAATCGTCGTCCCATTGGCTTTCGGCATAGGTCGATTCCCGGACGGTCTGGGCCAACTGACGCAGATGGGAGATGCCCTCACCGACGCGACCGAGGATCTCCTCATAGCCGACCTCCTCGGCCCGTGTGCTGCGCCGACGCTCGGAGCGGCCATGGCGGTGCGCCCACGGGACATGCGCACGGGGGTTGGCGCGTGCGCTCTCGCGGGCATAGCGGATCGTGCCCCAGGCGGTGGCCAGCTCGCGATCCATCGCGGCGGTCTCTGCGACCCACTCGTCAGCACGGTCGGTGTCCCAGGACTGCTCCAGCTCCTCCCCCATCTCCACCAGGACCAGCCCCATCCGACGATTGATGCTGTCCACGTGCCGCGCAGCCTGACGGTCACGCAGCGGAGGCACGAGCAGGATGTTGACCAGCACGCCGACCCCGACCCCGACACCCACCTCGAGGAGTCGGTCATCCAGCAGCGGTGCCTGATCGTCGAAGCCGTTGCTGAGCACGAAGATCGCGGTCGTGGCGATCGCCACGCCCTCCGCACGCAGCCAGTTGAGCCGTGACCCGGCCATGCCCACGAACACCGCGAGCGCGAACGCCCACAGACTGACTCCGTCGAACAGCGTGCCGATGAGGAACGCCACCCCCACCCCGAGACTGGTCGCGACAGCGGTCTGGACACCTCGAGTCAACGTCCGGTAAACCGTCGCATGCACAGCGAGCAAAGCCGTCCACGGTGCGAGGAACGGCATCTGGGAGTCGAGCACGATCGCAGAAAGCCACCAGGCCAGCGTGGCTGCGATCGTGCACTTGAGGATCTGCAGCAGATCCGTCACGAACGCGGCCGTCCGCACGCGCGCGACGATGCGATGGAGCAACGATAGGCCGACAGCAACGGCGGCGGTGGGTTGGTGGGCCATCTGACCACACTATGGCTGGCGATTCCCCACGGCACCCCGCGCACCCGGGGCGGCTACTACGCCGTCGGTCGGGCGCCGTCGTAGGCCAGGAAGCGGCGCTGTGTCAGCGCCAGCACGGTGATCACGACCAGGCACAGCACTCCGCCGACGACGGCCGCCCACCCCTCGCCGAACCACGAGGCCTCGGCACCCACCATCAGGTCGCCGAGGCGCGGCCCGCCGGCGACGACCACCACGAACACCCCCTGCAGTCGTCCGCGCATGGCATCCGGGGTGGCGGCCTGCAGGATCGTCTGGCGGAAGATCGAGGAGATGGAATCGGCCGCGCCGGCCACCGCGAGCAGCACGAATGCGGCCACCAGCGCCCACACGACCACGTCGTCCGGGGAGGTGCGGCCAACGAGCAGGAGCACCACCCCGAAGCCGATGACGGCAAGGGCGAAGACGGCGATGGCCGCGACGATCACCTTTCCCTGCGCTCGCACCCCGGCGAGGCCACCGGAGAGAGTGCTCGCCAGCACCGCCCCGACGGCGATCGCGGCCGTCAGCATCCCGGTCGTGGTTTCGCCGCCACCGATGAGCACCACCCCGACGGCGGGGAAGAGCACCCGGGGCATGGCCAGGATCATCGCACTCAGGTCGAGCAGGAAGGTCATCCGCAGATTCGGCCGGGTGCCGAGGTAGCGCAGCCCCTCGAAGACGGAACGCCAACCGACGACTCGAGGCTTCGCCGCGACGTTCTCGCCCTCCCCTGCCGGCTCCGGCGGGATGTCGGGCAGTCGCCACAGCGCATACAGCGAGGCTGTGAACAGCAACAGGTCGAGGGTGTAGGCGACGCCAAACCCCTGCCAGGCCACCAGCACTGCCCCCAGCAGCGGCCCGAGGGTGAGGGCGACGTTCCAGGCGAGAGTCTGCAGCGCATTGGCCGCGGCGAGCTGAGTGATCGGCACCAGGCGCGGGATGATCGCCGATCTCGCCGGGTTGTTGACGGCGCTCGCGGCCGACTGGAGGGCGACCAGCACGTAGAGCAGCCACACCGACTCCAGCGACAGCCACGCCTGCAGGGCGAGCAGCCCGGTCACGACGAACAGCACCGTGGAGGCGCTCAGCGCCACCCGGCGGCGGTCGAACTGGTCCACCAGGGCCCCGCCGTACAAGCCGAGCACCACCAGCGGGACCAACGCGAAGATCCCGAGGATGCCGACCGCGAGGGTGGAGGCGGTGATCGCGTATACCTGCAGGCCCACGGCCACCGTGGTCAGCTGGGTGCCGAGATTGGAGATCCCCAGCCCCCACCACAGTCGCCGGAAGGCACCGATGCGCAGCGGCGCGGTATCGGCGAGCAGGCGGGGCACGAGCCACGAGCCTACGCCTGACGGTCAGGTGCGCTCACTCCACCCGCCAGCAGCCCTGGAGGTGATCGTCGACCATCCCCGCCGACTGCATCAGCGCGTACATCGTGGTCGGTCCGACGAATCGGAAGCCGCGCCTGCGCAGTGCCTTGCTCATCGCGGTCGACTCCGGCGTGAGGGCGGGGACGTCGTTGAAGGTGCGTGGCCGTGCACGTGCGGCCGGGGCGAAGGACCACATGAGAGCGTCGAGCTCGCCCTCGGCCATCGCCTGGACGAGCCGCGCGTTCTCGATGGTCGCGGTGATCTTCGCTCGGTTGCGGATGATTCCGGCATCGCCCATGAGGCGCTCGACATCGTCGTCGCAGAACTGCGCCACCTCCGCGGGGACGAAGCCGGCGAACACCTCCCGGAACCGCGGCCGCTTGCGCAGGATCGTGATCCAGGACAGGCCCGCCTGAAATCCCTCCAGCGCCATCTTCTCGAACAGGGCCCGGTCCCCGTGCAGCGGGAAGCCCCATTCCTGGTCGTGATACCGCTCGTAGTCGGCGTCCGAACCGACCCAGCCGCAGCGGGTGCGCCCGTCGGTTCCGGTGATGAGGGTGTCCATGGGCTCAGCGTAGGGAGGAGCACTGGAGAAGCACTGTCAGAACAGCGACGCCTGCACCGGCCGCGGGTCGACGTGGGCCACGGCCGGCATCGCCGGGTCTCCGACGGCGTCCGGATCCGTCCGCAACGTCCACCTCGCACCACCTTCGGCCTCGTCGCGGACGAACCCGTGGCGACGGCGCAGCCTACACACCCGCTCGGCAAGCCAGTCGCGATACTCGCTGCTGGTGTAGGAGCCGCGCCCGAAGAGCGCCCGGTACTTAGGCACCAGCTGCGGGTACTCCCGGCCGAGCCAGGCCAGGAACCACTCGCGCGCGCCCGGGCGCAGGTGCAGCGGCCCGGCGGTCACCCACGCGCCACCGGCCTCGCGAATGGCCCCGAACAGGTCGTCGAGATGCTGCTCGGAGTCGGTGAGCCACGGCAGGATCGGCATCGCCATCACGGTCGGGCGCAGGCCGGCGTCGGCCACCGCGCGGATGAGTCCGAGCCGGGCCTGTGGGGTGGGCGTGCCGGGCTCGACCCGCTGCTGCAGTTCGGGATCGGTGAACGCCAGCGAGATGCCGACGCCGATGTCGACGTGCTCGGCGGCCGCTTGCAACGCCGGGAGGTCGCGGCGCAACAGCGGGCCCTTGGTGAGGATGGAGAACGGGGTGCGGGACGCCGTCAGGGCCTCGATGATGCCCGGCATCAGCCGGTAGCGGCCCTCGGCACGCATGTACGGGTCGGAGTTGGTGCCCAGCGCGACGTGCTCACGCTTCCAGGACGGCCTGGCGAGTTCGGCGCGCAGCACCTCAGCCACATTGGTCTTGACGACGATCTGGGTGTCGAAGTCGGCGCCGGAGTCCAGGTCCAGGTACTCGTGCGTCTTGCGCGAGAAGCAATAGGAGCACTGGTGGAGACACCCACGCGTGGGGTTGATCGTCCACGCGAACGGCATGTTCGATCCGCCGGGGACCTTGTTCAGGGCGCTCTTGCACAGCACCTCGTGGAAGGTGACGCCCGCGAACTCCGGCGTGGTGACGCTGCGGATCAGCCCGCGCAGTGGCAGCAGCGCTCCGGCATCGGTGGCTTGCTGGGCATCCCATCGCATGGCACCAGTCGAACATACATTCGACGACGATGGCGAGCGCCGACACGCGCAGCGCATCTGCGCCGCCTGCCCGGGGAACTGCCACCGGCCACATCCGCCGGCCCATGACCGGCCGATGGGCCCGAAACTCGGGGTGAACCGCGCGAAGGGGTCAAAGATTCGACCCCTGGGTGCGGGCGGCTACGCCGAGCGGCGCGCCTCCTCGGCCTCCATCTGGGCGACCCACTCGCGCTTCATCGTGCGCCACTGGTCGTCGTTGGTCCCGCGCTTCCAGTAGCCCGAAGCCGAGAGGTCGGCCTTGTCCACGCCGCACTCGAAGCGCAGGAAGGACCGCAGCTGCTTGACCACGTCCGCGTCGCCGTGGACGAAAGCGTGGACCCGGCCGGCGGGGCGGTCGAGCCCGCGTACCGCCGCCACCAGCGCCTCCCCCGGCTGCGATCCCTCGCTGGCCGAGCGGTGGATCCAGGTGACCTCCGCACGGGCGACTGTCAGCACCGGCTGCTCCTCGGCCGGGTCGGCGACCTCGACGAAGGCGTGGACCACCGCACCCTCGGGCATGGCCTCCAGCGTGGCGGCGATCGCCGGCAGTGCACTCTCGTCCCCCACCAGCAGGTGCCAGTCGGCGCCCGGGTCGGGTGCGTACCCGCGCCCCGGGCCGAAGAGCTGCACCTGATCACCCGGTTGCGCGGTAGCGGCCCAGGGCCCGGCGATGCCCTCGTCGCCGTGCACGACGAAGTCAATCGTGGCGTGCCCGGTCTCGGGGTCCCAGGCGCGGATCGTGTAGGTGCGCATCACCGGCCAGTCCTCGGCCGGGATCCGCTCCTTGACCTCCTCCAGGTCGAAGGGTTCGACGACGCTGGTTCCGGGGCGGGGCAGCAGCACCTTGACGTAGGTGTCGGTGTATCCCTCCGGGTCCACCTCCAGCGCGCCGCCGCCCGGTGCGCTGAGCACCAGCCGCACCATGTGCGGGGTGACCCGCTCGTTGCTGACGACCTCGGCGCGCTGCGCCACTCCCTTGGGCACGGGTGCCCTCCTCATCCATCGGCTCGGCGCACCTCGCTCCGGCGCACCGTTCTAAGGTAAGGCTAACCATCTGTGTGCGCAGTGGCCAGTGACGTGGGCGATGCCACACTCGAACCGTGGAGATCTCCGACGGGGTGCTGGTGCTCACCTCACGCACGATGCACACCACCAGTACCGTCCTGTACGAGGGTGGCGACGCCGTCGTGGTGGATCCGGCGTGGCACGCCGACGAGCTCTCGGCCCTGGCCGACCTGCTGGCGGCCCGGGGCCTGGCGGTGAGGCTCGGCTGGGCGACACACGCCCATCACGACCACGTCCTGTGGCACCCGCGGCTGGGGCGTGCCCCACGGCTCGCCAGCCCGGCCGCCGCCCGCGAGGCCGATACCCGTCGAACCGAGATCCGCACCGCGCTCGATCTGCCGGCCGAGCTGCTGGCCCTGGCAGGCCTCCTCGAGCCCCACGACGGCGGCCGGCTCCCCTGGCGGGGACCGCGCGCCGAGATCCTCGTCCACGACGCCCACGCCGCCGGGCACAGCGCCCTATGGCTGCCGGGGCCGCGGGTGCTGATCGCCGGTGACATGCTCTCCGACGTCGAGATCCCGCTGCTGGAGACCAGCACCCCGGAGCAGTACCGTGCCGGCCTGGACCTGCTCGCCCCGTACGTGGAGCAGGCGGAGGCCCTCATCCCCGGGCACGGCACCCTCGCCCGGGCGGGCACGGCCGACTCCCCGGTGAGCAGGCTCGCCGCGGACCGCCGCTACCTGAACCGAGCCGGTGGGGATGATCCGCGGCTGCGCGCGGCGCCGGACTGGCTGCACGAGGCCCACGCGCAGAACCTGCGCCGGCTGCCGTGACCGCAGCGACACGGCAGCGCCGGTCTGCGGCGGCAGTGCCCCGCAGGCCGGCACAGCCGTGTCGGTTCGGTCAGCCGGGCGATGGGGCCAGCCGGCCTCAGCGCTTCTTCTGGCTCTTCTCGCTCACCGGTTCCTGGCCCGCCGCCCGGCGGCGCCGGTAGTACTCGCGCGCCTCACGCTGACGCTGACCCTCGACGCCGGAGCCGATCACCGCACCGACGTGCTTGTCGGTGTACCCGAAGGCCTCCACGAGCGAGCCCGCGTGGGCTCGCAGCCGAGGCAGCAGGCGGTTGATGTAGGAAGTGACCGTGCGGGCCCGCTGGCCGGAGATGCGCCCGTTGATCAGGTACCAGGCCAGGTTCTTCTCGATCGTCACCAGCCCGAACAGATCCCGCAGCCAGGTCATGACCTTGCGGGTCTGGTCGTCACGGATGCCGCCGAGCGCCTCCGTGAAGGCTTCCCACTGCAGCAGCTCGGCGTGAGCCCGGGCCGCCTCGATGAGATCGTGCTGGTGGGAGTTGAACAGCGCCTGCTGCACGTCCGCCGGCGCACCCTTGCCGGCCCGGAGCGCCAGCGCGATCTCCTCGACCATCGACTCCACCCGGTCCTCGAGCAGCTCCCGCTGGGCCTCGGGGTCACGGATCTCGCCGGCGGAGCGGGCCCGCGAGCCGCCGTCCTGGATCGACTGCGCGGCGCGTCGCAGCGGCGTGCGGTGCAGTGTCATGTCCACGGCGCGGTCGGCCACCCACCGCACGGCACCGGCCACGTCCATGGTGGCCATCTCGCGGCCGTAGTCGGTGAGCAGGCGCTTGCCCACGAGCTGCAGCAGGACATGGTTGTCGCCCTCGAAGGTGGCATAGACGTCCATGTCCTGGCGCCAGGTCACGAACTTGTTCTCGGCCATGTACCCGGTCCCGCCGCAGGCCTCACGGGCCTGCTGGATCGTCTCCAGCGCGAGCCAGGTGCTCATCGGCTTGGACGCCGCAGCGAGGGTCTCCAGGTCCTGCCGGTCCTCGTCGGAGTCGTGCTCACCGGAGAAGACCTCGTCGAAGCGCTGCCCGAGCTGGTTGTGCATGAACTGGGCGGCGTAGGTGCGCGCGATGAGCGGCAGCAGCCGGCGCTGGTGCTGCTGATAGTCGAGCAGCACCGTCTCCACGTCCTCGTCGGCGCCGGTGAACTGCCGGCGCTCGTTGCCGTAGCGCACGGCCGTGGCCAGGGCCATCTTGGCGACCACCACTGCGGCACCACCGAGGGACACCCGCCCCTGGACGAGGGTGCCGAGCATGGTGAAGAAGCGCCGCCCGGGGCTGTCGATGGGGGAACTGTAGGTCCCGTCAGCAGCGACGTCGCCATAGCGGTTGAGCAGGTTCTCGCGCGGGATGCGCACGTGGTCGAAGTGCAGGCGGCCGTTGTCGACCCCGTTCAGACCGCCCTTGAGACCGTCGTCCTCCCCGCCGATGCCGGGCAGGAACTCCCCGGCGGCACCGTCCGGCCCGGTCTCGCGGATGGGCACGTAGAACGCGTGCACGCCGTGGTTGACGCCACCGGTGATCAGCTGCGCGAACACCACGGCGGCGAGCCCGTGGTCGGCCGCATTGCCGATGTAGTCCTTCCACGCCCCGCGGAACGGGGTGTGGATCTCGAACTCCTCGGTCTGCGGGTCGTACGTGGCGGTGGTGCCGATCGCGGCCACATCGGAGCCGTGACCGGTCTCGGTCATGGCGAATCCGCCCGGCACGCTCAGGTCCATCGCACCCGGCAGCAGGCGGTCATGGTGCTTCTCGGTGCCCAGGTGCAGGATCGCCGCACCGAAGAGGCCCCACTGCACGCCGGCCTTGATCTGCAGCGAGGGATCGGCCACGACGAGCTCCTCGAAGCCGGCGAGGTTGCCGCCCGGGTCGTCATGCCCGCCGAGCCGCTCGGGAAAGGCCCGGTTGACGACGTCGAGCTCGACCAGGTAGCGCGCCTGTTCGAGCACCCGGTCCCGGTGCTCGCGCACGCTCAGGTTCTCCTGCCGGCGTAGCCGCTCATCGAGCATCAGGTCCCGCACCTGCCGGCGGTAGGTGCCCCACCGCCCGTCGAGCAGGTCGGCCACGACGCGGGTGTCGAGGGTCAGGTCGGACGCCGCGGTGCGGTCCGCTGTGGTGCTCATGAGTGCTCCCGGGAGGATGAGGTCGGGTGGAGGAAGGCTCCGGCGCCACGCCAGAGCCAGTCGGTCACCAGGTCGGCCAGGGTGTCGGCCGACGGGCGATCGTCGGAGGTGTCGGCAGTGCCGGTCGGGTTGTCGCCGAGCCACCTGTCTCCCACGCCCCGGACGAATCCGACGACGCCGACGGCCCATGCGGAGGCGAGGCGGGGATCTGACCCGGCGGCGGCGAGCACGTCGCGCAGCGGGATCTCCACCGAGGCCGAGATGGTGGCCTGGAACAGCGACAACTCAGCGAGCTGGGCGCCACCGCTGCCGGCCGCGCCGTCCCCGGTCCTCGTGATGAAGCGGTAGACGTGGGGGGACCGGGCGATCATCGAGGCGTACACGCCGACCATCGCGCGCAGCCGCTCACGCGGCTCGGAGTCGGCATGGGCAGCGGCGTCGAAGGCCTCGGCCATCTCCTCCAGGACGAGTTCGCCCACCGCACTCTGCAGCCCCGCCTTGTCGGCGAAGTAGCGGTAGACGATCGACTTCGAGGTCTCCATGGCGGCGGCGAGCTCGTCCATCGACAGGTCGGGGCCGGAGTGGTGCACGGCGCGGCGGGCGGCGCGCGCCAGCACGCGCCGGCGCTCGGCCCGATGGGCATCCCACCGGCGGGACCGCCCGTCCGTTCCCTCGTCGGCCGAGTCGCGCCCGGGCCCCGGATCTGCTGTGACGCTGTTCACGTACTCAGAGTATCAGGTACCATGAGTTCTAGACACCTTCCCTGCTGCTGGGAGGCCCGGATCGGGGAAGGATCGAGTCACCGCTCCTGGCATCCACCTACGACCGCGAGGATCACCCATGGCACCGAAGCCCGACCAGAGCAACCCACCCACGGCAGCCGGCACCCGCGCCGCCGTCATCGGCTCCAACCGGATCCCGTTCGGCAAGGCGGGCGGCGCCTACCGCTCGGCCTCGAACCTGGACATGCTCACGGCCGCGCTCAGCGGACTCGTGGCCCGTTACGGCCTGCAGGACGAGCGCCTCGGCGACGTCTCCGCCGGCGCCGTGCTCAAGCACTCCCGCGACTTCAACCTCACCCGCGAGGCCGTCCTCGGCTCCGGGCTCGATGCGCACACCCCCGCCTTCGACGTCCAGCGCGCCTGCGGCACCAGCGTGGAGACGGTCGTGTCGATCGCCAACAAGATCGCCCTGGGCCAGGTCGCCTCCGGTGTCGCCGGCGGCGTGGACACCACCTCCGACGCCCCGATCGTGGTCACCGACCGGCTGCGCAAGACGCTGCTCCAGCTCAGCCGCGCCAAGACGCTCCAGCAGCGCCTCGGCCTCATGGCGCGGTTGCGCCCGGCCGATCTGGCGCCGGTGGCCCCGAACGTGAACGAGCCCCGCACCGGCCTCTCGATGGGTGAGCACCAGGCGATCACCACCCGCCGCTGGGGCATCACCCGCGAGGCGCAGGACGAGATCGCGCTCGCCTCCCACCGCAACCTCGCGGCCGCCTACGAGAACGGCCTCTTCGACGACCTCGTCACCCCCTACCGCGGCCTCGTGCGCGATGAGTCGCTGCGGGCCGACACCACCGCGGAGAAGCTCGCGAAGCTCAAGCCGGTCTTCGGCAAGGACTCCCCGGACGCCTCGATCACCGCCGGCAACGCCACCCCCCTGTCCGACGGCGCAGCCGCGGTCCTGCTGGGCACCGACGCGTGGGCCGCCGAGCGCGGCCTGCCGGTGCTGGCGCACGTGGTGGACGCCGAGTCGGCCGCCGTGGACTTCGCCCGGGGTGAGGAGGGCCTGCTGATGGCCGGCGCCTATGCCGTGCCCCGGCTGCTGGCCCGCCACGACCTGAGCCTCGCCGACTTCGACTTCGTCGAGATCCACGAGGCCTTCGCCTCGACCGTCCTGACGACGATGGCCGCCTGGGCCGACGAGGAGTTCATGGCCACCAAGGTCGGGCTGCCCGCCCTGGGTGAGCTGGACCGGTCCCGCCTGAACGTGGCGGGCTCCTCGCTCGCCGCCGGCCACCCGTTCGCCGCCACCGGCGCGCGGATCGTGGGCACCCTGGCCGCCCTGCTGCACCAGAAGAAGCTGAACGACGACGGCGCCGGCTCCTCCGCCCCCGTGCGCGGGCTGATCTCGGTCTGCGCAGCCGGCGGGCAGGCCGTCGCGATGATCCTGGAGGCCTGATGAACGACACGTACCTGGACCTGGTCAACTCCGGAGCCACCAAGCAGGTGGCGAAGAAGCTCGGCCTGCCGAGGCCGGCGCGGCTGCGGCGCACCGACACAGACCCTGCCTCGGTCGACAGCCCGCTGCTGCCCGGGGACGACGTGTTGCTGCTCGGCACCGGCCCGGAGGCGGACGCGGTGGCCGAGGCCCTCCTGGCCTGGGATCTGGACGTGCACCGCACTCTCCCCCAGGGCAGCATCGGGGCGGTCGTGCTCGTGCTCACCGGCCTGGAGCACCCCGAGCAGATGAGCTCCGCCGCCCTCGGCCTCGGCGGCGCCCTGCGCTCGCTGGCCCCCAGCGGCCGCGTCGTGACCCTCTCCCGGCCCGCCGAGGGCGCCGAGCCGCAGGTCGCGGCGGCCCGCCACGGCGTCGACGGCTTCCTGCGCTCGGTCGCCAAGGAGTTGCGCGCGGGCGCCACCGGTAACGGGATCGTGGTCTCCGACGGCGTGGCCGTGGACGCGCCGAGCGTCACCGGAGCGCTGCGCTTCCTGCTCTCGGCCCGGTCGGCCTTCGTCTCCGGCCAGTTCGTGCATGTCACCACCCCCGACGGCGCAGCCCCCGCGGACTGGACGCGTCCGCTGGAGGGGAGGGTCGCCGTCGTGACGGGGGCCGCCCGCGGGATCGGGTCCTCGATCGCCCGGGTGCTCGCACGGGACGGCGCGCAGGTGATCGGGGTGGACGTACCGGCCGCCGGCGAGCAGCTCGCGCGGGTGATGAACGAGGTGCGCGGGACCGCGCTGCAGCTGGACATCACCGGCGAGAACGCTGCTGCACGCCTGATCGAGCTGGCCCGCGCCCGGTACGGCCGGATCGATGCCGTGGTGCACAACGCCGGCATCCTGCGCGACAAGCTGCTGGCCAATATGACCCCGGAGAAGTGGGACGCGGTGGTCGCGGTCAATATCGCCGCCCAGTTGCGGATGAACGACGCACTGCTGACCGCGGCAGCGTCGTCGGACCTGGCCCCGGACGGCCTCCGGCTGGTCTCCCTGGCCTCGACGTCGGGGATCGCCGGCAACCGCGGACAGACCAACTACGGCTACACCAAGGCGGCGGTGATCGGGATGACCCGGTCGCTGGCCCCGCGGCTGGCCGAGCAGGGCGGGACGGCGAATGCCGTCGCCCCCGGGTTCATCGAGACCGAGATGACGGCGAAGATCCCCCCGGTGCCGCGCCAGATCGCCCGCCGCGCGAACTCCCTGCAGCAGGGTGGGCTACCGGTGGACGTAGCCGAGGCCATCGCCTTCCTGCTCTCCCCGCAGGCCGGCGGGATCAACGGTGACGTGCTGCGGGTGTGCGGACAGAACCTGGTGGGCCAGTGACCGCGCCCGGCGCGGAGAAGATCCTGCCCGAGGTGCCCGGCCTGGGCGGGCTGTACGCGAGCGCGCTGGCGCGGTCGGCCCGGCTGATGGTACGGGCCGGGCGCGGGTCCTCCTCGCTGCCGCAGGTGAGTTACCGCGTCGACGGCGTCCGGCCCGACCTCGAGCAGCTGACCGCCTACCAGCACCTGCTCGGCGAAGCGGCCGGGGACGTGCTGCCCGCCGGTTTCGTGCACGTCACCGGCTTCGGACTGGCCATGGCGGTGATGGCGCGCGCGGACTTCCCGCTACCGCTGCTGGGCATGGTGCACGTGGCCAACCAGGTCCACCAGCACGAGCCGGTGCACGCCACCGACGAGGTGTCCGTGCGCGCCTGGGCCGAGCGGCTGCGGGCCCACCGCTCCGGCACCCAGGTGGACCTCGTCGTCGAGGTGACGAGGGCGCAGGACGTCGATCCGGTGTGGACCGGTCGCTCGACGTATCTCGCCAAGGGGCAGCGCCTGCCCGGGCTCGCACTGCTGGAGACCACCGAGGAACGCGACGATCCGTGGGCGCACGGGTACGGCGAGCCCGCCGTCCGCTGGCGCCTGCCGAAGGACACCGGACGCCGGTATGCGCAGGTCTCCGGGGACCGCAACCCGATCCACCTCAGCGCGCTGGCGGCGAAGGCGTTCGGCTTCCCCCGCGCGATCGCGCACGGGATGGATACCGCGGCGCGCGCGCTCGCAGCGGTGGACTCCTCCCGGGTGAGCCGGGCGGAGTCGTTCACCTGGGACGTCAGCTTCGGCAAGCCGGTGCTGCTGCCCTCGACCGTCGCGGTGTCCATGCGGCACGAGGGAGCGGCCGTGCGCTATGCGGGCTGGAACCAGCGCTCCGGCAAGGAACACTTCCGCGGCGCCGTGACCCCGTTGGCCTGAGGACCGCGAGCCGCACTGTGCGGTGGATCGCAGGCACCCGGTGACCGGGATCCACCGCACATTCGGCGCCACTCCTCAGGTGCTGCGCGCTCCGAGGTAGGGCTCCAGCGGGTCGGCGCGATCGAGCCACGGCAGCAGGCCCGCCGCGGTCTCCTCTGAGGTGAGCACGGCCCGCTCGAAGGCAGCGAGGACCTCCTCGCGCCCCGGCCCGGCACCCACGACCAGCCAGCGGGTACTGCACTCCTGCTGCCCCCACTCGTCGGCGACCCCGACCGAGATCTGCCGGCCACCGCCGTAGAGCCCGCACACCGAGTCCGGCCGGTTCGGCACCCAGAACCGGCCCCAGATCACCCGTGGCCCGTTCGCCACCGCATCGATCTGGGCCAGCAACCGCCCCGGGTGCAGCGCCACCGGGGTGTGCAGGTCGAGCGTCCAGACGTCGGAGGCATCGCTCTGCCAGCCGTGCTCGTCCACCCGGGCGGCCGCCGCGCCGACGCCCGGACTGGCGCTGGTGGCGTGCAGGTGCGCCTCGGCATGGGCGAGGTCGTGCCGCATCCCCAACGCCCCGGTGAGCCAGTCGGCGTGGATGTCGGCCACCAGGTCACTGCCGTGCCGGCGCAGGGCATCGGCAAGATCGCGGCCGCGGCCCCGGGCACCGCCGTCGAGGACCACCAGATCGGCCGGTGGGAGCTGGCCGAGGACCACCTCGGCCACGGCACGGTCGTCCTCCGGGGCGAGCGCGATACCCCGCTCCCCGGCCTCCTCCTCGCCGAGCAGCGCGCCCGGCAGCACCTCGGCAGCGATGCAGCAGATCCCCGCCGCCACCACACCCGGCGCATCCTCGGCCGCGAGCGCCCCCGTCAGACCGGCCGTGGCGGGCAACAGCTCGGCACCCGGCGGCAGCGCGAGCAGCACTCCCGTGACCCCGGGCTCGCGCACCAGGCGGGCGACGGTCGGGCCGGCATCCTCACGGACCGCGCACGAAGGACACACGTGCTCGAGCTCCACCCACTCGTCCTCGACCACGTCCTGGCCCCGTAGCACCCGGCGCCGCAACCGGGACGTGCCCTGGTCGATGGTGATGTCGTGCACCAGCGCCGGCACATCCGGGCGGTCGGCCAGCGCGCTCAGCAACGCGATCTCGCGATCGACCGGGTCGATGGTGGCGAGGACGGCAACGGGACGGACCGGCTCGGACATGGCACTCCTCCGGGATGGACATAAGTGAGAATGATTCCTATTATGAACATCATGTCCGCTCACTGCCAACTCACCGGAGCCGCACCGCGGTTCGGCAACACGATCTCCCATTCCCACCGGCGCACCTCGCGCCGGTTCAACCCGAACATCCAGAAGCGCACCTACTGGGTCCCCTCACTCGGGCGGCGGGTCACGCTGCGCCTGAGCGCCCGCGCGATCAAGACGATCGACACCATCGGGATCGAGTCGGCCATCGCGCGCATCCGACGCCGAGGGGAGAAGGTCTGATGGCCAAGAAGTCCAGCGAGGTACGGCCCAAGGTCGTGATCGAGTCCACCGCCGGGACCGGCCACCGCTACATCACCGAGAAGAACCGGCGCAACGATCCCGACCGGCTCGTACTGAAGAAGTACGACCCGAAGATCCGCCGCCACGTCGATTTCAAGGAGACCCGCTGATGGCCAAGACCTCGAAGGTCGCCCGCAACGAGCAACGCAAGCAGACGGTGGCACGCTACGCCGCCGTGCGCGCCGAGCTGAAGAAGGCCTCGGTGGACCCTCACCGCAGCGCCGACGAGCGCGAGGCCGCGATGCGCGCCCTGCACAGGCTGCCGCGCGATGCCAGCCCGACCCGCGTGCGCAACCGCGACGTGGCCGACGGCCGCCCCCGCGGGCACCTGCGCAGGTTCGGCCTCTCGCGGGTGCGGCTGCGTGAGATGGCACTGCGCGGAGAGCTGCCCGGCGTCACCAAGTCCAGCTGGTAGTGACCGGCCCCCTCGAAGGAGAACCATGAAGGTACGCGCATCCCTGCGTTCGCTGAAGAATCAGCCCGGCTCGATCGTGGTCCGCCGTCGTGGCAAGACCTACGTGATCAACAAGAAGAACCCGCGCCTGAAGGCCCGTCAGGGCTGAGGCGCGGCACGGGGGCCGTCCGGCGCCTCGACCCCGATGTCCTCGAACCAGAGGTCGGGCCGGGCGGCGATGAAGTCGCGCATCAGCGCGAGGCACTCGTGATCCTCGAGCACAACCACCTCGACGCCGAGCCGCTCGAGATCGCCGTGGCCGCCGGTGAAGGTGGTCGCCTCCCCCACCACCAGGCGGGAGATGCCGAACTGGCGGATCAGCCCGGTGCAGTACCAGCACGGCGAGAGCGTGGTGACCATGGTGGTCCCGCGGTAGCTTCGCTGCCGGCCGGCCGCGCGGAAGGCGTCGGTCTCGGCGTGAGCCGAGGGGTCGCCGTCCTGCACGCGACGGTTGCGGCCGCGGCCCAGCACCTCGCCGTCAGGGCCCATGAGTGCTGCGCCGATCGGCACCCCGCCCTCGGCCAGACCCGTGCGGGCCTCCGCGACCGCGATCGCCAGCCATGCCCGTGCCGACTCGTGGTCGAGGCTCTGCCCGCTGCCGTCCTGCTCGCTCATGGTCGACTCCCTCCCACCCCGCACGCTACCGGCGACGACGGCGGGGCCGGCACCGTCCGCAGACAGTACCGGCCCCGCCGGGTCGTGTGGACCTCAGTCGCAGACCAGGCCGCTCTCGAGCGCCTCGAGGTTCTCCTGCATCGTGGTGAGGTAATCACCCTCGGCCGGTGCACTCTCGAGCGGATCGAGCACGGCCGCCTCCACGCCCGCCTCCTCGGCGAGCGCCAGGGTCACGTCGGGAGCGGTGATCGTCTCGAAGTACAACGTGGTGACGCCGGCGTCCTCCACCAGCGCCGCGACCTCCCGCATCCGGGCCGGCGAGGCCTCGACCTCGGGATCGATACCCGAGATGCCCTCCTGGCGCAGTCCGTACCTGTCGGCGAGATAGCCGAACGCCTCGTGGGAGGTGATGAGCATGGCGCCCTCGCACCCGGAGAGACCGTCCGCGTAGGCGGCGTCCAGCGTCTCCAGCTCAGCGGTCAGCTCCTCGGCGCGCTCGGTGTACTCCTGCGCGCGGTCGGGGTCGGCCTCACCAAGCTCGGCGGCCACGGCATCGGCCACTGGCGCCAGCAGGGTGGGATCGAGCCAGAAGTGGGGGTCCTCGGAGCGCAGGTCCGCCTCCACCCCGGTCGCCTCCCAGGTGTCGATGACGCGCTGCGGGGGTTGGGTCGCGATGGCGTCGTCCACCGCCGCCTGCAGGCCGGGGGTGTAGACGACCACGTCGGCCTCTCCGAGCTCGACCACCTGGGAGGGGGCGAGCTCGAGGCTGTGGGGGTCGGCGCCGGGCGGGGTCAGGCTCTCGACCGGCACCTCAGCGCCGCCGACCCGCTCGGCCACGAACTGCAGCGGGTAGAACGCCGTCATGACGCTCACGCCGTCCTGCGCCTCCGGCTCAGTGGAGCAGGCGGTCAGCGCCAGCGGGAGCACGGCCAGGCCGGCGACGGCGGCCCGCAGGTGGCGGGCCGTCCGTCGCCGGCCGGAGTGAGCGAGCCGGGTCATTCGTCCTCGTGGTCGTGGTCGCCGTGCTCGTGCTCGTGGTCGTGGTCGTGACCCTCGGACTCGTGGTCGTGACCCTCGTGGTCCTCACCCTCGGACTCGTGGTCGTGACCCTCGTGGTCCTCGTGCTCCTCGGACTCCTCGGCACCATCGTCCTCGCCGTGGGCGTGCGGGACATCCCCGGACGCGGTGGCGATCTCATTCGGCGTCACCTCGAGGGTGGCGCTGTTCCAGATCTCTCCGGTCTCGATGTCGACGGCGTGGATCTCGTTCGTGGCCGGGTCGCTCACGTAAGCGGTGCCCTCGAGCACGCGGATCGCCGGGCGGGGCTGCTGCCAGTCCATCGGCTCCTCCCACGCATCCATGACCTCGATCGAGCGGATGAGCTCACCGCTCTCGTCGTCGATCACATGCAGGGCACCGTCGGTGCCCAGCACCAGCGCCTCACCGTCATCGCCACGGGCGAGGGAGCGGAAGGTGTAGGAGGCCGGCAGGTCGACGAGCTGGAGCTCGCCGCTGTCGGTGTCGATCAGGGAGATGCGCGTAGGACGCTCGAGCTCGGCGTCGGGGTCGGACTTGTAGTCGCCCAGCACGATCTCGGAGTCCTCGGAACCGGCCTGGTTGCCGATGCGGCCGTACTCGTCGGGGCTGTCGATCTTGGTGAGCTCACCATCGGTGTAGAGCACCACCCCGTCCTCGCACCCGATCACCACGGCCTCGTCGGCCGCGGTGGCCTCGCCGTGCACGCCCGGGCAGGCATCGGTGGCGGCGATCTCCTCGCCGTCGGCATCGAGCA
The DNA here is from genome assembly GCF_021049265.1 of Ruania suaedae. Lineage (NCBI taxonomy): Bacteria > Bacillati > Actinomycetota > Actinomycetes > Micrococcales > Ruaniaceae > Ruania > Ruania suaedae. The sequence goes on from NZ_CP088018.1 coordinate 3,120,057, forward strand.
CCCGGACCCCGGAGCGCTCCTCCTCGGTGCCGTCGGTCACCAGCAGGCTGCCGTCGCTCAGCTCGACGGCCACGCCGTGGTGGGGCGCAGGAAGGGTCAGCTGACGGGCATCGTCGCTCACGCCCTCGGCGATCGCGGCGGAGTCCACGATCGCGATGGCGCCGGTGCCGTCGTCGAAGAGCGCGGTGCGCCCCTCGTGCACGACCGCGTGACCGGGCTTGTCGGCCTCGTAGACGACGTCGGTCAGGACCGGCTCGGAGGTGTAGTAGTGCGCATGGTCACCGTGCGGCTCGGCCCACGTCCCGGCGTCGAGCACCTGGAAGCCGCCGGTGGTGGAGACCATCACGTGCCGGTTGTCACCGGCCGGGTTGACGCGGGTGAAGCCGTCCAGCGGGATGTCGGAGACCACCTCGAGGCTGGTCGCGTCGAGAACCTGCAGGCCGCCGTCATAGGTGATCACCAGGCGCGGGGAGACCGTGGCCTGCTCGGTGGGCGCGGCGGCCGTCTCCTCGGCTGTCGGCTCCTCCGACGTCGAGGCCGAGGGGGTGGACTCAGCGGGCTCGGTGCCGCTCGAGCAGGCGGCGAGAGCCAGCGGCAGCACACCGAGGAGCGCCAGGTAGCGGGCGCGGGGGCGGGTCGTGGAAGTCATTCGAGGTCGAGCCGCGCCGGTGGCGGCTCACTCCTTTCCGTGAGGCGTACGACCGGGAATCTACCAGTAATCAGAATCGTTCTCATCACGGTGAGACGTGAGTGTGGCACGGAGCACACTGCGCGCCGTCAGGGGCTCGGTGCCACCTGCTGCACCACCCCGGCCCGGATCAGCTCCCGCAGGCTGCGCGCGGGCGGCTCGACGTGGAAGCGCAGCCCGCCACCGGGCTGGCCGAACCACGCCGGCGCGATCTCGGCCTGCACCTCGACCGGGCGGGTCGCCATGAAGGTCTGGACCTGCGCTCCCGGGCCGCGGGCCGAGGCCGGGAGCGAACGCTGCTCCCAGGGCGTACCGCCCACGAAGAAGTACAGACCGTCGAGAGTGCCGATCCGGTCGTAGGGCACCCCGGCGGCGAGGTTGGTGAGGATCCCACCGGGCCCGGCCGCCGCGACTCGCCGGTGCAGCTCGGCCAGGCCCGGACCGGCGCTGCTGACCCGCTCGGCTAGCTCGGCCTGGTGCACCGGCACGGGGGCGGGCATCGGGGCGGTCAGGTACTGCCACACCGCATCACAGGCGGCGCGTTCGCTGTAGAACTCCCCGATCAGGGCGTGCTGACCGTAGTCGCTCACCTGCAGGCCGTAGTGGCGAGCGCCGTAACGGACCACCTCCACCGTGCCCTCGAGGGGCAGGTGCGGTGCTCCGGTCTCGTCCCGCCCGCGCACGTCCTCGCTCTCCCCGGGCAGCACCACTGCCGTGCGCGGCACTCCCCGGGCGTCCAGACCCTGGCGGAGCTGGGTGACCGCCTCACCGCTGACCTCGTCCTCGGCCAGCCATGGCGGGCGGTGCTCGCGATCTCGCGGGTAGCGGCGCAGATCAGCGGCCCACCGTCGCTCGTCCGGCACCGGCTCCTGCGCCGGAGTGTCCAGCATCGAGGGCGTGGCGGAGTTCCAGTACGGACGGCGATCGTAGTTGGCCACGACCTCCACCCGGCCCTCGCGGCGGGCGAGGATCACCAGGGACAACCATGCCCCGGCGCCGGGCCGAGCCGTCTGCGCACGGAGATCCCGTAGGGCGGGCGCCACCGCGCTGGGCACGTCGATCCAGCGCGCCCCCTGGGCGCCGCTCGCATAGGCCCGGCCGGAGTGCTCCGGCCCCGCCTGTGACCACTCGAGGTGGACGACCTCGGCGCCGGCGATGTCGCTGCCGGCGTCAGCGGCGTCGAAGAGCATCGAGACGACCTGCTCGATGAGCGGGTGGCCGGCGAGATCGTCCATCCCCGCGATTATGCCGCCTGCCCGGCGCCCGGGACGGCCGAGGGCTCACGCACACGCCCGCGGCGCCGTGGAAGACTGGGATCCGTGAACGATCAGACCCAGACACCGGTCCTCCCCGGCTGGCGGCACCTGTACTCGGGCAAGGTGCGCGATCTGTACGAGCCCGACGGCGCCGATGGCCACCCCGCCGGCGACGTCCTCCTCGTCGTCGCCAGCGACCGGATCAGCGCCTACGACCACGTGCTCCCCACCCCGATCCCGGACAAGGGCGCGGTGCTGACAGCGCTGAGCCTGTGGTGGTTCGAGCAGCTCGAACCTCTGGTCGCCAACCACGTGGTCTCCCTGGACGTGCCCGACGCCGTCCGCGGCCGCGCGATGATCTGTCGGCGCCTGCAGATGTACCCGGTCGAATGCGTGGCCAGGGGCTACCTCACCGGCTCCGGACTGGCCGAGTACCGCCAGGGCGGCGCGGTGTGCGGCGTCAGCCTGCCCGAGGGCCTGACCGACGGCGCCCGTCTCCCCGAGCCGATCTTCACGCCGGCGACCAAGGCCGACCTCGGAGAGCACGACGAGAACGTCACCTTCGAGGAGATCGCCGCCCGGATCGGGGCGGAGGCGGCCACCCGGCTGCGGGCGATCACCCTGGAGGTGTACGCCCTCGCCGAACGGATCGCCGGGGAGCGGGGCGTGATCCTCGCCGATACCAAGCTCGAGCTCGGCACCGACGCCGCAGGCACGCTGATGCTCGGCGACGAGGTCCTCACGCCCGACTCCTCCCGGTACTGGCCGGCCGACCTGTGGCAGCCCGGCCGTGCGCAGCCGAGTTTCGACAAGCAGTTCGTCCGTGACTGGCTGACCTCGCCCGAGTCCGGCTGGGACCGCTCCGCCGACGCTCCCCCGCCCCCGCTGCCCGAGGAGGTCGTCGCGCGCACCCGCGACCGCTACCTCGAGGCCTACGAACGCCTCACCGGCTCGCCACTGCGCCCCTGAGCGAACGTCGCGACCCGGCCGTGGCACCGCGATCGGCCGGTAGGATCGCGGTGTCCCGGACACGCCCCATCCAGCCCGAACCAGGAGTTGTGCACTGATGGCACGCATCGTCGTGGAGGTCATGCCGAAGCCGGAGATCCTCGACCCCCAGGGCAAGGCCGTCGCCGGCGCCCTCCCCCGCTTGGGGTTCACCGGCTTCGCCGGTGTCCGTCAGGGCAAGCGGTTCGAGCTCGAGGTCGAGGGCGATCCGAGCGAGGAGGTGCTCGAGCAGGCGCGCAAGGCCGCCTCCGAGGTGCTGTCCAACCCGGTGATCGAGGATGTCGTGGCCGTGCACTGGGTGCGGGAGTCCTGATGGCCCGCATCGGTGTGGTCACCTTCCCGGGGAGCCTGGACGACCGGGACGCCGCTCGCGCGGTCCGTCTCGCCGGCGCCGACCCGGTGCGCCTGTGGCACGCCGACGACTCCCTCGCCGGCGTGGACGCGGTGGTGCTGCCCGGCGGCTTCTCCTACGGCGACTACCTGCGCGCCGGGGCCATCTCCTCGTTCGCCCCCATCATGGTCAGCGTGATCGACGCGGCGAACGCCGGCGTCCCGGTGCTCGGCATCTGCAACGGCTTCCAGATCCTCTGCGAGGCCCACCTGCTCGCCGGCGCGATGGTGAAGAACACGCGGCTGACCTTCCTCTGCACCGACCAGGTGCTGCGGGTGGAGAACGCGCAGACCGCGTGGTCGAACGAGTTCGAGCAGGGGCAGGAGATCCTCATCCCCCTGAAGAACCAGGACGGGCAGTTCCTGGCCGATGAGCGCACCCTGGACGAGCTCGAGGGTGAGGGTCGCGTGGTCTTCCGCTACGTGGGCAACCCCAACGGGTCCCGCCGTGACATTGCCGGCATCACCAACGCCCGCGGCAACGTCGTGGGACTCATGCCGCACCCCGAGCACGCCGTCGAGGAGGGCTTCGGGCCCGGCACCGACGGCCTGGGCTTCTTCCGGTCCGCCCTGACGGCGCTGCTCGCCTCCGCCTGATGGCGACCGTGGCCGAGGCGCACCTTCCCCAGGGCCCGCTGGACTCGGGACTCCCCAGCGTGCAGATGTGGACCGACGGAGCCTGCAAGGGCAACCCCGGCCCGGGCGGCTGGGGAGCCTGGATGCGCTCGGGTTCGCACGAGCGCGAGCTGTTCGGCGGCGAGGAGACCACCACCAACAACCGGATGGAGCTGACCGCCGTCATCGAGGGCCTCAAGGCCCTGACGACGTCCTGCGAGGTCACCCTGCACGTGGACTCCTCCTACGTGATGAACGGGATGAAGTCGTGGCTGCCCGGCTGGAAGCGGAACGGGTGGAAGACGGCGGCGAAGAAGCCGGTCAAGAACGAGGACCTGTGGCGCGCCCTCGATGAGCAGGTCGCCCGCCACTCGGTGCAGTGGGTGTGGGTGAAGGGCCACTCCGGCGACCCGGGCAATGAGCGGGCCGATGAGCTCGCCAACCGTGGCGTGCCCGCGCGATGAGGTCGCGGGGCGAGCAGCACGCGGGGTCAGCGCCGTCACTGGCAAGTGCCGCCGTCGTGCTCGCCGGCCTGACCGTGGCAGCGGTGGGGCTGTACTTCATGGCCCCGATCGTGGCACCGGCCTTCTTCGCCTTCACGCTGTTCGTCTCGGCGCGCCCGCTGCAGCGGCTGCTCGAACGTGCGGGGGCACCGAGGATCGTCGCGGCCGTGCTGGTACTCCTCGGACTCTACGTCGTGCTCACCGCACTCGTGCTGGCCACGATCTGGTCCCTCACCCAGGCAGCCCTCGAGCTGCCCCGCTACACCGGCGACCTCCGCTCGATCTATCTCGACTCCCTGCTCTGGCTGGAGCGGATGGGCGTCGACAACGCCGCGCTGGCCCAGTATGCGAACTCGATCGACCTCAACCGGGTGGCGGACCTGCTCGGTGCGGTGGTGCAGGGGACGACCTCGGCCGGCGGGCAGGCGCTGATCATCCTGGTGGTGATGTTCTTCCTGGCCATCGACTCCACCTCGGTGCGCTCGCGCTGGCGGCTGCTCGCCGGTAGCCGGCCCGATCTGGCTGCCGCGCTGCGGGCGTTCTTCGCGGGCGTGCGCAAGTACTGGGTGGTGAGCACCGTTTTCGGTCTCATCGTCGCCGTGCTCGACGTGATCGCGCTGTGGATCATCGGGGTACCGCTGGCGCTGGTGTGGGGCGTGCTGGCATTCGTCACCAACTACATCCCGAACGTCGGCTTCGTGATCGGCCTCATCCCGCCGGCGCTGATCGCGCTGCTCGAGGGTGGTCCCGCCGACATGGTCGCGGTGATCGTCGCCTACACGGTGCTCAACTTCAGCATCCAGACCATCGTCCAGCCGAAGGTGGTCGGGGACGCCGTGGGCCTGAGCCCCGCGGTCTCGTTCCTGTCCCTGACCTTCTGGACGCTGGTGGTCGGCCCGCTCGGTGCCATCCTCGCGGTACCGCTGACGCTGGCGGCCAAGTCCGCGCTGGTGGACGCTCATCCTGAGGCCCGCTGGATCAACGCCTTCCTGGTGACCGACTCCCAGGCGGAGCGGGCGCTCAAGCGCGCCTCCGGCTTTCCCATGACCAGGGCTGTCCGACCGAAGGCGAAGAATTCCGCTTGAGGTGAGCCCCCGCCGTCGGCCATCGTGGCGACGGATCTCACGACGAAAGGCACCTGCATGACGCTGCGCTGGAGCACCCTCGACGCCGGATCGGTCACCGCCTGGTCGGAGCTGACCAACCTGCTCGCACGGGTGGACGGCACGGAGGAGTTCTACGAGCCCGAGGACCTGGCCGAGGAGCTGACCGAGCACGGCTTCACCCCCGCGCAGGACTCGCTGGCGGTCTGGGACGAGGACCGGCTCGTCGGCTACGCCCAGGTGCGGGCCGGGCTCTCGCTCACCCACGCGGAGGGGTGGGCCCGGGTCTCCCTCGGTGGCGGTGTGCACCCGGACTACCGCGGCCGCGGGATCGCCACCGAGATGTTCGACCGGATGGAACCGCGCGGCATCACGCTGGCTCGCGAACGTCACCCGGGCGCGCCGATCCAGCTGCGCTCCGGCGGCGGCCTGGAGAGCGACCCGGTCCGCCCGCTGCTGGCCGAGCGCGGGTACGAGCCGGTGCGGTACTACATGGCGATGAAGCGGGCACTGCCAGGACCCCCGCTGGCGCCCGTGGACGAGCGTGTGGAGACCTTCACCGCCGAGATGCTCGAGGCCACGCGACTGGCGCACAACGACGCCTTCGCCAGCCACTGGGGTAGCGGCCCGCTCACCGAGGAGGCCGGCGCGGAGCTCGTCCGGGGGCGGGCGTTCCGGCCGGAGTTCTCCCGTGTGGTGGTCTCCGGTGGTGAGGTGCTGGCCTACGCGATGACGCAGCAATGGGTCGACCGCGAGCTGTACGTGGCGCTGGTGGGCACCCGCCAGTCCGCCCGCGGGCGCGGCCTCGCCCGCGCGGTGCTGAACGCGGCGCTGGTCGCGGCCAGCGAGTCCGGGCGCTACGACGAGGCCGAGCTGGAGGTCGACTCCATCAATCCGCAGGGTGCCGGGGCGCTGTACGCCTCGGTCGGATTCGAGCCGGCGCGCACGACCGCGGTCTTCGCCCGGATGGCCTGAGTCAGCGGATCACGAGCCCAGGCCCGCCGCGATGTCGGTGCGGTGCTGGGCGCCGTCTAGGCGGATCCGCTCCACTCCGGCGTAGGCGGTCGCACGTGCCGCGTCCAGATCGGCTCCCTGGCCGACCACGGACAGCACCCGGCCACCCGCGGCCACGAGGGCGCCGGCGTCGTCGGTGGCCGTGCCGGCGTGGAGCACGTGCACGCCGGGCAGCTCCTCGGCCGCCTCGACGCCGGTGATGACGTCCCCGCGGCGCACCTCGCCCGGGTACCCGGCCGCGGCCAGCACCACGGTGACGGCGGCGCCGGCGCTCCAGCGCAGCTCCGGCAGCTGGTCGAGCGAGCCGGTGGCCGCCGCGTGCAGAGCCGTGGCGAGGGAGGACTCCAGCCGGGCGAGCACCACCTGGGTCTCGGGGTCGCCGAACCGGGCGTTGAACTCGATCACCCGCAGCCCACGGGAGGTCAGTGCCAGGCCGCAGTAGAGCAGGCCCACGAAGGGGGTGCCGCGGCGGGCCAGCTCGCGCACCGTGGGCAGCGCCACCCGCTCGACCACCTCGGAGACCAGGTCCTCGGGTGCCCACGGCAGCGGCGAGTAGGCGCCCATCCCGCCGGTGTTCGGGCCGGCGTCACCGTCGGCGAGGCGCTTGAAGTCCTGCGCGGGGGCGAGCGGGACCACACGTTCGCCGTCGGCCAGGCAGAACAGCGAGATCTCGGGGCCGTCGAGGAACTCCTCGATGACCACGCTCGCACGACGATCGCGGTTCACGCACGCGGCGGCATGGTCGAGCGCCACCTGCCGGTCCTCGGTGACCACGACGCCCTTGCCGGCCGCGAGACCATCATCCTTGACCACGTACGGCGGACCGAACGCGTCCAGAGCTGCGGTGACCTCGTCCATCGCGCGGCACACATGCGCCATCGCGGTCGGGACGCCCGCCGCGGCCATGATCTCCTTCGCGAAAGCCTTCGATCCCTCGAGCGTGGCCGCGTCGCCGTCCGGCCCGAACACGGCGATACCGGCGGCACGGACGGCGTCCGCCACCCCGGCCACCAGGGGGGCCTCGGGGCCGATCACCACGAGGTCGGCCGCCACCTCCCGGGCGAGGGCCGCGACGGCGTCCGGGGAGTTCGCGTCGACGCTCACGTTCGTCGCGATCCCGGCCGTGCCTGGGTTGCCCGGCGCCACGATCAGGGAGGTCGTCGCCGGGTCGGCGGCGAGGCTTCGGGCGAGGGCGTGCTCACGGGCACCGGAACCGATCAGCAGGATCTTCACGGTGACCGACCCTACCGGCACCGCGCACGTGCATCGCCCGGTCCCGGAGCTTCGGGGAACCGGGACCGAGCGATGGCCGGTGCAGCCCTCCGTTCCATCCGGACAGCCACGAGCCATTCGGAACGGTCGTCCATCCGGATTGGTCCCGGCACGGGCCACGCGCGATCCGGTGCCGGACGAGCCTCGCCACACATGACGACGCCCCGGCACCGACCGCATGTGGACGATACCGGGGCGCCGGCCGAAGGTGTCAGCTGCCGGAGTCCGACCGCTCCTTGCGGCGCGGGAAGAGCCTCCTGCGCACCGAGGCGGGGGGGTCGACGATGCCCTGCTCGATGAAGGTCGCCGACACGTGGCTGGTCAGCTCGTCCCGGGCGAGGCGCCGCTCGGCGCGCAGCAGCGCCGACCGGTGCACGCGGAACTGCTTCACCAGCGCCACGCACATCAGGATCATGATGACGCTGAACGGTAGGGCGATGGAGATGGCCACGTTCCGTAGCGCCGTCAGCGCCGCCGAGCCGCCGGCGAGCAGCAGCGCGGCCGCCACCAGTCCCTCGAGGCTCGCCCACAGGATCCGACTCCACTTCGGCGGGTTGGGATCACCGCCGGAGGCCAGCATGTCGACCACCAGCGAACCGGAGTCAGAGGAGGTGACGAAGAAGATGATCACCAGCAGGATCGCCAGGCCCACGAGGAACATACCGACGCCACCGCCGGGTTCACCGACCAGGCCGTCGAGCAGGATGAACAGCGAGCCGGTGTCGTCGACGACGTTCTCGCCGTTCTCCTGCGTGACCAGGCCACCCTCGCCGAAGAGCTCACGGAACAGGCCGGTGCCGCCGAAGACGGTGAACCACAGGAACGAGAAGGCGGTGGGCAGCACGAGCACGCCGACGACGAACTCGCGCACGGTCCGGCCCTTGGAGATGCGCGCGATGAACACGCCGACGAAGGGCGCCCAGGAGACCCACCAGCCCCAGTAGAACGCCGTCCACCAGCCCTGCCATTCCACGCCGGCCTCCCCGGCGAAGGCGGTGGTGCGGAAGGCGTTGACCAGGAATTCCTGGAAGTAGGTGCCGGTCGCCTCGATGTACTCGCGCAGCAGGAACATGGTGGGTCCCACGATCAGCACGAAGACCATCAGGGCGATGGCCATCACCATGTTCGCGTTCGAGAGGTACTTGATCCCCTTCTTGACGCCGGTGACGACCGAGATCAGCGCCGCGAGGGTGATCAGGCCGATCAGGACCACGCTGATGAGGTTCGTCGGCTCAGCGATGATCTCGAGATAGCTGAGCCCGGAGGCGACCTGGGAGACGCCCAGGCCGAGCGAGGTCGCGACGCCGAAGACGGTGCCGACGACGGCGATCACGTCGACCAGGTGGCCGATCCAGCCGTTGGTGCGCTTGCCCAGGAGCGACTCCAGCGACCAGCGGATCGAGATCGGGCGCTTGCGCACGTGCACGGCGTAGGCGATAGCCAGGCCGACCACCACGTAGATGGCCCACGGGTGCAGGCCCCAGTGCAGGAAGGTCGTGACGAGGGAGTCCTCGGCGCCCGCCTCGTTCATCGCGGCGATCCCGGAGGCGCGGTTGGGGATACCGGCGAAGTGGTGCAACGGCTCGGCCGCGCCCCAGAACATCAGCCCGATCCCCATCCCGGCGGCGAACAGCATCGCCAGCCACGGGCCCAGCTTGAACTCGGCAGGCTCCTCGTCGTCACCGAGGACGATGTCGCCGTAGTGGCTCACACCCACCCAGACGGCGAAGAACACGAAGCCGGTGACGAGCAGGATGTAGTACCAGCCGAATCCGGACACGATCGCGGAGCTGACCTCGCCGATCGCCCCGCCGAAACCCTCGCCGCCGATCATCGCGGCGACGACGAACGCGACGATGAGGATCAATGAGGGCCAGAACACCCGGGGTTCAATGGAGGAGTGCCACTTCGCCGTGGTGGCCCGCCCCTCCCCGGGCGGCGCCTCTGTCTCGGACTTCGACGTAGCCATCGTCTCCCTCTCCTCGGTTCCGTATGCGGGCACCGGGACGCCTCACGCTCCCGACAAACACCCCACCGTAGCGGACGGTCTGGGACGTTCGGGGTCAGGACTTGACCTGGACCACACTCAGGGGAGAGAAGAGCGCAACGATCCGAGCGCTCAGTCGAGCAGGTCGTGGCGCACGATGGTGGCCTCGCGGTCCGGCCCCACGCCGATCGAGGAGATCCGCGTGCCGGACATCTCCTCGAGCGCGAGCACGTAGCGCTGGGCGTTCACCGGCAGATCCTCGAAGGTGCGGCAGCCGGAGATGTCCTCCCACCAGCCGTCGAAGTACTCGTACAGGGGTGTGGCGTGGTGGAAGGCCGTCTGGTCCACCGGCATCTCCTCGTGCCGCACGCCGTCGACGTCGTAGGCCACGCACACGGGGACCTTCTCCCACCCGGTGAGGACGTCCAGCTTGGTCAGGACCAGGTCGGTGAGTCCGTTGACGCGGCCGGCGTAGCGGGCCACGACGGCGTCGTACCATCCGCATCGCCGGGGCCGACCCGTGGTGACGCCGAACTCCCCTCCCGCCTTGCGCAGCGACTCGCCGTCGTCGTCGAGCAGCTCGGTCGGGAAGGGGCCCTCTCCCACGCGCGTGGTGTAGGCCTTGATCACGCCTACCACCCGGTCGATCCGGGTGGGGCCGATGCCCGAGCCGGTGGCGGCGCCACCGGCGGTGGCGGAGGAGGAGGTCACGAACGGATAGGTGCCGTGGTCGACGTCGAGCATGGTGGCCTGGCCGGCCTCGTACACGACGGTCTTACCGGCGTCGAGCGCCTGGTTGAGCACCAGGGAGGTGTCGGCCACCATCGGACGCACGCGGTCGGCGAAGGAGAGCAGCTCGTCGGTGACGGCGTCGATGTCGGAGGCACGGCGGTTGTAGATCTTGACCAGAATCTGGTTCTTCTGCTCCAGCGCGCCCTCGACCTTCTCGCGCAGGATGCGGGGGTCGAACAGGTCGGAGATCCGGATTCCCACGCGGCTCATCTTGTCCGCGTAGGTCGGTCCGATGCCTCGCCCGGTGGTACCGATCTGCCGCTTTCCCAGGAACCGCTCGGTGACCTTGTCGAGCGTGCGGTTGTAGCTGGGGATCACGTGCGCACTTGAGGAGATCAGCAGCTTGGAGACGTCCACGCCGCGGGCGGTCAAGCCGTCGAGCTCGTCGAACAGGACCTCCAGGTCCACCACCACGCCGTTGCCGATCACGGGGGTGCACCCCTCGGAGAGGATGCCGGAGGGCAGGAGGTGGAGGGCGTACTTCTCGTCGCCGACGACGACCGTGTGGCCGGCGTTGTTCCCGCCGTTGAACTTGACCACGTAGTCGACGCGGGAGCCGAGCTGGTCGGTCGCCTTCCCCTTGCCTTCGTCGCCCCACTGGGCACCGAGGACCACCACCGCTGGCATGCGTTTCCTTCCGGTCGTCGAGGCCTGCTCAGGCCCAGTGCAGCCTACCGGTGATCACAGCGAGCGTGCCGCGGGATCGGAGTCGTCCGCGAAGGAGCGGCACCGCCCGGCCTCCTCCACCTCGCCGATCGTCTCCGCGGCGTCCGCGAGTGCCAGCAGAGCCATGAGGAAGCCCTGGTTGGGGACGTGGCCGGCCGGGATCGGCCCCGCCCCGCGCCACCCGGCGCGGCGCAACGCGTCCAGCCCGCGGTGGTAGCCGGTGCGGGCGAAGGCGTAGGCGGCGACCGGGTCGTCCCCGGCCAGGCTCTCGCGGGCGAGCATCGCCCAGGCGTAGCTGGCGGCGGGGTAGCGGGCGGCGACCTCGCGCAGCGTCGCACCGTCCCCGATCGCGCTGCGCGCGGCCATGTCCGGGTGATCGTCGGGCAGGTAGGTCGGCTCGGGTCCCAGCAGATTGGTGTGCATGGCCGCAGTCTCGCACCTGGCACCCTCCGGTGCACCGGTCCGCTCCGGCGGCGTCGCCCGGACCTGCGCATCGCTCCAGGTCACAACTGGTGGCAGCGGGCCGCACAGCCCTTCTGGGACCGCGCGTCATCGTCTACGGTTGTCCTGTCTGAAGGGCCCGCCCCCGTGCCTGCCGCAGTTCATGACCACAGGAGACCACGTGCCCGACGAAGCCAGCCACGCCGAGCCGACAGTGCAGTCCGACCTGCCCGAGCCGCCCGAGGCGGGCACCGGCGTGGTGCAGACGCTGATGGAAGGCGAGTACACCAGGATGGTGCTCTCGGGCGAGATCGATGTCTCGATGTCCACCGAGCTCGGCGAGGCGGTCGCCGAGGCCGAGCGGGCCGGCCTCCCGGTCCACGTGGACGTGCGTCACGTGGTGTTCATGGACTCGGCCGGGGTGGCGCTGCTGGCACGCCTCGCCAGCCACACGCCCGGGCGGCCGGTGCTCATCCGCCCGCCCGATGTCGTCAGGTTCCTGCTGGAGGCCACCCACATCGGTGACCTGGTGGACGTCGTCGAGCACGACCCGCAGCGCTAGACCGCTCCTCGCTTCGTTCTGCACGGTGGCCGGAAATGACGGTGACCGGTGTGGGTGGTCGTCTCTACAGTTGAATCGCCATGACGACCACCGCCCCTCCGGCTCCCTCACGGAGCACCAGGCCATCGCGCCCGACCGTGCCGACCGACCCTGCGCGCCGGGTGGACTGGCGGCGCCTGCGCCGCCCCGCGACCGTGCTGGCGTTGCTGATCAGCATGGTCTCGGCCGTGGCGCAGACCCTCGGTACGGTCGTGGCCGGCCGGCTCGCGGAAGATCCGGTGACGCGTGGGGTGATGCTGCTGGCCCTGTGCGTGCTGGGGGCGGCCCTGCTCGACACCGTCGGCCGCGTGATCTGGTCGACAGTGGTGGACCGGGCCGAGGGACGGCTGCGCGGTGACCTGCTGACCGCGGCGCTGCACCAGCCGCTCGCCACCCTGTCCGAGCAGGCGGTCGGCGAGATCCTCGACCGGGTCGATGACGACACCCACGACGTCGGGACGCTCGCGCGCCTGCAGGGCTGGGGCATCCTGCGCACCGCCTTCGTGGTGGTCCCGATGTGGCTGGTGGCGGGGCTGACGTGGTGGCCGGCGTTCGCGCTGTTCCCGGTCATGGCTCTCATCACCGCCGTGGTGGTGCGCCCGCTGCTCGCACCGATCGCCGAGCGCAAGGTGATCGAGGAGATGGCCTGGACCGACCATGCAGCGGTCCTCGAGGAGGGCATCGCCGGTCGCGACGACCTGCGCACCAGCCTCGGTCAGGCCTACGTGGTGCGCCGTCTCGCCCAGCTCTCCGCCGCTGTGCACGAGAAGTTCTCGCGGGTCATCGTCCTCGAGTCCCGGCTGATCCGCCGTTCCGGACTGCTGCTGCACAGCCTGCTGGCTGCGATCGCCGTGACCGGCGTCGCCCTGTCGGTCGGCGGCGACATGTCGGTGGCGCAACTGGTGACCCTCTTCCTCGTCACCGCGCAGTTCGTCGGCCTCGTCTCTCAGATGGCCGAACAGCTCCCCGACCTGCAGGCGGGCCTCGGTGCGCTCGTGCGCATTCGGCAGATGTTCGCCTCCCCGCCCGAGCCCGACGGCGGACGCCCCGTCGGAGAGGGCATGCTCGCCGTGGATGTGCGGGCCCTCGACTTCGCCTACCCGGAGGGCAGCTTCGCCCTGCGCGAGGTGACGCTACGCGTGCCGGCCGGGGAGACGATGGCGCTGGTGGGGCGGACGGGCTCGGGCAAGTCCACGCTCGCAGCGCTGCTGTCCCGGGCCGTGGAGCCCCCGCCCGGAGCGGTCTTCCTAGGCGAGGAGGACGTCGCCGGACTCGATCTGCAGCAGCTGCGGGCCGCCGTCGGCGTGGTCAGTCAGCGCACCGACATCTTGGCCGGCACATTGGCGCAGAACATCACTCTGTTCCGCGACCTGCCGCGAGCGCGCGTGGAGGCCGCCGTCACCGAGCTGGGGCTCGGCGATTGGGTGGCCGGGCTCCCCCAGGGCTTGGACACGATGCTGGGCGCCACCGGCACGACGCTCTCGGCCGGAGAGGAACAGCTGGTCGCCTTCGCACGGCTGCTCGTGCGCGATGTCCGGGTGGTCGTCCTGGACGAGGCGACCGCACGGATGGATCCGCGCACCGAGCGACGCGTGGTCGCCGCCTCGGACCGGCTGCTGCGGGGGCGCACCGGGATCCTCATCGCTCACCGGCTGAGCACCACCGAGCGCGCCGACACCGTGGCCGTGCTCGACCACGGGCAGGTCGTCCAGCACGGACCGCGGTCCGCGCTCGCCCGGCAGCCCGGGCCCTTCCGGGACCTGCTCGAGGCCGGTGACGGGTCCGACGTCGAATCCCCGGACGAGCACGCTGGCGGCGCCGAGGGGAGGACACCCGAAGCTGTCACGGGCACCGAGGGCACTGAGAGCACTGAGGGCCCAGGCGAGACCGCTCGGCTCGGTCACCGCCGCCGGACCGGCCCGGCACCCGAGCGCCCCCAGGCAGGGACGGGTCCGAGCCTGGCCCGGGGTGTCCTGAGCGCGCTGATGGCACGCAAGGCGTGGGGTGTGGGCGGGGCGGTCGGGTTCCTCGTCTCGGCCCTGCTCGGGGCGCACGGCGCGGTCACAGGGTTCTGGTGGGGCCGTCTCGTGGAGTCCGTCCGGGACGGCGAGCCCGTCGGCTGGCTGCTCGGGGCGCTCGTGGCCGGCTTGTTCCTCGCACCGATCCTGTTCGCCGATGCGATCTGGCGCTACCCGCGCTGGTGGGTCGAGGTGCTCCTGCGGACCCGGATGTCGGTGCTGCGTGGTCAGACGATGCAGCACCGCCTGGCCCGTACCCCGCCTGGGGAGGTGGTGGCGCGCAGCATGGACGCCGACCGCTACGCCCGGTACGCCGATCGCTGGGTCGACTTCGTCAACGGCCTGGTCATCGCCGCCGTGACGGCGCTGTTCGCCGGGACGTGGCTGGCGGGCGCGGTACTCCTGGCGGTGATGGTGCTTTCGGCCCTGGCCTCCAGCGTCGGCCGTCCGGTGGCGGGCCGATCCGCCGCCGCCGCTTCACAGGCGCGGGCGTGGTTCGGCCGGGCGCTGGTCTCGGCGCTGGAGTCCGCCCGCACGATCAAGCTGGCCGGGGCCACACCGGCCGTGCACGCCCACCTCAGCGGCGTCGACTCCGAACGGGTCCACAAGGCGGTCCGGGAGCACCGGGTGCAGGCCGTTCTGGACGGTGTCCCGGTGGTCCTCGTTCAGGCGGGGGTGGTCACCGCATGGGCCGGGGTGCTCTGGAACTGGTGGGGCCTGGCCACGGCGCTGCTCGTGGCGAATGCCGTCGCGGGCTTCGACTGGTTCGGGCGCGTCGCCGGAGCGGTCGTGACGGAGGCTCCCGGAACGAGGGCGTGGCAGACGGCCACCAGCGCGTTCGCCGGCGGCAGGGATCTCATGCGCCTGCCGGCGGGCGTGGACCTGCTCACCGGAGCGGCACCGCCCGCCCCAGGCCCCACGCCAGCACAGCGACTGCAGCGGCTGCAGCTCGAGCACTTGACCGCGATCCACGACGACGGCACCATCGGCGTCTCCGGCGTGGACCTCGAGGTCGGGGCGGGTGAGCTGGTGCTGCTCGTGGGCCAGGTCGGCTCCGGCAAGTCGAGCCTGCTCGGTGCCCTGGCGGGGCTGGTCTCCCACGAGGGCACCATCCGCTGGAACGGCCGCGACATCGACGACCCCGAGACGTTCCTGCGGCCAGGCCAGGTCGCCCATGTGGCGCAGGTGCCGCGGGTCCTCTCGGGCACCTTCGCGGACAACATCCGACTGGGGCACGAACGCGACCTGGACCGGCCGGTCGCCGATGCCCGCCTCGGGCAGGACGTGCACGAGGCCGGCGGGGTGGAGTCGCTGGTGGGCCACCGCGGCGTGCGGCTCTCCGGCGGTCAGGTCCAGCGCTTGGCGCTGGCGCGGGCACTGGCCACCGAGACCGACCTGCTGCTGGCCGACGACGTGTCCAGTGCGCTGGACGCGCGCACCGAGCTCGAGCTGTGGGCGGCGCTGCGCGAGCGCGCCACCACCGTGATCGGGGCCACCTCCAAGCGCGCCGCGCTGGCGCTGGCCGACCGGGTGGTGGTGCTGCGCGAGGGTGAGGTGGCCGCCGTCGGGCCATGGCGAGAGCTACGGAGGGAGTGGGGCCACCTGGCCGGCTGAATCCGGCTCGCTCCCATGGCCGCGGCCGCCCCGCCGCTCCCTAGGAATCCACTTCTGTCATCGGAATCCGCTTCCGTGGCTCCAGAAACGGATTCCCATGACCGAAGTGGATTCCCACGAGCCACCGCACACGAGATCCCTCGCCGATCTCGTCGACGAGGGATCTCAGGTGCGGGAAGGTCCCGCGAATTCCTACGCTTGGTGACGGCTGGGTCAGACCATCTTCTGGCCCGCGGAGCGCAGCCACTGGCAGGCCTCCGCGATCCGCTGAGCCATGCCGGCCTCGGCGGCCTTGCCCCAGGCGCGGGGGTCGTAGGCCTTCTTGTTGCCGACCTCGTCGTCCACCTTGAGCACACCGTCGTAGTTGCGGAAGATGTGGTCGACCACGGGGCGGGTGAAGGCGTACTGGGTGTCGGTGTCGATGTTCATCTTGATCACACCGTTGTCCACCGCGAGCGCAACCTCCTCGGCGGTGGAGCCGGAGCCACCGTGGAAGACGAGGTCGAACGGCTTGTCCTTGCCGACCTCGGCGCCGACGGCCTGCTGGATCTCACCGAGGATCTCCGGGCGCAGCTTGACCGCGCCGGGCTTGTAGACGCCGTGCACGTTGCCGAAGGTCAGCGCCGTCAGGTAGCGGCCCTTCTCCCCGGTGCCGAGCGCGCGCACCGTGGCCAGGCCGTCCTCGACGGTCGTGTAGAGCTTGTCGTTGATCTCGTGGGAGACGCCGTCCTCCTCGCCACCGACCACACCGACCTCGATCTCGAGGATCGTGCGTGCGGCGTTCGACAGCTCGAGCAGCTCCTGGGCGATCTGGAGGTTCTCCTCCAGCGGCACGGCAGAGCCGTCCCACATGTGCGACTGGAAGGAGGGCAGGCCACCGTTCTTCACCTGCTCGGCCTCGTGCGCGAGCAGCGGACGCACCCAGCTGTCCAGGTTCTCCTTGGCGCAGTGGTCGGTGTGCAGGGCGATGGTCACCGGGTAGTTCTTCGCGACCTCGGCGGCGTACGCGGCCAGGCCCAACGAGCCGGCGACGCGGTCCTTGATGGTCGAGCCGGAGGCGTACTCGGAACCGCCGACCGAGACCTGGATGATGCCGTCGCTCTCGGCCTCGGCGAAGCCGCGCAGCGCGGCGGTGAGGGTCTGGGAGGAGGTCACGTTGACCGCCGGGTAGGCGAAAGAACGCTCCTTCGCCCGGTCGATCATCTCCTGGTAAACCTCAGGGGTCGCAATACCCATGAATCTCTCCTGTGCCTGGGATCAGTGATGTCGCGCCCAGTGTCCCACGAAGTCCCGAAACCGGGCGCAGGATCGCCCCGGCCGCCTCAGCCCTGAGCGGTCAGCAGCTGTTCGGTCGCCAGGTCGCGGTACAGGCCGTCCTGCGCCATCAGGTCGGTGTGCCGGCCCACGGCGCGCACCTGACCGGCGTCCAGGACGACGATCTGGTCGGCGCTGGTGACCGTGGACAACCGGTGCGCGACCACGATCACATTGGTGCGCGCGGCCGCTTCAAGCATCACCTGCCGCAGCGCGGCCTCGTTGGCGGCGTCGAGCTGGGACGTGGCCTCGTCGAGCAGCAGCACGCGCGGGCGGCGCAGCAACGCTCGGGCGATCGCCACCCGTTGCCGCTCCCCTCCGGAGAGGGTCACCCCGCGCGGCCCGACGGCGGAGTCCAGCCCGTCCGGGAGGCGCGCCACCAGCTCGCTCAAGCGGGCCTGCGCGACGACGGTCTCGATCTCCTCCTCAGTGGCGTCGGGGGCAGCGAGAGTGAGGTTGCTGCGCAACGTTCCACTCAGGACCGGGGCGTCCTGTTCGACGTAGCCGATCATCGATCGCAACTCACGCAGCGACCAGTCCTCGACCGCGACACCATCGATGCGGACCTGCCCGGCCGTGGCCGGGTAGAAACCCTCGATCAGTGAGAAGATGGTCGTTTTGCCTGCCCCGGAGGGGCCGACCAGGGCCGTCAGCCCGGTGCCGGCCGCGGTGAAGGTGATGCCGCGGTGCACCGGGGCGAGCCCGGCCTCGTACCGGAACTCGACGCCGTCGAGCTCGACCCGGGCGGGGGCCGGACCGTCCGACGCGGGAGCAGCGGAGCCGGCGCCGCGGGCGGTGCCCCCGTCGAGGTCCTCACGATCGAGATGGTCCACCTGCTCCACCCGGGCGACGGCGGCCAGGCCCGTCTGTAGCTGGGACAGCGCCGCCACGAGCGAGCCGATCGGGCCCATGAGGTAGAAGAGCATCAGCAGGAAACCGATGAGCGAGCCGATCGTCATCGCTCCGTCGGCCACGCGCGCCCCGCCGAGACCGAGCACCACCAGGAAGGCGATGTTGACCGGGAGGAAGGCGAGCACACCCGCGAGCGCCTCCCAGACCGCCACGGTGACACCCTTGTCCCTGGCCTCGACGGCCGCCCGGTCGAGCGCGGCGATCTCACGGTCCTCGGCCCCGGAGGCCTTGATGGTGCGGAAGGCGCCGAGCGCACGCTCCAGGATGGCACCCATGTCTCCCAGGGCGGTCTGGGACTCCCGCGTCGCGGCGCCGATCCGGGGCATCACCACCAGCATCACGAGCGTGACCACCGCGGCCATGGTGAGGGTGACGGCGAAGAGCACCAGGTCGATCCAGGCCATCAGCGCCAGCCCGCCGAGGAGCATGAAGACCGCGGTGAGACCGCCGATCACCGTGGTGGAGGCCACGGTGCGCAGCAGATTCGTGTCGGAGGTCAGGCGGGAGACGAGATCGCCGGACTTGAGCCGGTCCACCTCGGGGACGGTGAGGTGGACGAGCTGGCTCACCAGCCGGCGGCGCACGGTGAGGATGATGTTCTGACCCGTGCGCTGCATCAGGTAGGGGCCGAAGGCCTCGAGCACGGCGCCGGCCAGGACGGCTCCGCTGAGGATCCAGAGCAGGGTCGCGAGCGGGTCACCCGCCCCGAGCGCCTCGATGATCGACATCGCGATCAGTGGCTGGACGAGGCCGACGATGCCGCCGAGGAAGGTCAGCACGCCGCCGATGAGCAGCAGGCGCAGGTGGGCGCGGGCGTAGAACCACAGCCGGCGGATCGAGGCCGGGGCGTCGGTGGCGACCGGCTCCGGAACGTCGGCGGCGGGGCTACGCGGGTCGATGCCGGGGTCGATGGCTGCGTCGCCGCCGGTCTCGGCCCCGGGTGCGGGTGATGACGAGGACACGGGTCCCTCCTGGAGGATGTCGGTGGCTCGAATGTAGACCGCCGCTGCCCCACCGTCATCGCCCGTGAGGAGGACCTCGCGCGCGGTCGCTCACCCTCCCGCGCCGCCGCAAGGCAGAGGTGCGCACGGGGCGGTCCTGCGCCGTCGGTAGGGTCTGACCGGAGAAGGACGGAACAGGGTGGGCAGATGAGGATCTCGGCGAGGGCGGACTACGCGGTCCGGGCTGCTGCGGAGCTGGCGGCCGGCGCGGACGAACCCATGACGGCCCAGGCCCTGGCGCGGGCCGCGGCGGTGCCGCATCGCTTCCTCGAGAGCATCCTGACCGATCTGCGGCGCGAGGGAGTGATCGTCAGCCGCCGTGGTGCCGGTGGCGGCCACCAGCTCGCACGGCCGGCGGCGAGCGTGACGATCGCGGACGTGATCCGTGCCGTGGAGGGGCCCCTGGTGTTCGTCCGCGACGAACGACCGGGCGACATCGCCTACGGAGGGGCAGCGGCCGCGCTGCCCGAGGTCTGGGTGGCGCTGCGGGCGAACGTCCGCGCGGTCCTGGAGCGGGTGAGCCTCGCCGACCTCGCAGCCGGCCGCGTGCCCGCGTCCGTGCGGCGCCTCACCGAGGACGAGGACGCCTGGCGCGCCCCGTGAGGACACCCGCTCGGATCGGCCGATGACCACGATGCGGACCTGTCACATTCCCGGGTAATCCGACCGTTTCAGTCGGATATGTTCGGCGAGTTCGTCGCCGACCCGAGGAGTTCTCATGATCACGCTGGTGCTACTCGCCCTGGTGGGGCTCGGCGCCCAGCTCGTCGACGGCAGCCTCGGCATGGGGCACGGCATCACCTCCACCACGCTGCTGCTGGCCATCGGCGTCCAGCCGGCGGCCGCCTCGGCCACCGTGCACCTGGCCCAGATCGGCACCACCTTCGCCTCCGGGCTGGCCCACCACCGGTTCGGGAACGTGAGCTGGCCGGTGGTGCGCAGGCTGGCACTGCCGGGTGCGATCGGGGCATTCCTGGGGGCGACCGTGCTGGTCCGGCTACCGGTGGCGACCGCCGCTGCGCTGATGGCCACCCTGCTGCTCGGCCTGGGTTGCTTCGTCCTGGTGCGGTTCTCGGTCGGCGGGTTACGCGCCGACCGGATCGGCCGCCCCCTGCGGCGCCGATTCCTGGCCCCGCTGGGCCTGGTGGCCGGGCTGGTCAGCGCCGTCGGTGGCGGCGGCTGGGGGCCCGTGGGCACTCCCGCCCTCCTCGCCACCGGGCGGCTGGAGCCACGGCAGGTGGTCGGATCGATCTCGACCAGCGAGTTCGTGGTGGCCGTGGCGGCCAGCGCTGGCTTCCTGCTCGGGATCGGCACCGCCGGCGTCGACCTGCGCTGGGCTCTGGCACTGCTGGCCGGCGGAGTGGTGGCGGCGCCGCTGGCCGCCTGGCTGGTGCGCCTGGTCCCGGCCCGGGTGCTCGGCATCGCCGCCGGCTGCCTGATCGTGCTCACCAACCTGCACTCCCTCACCGGCGTGCTACCCGAGGGCGCCCGCTGGCTCACCTACGCCACCGGCGCCCTCATCTGTGTGGCGGCAGCCTCGACGGCGATCCTCGCCCACCGGCGGGTCGCCGCCGAGGCGAGCTCCCCGGCACCACTGGTGGGCCAGGGGGCCGAGCGCTGAGAGCTACGGTCCACTCGTGGCGGCGTGCTGGGCCACCCACGCGTGCATGGCGATCGCGGCCGCCGCACCGGCGTTGATCGAGCGCGTCGAACCGAACTGGCTGATGTGCAGAACGCTCTCGCTGGCCTGCTGCGCCTCGGCACTCAGCCCCGCCGACTCCTCCCCGAAGAGCAACACGCACGCGGCCGGCAACGCCCGTCCCTCGATCGGGACCGAGCCGGGCACGTTGTCGATGCCGATCAGCGGCAGGCCGGCCTCGGTGCACCAGCGGGCGAAGGAGGCGATGTCCTCCCAGTGCTGCACGTGCAGGTAGCGGTCGGTGACCATGGCACCGCGCCGGTTCCACCGCCGTCGGCCGATGATGTGCACCCGGGCCACGTTGAAGGCGTTGGCGGTGCGCACCACCGACCCGATGTTGAAGTCCCGTCCCCAGTTCTCGATGGCCACATGCAACGGGTGACGGCGGGTGTCCAGATCGGTGACGATCGCCTTGACGCGCCAATACCGGTAGCGGTCGGCGACGTTGCGGCGGTCCCCGTGGGCCAGCAGCTCGGGGTCGAGGTGGGCCCCGGTCGGCCACGCCTCGCGCCCACCCGGCCATGGGCCGACCCCCACCTCGTGCTCCATGGCGACCAGTATCCCGCCCGGGGCGGCCTTCCTCGCGCCTCGAGCCCCTCCAGCCCTCCAAGGGCCGAATATTTGACCCCTTCTGTGGGTTGACCCCGAACTTCGGGCCCTGGGAGCGGTCTCGGCGCGGTCAATCGCGAAGACGGGCCACGTCACCGGGACCATACTGGAGCGAAGGCGCCGATTTCAGCACTGCCCGGAGGAGACGAGATGCCCCAGATCGCCAACTGGCTCACCGATATGGACGGCGTGCTCGTGCACGAGGAGGAGGCGCTGCCCGGCGCCGCTGACTTCGTAGCGGCGCTGCGCGAGCGGGAGATTCCGTTCCAGATCCTCACGAACAACTCGATCTACACCCCGCGTGATCTTGCCGCCCGGCTGCACAGCTCCGGTATCGAGGTCGAGGAGACCTCGATCTGGACCTCCGCGCTGGCCACCGCCACCTTCCTCGCCGACCAGGTCGACCGCGGCAGCGCCTTCGTGATCGGCGAGGCAGGCCTGACGACGGCGCTGTACGAGAAGGGCTACACCCTCACCAGTTCCGACCCGGACTACGTCGTGCTCGGGGAGACGCGCACCTACTCCTTCTCCGCGATCACCAAGGCCATCCGGTTCGTGGCCGGCGGCGCGCGGTTCATCGCCACCAACCCCGACGTCACCGGCCCCTCGTCCGAGGGTCCGCTCCCGGCCACCGGTGCGGTGGCAGCCATGATCACCGCCGCCACCGGCCGCAAGCCCTACTTCGTCGGCAAGCCCAACCCCGTGATGATCCGCACCGCGTTGAACCGGATCGACGCCCATTCCGAGCAGACCGCGATGGTCGGCGACCGGATGGACACCGACGTCGTCGCCGGTATGGAGGCCGGCCTGCGCACCTTCCTCGTGCTCAGCGGCTCGACGAAGGCCGAGCAGGTGGAGGACTACCCCTACCGCCCCTCCGAGGTGGTCGACGGCATCGGCGATCTCCTCGGGATGCTCGACGACTGATCCCGGACGCCCGCGGTCGCCCGACCGGGCGCACGAGAAGGCCGGGCTCGCGATGCGAACCCGGCCTTCGCCGTCGTGGTGGCCTCAGCGATGCGGCGGCTGGTGGCCCTGCTGGCCGTACCCGCTCGGCGGCGGCTGATAGCCCTGCAGGCTACCCGGCTGCACCGGGGAGTCGGTGGGCAGCGGGGCCGGTGCGGGCTGCTGCTGGGAGTAGACGCCGGTGTGGCCGGCCTGGTCCTGGAAGGAGACCCTCGGCGCCGTGCGCACCGCCGGATCGGTGACCTCGAAGTACTCGGCCCGGGAGAAGTGGAACATCTTGGCGATGATGTTCGGGGGGAAGGTCTCGACCTTGGTGTTGAGCGAGCGTACGTTGGCGTTGTAGAAGCGCCGTCCCGCGGCGATCCGGTCCTCGGTGTTGGTCAGCTCGGCCTGCAGCTGCGTGAAGCTCTCCACCGAGCGCAGCTGCGGGTAGGCCTCGGCGACGGCGAAAAGCCGGCTGATCGCACCGGAGAGAGCGTCTTCCTGCGCGGCCTGCTGCGCGGGGGTCGAGCCCGGCTGCGCGGCCTGGGCGCGGGCCCGGGTCACCTCGTCGAAGACCGCCCGCTCGTGCGCGGCGTAGCCCTTGACGGTCTCGATCAGGTTCGGGAGCAGGTCGTAGCGGCGGTGCAGCTCGACGTCGATCTGGCGCCATGCCTCCTGCACCAGGTTGCGCAGCTTGACGAAGCCGTTGTACGTGGCCACCGCCCAGATGACGACGATCAGCACGAGCGCCAGAACGATCAGCCCGAGAACGATGCCGACCTCCATGGTGCTCACCTCCATCTCCGGTGTCTCCGAGGGGCGGGATCCCCAGCGGCGGGGCGGAGCGCGCCCCCTTCTGCCTGAGACCCTACTGCGGTCCGAGGCCCAGGTCAGCAGCCGAGAGCACCCACAGGTAGGGCAGATCTGCCCGTTCGACCGCCTCCCGGGCGCCGGTGTCCCGGTCCACCACCGAGGCCACCGCCATCACCTCGGCGCCGGCGTTGCGGCAGGCCTCGACCGCCGTCAGGGCACTGCCACCGGTGGTGGAGGTGTCCTCCAGGACCACCACGCGTTTCCCGGCGACGTCAGGGCCTTCGACCTGCCGCTTCATCCCGTGCCCCTTGGCCTCCTTGCGCACGAGGAAGGCGTCGAGATCCAGGCCGCGGCTGGCCGCCGCGTGCTGGACGGCGCAGACCACCGGGTCCGCCCCGAGCGTCAGGCCGCCGACGGCATCGATCTCGCCCGGACCAAAGCCGGACTCCTCCAGCCGGTCCAGCAGCAGGTGGCCGATCAGCGGGGCGGCCTCGTGGTGCAGGGTGACGCGGCGCATGTCGACGTAGTAGTCGGCCTCCTTCCCGCTGCTCAGGACCACCCGGCCGTGCACGACGGCGTGGGTGCTGACGAGCTCGGCGAGTCGCCGGGCGGGGGTGCTGGCTGGGGCGGCGTTGTTGGTGGTCACGGCCGCCAGGGTAGCGCCGGGCGGTGACGAGGCGGTCCGCCCGGCCGCGTTACGGTGTCCGGCGTGCGCATCGCGAGCTGGAACGTGAACTCCGTCCGGGCCCGGGTCGATCGCGTCGTCTCCTGGCTGGAACGCCACGACGTCGACGTGCTGCTGCTGCAGGAGACCAAGGTCAAGGACGAGGCGTTCCCCGTCCTGCCGTTCGAGGCGGCCGGCTACGAGGTGGCCCACCACGGCGTGAACCAGTGGAACGGCGTCGGGATCTGCTCCCGGGTGGGCCTGGCCGAGGTGCAGCGCTCGTTCGAGGGCCAGCCGGAGTGGAAGGAGCAGGTGGAGGCCCGGGCCATCGGGGCCACCTGCGCCGGCATCCGGCTGTGGAGCGTGTACGTACCCAACGGGCGCACCCTGCTCGACCCGCACTACCCGTACAAGCTCGCGTGGCTGGCGGCACTGCGGGACGCCGCTGCCGACTGGGCCGCCGACGGCACGCCGGTCGGCCTCCTGGGTGACTGGAACGTCGCCCCCATGGACTCCGACGTGTGGGACATCTCCCTGTTCGAGGGCGCCACGCACGTCTCGCCCGCCGAGCGGGCGGCGTTCGCCGCCTTCCAGGACGTCGGCTACCGGGAGATCACGCGTGAGCACGTGCCTCAGGCCTACACCTACTGGGACTACCAGCGGCTGCGCTTCCCCAGGAACGAGGGGATGCGCATCGACTTCGCCCTGACCTCGCCTGCACTGGCCGACCGGGTGCGCGCGGTCAGGATCGACCGGGACGAGCGGAAGGGCAAGGGTGCCTCCGACCACGTCCCGGTCGTGCTCGAGGTGGAGTGACCGCCTAGCAGACAACGGCAGCGTTTGTCCCGAGCAGCGATCGCCCGTGGGGCCGATTCTTTGACCGTTTCTCGCTGAGAGGATCAGGAGAATCGGCCCCTGGGTGGGGCTGGAGCCCCGGCCCTACCGCTCGACCTCGCTCAGGCGCCCATCTCCTTGCCGGTCTCCACCAGCGTCTTGAGCCCGGACAGGCACCACGGCCAGCCGCCGCCGCCCTGGGCGGGCTCGCCACCGCCGGCCACCTCGGCCGCGTACTCCGGGGCCGCCGTCAGGTCGTGGGTGAGCGTGACCTGGGTCAGGCCCGAGGGGTACTCCACCAGCTCCCACGTCAGGCGCGTGGGCGCACTCTGGGGGTGCCAGGCCGGTGACCAGTCGAGCACCAGGCGAGTCGGCTCGTCGGCTTCGACGACCGTCCCGGTGACGGCGACCTCCCCCATCCCCATCTGCTTCATCTCCTCGGTGGTCAGGTTGCGATAGGCCCCGCCGGGCCGGAGGTCGTACTCCGACTCCCCGCCGTAACCCCACCGGGTGGTGTACTCGGACTCGGTGATCGCCTTCCAGATGGTGGCGGCCGGGGCGTGGATGTAGATGCTGTAGATCTGGATCAGGCTCTCGCTCATGACTCGTCCTTGGGTTCGGTGGGCTCGCTGGGTTCGCTCAGCAGCTCCTGCTGGGCGCGTTCGAGGGTTTCCTTCATCCCGAGCAGGACCGAGGCGATCGCCGCCCGCTCGGTGTACTTGCCGATCCATCGCTGATGGATCTGCTGGATGGGCACGGGGTTGAGGTAGTGGTGCTTGGCCCGGCCGTGCTTGCGCGTGAGCACCAGGCCCGCGTGCTCGAGCTGCCGCAGGTGCTTGGACACCCCGAACCGGGTCATCTCGGTGTGCTCGTTGATCGCCGCCTCCAGCTCCCCCAGGGAGCGGCCGTCCCGCTCGAAGAGCAGGTCGAGCAGACGACGGCGGACGGGGTCCGCCAGCGCCTTGAAGACGGGGTCGTCGTCGAGCATGGAAAGAATTTAGGTGACCAAATGGTCACATGTCAAGATCGGGCCCGATCCCGGCTATCGTCGTGGCCATGACGCACCCCGGTGACCAGCCACCGGCGCCGGGCACACCGCCCCAGCCGGACCCCCAGTCGTGGGCCGCGCCGACCACCTGGGGCGCTCCGTCGGGTTCATCAGGCCCGCCGGAGGTCCCGGTCCCCGCGCCGCCCCCGACGACGGCGGCCGGGCCGCCCGGCCGGAGCATGTACGGCTCGCGGCCCGCTGCGCCCGCCACCGACCAGGACTCGTACGGCCAGTTCACCTTCCCGGTCATGCAGCGCGCCCGGCTCGAACCGGCTGCCGTGGCCTCCGTGGCGACCGCGGTGCTGGGCCCGGTGGCCATCGTCCTGGGTGCACTCGCCCACCGGCGGATCCGCCGCAACCGGCGTCGCAGCCCTGCCCTGGCCTGGACGGGCATCGGCCTCGGCGCCCTGGTCACGCTGGCATGGGTGCTCACCGTCGTGGTCCTGGCCGGCAACGGCACGATCGACCGGCTCACCGAACGACCGCAGGCCGGCGATGTGGAGTCGGCCCGCACCGTGGGCGCCTCGAACGTGGCGGTGGGCAACTGCGTCGAGTTCCTGCCCCCCGGCGAGCAGGTGGGGGAGGTCCGCCTCGTGCCGTGCGACCAGGCCCACATCGCCCAGGCAATCTCCAGCCACGAGCTCGACGGCGTCTTCCCCGGGGCGCAGGCCGTCGCCGACCAGGCGCTCGCCGCGTGCGAGCCGGACGTGAGCGCCCTGGAGAGCACCGGCACTCCCGTCACCACCTGGTACCTGGCGCCGACCCCGCAGGCCTGGGAGCAGGGCTCCACCAGTGTGGTGTGCCTGGCCCGTGGCAGCACCGGGCCGTTCGAGGGCGACCTGCTCGCAGGATGAGCGACCACGGCCACGAGTCGGACGGCGACCGGCCCCTCTCGGAGGGCCTGCCGCCGCCGCAGGGCAGGCACGCCGGCTCGTGGGCGGGACCCCGTCGGCGAGCCGGGTCGGCGGACGTGGGCCCCACCCACCGCCAGCGACGATCCACGGGTACCGTCCCGGCGGTCGTCGCCGTGCTCAGCGGCCTCGCCTTGCTCGCCACGGTCCTCGTCCTGGGCCTGCGCCACCTCTCCCCCGCAGACCCCGCCCCGACGACGGCCGGCGCTCCACCGTCCACCCCGGCACCGGAGCCGGCGGCGACCCCGGCCGCCGCCACGGGGCCGGCCGAGGAGAGCGACACCGTCTCCGAGACCGATCTCACCGTCGGGCTCTGCCTCGAGGACTACGAGCTCGGCGCCGAGGAGATCACCCGGGTGGAGTGCTCCGCACCCCACCGGTTCGAGGTCTTCGCCCAGGAGCGGCTCAGCGACGAGGAGTACCCCGGCGAGGAGGACGTGATGGCCCGCGGCGAGGAGTTCTGCCGCGACGCCCTCCTCACCGGTCTGCCCGATGAGGTGGACATGGCCTCCATCGTCTACCGCACCATCTCACCCTCGCCGGCGACCTGGGAGGCGGGCGAGCGCACGCTGACCTGCATCGTGGGGGCGGACTCGGGGCACCGGCTGAGCGGCAGCTTCACCGACGACCTGGGCGTGACGATCACGCCGACGCGCTGAGGCAGGCCGCGACAGTAGCGGCGGGCCGAGCCCGACTTCTAGAGTCAGCAGCATGAGCGCACCGTGGGACCCCAATCAGCAGCCCGGCCCACCCCCGGGCCCCGGGGCGCAGCAGCAGCCCGGGCATGGAGCGCAGCCCGGTTACGGACAGCCCGGGCACGGTCACCCCGGGTACGGTCCGCAATCCGGATACGGGCAGCAACCCCAGCAACCGGCTCCCTCCTACGGTCAGCAGCCGGGCTACTACGGTCAGCCGGCGCAGGCAGGCTACGGCCCGCCGGGCTACGGCGCCCCGTACGGCCAGCAGTTCGGCGCTCCCCCGCCGAAGAACCGTGCGCCGCTAATCGTCGGGATCGTCGTGCTCGTCCTGGTGGTCGCCGTCGGCGGCTTCCTCGCGCTACGCCTGCTCACCGGCGAGGAGGAGCAACCCACCGCAGGGCAGACGGCGGCACCCATCGACGGCCCCGAGGAGATCGAGGACCTCGACCTGCTGCCCGGGCACTGCCTGGAGTCGCTGGAGTACCTCTATCCCGGCGACAACCTGCTGCAGGCACTGCCGTGCCAGGACCCGCACGGTCTGGAGGTCTACGCCGAAGAGCTGGTCGAGGAGGCCGACTACCCGGACTTCCCGGGTGAGGACGTCTTCGGCACCGCAGCGGACGAGTTCTGCCTCGCCGGGATCGACACGGCGCTACCGGCGGGCCTGGACACCACCAACATCGGCTACCACTCCCTCTACCCCTCGCAGGAGACCTGGGACGCCGGGGATCGCAAGTTCACCTGCCTGATCG
Source organism: Ruania suaedae (assembly GCF_021049265.1). Taxonomy (NCBI): domain Bacteria; kingdom Bacillati; phylum Actinomycetota; class Actinomycetes; order Micrococcales; family Ruaniaceae; genus Ruania; species Ruania suaedae. Next base: position 3,148,228 of record NZ_CP088018.1, read on the forward strand.
TGGCCGACGACGGCTACACGTTCACCGGCAGCGTCGTCGCCGGCGACGACGTCACGATCTCCTGACACTCCCGGCCCCGACGCACGAGCGCCGGGGCCGGTGTCGGGAGCGCGGCGGCTCGTCAGGACGCCGTCAGCACCAGGCCCTGGTCGGTCAGCGAGGCCGGGCGGTCCACCGTGACGGAGCCGCCGTCGAGGATCTCCCCCGCCAGCAGCATTCGTGCGAGCCGGTCGCCGATCTCACGCTGGACCAGCCGCCGCAGCGGCCGCGCCCCGTAGGCCGGGTCGTACCCCTCCAGCGCCAGCCACTCCCGGGCGGCGGGGGTGACCTCCAGACCGAGGCGCCGGTCGGCCAGGCGCTCGGCCATCCGCTCCAGCTGCAGGTCCACGATGCTCCCGAGCTCGTCCAGGCTGAGCGCGTCGAAGACGACGATCTCGTCGAGCCGGTTGAGGAACTCCGGCTTGAACGAGGCCCGCACGGCGGCCAGCACCTGCTCGCGCTTGGCCTCGCTCCCGAGCGAGGCGTCCACGAGGAACTGGGAACCGAGGTTCGACGTCAGCACCAGAATCGTGTTGCGGAAGTCCACGGTCCGGCCCTGACCGTCGGTGAGCCGGCCGTCGTCGAGTACCTGCAGCAGCACGTCGAAGACCTCCGGGTGCGCCTTCTCCACCTCGTCGAGCAGGACCACCGAGTACGGACGCCGGCGCACGGCCTCGGTCAGCTGGCCGCCTGCTTCGTAGCCGACATAGCCGGGAGGAGCCCCGACCAGCCGCGCCACCGAGTGCTTCTCGCCGTACTCGCTCATGTCGATGCGCACGATCGCGCGCTCATCGTCGAAGAGGAAGTCGGCCAGGGACTTCGCCAGCTCGGTCTTGCCGACGCCGGTGGGCCCGAGGAACAGGAAGGATCCAGTGGGCCGGTCCGGGTCGGAGATCCCGGCACGGGAACGGCGCACGGCATCGGAGACTGCCCGCACGGCGTCGCGCTGGCCGATCAGGCGCTCGCCGAGCACGTCCTCCATGTGCAGCAACTTCTGCGTCTCCCCCTCAAGCAACCGGCCGGTGGGGATACCGGTCCACGCGCCCACCACCTCGGCGATCTCCTCGACGCCGACATGGTCGGCGATCATCGGCACCGTCGCGCTCGTGGCCGCGTCACGCTCGGCGGCCTCTGCCTCGGCGATCTGCTGCTCGACGGCGGGAATCTCTCCGTAGAGCAGGCGCGAGGCCCGCTCGAGGTCGCCCTCGCGCTGGGCACGTTCGGCATCGGTGCGCATCGCGTCGAGCTGGGCCTTGAGGTCACCCACCCGGTTGTGGCCGGCCTTCTCCGACTCCCAGCGCGCGTTCAACCCTGCGAGCTCCTCGGAGCGGTCGGCCAGGTCGGCGCGCAACTTCTCCAGCCGCTCACGGGAGGCCTCGTCGGCTGAGTCCGAGAGGTAGGACTCCTCCATCTTCAGCCGGTCCACGGCGCGCCGTAGCTCGTCGATCTCCACCGGGGAGGAGTCCAGCTCCATCCGCAGCCGGGAGGCTGCCTCGTCGATCAGGTCGATCGCCTTGTCCGGCAGCTGGCGGCCGGGGATGTAGCGGTCGGACAGCTGCGCGGCGGCCACGAGCGCACCGTCGGCGATGGTCACCTGGTGGTGGGCCTCGTACTTGGGTGCGATACCCCGCAGGATGGCCACGGTGTCCTCCACCGAGGGCTCGCCGACGAAGACCTGCTGGAACCGGCGCTCCAGCGCCGGATCGGTCTCCACGTGCTCGCGGAACTCATCCAGCGTGGTGGCCCCGACCATGCGCAGCTCCCCGCGCGCCAGCATCGGCTTGAGCATGTTGCCGGCGTCCATCGAACCCTCGGAGGCGCCCGCCCCGACGACGGTGTGCAGCTCGTCGATGAAGGTGACGACCTCGCCGTCGGAGCTCTTGATCTCGTCCAGCACGGCCTTGAGGCGCTCCTCGAACTCGCCCCGGTACTTCGCCCCGGCCACCATCGCGGCCAGGTCGAGGGAGATCAGTCGCTTGTCCCGCAGCGAGTCGGGCACGTCGCCGTCGACGATGCGCTGGGCCAGCCCCTCCACCACGGCGGTCTTGCCGACACCGGGCTCGCCGATCAGCACCGGGTTGTTCTTCGTGCGACGCGAGAGCACCTGCACCACCCGGCGGATCTCGGAGTCGCGCCCGATGATCGGGTCGATCCTGCCCTCGCGTGCGGCGGCAGTGAGGTCCACGCCGTACTTCTCCAGCGCCTGGAACGTCCCCTCCGGGTCGGCGGAGGTGACCCGCCCGCTCCCGCGCACCTGGGGCAGCGCGGCGAGCAGCTGATCGCGCGAGGCCCCCGCCCCGCGCAGCGCCTCACCGACGGCACCGGCGTCCTTGGCGAGGCCGAGCAGGAGGTGCTCGGTGGAGACGTACTCGTCACCCAAAGCCTTGGACTCGTCGCCGGCGGCGTCGGTCACCGTCAGCATGGCGCGCGACATGCGAGGCTGGCTCACCGAGGAGCCGGCCGCGGCGGGCATGGCCGCCAGGATGCCCTGGGTCTGCTGACCCAGATGGCCCAGGTCGGCGCCGACGGCACCGAGCAGCGCGACGGCGACCCCGTCCGTCTGCTGCAGCAGGGCACCCAGTAGATGCGCCGGTTCGAGCTGGGCATGACCGGCGCTCGTGGCTGCTCGGACGGCGGCCGAGACCGCTTCCTGGGACTTGGTGGTGAGCTTGGTGTCCATCGACCCTCCGTGTGCTGTCCGTGTCTGCTCTCGACAACCATGCCAGAGTTGAGTCTATTCCACTCAACCCCCTGGCACAGTGACGTGCGATTCTCGCTGCAGCCAGCGCAAGCCTGGGTCACACTGGGCTCGAGGCATCCGACCGGAGGCCGCAAGCGGCGAGACGAGGAGGAGATCCGCATGCCGGGTTTCGACGAGCTGAAGAGGAAGGCGCAGCACGCGCTGGGCGACGAGCAGAAGACCGACGACGCCCTGAACCGCGCCGCACGCTTCGTCAACGACAAGACCGGCGGCAAGCACGCCGACAAGGTCGAGAAGGGCCGCGAGTTCCTCGACGACAAGGTCGGCGAGGAGCAGGGCGGCCGCGAGTCCTCCACGTTGGAGGACCCTCCCCCCGCCGAGCAGCCCGGGTCAGGCGACCACCGGCGATGAGCCCGTCCCCCGCAGGCTCGCTGCCGGGCAGGCCTGCCGGCCCTGCGGGCCGCCGGTCCCGGCGATGAGTGAGCCCGGAGGCCACGCCGGCAGCGCCGAGTGCCTCTTCTGCCGGATCGCCGCGGGCACCGATCCGGCACGCCTCGTGCTCACCACCGAGCACGTGGTCGCCTTCCTCGACGTCCGCCCGGTGTTCGCGGGCCACACGCTGCTGGTTCCGCGCGAGCACGTGCCCACGCTGGTGGACCTGCCCGCCCGCCTGTCGGCTGAGTTCTGGGAGACCGGCCGGCGGCTCGCGGCGGCACTGCCCCGGGGGCTCGGCGCCGAAGGCACCTTCGTGGCGATCAACAACGTGGTGAGCCAGTCCGTCCCGCACCTGCACCTGCACGTGGTCCCCCGCACGAAGGGCGACGGGCTGCGCGGCTTCTTCTGGCCCCGCACCCGCTACGCCGATGAGGCGGAGGCGGAGCGGACGGCCGAGCGCATCCGCGCCGCGTTGGCCGAGGAGCGGTCTGCACCCTGACGGGCCGGCAGGTGGCAGACTCGATCGGGTGAAGCACCTCCTGCGCGCCCTCGTCCTGCTGCTGTGCATGGCCGGACTGGCCGGCTGCTTCCGGGTGGACGGGGCACTCACCCTCGCCCCGGACGGGGCGAGCGTCTCGGGCGAGGTGACGGTCGCCGTCGCCCGGCAGTGGGCGCAGGACAACGGCGAGGACCTGGAGGCCATCGTGGCCGGGATCGAGTCCGATCTGGCGGCCAACCCCGATCAGGGGGTCAGCGGAGAGCGGTTCGAGACCGAGGACCACCTCGGGATCACTCTCTCGCTGGCCGATACCCCGGTGGAGCGGCTCGAGGCAGCCACGAGCGGGGCGCTGCGCATCTCCGGCGACGATCAGGAGTTCACGGTGGTCGCCGACCTGGCCGGCCTGGCCGAGGCCGAGGGCAGCGAGGGGTGGTCGGCCGACCTGGCGCTCACCTTTCCTGAGGGGGTCACCCGCCACGACGGCGACCTCGAGGGTTCGACGGTGACGTGGCAGCTCGATGCCGATGACCCCGCCCTGCGCGCCACCGGCCCGACCCCGGGAGCGAGCACGCCGTTCCCCTGGATCCCCGTCTCGGCGGGACTGATCCTGCTGGGAGGGGTGGGGTTCGCGCTGATGTCGTGGCGACAGCGCCGCTCGCGGACCTGAGTCGCTCTGCTCACCGGCCACCAGTCCTACCTCTGAACTTCCCCGGGAGGCACTCCGCGACGCCTAGTTCGCGCACCCGCCCGCCGCATCTGTCACTCTGAGCCCATGACACATCACCGCCCTGAACGCGCCGCTCGCGAGGCGGCCGACAACCCCTGGTTCGAACGCGTCGCCCGGGCCGGTTTCGTCGCCTCCGGACTGGTTCACCTGATGGTGGGCGCCCTGGCCGTGCGCATCGCGCTCGGCGGCGGTGGCGAGGCCGACAGCAGCGGCGCGCTGCAGGCGCTGGGCTCGGCCCCCGGCGGGGCGATCCTGTTGTGGATCTGCACGATCGGCTTCCTGGCGCTGGCGTTGTTCCAGTTCCTGACGGCGGCCGTCGGTGGCGGTGGCGCCGGCGACAAGGTCAAGGCCGCGGGCAAGGGGGTGCTCTACGGGGCGCTGGGCGTCTCGGCCCTGCAGTACGCCACCGGTTCGGGCGGTTCGGGCGGTCAGAGCAGCACGAGCATGACCGGCCGGCTGATGCAGCTGCCCTTCGGGCCGATCCTGGTGGCGGTGGTGGGGGCGGTCGTGATCGGTGTCGGGATCTACCACGTGCACAAGGGGTGGACCCGCGGCTTCCTCAAGGACCTACGCGCCTCTGGTCACGGCACTCTCGGGCGGGGCATCACCGGGGCCGGCCGCGCCGGCTATATCGCCAAGGGCATCGCGCTGATCATCGTCGGCGGACTGTTCGGCGTCGCAGCCTGGCAGTCGGATCCGGACGAGGCCACCGGCCTGGACGGCGCCCTGAAGACGCTCGCCGAGCAGCCGTTCGGCACGGCACTGCTGCTGGCAGTCGCGATCGGGCTGATCCTCTACGGCGTCTACAGCTTCGCCCGCGCTCGTTACGCGCGGATGGACTGACGCCCGAGCAGCTTCACCACACCGGCGGGCGCCGGTCAGCCCAGGGCAGTGCCTCCTCGAGCGCGGCCGCCAGCGAGAGCAGCCGCTCCTCGCCACCCAACCCCGCTCCCAGGGCGACCCCGAACGGGACCTGGGGGCCGCCGTCGGAGCCCTCGGCCGCGGCCTGGTGCAGCGGCAGTGACATCGCCGGCCAGCCGAGGATGTTCCAGGTGCTGGTCCAGGGCGTGTAGGCGCACTGCGCCCAGAAGTCGCCCTCGGGATCGGCGTCGTCGCGGATGGAGCCGATCGGCGCGGGCGGCTGCGCGAGGGTGGGCATGCAGATCACGTCGAGCTCGGACCAGGCCGCGGCGGTCTTGCGGGTCAGCCGCTGCCCGGCGCTGATCGCGTTCGCGTACGCCAGCCCACTCACGCCCCGGCCGCGCTCACGCATCCAGCGCGTCAGCGGCACCAGCACCCCCTCGGCCCCCTCCGGCACGGGAGCACTGGCCGCCATCACCGACCAGACGTCCAGGAACGGCAGCCACTCCTCGGCCTCGAACGGGACCGGCGCCTCGGTGACGTGGTGGCCGAGCGCCTCCAGCGCCCGGGCAGTCTTCTCGACGGCGGCTCTCGCCTCCGGATGGACCGGCGCGCCAGGCGTGATCAGTGGCGTGGTCAGGACGCCCACCCGGAGGCCCTGCTCCCGGCGGTCGCAGGCGTCGAGGAAGGTGGTCTGCGGGCCGGGCAGCAGCGCGGAGTCGCCCGGCCACGGGCGGCTGAGCACGTCCAGCGCCAGGGCAGTGTCGCGCACGTCCCGGGTGAGCACGCCCTGGGTCGCCAGCGCCGGACCGTCCACCCCGTGCGGGCCGTTGGAGACGCGACCACGGCTGGCCTTGAGGCCCACGAGGCCGCAGGTGCTGGCGGGGATGCGGATCGAGCCGCCGCCGTCGCTGCCGTGCGCGATCGGCACAATGCCTGCCGCCACGGCCGCGGCGGCACCACCGGAGGAGCCACCCGCTGAGCGGGTCAGGTCCCAGGGGGTGCGCGCCGGCGGTGCGATGTCGGGCTCGGTGTAGCAGGGCAGCCCGATCTCGGGGGTGTTGGTCTTGCCCACCATCACGCTGCCGGCCTCGCGGAACCTCGTCACGACGCCGTCGTCGACCTGTGGGACGAAACCCTCCAGGGCCGCGCTGCCGGCACGCATCGGCACCCCGGCCACCATGGTGAGGTCCTTGATGGGCAGCGGGACGCCCAGCAGGGGGCGGGTAGCGGCCAGCTGCTCGGGCGAGGACTCCTCGAGCAGGCAGGTTGCGTCGTCGGCCTGGGCCCGGGCGAGTTCGGGGCTGCGAGTCACGAAGGCGCCGATCCGCTCGCTCAGGGCATCGGCGCGCGCTTCGGTGTGGGCGAGCACCTCGGATGGCGAGGTCCGGCGGTCCCGGATCGCGGCGGCGAGTTCACGGGCGGTCAGATCGTGCAGGTCGGCCATGGCACGAGCCTATGCGCCGACCTACCTTCCTGGTACGGACCGCGACTGGGCGATCGGTCGTTGCCGGGAACCTGGGTCGGTCGCGGAGACCGCGGCCCGACTACCCGCGAGCGCAGAACCTGCACTCCGCCTCCCGACCTGTTGACGCGCTCGCGAAGCCCACCTACGCTGAGTGGATTCCAAAGTGGATCCAGAAAGGGATACAAAAGCGATGAGGCTTCGGCACTCGATCATGGTCGGCATTCTCGACCGCTACGCAGACCGCTTCACGGAGTTCCAGCCGGCGGTGCCGCTGGAGCGCCGGATGCAGCAGGCGGCAGCGTTACCCGGCGCCCAGGGCGTGGAGCTGGTCTACCCCGCCGACTTGGGGGACATCGAACGGGCGCGAGAGCTCGTCGCGACCTCCGGGCTCGAGGTCTCCGCCGTCAACCTCAACATCAAGAGCGACCCCCGCTGGCGCTACGGCTCGTTCACCAACCCGGACGCCGACACCCGTCGCGAAGCCGTGCAGTGGCTGACCTCCGCGATGGACCTCGCTGCCGAGCTGGGCGCGTCCATGGTGACGGTGTGCCCGTTGATGGACGGATGGGACTACAGCTTCCAGGTGGACTATGCCAAGCAGTGGTCCTGGCTCATCGAGGGTCTGCGGGCCGGCGCCTCCCACCGCGAGGATGTGCGCGTCAGCATCGAGTACAAGGCGTTCGAGTCCCGCACGCGGATCGTGGTGCCGGACATCGGCACCACCCTCCACCTGTGCGACAGGATCGGGCTCGACAACGTCGGGGTGACCATGGACGTCGGCCATGCGCTGATCGCCCAGGAGACACCCGCGATGAGCGCCGCCATGGCACACGATGCCGGCCGGCTGTTCTACGTCCACTTCAACGACAACAACCGGGGATGGGACTGGGACATCGTGCCCGGCGCGGTGAACCTGTGGGAGATGGTCGAGACCCTGTTCTATCTCGACAAGATGGGCTGGGACGGCTGGCTGGCCTACGACGTCTTCACCAAGCACGGCGACCCCGCCGAGGCCTTCGACGCCACCCTGCGATCCATGGATGCTCTCGAGAAGCTCGTCGAGCGCCTGGGTCGCGACACCTTGCAGGACCTCATCGACAACGCCGACCCGGCGCAGGCGACCGCTCACCTCATCACGGCACTGGTGGACTGATGCGACTGGGGATGGGTAGCTACGCCTTCCGCTGGCAGCTGGGCATCAACTCGGCCGATCCGGCACCGCTCAGCGCGCTGGAGGCCGTACTCGAGGAGACCGCGACGCTGGGCTGTGAGGTGCTCCAACTCGCCGACATCGAGGCCGTCGACACCGCCACCGAAGCCGACCTGGTCGGGCTGCGCGCGAGCGCCGACGCCCTGGGCGTGCGGCTGCAATCCGGCTCCAGCGGCGCCACGGTCCCGCGCCTACGGGATCAGCTGCGCATCGCCCAAGCGCTCGGCTGCGACCTCGTGCGGGTGGTGATGCACGGTCCGGACGTGCCCGACGAGGACTCGGCCGTGGCCGCCTTGGCCGCCTGCGCACCGGACTTCGAGGAGGCCGGCATCGTGCTCGCGATCGAGAACCACTTCCTGACGCCCAGCCGACGCATGGTCGAGGCCCTCCACCGGATCGACTCACCCGCGGTCGGAGTCACGCTCGACGTCGCGAACTCGATCGTGTGCCATGAATGGCCGCGCGAGACGATCACGGCGCTCGCACCCTACGCACGGTGCGTGCATCTCAAGGACTACCGGATCGAGCCAGGCGCCAACGGCGTCGGCGCCTCGATCCTCGGGACCCCGCTGGGCGAGGGGGCCACGGACATCGCAGGCGTGCTGGACGCCGTCGCCGAGAACTCCCCGCACGGCAATGACGACCACCTGACGGTCGTGCTGGAGCAGTGGTCACCGTGGGAAGGCACGCACGAGGCCACCGTCGCCACCGAGACGCACTGGCGCCGGCGGTCCGCACAGGCCGCGTCCGCCGATCCGCGCCTGGCCCCGCGGGAGGTGGTCGCTCGTGGCTGAGCCGATCGACACCTCGGTGACCGAGCGCTGCTACCTGCAGTTGCGCGAGGAGATCCTCCGCGGCCGCTATACGCCCGGCGAGCGGCTGACGAGCGTCCGGCTGGCGACCGACCTCGGCATCTCACGCACACCGGTGCGCACGGCCCTGCAACGGCTGAAAGCCGACGGCCTGGTCGACATGGAGGACAACCGTGCCGCCTGGGTGCGCCCGCTCACGGTCGACGCCGTCGAGCAGGCCTACGAGATCGCCATGGCCCTCGAGGGCATGCTCGTGCGCAAGCTCGCCGCCCACGTCAGCCCGGAACAGGGAGACGCACTCGACCGAGCCATCGCTCGCATGGAGAGCGCAGCGCAGACCGGAGACCAGCAGGAATGGGTGGCCGGAGACGAGGAGTTCCATCACCTCCTGCGCACCCTCGGGGGCAACCCCCTCCTCGACTCGATGCTGGAGCGGGTCGAGACCGTGATTCATCGCGTGAGGTTCCTGTCGCTGAACATCCGCCCTGAGGGCGCGATCATCTCCGCGCGGGAGCACCGCGCGATGCACGAGGCGCTCGTCGCCGGCGACGGGGAGGCCGCGCGCTCGGTCCACGAAGCACATCTCGAGCGCGTCCGCGCCGAGAACATCGCCTTTCTCAACGCCAGCTTCGGCTTCATGAACGTGCCGACGCCGACGTCCAGCTCACCCAGCTAGTCACCTCACCCCGGACACCCTCGACGAGGAGGAGCCCCATGACCACCCTCACCGCACCGATCCCGAGCCACACTCTCGGTGACCACATCCACGTGGCCCGTGACGCCGTCGTCGACATCGCGCTCGATGCCGTTCTCGACGACGCCCTCGCACCAGGCACGAACCCGTTCGACCTGGACGTGAGCGTCACGCTCACCGGCCCGGACGCCGTCGTGATCACCGTGCCGGCGTTCTACGACGAGGTACTCGGGCTGCGCGCTCGCGTGAGTTTCCCTCAGACCGGCACCTGGCACGTCACCACGCATGGCTCGGAAGGGGTACTCCTGAGCGCACCAGTACTGGAGGCCGACGTCTCCTCCGAACGCGCCGGGCACGGCGCGCTCGGCATCGACCCCGAGTTCGGCCGGCATTTCCGATGGGCCGATGGCGCGAGCTTCTTCTTCCTCGGGTACGAGGCGGACTGGTTGCTCATGGTCGACCAGGACGACCCGGAGCTGACCCGGGTGCGGGAGGTCGTCGAATCGATCGCCGGCGCGGGGTTCACGGCCGTCACCGTCAACGCCTACGCCCACTCCTTCCGGCAGTACGTGGCGGAGGACCTCGAGACGGACCCGCGATGGGTGGTGCCGAGCATCGCGCCCTGGCCCGGCGGCAACGACACCCCCGACTACGGCCGGCTCGACCCCTCGTTCTTCGCACACATGGATCGCGCGATCAGTCTGCTGCACGATCAGGGCCTCGCCACCCACCTGATGGTGCACGTCTACAACAAGGACGTGAACTGGCCTGAGCCCGGCACGCCGGAGGACGAGCGCTACTGGCGGCAGATCATCGCCCGGTACCAAGCATTCGGCTCGATCATCTGGGACGTCGCCAAGGAGACCTACCACCGTCCGGCCGAGTACATCTGGACGCGCCTGGCCCTGTTCCGACAGCTCGACGGCTATCAGCGCCTCGTGACGGCGCACGACACCAACCCCCCGCCCCGGGTGGACTGGGGCCGGCAGTTCGTCCGCTTCGAGAACGAGCTGATCGACGCTCTGACGGACGTCACCGCCGACCAGATCCTGCAGGACATCCACGCCGATGCGGTCGAGCATCACCGCCGCTGGGCCAAGCCCTACATCAACATCGAGTTCGGTTACGAGTCCGGCATCGACGATCTCCCGTCCGACCACCCCGACCATGACCAGTCCTGGCAGGAGGTCACGCGCCGCATGTGGCACATCGTGCTCGGCGGGGCCTACCCGAACTACTACTACCGGAACACCGCCTGGAGTCTGTTCATCCCGTTCCCGGAGCCTCCCGGCTACCGCGGCGCCCGCGTGCTCGCCGACTTCTGGGGAGGGGTCGACCATCGGCGGCTGATCCCGCTCGCAGGAGTTGCGCGGGCGCAGGTTCCCGTCATGGTGCGCGGGGAGATCGGCCGCGAGTACGTGGCCATGACCGACACCGCGGCCGAGATCGACATCGACATCCGTTCCGACACAGGCGCGCTGAGCGCGACCTGGCTCGACCCCCTCACCGGCGAGCGCCAGCAGATCGGGCCGCTCGCCAGCGGCACGCACACCCTGACGCCCCCGTCGGGCTGGACGCTCACCGTGCTTCACGTGAACTGAGCCGCGCCACACCCCACCAGACCCACACATCAAAGGAGATACAGATGGATCGCAGGATGTTCTTGAAGGCCACGGCCGGGCTCGGCGCCGGGGCAACGCTGGGGGCCGGGCTCGCCGCGTGCGGTAGCAACTCGGGAGGGTCCGGGTCGCTGACCATGTCCCAGTACGGCAGTTCGAGCCGCCTCGATCTGCTCGAGCAGGTCTTCGCGCTCTACGCCGAGGCGAACCCGGATCGCAGCATCGGTCTCGACGCTGCGAGCGTGGACAACTACATCGACCGGCTCGCCACACAGGTCAGCGGCGGGAACGCCCCCGACATCATGGCCATCTTCCACGCGGACATCGCCACCTTCGCTCGCCAGGACGCACTGCTGACCCTTGACGACTACCTCGGCTCGGGACTGGACGTCTCCGCATTCACTGACGGCATCGTCGACCTCGGCCGCATCGACGGATCGGTGAGCGCCCTGAGCTACGGCGACAACGCGCACGGCGTGATCTACGACGTCGATCGCCTGGAGAGCCTGGGCATGCAGCTGCCCGAACCGGGCTACACCTGGGAGGACCTGCTCACGTTCAGTGCCGACATCTCACGAGCCGTCGACGGCGACTTCTACGGGACCGAGGACCGCTCCACCCAGCTGGATCAAGGATTCAAGGTGTGGCTGCTACAGCGGGGCAAGTACGCGTTCACGGCGGACGGCCAGCTCGGTTTCGAGCGCGGAGACCTCGAGGACTGGATCTCCTACTGGGAGATGCTGCGCGAGGAGGGTGCCGCACCACCCTCGGACATCACGGCCGAGGCCGGCACATTCGAGACTTCGGCGCTGATCCGTGGGTACGCCATCAACCACCAGACCTACGCCAACGCGATGAACTCGATGCAGTCGCTCACCGAGAGCCGCCTCGCGTTGACCACGCTCCCGATCGATCCGGATGGCCAGGGCAGCGGGCACTTCCTCCGCGGCTCGAACTGGGTCTCGGTGTTCTCCGAGACCGGCGATCCGGACACGGCCGTCGACTTCCTCAACTTCATCTTCAACGACCTCGCGGCTGTGGAGGTACTGGGGGCGGAATTCGGCGCTCCGCCGAACCGTGCACTGCGCGACGAACTCGAGTACACCGAGCCCGAACAGAACTTCATCGACTACATCAACCTCCTCACCGACGAGCTGGCCGACGAGGCAATCAGCCTGGACCAGGAGTTCCCGACCGCCTGGACCGACGTGAACACCGCCTTCAGTGCCGCCACAGAGAGCGTGATGTTCGGTGACGCGAGCGTCGACGAAGCAGTCGACAAGTTCTTCGAAGACGCTGAGCGAGCACTCGAGTCATGACCTCGCTGCTGTCACGCCGGACGGCCGGCGCCGGGCCCGGGGCCGGGGAGGAGCCCCCGGTCCGGCGCCGCCGGAACGCGATGCACGCCTCGGAGGGCCGCTGGGGGTACCTGTTCCTGACGCCGTGGTTCATCGGCCTCGCGATCCTCACCGCGGGCCCGATGCTCGTCTCGCTCTATTACTCCTTCACCGACTTCTCGTTGCTCTCGAGTGCCAACTGGGTGGGCCTCGACAACTACGAGCGCATGTTCACCGAGGACGACCGGTTCCTCTCGTCGGTCGCCGTGACGCTGACGTACGTCTTCGTCTCGGTCCCGCTCCAGCTGGCCTTCGCCCTCATGGTGGCAGTCCTGCTCAACCGTGCCATGCGCGGGGTCAGCGCCTATCGCGCTCTGTACTACCTGCCCAGTCTGCTCGGGGGAAGTGTGGCCGTTGCGGTCCTCTGGCGGCAGGTCTTCGGCCGTGAAGGCGTGGTCAACGTGGTCCTGCGCGGCCTGGGGTGGGAGAACCCACCGACCTGGATCGCCGACCCGGACTTCGCTCTCTGGACCCTGATCCTGCTTCGGGTCTGGGAGTTCGGCTCCCCGATGGTGATCTTCCTCGCCGGGCTACGGCAGGTGCCCGCCGAGTACTACGAAGCTGCCCACGTCGACGGCGCCTCAGCACTACAGCGCTTCTTCAAGATCACGCTGCCCATCATCACGCCTGTCATCTTCCTGAACGCGATTCTTCAGCTCATCGGCGCGTTCCAGGCGTTCAATTCGGCGTTCATCGTCAGCGGTGGCACAGGCGGGCCGTCGGATTCCACACTCTTCTACACGCTGTACATCTACATCGAGGGCTTCACCAGTTTCCGGATGGGCTATGCGTCTGCACTCGCCTGGGTGCTCCTGGGGATCATCGCGCTCTTCACGGCGATCAACTTCGCACTCAGCAGGTTCTGGGTGCACTACGAAGACGGAGGTCGATGATGTCTACGCTCACCGCACCCGGGCCGCCCGGCCCGGCGACCGACGGTCGAGAGTCGCCTCGGACCGGCCGCGGCAGCGCTACGCGATGGATCCGCCGGATCCCGCTCCATCTGCTCGTGGCCCTCGGCGCCATCGCCATGGTGTATCCGGTGGTGTGGATGGCTGCCAGCTCGTTGAAGCCGGACTCGGAGATCTTCTCCGGAAGCGCCAGCCTGCTTCCCGAGGTGTTCCGGTGGGAGAACTACGCGGAGGGATGGAACGGGTTACGCGAACCCTTCGAGACCTTCTACCTCAATTCGTTCATCATCAGCGCCTTCGCGGTGGTGGGAAACCTGCTGACATGCTCGATGGCCGCCTATGCGTTCGCACGCCTGAGGTTTCGCATGCGCGCGATCTGGTTCGCGGTGATGCTCGGCACCATCATGCTCCCTTATCACGCGACGCTGATCCCGCAGTACACCCTGTTCTACGAGTTGGGGTGGGTGAATTCCTTCCTCCCGCTGACGGTACCGAAATTCCTGGCCACGGATGCGTTCTTCATCTTTCTCTTCGTGCAGTTCATTCGAGGCATTCCCAAGGAACTGGACCAGGCCGCGCAGATCGACGGCGCGGGGCCGCTGCGGATCTACACCACCATCATCTTTCCGCTGCTTCGTCCTGCTCTGGTGACGGGTGCCATCTTCACCATCATCTGGACGTACAACGACTTCTTCTCGCAGCTGATCTATATCTCCGACACGGCCCTGTACACGGTTCCGTTGGCTCTGCGCATGTTCCTGGACACCACGGGCGAGTCCGCGTGGGGGCCGATGCTTGCGATGAGCACGCTGTCACTGCTGCCGCTGGTCCTCATGTTCGTGCTCTTCCAGCGTCAGATCGTGGAGGGCATCTCCACCACCGGGCTCAAGGGCTGACGATGCGACTCGACGGTCTCCTGGATGGCCTCGCCCGGGTGGTGGAGACGATGTGGCTGAGCGCTCTGTGGATGATCAGCGCCCTTCCCGTGATCACCGCACCGGCAGGCACGTCGGCGCTCGTGGAGGTCGCGCGGATGCGGCAGGACGGCGAGCTGCACGGCTCCGTCAGCCGAGCCTTCGTCCGCTGCGGGCTCGCCCGGATCCGCACATCCACCGTGGTGCTGGGGCTCTGGTTGCTGGCCGTTGCTGTGCTGGCCGTCAACTTCTCGGTCGTCTCCCAGCTCGGCGCCGCGCGCGTTCCGATCCTGCTGGGGCTCCTCGGCGTGGCGGTGGCGCTCGCGCTGTTCGGAGCAGTGCTGCCCGCTGCCGTCGCGACCGTCGGCGCGAGGGAGCCGGAGGGCCACGCCTCGGTCGTGCGCCTACGGCTGACGGTCCGGACGGCGGCGGCAGCGGTCGCCGCATCCCCGCTCAGTGCCGCGAACGTGGTGCTCGCGGGTGTGGTCGGCACAGTGCTGGTGCTCGCAGTGCCCGTGACGATCCTCCTCGTGCCCGGCGTGCTGGCCCACGTGAGCGCCATGGGGTGGCGGCGATGCACCGAACGCATGGCCGTGCTCCTGTGGCGACGGACGACACACATCCCCGCCTGAGCGCACGCGGGACATGCGACGCCCTCACCCGCGCGGCGACCCCGAGACAAGATCGTTGAGCGAGCGGAGCACGGGGGCCTCGGTGAGTTCGCGAGCTCGCTCGGCGGGCACGCCGTGGACCCTGACCTCGTAGGTCCGGCCCGGCAGCAACGTGAGCATCATCCGATCGGCCTCGGCCGCCGGAGCGAGCCGGTCGGCGAACACGCAGAGATCCTTGACCACGGATCGCGCCCGCACGGTGAGCACCACCTCGGCTCCCTCCACGGCGACCTCGGTGTGCAGGGCCGGTGGCGTGAGCCGGAGCTCCTTGTCCACGGCGAAGAAGTGGGTGGTCTCGACCCCGGACGGCGTGGACAGGTGCAACAGCTCGCCGGCCGGGTCGCCGGGACGGGCCACCCGCTCATCGATCGGTGCCCGCGCGGCACTCAGCCGGTCGACCGGAAGCCGCAGCGTCTGCGTGGCCAGGACGTTCCCGTCGAAGTCGAGGCGGGCGATGCTCACCTCCTCGCGCCAGGTATCGCCCCCGTCATTGACTGCCACCACCTCGAGGGCGCCCGCGGCGCTGCTGGTGGTGAGCAGGCGCGGTGCGAAGGCGTCACGCATCGCGTACCAGAGCGGCTTCTTCCGGCCGTAGCCGTCGACCGCGGCCCACGAGGTGACGGGCCAGCAGTCGTTCAGCTGCCAGATCACGACGCCGGTGTTGTAGGGCCGCAAGGACCGGTAGTGCTCGATGGCGTACCGGATGGCGTGAGCCTGGTTGAGCTGCATGGCGTAGTGCCAGTCGACCATGTCGTGGGGCACCGGCAGGTGCGGCTCCAGACCTCGGGCGAGCTTGCCGTTCCCGTCCTCCGCCTTCTGGTGATGGAGCATCCCGACCGACTCGGGAGTCAGGGGATCATCGGAGATCGACCGCGTGATCGTCGACCACGTCGGCGGGCCCTGCCACCCGAACTCGGAGACGAAACGTGGTGCGGCATCGGCGTAATGACGCCACTCCTTCTTGTTCCACACGCCCCACTCGTGGGTGCAGCCGCGGGTGGGGTCGTTCGGGTGGGCATCGCCGCCGGAGTACGGACTGCCCGGCCAGTAGGGCCGGGTGGGGTCGACGTCGGCGACGATCTCGGGGAGGTCGTGGAGGTAGTAGCCCTCACCCCACGGCCGGCCATCGAGCACGTCCTGCCAGCCCCAGTCGTGCCAGCCCCAGATGTTCTCGTTGTTGCCGTTCCACAGCACCAGGCTCGGGTGCGGCATGAGGCGCTCGACGTTGTCACGCGCTTCGGCGCGCACCTGACCGCGCAGTGGTTCGTCCTCCGGATAGGCGGCGCAGGCGAACAGGAAGTCCTGCCAGACGAGCAGCCCGCGCTCGTCACACGCCTCGTAGAACTCCCGGCTCTCGTACACGCCACCGCCCCACACCCGCAGCAGGTTCAGGTTCGCCTCGACCGCCTGATCGAGGCGCTCGGCGAGCCGGGCCTGATCGACCCGCGGCAGGAAGCAGTCGTCGGGGATCCAGTTCGCCCCACGCACCGGGATCACCACACCGTTGATCTCGAAGGCGAACTCGGAGCCGCGCTCGTCCTCCTCGGTGAGCAGGCGCAGGCTACGGAAGCCCACCCGGGCAGACCACCGGTCGACGGCGCGCCCCTCTACCTCGAGGCTCACCTCGAGGTCGTACAACGCCTGGCCGCCGAGATCGCGCGGCCACCACAGGTCCGGGTCGGGCACGTCCAGCACGAGCCGGCAGCTCGCCGATGTCACCTCCTGCACCGCGGTGACACCGGCGACGGAGGCAACGACGCGAGCGTCGCCGTCGGCGGCATAGCTGTCGACGTCGACATCGACGATCACGCGCCCGCTCGAGCCTTCGAGAGTCGTTTGCGGACGCACCGAAGCCAGACGACCGGCCACACGGCGTACCAGCCGCACCTGGCGCCAGAGCCCAGCGGTGACGAGCGTCGGCCCCCAGTCCCACCCGAAGTTGCTGGCGTTCTTGCGGATGAAGTTGAAGGGCGCCGGGTAGGCGTTCGGCATCGGGGGCGTCCGGTCCCGGTACGCCTCGGCGTACCGCCAGGCCGAATGCAGCTGGACGGCGATCTCATTGCGACCGGGCCGGAGCGCACCGGCCAGGGGCACCGCGTAGCGGCGGTGCATGTTCTGCGTCTGCGCGACCTCGATGTCGTTGACCCGGACGGTGGCGATCGTGTCCACGCCGTCGAGCTCAAGCGCCACCTCCGCACCGGGCACGAGCGCGCCCTCGGAGGTGAACCACTCCGGGGGAATCTGCACATCCCGGCGCAGGACCCACTCGACCCGACCGATCCAGTCGCTGCGGATCTCGTTCCGGTCCAGGTACGGATCCGGGATCAGCCGCTCGGCCAGCAGATCCAGGTGGACGGTCCCCGGCACCGACGCAGTGATCGGCATCGCCTCACGCACATGGGGCGGCACGTGCGCCCACCCGGGATCGGCGAGGTCCAGAGTCCAGTCCTCGAGCGGCCAGCAGGCGGGTTCAATGCTCTCCATCCGGGTCACTTTACCGGTACAACGCTAGGTCGTCTCCCCCACCTGCAGGGTTGGGAGGGACAGGTCGCGCCCTTCGGCCAGGAATCCGGGGCCCGGTGGTGTGCGGGTAGCGGCCATCAACGCCTCGGCCGCCCCGATCCCCAGCGCCGCGACATCCCGTCTGATCAGCGTGGGCGCGGGAGTGAGATAGGGGGTCAGGCCGGAGCCGTCCCAGGAGACCACGGCCACGTCCTCCGGCACGGCCCGCCCCGAACGCCGAGCGGCGGCGAGTCCGCCGAGCATGAGCGGATCGCTGTCATAGACGAGCGCGGTCACCCCGCTCTCGAGCAGTGGTCCGGTCATCGCCTCGCTCTCGGCCATCGTCATCGCGCCCTCGAGCACGTGCACGGTCAGCCCCCGCGTGGCTGCCCGGGCGGCGAACGCCTCCGACCGAGCTCTGGAGTAGTAGAAGTCCGGGCTCGTCGCCACCCGCCCGAGACACCGGTGACCGCGATCGCCGAGATGGTCCACGATCTGTTCGGCCACACTCGAGACGTCCGCCGCCAACGTGGCGAACTGCGTCCCCGGGCCGCCCAGCGCGACGCTGGGTAGCCCGAGGCCCGCCAGGAGCTCGGCCCGCGGATCCTCGGCGGCGACGTCAGTCACCAGCACGGCGTCCACCGAGCGCCGGCGAGCGAAGGACGCGTAGATCTCCTCTTCGATGGCCACCGACTCGGCCACATTGAGAGTCAGCGCCAGGCCGTTCGACGTCAGGTGTGAGCCCATCGCGGCGATCAGCTGCATGTAGAAGGTGTCGGCCGAGACGTGGTGAGCGGGGCGCCGAATGACCAGACCCACGGCCCCCGCGCCGGCACCCGCGAGCCGGCGCGCCGTGCTGTCGGGCTCCCATCCCAGTGCCGCTGCGGCCTCGCGGACCCGGCCTCGCGTCTGCGCAGAGATGCCGGGACGGTCGTTCATCGTCATCGAGACCGTCATCTTCGACACCCCGGCTGCGGCAGCGACATCGGCGATCGTCACGCGGCTGGATTGCCCCTTCGGCATGAAGGGGATCCTAGGCCAGATCGCGCGGCCGGCAGCGCGCGCCCGCCGCGCCCGTCAGCGCTGCCACTCCTCCCGCGGCGGTGGAGCACCGGGCGAGAGGCGGCGCCGAGAGCGCCGCACGTACCACCAGATGCCCCCCGCCACCGTCATACCCAGTCCGACCATGCCCAGTCCGATGGCGAGGAACACGCCGAAGATCGTGCCGAACAGACCGGCGAAGAATCCGGGCATGTCATGGCCCTGCGCCACCACGATCGAGGCCGAGGCAGACGCCGACGGATCGGCGAGCGCTGGCGCCGCCACCGTGTACTCGCCCGCCGCGCCGGCCCGGAAGGTGTAGACATCCTCGGCCGTGACACCGTCGCGGGTGGAGGTGCTCGCGGGCCCGGGAATCCGGGGCACCTCCGCACCCGCCGGGTCGGTGACCGTGACGTCCCCGGCGAGCTCGGCCTCGGACCCGGTCGGCGCTGCGAGGTAGACCACGTAGGTGGTGTCCGCCGCCAGCTCCACGCTCACGCTGCCCGGCACCTCGGTGCCCCCGACGGCGTCCGGACCGGGAGCGCCGTCGGCGGCCACGACACCGAGCGGGACCACCGAGAGGAACAGCCGGACCACCAGCACAGCCACCGCCACGGTCACCAGCAGCGCGAAGGCCCCGGCGAAGGTGAGGATCTTCGGGCCGGTGGTGGAGGTCTTCACAGGCAGCGCGGGATAGGCCATGGGCCCACGCTAGCTCGCGGTGCACGCGGCGCCATGGGCAGGCCTGCCCTGCGAGTGAGGCCACAGCAGCCTTGATAGCGTTCCATCATCTGGACAACCCAGGAGGATCACCAAGGATGAAGGCCCTGTACAAGGCCGGCCCCCACCCCGGGCTGGAGCTCGTCGACCGACCCGAACCGCAGCCCGGGCCCGGGGAGGTGAAGGTCCGCGTGCACACCACCGGAATCTGCGGCACCGACCTGCACATCCTCGACTGGGACCCCTGGGCCTCCTCGATGGTGGGCGCTCCGCTGATCCCGGGGCACGAGTTCTACGGCGAGGTGGTCGCCGTCGGGGAGATGGTCGGTGACATCGGGATCGGTGAGCTGGTCTCCGGCGAGGGCCACATCGTGTGCGGCATGTGCCGCAACTGCCGCGCGGGCCGGCGGCAGCTGTGCATCCGGACGATCTCGGTCGGTGTGCAGCGCGACGGCGCGTTCGCCGAGTACGTGGTGATCCCGCAGGAGAACATCTGGTCCCACACCCGCGAGGGCAGTCAGGACGTCAGCCCGGAGCTCGGCGCGATCTTCGACCCCTTCGGCAATGCCGTGCACACGGCGCTGAAGTTCGGTGTGGTCGGCGAGGATGTGCTGATCACCGGCGCCGGCCCGATCGGGCTGATGGCCGCGGCGGTGGTGCGCCACGCCGGTGCCCGCTACGTGGCCATCACCGACGTCTCCCCCGAGCGGCTCGCCCTCGCCGAGCGGATGGGCGTGGACCTGGCGCTGAACGTGGCCACCACCCCGGTGAACCGGGCGGAGGAGCTGCTGCACCTGCGAGAGGGCTTCGACGTCGGGCTGGAGATGTCCGGCCACGCCAGCGCGCTGCCGGAGATGATCACGGTGATGAACCACGGCGGCAAGATCGCCATCCTGGGTCTGCCGAGCGAGCCGATCGACATGGACTGGTCGCTCGTGGTGACCCAGATGCTCACGTTGCAGGGCATCTACGGCCGCGAGATGTTCGAGACCTGGAACGCGATGAGCGCGATGCTGCAGACCTCCGAGTGGCTGCTCGACGCCGTCACCTCGGTGGTCACCGACCGGCTGCCCGCCTCGCGCTGGCAGGAGGGCTTCGCCGCCGCGCAGGCGGCGCGGAGCGGCAAGGTCGTGCTGGACTGGACGAAGTTGTGAGGAGCATCGATGTACACGATCGCTGAGTGCCTGCGCGCCGAGCTTGACGAGCTGCGCTCGGCCGGGCTCTACAAGCACGAGCGGGCCATCGCCTCGCCGCAGTCCGCGCACGTGCTGACCTCCCCTCCCGACGGCGGCCCCTCCGGCACGTCCGCGAGTGCACCCGCCGAGGTGCTGAACTTCTGTGCCAACAACTACCTCGGCCTGGCCGGCCACCCGGACATCGTCGCCGCCGCCCACCGGGCGCTGGACGAGCGCGGTTTCGGGATGGCCTCGGTCCGCTTCATCTGCGGTACCCAGGATCAGCACCTGGAGCTGGAGCGCCGGGTGGCAGCGTTCCTCGGCGCGGAGGCCTCGATCCTGTTCGGCTCCTGCTTCGACGCCAACGGCGGCGTGTTCGAGACGCTGCTCAGCGCCGAGGACGCCGTCATCTCCGACGAGCTCAACCACGCCTCCATCATCGACGGCATCCGGCTGTGCAAGGCGAGCCGGTTCCGGTACGCCAACCGGGACATGGCCGACCTGCGCACCCAGCTCGTCCGGGCAACCGAAGGCGGGGCGCGCCGGATCCTGGTGGTCACCGACGGGGTGTTCTCCATGGACGGCTACCTGGCACCGCTGGCCGAGATCTGCGACCTGGCGGAGGAGTTCGGGGCGCTGGTGATGGTGGACGACTCCCACGCCGTCGGGTTCATGGGGCCCACGGGCGCGGGCACACCGGAGCACGCCGGGGTCGGCGACAGGGTCGACCTGACCACCGGGACCTTCGGCAAAGCCCTGGGCGGCGCCTCCGGCGGCTACGTGGCCGGGCGGGCCGAGATCGTGGAGCTGCTGCGCCAGCGGGCCCGGCCGTACCTGTTCTCCAACTCCCTGGCTCCGCCAATCGTGGCCGCGACGCTGACCGCGCTGGCCCTCGTGGCCGACTCGGCCGATCTGCGCAAGCAGCTGCAGGCGAACGCCGCGCTGTTCCGGGAGCGGATGAGCGCGGAGGGCTTCGAGCTGCTGCCCGGTCAGCACGCCATCGTCCCGGTGATGTTCGGCGATGCCGCCCTGGCCGCCCGGATCGCCGATGCGATGCTCGAACGCGGGGTCTACGTGACCGCGTTCAGCTACCCGGTGGTCCCGCGCGGGAAGGCCCGGATCCGGGTGCAGCTCTCGGCGGCGCACTCTAGCGCGGACGTCGAGGCCTGCGTGGCGGCGTTCGTGGCTGCCCGGGAGGCCGTACCGAACTGACGCGCTCCAGCGGTGCCGTGCCACATTCGGCACGGTGGCGCTGGAACCCGTCACTTGTGAATCGGCCAGGATGACGTCGCGGTGGTCGCCGCCGGTCCCATCGTTGGTCCCTGCGTGACCGCAACGACACGGCTGCGTCGGTCTGCGGCACCATGCTGCCGCAGATCACGCCGGTGTGTCGGCGCGGTCAGGAACCCGCGGGTTACGAGGACGCAGGCACCGCGACACCGCGGCTGCGACCGTTCCAGGCTTAGGCTGATCGAGGCCCCATCGACCCACACCCCCTGCGAGGACCGCACGTGAGACACGACCCGTACCGCTGGCTCGAGGACGTCGAGGGCACCGAGGCACTCGACTGGGTCCGCGCCCGCAACGCCGCGCAGGCCGCCACCCTGGCCGCGACGCCGGAGTTCACCGCCACCCGGGACCGGATCCGTTCCATCCTCGACTCGGACGAGAAGATCCCGGGCCTGTCCAAGGTGGGCGAGCACTACTACAACTTCTGGCGGGACGCCGATCACGAGCGGGGCCTCTGGCGCCGCACCACGCTGGAGTCCTACCGCAGCGCTTCCCCGCAGTGGGAGATCGTCCTCGACATCGACGCCCTGAACGAGGCCGAGGATGCGAACTGGGTCTGGCACGGCGCCTCGGTGCTGCGCACCGGCCCGGATGCCTACCGGCTGGCCATCGTGGACCTCTCCCGCGGCGGCGCCGACGCCGATGTCTCCCGCGAGTTCGACCTGCAGACCAAACAGTTCGTCGAGGGCGGTTTCCACCGTCCCGAGTCCAAGGGCGGCACCTCCTGGATCGACTCCGACACCCTGTTCGTGTTCACCGACACCGGCGAGGGGTCGATGACCACCTCCGGCTATCCCCGCATCGCCCGCCGGTGGCGCCGCGGCACCCCGCTGGAGCGGGCGGAGATCGTCTACGAGGGCGAGGCCGAGGACCTCTACATCGCCGCGATGCACGACTCCACACCCGCGTTCGAGCGGGACCTGGTCTCGCGCGCCATCGCCTTCTACGAGCACGAGCTGTACCTGCTCGAGGAGGGCACCCTCACCCGGATCGACGTCCCCCGCTCGGCGAACCCGGGCCTGCACCGGGAGTGGCTCACCATCGAGCTGCGCGAGGACTGGACCGTCACCGACACCGACGAGGCCGGGCGCGCGATCACCCAGACCTACCCGGGCGGCTCCCTGCTCGCCCTCGGCCTGGAGACCTTCCTCGCCGGCTCGCGTGACTTCCACGTGCTCTACGAACCGACCCCGAGCACGTCCCTGGCGGACTTCGCCTGGACCAGGAGCCACCTGGTGCTCAACATCCTGGACGACGTCAAGAACCGCCTCGTCGTCCTCACCCCCGACGGCGGACGCTTCCGGGAGTCGGAGTTCGTGGGCGCCCCGCAGGTGGGCACCGTGGACGTCTCCCCGGTCGACCCGCGCGAGTCGGACGCCGTCTGGCTCTCCGCCACCGATTTCCTCACCCCGACGACGCTCTCGATCGCCGAGATCGGTGCCGAGCCCGAGCCGCTGAAAGCGATGCCGCAGTTCTTCGACCCGGCCGGTCTGGCGATGGAGCAGCACTTCGCCACCTCCGACGACGGCACGCAGGTCCCGTACTTCCTCGTGCGCCCCGAAGGCCTGACCCTGGACGGGTCCAACCCGACCCTGCTCTACGGCTACGGCGGCTTCGAGATCTCCCTGACCCCCACCTACTCCGGCGGGATGGGCAGTGCCTGGCTGGAGCGCGGCGGGGTGTACGTGCTCGCCAACATCCGTGGTGGCGGCGAGTACGGGCCCGCCTGGCACCAGGCCGCCCTGAAGGACAAGCGCCACAAGGCCTACGAGGACATGGCCGCCGTCGCGAAGGATCTCATCGCCCGGGGGGTCACCTCGCCGGAGCACCTCGGCGTGCAGGGCGGGTCCAACGGCGGGTTGCTCACCGGGAACATGCTCACGCAGTATCCGCAGCTGTTCGGCGCCGTGGTGATCCAGGTGCCGCTGCTGGACATGCAGCGCTACTCCCACCTGCTCGCCGGCGCCTCCTGGATGGCCGAGTACGGCGACCCGGACGACCCGCAGCAGTGGGAGTTCATCCGCACCTTCTCGCCGTACCACCTGTTCGACCCCGAGGCCGAGTACCCGCCGGTGCTGCTGACCACCTCCACCCGCGACGACCGGGTCCATCCCGGCCACGCGCGCAAGATGGCGGCTCAGATGCTCGCGGCCGGCAAGGACGTCACCTACTACGAGAACATCGAGGGCGGGCACGGCGGGGCGGCGACCAATGCCCAGGCAGCGCACATGAGCGCCCTCGCCTACCGGTTCCTGGCTGAGCGCCTGGGACTGGGCTGAGGCGCCTCAGGAGGATCGCAGGGCCGAGGGCCACGGCCCCAGCTCGGGCAGTGGCACCTCCCGGTCCCCCTGCAGCGCCGTCGGCGGCTCAGCCACCTCCCGGCCGGCGAGCCAGGCCGTCAGCTGCACCAGGGACCCGGTGATGAGCAGCGGCTTCTTCGGCACCCGCACGAGCGGGCCGATCGCGAAGTTCGAGCCGGTCACCGTGTAGCTGAACTCCTCGTCCGGGGCATCGAGCGCGATCTCGGCGTTCTCGGGCAGGCGCACCGAGAGGAAATCGACCAGGTGCTCGGTCAGCTCACGGGACCAGGCATCCTCCGGGCGGGCACCGCAGTCCAGGTCGACCAGGTGCACGCGCGTCTCGCGCCACCAGGCCAGCGCCACGTCGACCACGGTCCCCTGCCGGAAGGTGACGGGCTCGTACCAGATCAGGTCGTCGGCGTCGGGGCGGCTGGCGTGGTGCCGCGCCCGCAGGGTGCGCAGTGCTGCCAGGTGCTCGGCATGGCTGAACCCGGATCGGCTCTCGACGGCGCGATCGAGCTCGGCGCGGCCGCCCGCCAGGAAGGGCACCTGTTGCCCGCGGGCGGCCTGCTCGATCTGCACGGCGAGCGCCTCGCCGACCACCTCGACGTGGGCAAGGACGTGGCTGCGGGTCCACCCCGGCAGCGGGACCGGCTGGCGCAGGCCCTCCTCCTCGAGGCCCACCACGGCCTCGATCATCGTGTCCAAGCCGGTCTCCGCCTCCTCGACGGCGCGCAGATGATCGGTGGTCGGGTCGGTCGGCGTCATGGCCACACCAGTCCCCTGCGCCAGGTCCCCTCGAGGGCGTAGCGCAGGCGGATCTGTCCGCCACCGGGCCGGGCGGCCCAGAACTCCACAGTCGTGGCCGCGATCGCATAGCACCGCCAGGTGGGCGGCACCCGGCCGGGCTCCCGCTCGACGGCGTCCCTCGCCTCCGCGTAGGCGCGGTCATAGGTCTCCATGCTCTCGAGCGGCTCGCTCTGCACACCGGTCATCGTCGCGGCGCGCGCGCCCGGGTGGCGCTCGAGGAAGTCGGCCGCCGCGGCTTCGTCGCCGAGATCGCGCACCGGCCCGCCGATCCGCACCTGCCGGCCGATCGGCGCCCAGAACGCCGTCAGGGCGGCGAGCGGGTTCGCGGCCACCGCCTCGGCCTTCGGGCTACGCGCATCGGTGGCGATCACCCAGTCGCCGTCAGTGAGGTCCTTGAGGATGACGGTCCGGGCGCCGACCTCTCCGCCCGGGGTCGCCGTCGCGAGATTCAGGGCGTGCGGCAGGGGCAGCCCGCGATCGGCTGCGAGCTGCAGCCAGTCGGTGAAGAGCTCGGCCGGGTTCTCGGGGGCGGCATCGGGATCGAATGCCACGAGCGCGTCGCGGTCGAGGGCGGGCAACTCACTCAACCAGGTCCGCAGGCTCATCCCCCGATCATGACCGCCGGGGAGCACCGGCGCCAACCCTGCGCAGCCGTGCGGCGCGCAGAGCCGGCGACGACGAACCAGCCGGGTCAGTCCCCGCCGGGCCCCACGGCGCCGAAGTCCTCAGCGGCGATCAACGGTGCCAGCACCTGGCGCACCTCGCCGCGGGCGAAGTACCGGTGCAGGGCGTCATGCCCGAGCACATTCCCGACGGCGCCCATCACCATCCCCTGGTCCAGGGACAGGTACCGTTCGGCCACCGTACCGTCGGTGGCCACCGCGTCGTAGAAGCCGCCCGGCCCGTAGGCGCCGAGGTCGGTGGCCATCGCGTCGAGGTTCTCCAGGGCTGCCTGCGGCGCGTAGTACATCCCGAGGAAGGCGGCGTGGGGCGTCATCACGCCGGTGCCGTACTCGGGGTCCGGGTTGGCGGCCTCACGGCAGTCGCCGTAGCCGATGTCGGCGTCGGTCTTCTCCACGTCGGAGGTGTAGCCGTCGGACTGGATGCCGGCCAGGTCCACGCCGTACTCGCGGTACCCGGCGAACGGGTCGGAGGAGGGGGAGAAGCCCCAGTACCCGTAGGCCTCCTCACCGTGGCGGATCTGCGTCTCGACGGCGGCGGGGTGGTTCATCGCCCACGAGTCGGCTCCCCAGCGCGCCTCGGGGACGATCATGTCCGGCATCAGCTCCTCGAACATCGCGCCGCCCCAGGTGGGCACGAAGCGCATCTCGTCGTAGCCATAGGTGCCCTGGAAGACCTCCACGCCCTGGTGGGTCACGGTCTCGCCCACAGGCTCCTGCTCCTGCCAGGACCAGTCGCAGCCGCCCGGCATGGTGCGGTAGAGCGAGTAGTAGCCCTCCGCAGGGATCTGCCCCTGCGCGATCCCGACATACACCGCGATCCGCGTCTCGGAGTTCAGCACGTCGTAGTGGTGGCAGGTGTAGTACAGGTCCTCACCACCTGGCTCACCGTAGTTCGCCGGCTCGGCGCACTGCTCAGCGGGCGGTTGCTCGGTCCAGAAGCCCCCACGGTTCCAGCCGGGCAGGTCACCGCCGCGGGCGTCGGGGTTGTAGAAGTAGCTGAAGTCCATCTCGTCCAGGAGGGTCTGCGCCTGCTCACGCAGCGCCGGCTCGGCGTGGCGGACGATCATGAAGGCGGCGGCGAGCCAGCCGTTGTCGACGGTGGAGACGAAGTGGTCGATCTGCTCGCCGGAGTCGAACTCGTCCAGCAGGTCGCCGCTCGCTTCGTCGTACCAGTTGAAATAGAGGCCGCTGGCCTCGTGGTTCTCCATCGACGCGAGGGTCTCGAGGGTGAGGGACATCCGCTCGCGCGCGTCGGCACGCGAGATCAGTCCGAGATCGCGGGCGACCACCGTGCTCCACAGGTAGGAGCCGATGTTGGTCGGGGAGGTGTACCCGGAACGGCTTGCCGGCGAGAGGTCGCCCTCGATGTTGTCGGCCGGCAGCCCCGTGGATGGAGCGGTCATCGCATCCATCGAGGCCCACGTGTCCGCCGCCCACTGGCGCACCTGGGCGCGGTCGGAGCGATCCAGCTGTGCCCAGGGAGGCTGGCCGCCGGTGGTGCGCCAGTCGTTCCCGGCACCGTTGTCCCTGTCGGCCACTGAGCCTGGGGCACCCGGGTCGAACTGCCCACCTGGGCCGGGAGGTGCTGCCGCTGCTGCCAGCGGGGTCAGCGCGAGCGCCGCCCCGGCCAGCACGGCTGTCAGTCGTGCGCGCATGCCGTCGATCCCTTCGTCGCGAACGTGTCCATGCACGAGGCGCGTCGAGTTCACCCTGCCGTCCGCCACGTTGCGGCGGGCCGGCGGCGAGCATCGCACCGGAAAGGGTGCTGCGCCGTCGCGCTCCCGACTGTATGCGCATACATCGGGTGCGGCAAGGGCGGGGAGCCAGCGGCGCCCGGACCGCTGCAGCACGGCCCGGGCACCGCAGCGGGGTCAGTCGCGCTCGGCGAGGACCCCGGTGTTCTGCGACGTCTTGATCGTTGCGACCACGAACTCGAGCCCGATCCGCACGCCGATGAGGAACAGCACCGGCGGGATCCAACCGAACAGGATCGCGAGCACGCCGAGGATGGCGCCGCCGCCGTCGTTGCGGCCGTAGGGGTCTGCCATGCTGCTCAGCGCACCGGCGCCGAAGCCGCTGATGATCGCTCCGAGGTACCAGAGGATCGCGATGACGATGGCGATGATGAAGATGACCTTGGCGAAGGTCAGCGTCACGTACTTCGAGAACGAGAAGTCGAAGAACGCGCTGAAGAAGCCGTTCCCGCTCCCCCCGCCGCTGCCACCGGCCTGCGGGTAACCGGGGCCGTACCCGGCCGCGGGCTGACCGCCGTATCCGGGCATCGGCTGCCCGGGTGGTGCGTAGCCCGGCCCGCCGGGCTGCTGCCCGGCGTCCCCGTAGCCCGGCTGCTGCCCGGCGTCACCGTAACCCTGCTGCTGCCCGGGGTCGGAGTAGGCCGGCTGCTGCGAGGCACCCCCGTAGGACGGCGTGGCCGCGGGCGGTTGCTGGGACGCGGAGCCGTACGAGGGCGGCTGCTGCGAGGACGACCCGTAGGACGGCGTCCCGGCCGGAGGCGGCTGCTGCTGCCCGTAGGCGGGGTTCGGCTCGTTCTGGCCCGGCGGGGGCGGGGTGTAGGACATGGGGACCTCCAGGAGTGGGAGCGATACCCCACGACCCTAGCCATGCCCACTGACGTTGGACACTCCTGCGCGGCGAACCCCGGCGACCCTCAGCGCTGCGGACGCCAGAGCACCATTGCGTTCGACTGCACCCGGCGCAACCGGGTGCCGAGCGGGACGGCGACGACGTCGCCGGCGGCGTCGGCGGTGAACACCCGGCGGTTCAGGCCAGCTCGATCGCGCAGCCGCGCGTTGTCCACCTCGAGGCGTTCGTTCTCGGCCGCGAGCTCGAGGATGCGCTTGATGCCCGCGAGGTTGATGCCCTCCTCCTGGGAGAGCCGCTGCACCTCGCGCAGCACGTCCACGTCGCGCTGGGAGTAGCGCCGGCCCTGCCCACGGGCGCGCCGGGGTACCACCAGGCCGAGCCGGTCGTACTGGCGCAGCGTCTGGGGGTGCATCCCGGCACGCTCGGCGGCTATCGAGATCAGGAAGATCGGTGCGTCGTAGCCGGCCATCAGGCTCACCCCTTCGCGGCTGCAGCCAGGTGCGCGCGGGGGTCCGTGCCGTCGGAGGCAGCTGCGAAGGCCTCGAGCGCCTCGGCGGCGTCCTTGCTGAGGTTGCGGGGCACGGCCACCTCGACCGTGACGATCAGGTCGCCGTCGCCGTTCTTGCCCGGCACCCCACGACCCTTGGCACGCAACCGGGAACCCGACTGCGTGCCGGCCGGGACCTTGAGCCGCACCTGTTCCCCGGAGAGTGTGGGCACCGCGATCGTGGCGCCGTTGACCGCCTCGGGGAAGGTGATCGGCACGGTGATGGTGAGGTTCTTGCCTTTCATGGCGAACACTGGGTGCGGCTCCACGTGGACGGTGACGATCAGGTCGCCGGCAGGCCCGCCGCTGGGCGAGGGCTGCCCCTTGCCGGCCAACCGGATCTTCTGCCCGTCCCGCACACCGGCGGGAATACGGACGGTCATCGACCGGCTGCGCTCGAGCGTGAGGGAGACGGTCGCGCCCTCGACGGCGGAACGGAAGGGCAACGAGGCCGAGGTGGTGATGTCCCCGCCCTTGGCCGGGGCGCTGCGCTGGAACCCGGCAGACCCGGTGGGCCCGGTACCGGGCATGCCCCCGCCGAACAGGCCGCCGAGGATGTCCTCGAAGCCGCCGCCGGGCATCCCGCCACCGGGCGAGCTGTAGCGCACGCGGGAGCCGCCTCCGGCGCCGGTGAACATGCCGCCGAAGAGATCCTCGAACCCGGCAGCCCCGGCCGCCCCGGCGCCGCCCGGGCCGGAGGCGAACCGGGGCCCGCCTCCGGCCATGGCGCGCAGTCCGTCGTACTGCTTGCGCTGCTCAGGGTCGGAGAGCACCCCGTAGGCCTCGCCGATCTCCTTGAACTTCTGCTCCGCCTGGGCGTCCCCCGGGTTCTGGTCGGGGTGCCAGGTGCGGGCCAGCTTGCGGTAGGCCTTCTTGATCGCGGCGGCGTCGGCGTCCTTGGGTACACCCAGCGTCGCGTAGAAGTCCTTCTCCAGCCAGTCCTGCCCCGTCATGTCGCCACACCTCCTTCGATCCTCGTGCCATCCACCGGTGCCGGCCCTGGGTACCTGCGCGCGGTCACTGCGGGCCGGTCACCGCGACCCGGGCCGGCCGCACCACACGCTCACCCACCCGGTATCCGGGCTGGAGCACCTGGCTGACCGTCTCGGACTCGGCCTCCTCGCTGGTGGAGTGCATGAGCGCCTCGTGCACGTTCGGGTCGAAGTCCTCCCCGGTCGCGCCGAACCGCTCCACCTCGAACCGGGTGGTCAGCGTCGCCTCGAGCTTCTCCACCACGGACGCGAGCGGGCCCTCGAGTCCGCCGTGCTGGCGAGCCGCGTCGACGTCGTCGAGCACCGGGATCAGCGCCTCCACGACCGACTCGACGCCACGCCCCTTCTCCGCCTGCGCCTCCACCCGGGACCGCTTGACGAACTGGTTGAAGCGCTGGTCGAGGTTGTACAGGTCGGCCTTGGCGCGCGCGAGCTGATCCTGCAGATCGGCGGCCTGAGCCTGTGCGGCTGCCACCGGATCGTCGGCGCCCGTCTCGGTGGCGGAGCCGGCGGCGGAGTTCCCGCCCAGGGGCTCGGAGGCTGCGCCGTCGGGGTCCTGCACGGCTGCGGTGGCCGCAGCGTCGGCTGCGGCCACCTCCTCCGGGGTGCGCAGCTCGCCCGTGATCGGGTCCAGCCGGCGCTTGTCGCGCACGACCGGCTGCTCCTCCGGGTTGGGCGTGCCTGACTGGTCAGGTCGCTGGTCGGGCTCGGTCACTTCTTCTCATCCTCGTCCACGATCTCGGCGTCGACGATGTCCTCGTCCTCGGTGGTGTCCTGAGCGGACTCTCCGGCGGGGGTGCCGTCGGCACTCTCGGAGGCGCCGCCCTCGGCGGACTGCTGGGCGTAGAGCGCCTCGCCGATCTTCTGGCTGGACTCACCGAGCTTGGTCTGCGCGGCCTTGATCGCCTCGATGTCCTCACCCTCCAGGGCGGACTTGAGGGCGTCGACATCGGCCCGGACCACCGAGGAGACGTCCTCGGGGAGCTTCTCGGAGTTGTCGTTGAGCAGCTTCTCGGTGGAGTAGGCGAACTGCTCGGCCGAGTTGCGGGTGTCGGCCTCCTCGCGCCGCTTGGCGTCCTCCGCGGCGTGCGCCTCGGCCTCCTGGACCATCCGGTTGATCTCCTCCTCGGAGAGCGCGGAGCCGCCGGTGATCGTCATCGACTGCTCCTGACCGGTGCCACGGTCCTTGGCGTTGACGTGCACGATGCCGTTGGCGTCGATGTCGAAGGTGACCTCGACCTGCGGCATCCCGCGCGGGGCCGGAGCGATCCCGGTGAGCTCGAAGGTACCCAGCGGCTTGTTGTCGCGGGCGAACTCACGCTCACCCTGGAACACCTGGATCAGCACGCTCGGCTGGTTGTCCTCAGCGGTGGAGAACACCTCGGACTTCTTGGTCGGGATGGCAGTGTTGCGCTCGATCAGCTTGGTCATCACGCCACCCTTGGTCTCGATACCGAGGGAGAGCGGGGTGACGTCGATGAGCAGCACGTCCGTGCGCTCACCCTGGAGCACACCGGCCTGCAGCGCGGCACCGACGGCGACGACCTCGTCCGGGTTGACTCCCTTGTTGGGGTCCTTGCCGCCGGTGAGCTCCTTAACGACCTCGGTCACGGCGGGCATCCGGGTGGAGCCACCCACGAGCACGACGTGGTCGATCTCGGAGATGGAGATCCCGGCGTCCTTGATGACGTTGTGGAACGGGGTCTTGGTGCGGTCCAGCAGGTCCGAGGTCATCTGCTCGAACTGCGCGCGGGTAAGGCGCTCGTCGAGGTGGATCGGGCCGTTCTCGCTCATGGACAGGTACTGCAGCGAGATGTTGGTGGAGGTCGCGCTGGAGAGCTCCTTCTTGGCCTGCTCGGCGGCCTCGCGCAGACGCTGCACGGCGATCTTGTCCTTGGAAAGATCGACCCCGTTGTTGTTCTTGACCTGCTTGACCAGCCAGTCGACGACGCGCTGGTCCCAGTCGTCACCACCAAGGCGGTTGTCACCGTTGGTGGCGCGCACCTGGATCGTGGAGAAGTCGTCCTCGTCCTTGCCGACCTCGAGCAGGGAGACGTCGAAGGTTCCGCCACCGAGGTCGAAGACCAGGATGAGCTCGTCCTCCTTGCCCTTCTCCAGCCCGTAGGCCAGGGCGGCGGCGGTGGGCTCGTTGATGATGCGGGAGACGTTCAGTCCTGCGACCTGACCGGCGTCCTTGGTGGCCTGGCGCTCGGCGTCGTTGAAGTAGGCCGGGACGGTGATGACCGCATCGGTGACAGGCTCACCGAGGTAGGACTCGGCGTCCTTCTTCAGCTTGCCGAGGATGCGCGCGGAGATCTCCTGGGCCGAGTAGGACTTGTCGTCGATCTCGGTCTTCCAGTCGGTGCCCATGTGGCGCTTGACGGAGGTGATGGTGCGATCGACGTTGGTGACCGCCTGCCGCTTGGCGACCTCACCGACGAGGACTTCACCGGTCTTGGAGAAGGCCACCACCGACGGCGTCGTACGGGCGCCCTCAGCGTTGGCGATGACGGTGGGCTCGCCACCTTCGAGGACGGTCACCACGGAGTTGGTGGTGCCGAGGTCGATACCGACGGCTCGTGCCATGGTCTGCTGCTCCTTCCGCTCCGGGGATGCCGGAGGCGAGTGGTTGAGTCTTCCGCACTCAAGTGTGCGGCGGACCGATCCGAAGATCAAATCGAGAGCACTGAACTTGAGTCTCTATGGCTCAACTACGTGCGCGGGCAGACTATTCCCGACGGCGTGCGCACCCGCGGTCCACCTCAGCGATCGCGGAGAAGGTCGGCAATCATCCGGTGGCCCTCGAGCTCGAACGTCTCGTCGCCGACCCGATAGGCCCAGCACGCGGTCCCGATCGCGGCGCGTACCTGCTGGCGCCACCAGGCTTCCGGATCGCGAGGATCGGTGCCGTACCCGTCGAAGAAGGCGCGCTCAGCCCCCGGGACCTTCACGAACTCGCGGACCGCCAGGCGCTCCAGGTCCTCCGCGGCCGGGCGCATGGCCGCGCGCCCGAAATCGATCACCCGCAGCACCCCGTCGTCCCACAGCCAGTTCCTCCCCTGCCAATCGCCGTGGGTGGGCACACAGGTCACGGCCACCGGGCCCCATTGGGCGACCATCGCGCGCAATCGCGCGTGCGCCTCCGGGTCGATCCGGTGGGCACCGTCGAGCCATGCCTCGGCCTTGGCATTCATCCGCACCTCGTAGTCGGCATCGGCGAGGCTCGCCTGGCCGTGGAAGTGCCGCAGGAGCTCTCCGGCCTGCGTGTAGACGTCGAGCCGCGCCTCGACCGGCGAGCCCTCGACGAGCTCACCGGGGAGGTAGTCGGTCACCAGCACCTTCGCCGAGTCATCGGCATACAGCAGCCGGGCGGCACGACCCTCGGCCACCCAGGGCCGGGTCCACCGGCAGTGCGCACGGATCTCGCGGACGATGTGGTGGTCGGATGGCCCGCCAGCCTTGATCACCAGGCGACGATCGCCGGACCGCGCCCGCAGGACCGTCGTCGCCACCAACCCCCAGCTCATGTCCGCCTCGATGGTCAAGCCGGGCAACCACCGCTCCAGGCACTCCCGCTGCACCGCCGTCAATCCACTGAGATCCGACCCTTGTCCGTGAGGCACCATTCGATGTTGCCACGCGAGAGTGCTTGACGGTACGCCCTCGTCGTGTCACTGTATTACGTACCTAATACAGCATTACGGAAGAGGCCCCGATGGAGTTCGACACCAGCTCCCCGATCTGGGGCCAGCTCGTGGCCGAGTTCTCGCGACGGATCGTCACCGGCACGTGGCCGGCTGGGAGCCGGATCTCCGGTGTGCGCGAGCTCGCCGGTGACCTCGGCGTGAACCCGAACACCGTGCAACGGGCGCTGGCGGAACTGGAGCGGCGGGACCTGTGCCGGTCCGAACGCACCGCCGGCCGGTTCGTCACCACCGAGGAACACCACATCGACGCCCTGCGCGCCGAGCTCGCACAAGACGCCGCCGACGACTTCGTCCGCCGAACCCGCGGTCTAGGGATGTCCGCGGCCCAGGCTCGGCGCCTGATCGAGGAGAGATGGAATGACCACCACGACCACCCGGCCGGAGCGTGAACCGGCCATGACCGACAACGACACCCTCGTCAGCGTCCGGGAGCTGACCGTGCGCTACGGCGCCCGGACCGCCGTGGACCACCTGGATCTCACCCTGCCCGGCGGACAGATCGTCGGCCTGCTCGGCGAGAACGGCTGCGGCAAGTCGACGCTGCTGAAGACTCTCGCCGGCGTCTACGCCGATCACAGCGGGGAGGTCCGCATCGCCGGTCACCCGCTGGGGCCGCAGACGAAGGCGCTCGTCTCCTATCTACCCGACCGCAGCGCTCTCCCGGAGCGCTACCGGGTGAACTACCTGCTGGACCTGTTCGGAGACTTCTTCACTGACTTCGACCGGGCCAGGGCAGCCGAGCTCATCGCCTCGTTCGGACTCGAGCCCTCCATGCGCCTCAAGGAGATGTCCAAGGGCATGCGGGAGAAGGTGCACGTGGCACTGACGATGGGCCGCCGCGCCCGGGTCTACCTGCTCGACGAGCCGATCTCCGGCGTCGATCCCTCGGCGCGGGAAGGGATCCTCGAGGCGATCCTGCGCACCCTCGAGCCGGACTCGCTCCTCCTCGTGGCCACCCATCTGGTTCACGACCTCGAGACCTCGCTGGACTCGGTGGTGATGATGCGCCGCGGTGGCGTGCTGCTCACCGGTCATGTCGACGATCTCCGGGCCGAGCACGGCGCCAGCCTGGAGCAGATCTTCCGAAAGGTGTACCGCTCATGATCACCCTGCTCAAGCATGAGTTCATCCAGACACGCGGCCTGCTCGGGGTGGCTGCCGGCGCTGCCGCGCTGCTCGCCCTGCTGGGCTCGCTGCTCGCCGCCACCGGCTGGCCGGTGCTGGGTCAGCTCGGGCTCGTGATGGCTCTGATGGCCATCGTCGCGCTCGTCCCCCTCACCCAGATCCTCCTGGCCGTGCGCTACTGGCAGTCGAGCCACGGGCGCGGCGGCTATCTCACCCAGACCCTGCCCGTGCCCGGGCCACAAATCTACTGGGCGAAGATGCTCTGGGCCTGGGCCGCCTCGCTGCTCGGGGCACTCCTGAGCATCGGGTTGGCACTCGCTGCCTCGCCGCTGGTCGCGATCGGGACCGGGGATCAGTTCCGCATCCTGACGACGCTGCAGCAGGGGTGGACGTTGCTCACCGACATGGCCCCGGTGTGGGGCGTGGTGGCCGCCGTCGCGACCTTCGTGGCGATGATCCTGATCTGGCCGGCGCAGTACTTCTTCGCGGCCACGATCGGTAGTCAGGCCCCGCTGAACCGCTGGGGCGCGGGCGGCCCGGTCCTGGTCTACATCGCCGTCTACCTCGGCGTGCAGATCATCACCTTCGTCTCCTTCGCCGCGGTCCCGCTCGCCGTCGGGGCGCAGGAAGGCCGGCTGGCCATGGTCCCCTTCAACCTCTTCGCCGAGATGGCCTCCGGGCCCTCCCCCGCCGATGTGATGCCGCTCGGCTTCATCCCGGGGCTGCTGGTGGCGACCCTGATCTGCATCATGTGGAGCGTGCACTCGTGGAAGCGGCGGGTGTCGCTGGTGTGAAGAAGGTCGAGCCGAACCGGACTTCGCGCGCCCCGCCACTCGCTGGCGGTATCACTTCTGATACCATCGCTCTATGGCTATGACCCTGCGTCTCTCCGAGGCCGAGACCGAGGCGCTGCGGCGGCGGGCAGCCCACGAGTCGCGTTCGATGCAGGACGTAGCTCGGCAGGCGCTGCGCGAGTACGTGGAGAACCACAGCCGTGCCGATCTACTCGACCGCGTCCTCGACGAGGAGCTACCGCGATATGCCGAGGCGCTGGAGCGGCTCGGTCAGTGATCTTCCTGACCGTTCCCGAGCTCCTTCATGTCGCCGAGCGGGCGCTGGGGGCTGCGGCGCCGGTCCGTGATCTCGGGATGGTGCAGGCGGCCGCGGCGAGGCCGCAGGCCACCGCTTTCGGCGAGGACGCCTACCCCTCGCTCGAGGAGAAGGCCGCAGCACTGCTGCACTCGCTCGCACGCAATCGCGCCCTCATCGACGGCAACAAGCGGCTGGCACTGGCGGGGACCCTCGCCTTCCTCGGCGTCAACGGGCGGCGGCTGACGCTGACACATGACGAGGCCTACGAATTCGTCATGCGGATCTCGGCCGGCGACCTGGAGGAGATCGCCGATATCGCCGAGCGAATTAGCTCGGGCAGCGGCCCGCGGTGACCCCTTCCTAGCGATCACCGCCTGCGCTCTTGACCAGGTGCGCGTGCGCGTACTCGCACACCAGCGCGTGCCGGTAGACCAGCTGCGGGACGTCGACGTTGGTGTCCATCCACAGGCTCAACCCACCCATCTTCCAGTGGCGGTAGGTGTCGTCCTTGGTGAGCACCGCCAGGATCTCCAGGAACGAGTCGTCGAAGCGGAGCGAGTGGATCGCCCGCCGGAACTCCTCCAGGCTCAGGGCGATGCAGAACGGGATGTTCATCAGGCACAGGGCGGTCTGGATGTCCAGGCGCAGCAGCCGCGGGTGCCGGCGCTCCGGGTCCAGCGGCGGAACGTCCAGCTCGGAGAAGTCCAACCGCTCCGGAGCCTCCACCTGCACCCCTTCCAGCGCGATGAGCACGTCGTAGACGTTGATGTCGTGCTCGACCACCGCGTTCTCGCCCAGGCCGGCCAACGTCGTCGGGCGCAGCGTCACGGGCTCGATGTCGGCCGGGGTGTTGCGGATGATGAAGTTCACCAGGTTCGTCTCGACGACGAAGTGGCGGATCAGGAGCTCCACGGCGTCGGGGGCGACGAACCGGCGCAGGAACCACAGGCACAGCGCGTCCATCGTCTTCAGCGACATCCAGCGCATCGGCAGCACCCGCTTGATCAGCGAGATCGCGGTGACCAGGATCCGGGAGAAGAAGCGGGCGTACGGGAACAGCCAGCGGCGGGAGAGCCGGCGCTGGTCGTTGATGATCATCCGTACCAGGGAGCGCTCGAGCGGGATCGAGGGGTCGGCGTGGATCGCCTCCCACATGCTGGGGTCGGACTTGACGAACTCCGGCGACATCTCAGACCTGGTCCAGCTCGGTCAGCTGCATGACGTAGAGCCGGGCCACCACCCGAGCGCAGGAGACGATCTCGTCGGCCGCGGCGGCGTCGATCCGGTCCGAGCTCAGAATCGCGTCGAGGGTGCCGGTGTGCTCGGCGTCGGCCTCCTGGTGGTAGGTCATGAAGTGCACCTGGTTGTCCGCCAGACCGAGCACGTCCTGGAACCGTCGTGCCCAGCCGGCGGCCTTCTGCGCGCCGAGGCCTTCGATGATGAACATCGCCCCGAGGCACCCGACGGGGTTGGGCCGGCTCGCCTGGTGGAACATGTAGCCCGAGAGCGCCTGGGAGCCGATGTTCTTGCGACCGGCGCGCAGCTGCTCGAGCGAGCCGCCGACGGCGACGTAGTCCCGCTCGAGCAACAGGTGGTCGCGGTGCTCCTCCAGTGCGTGGGAGATCGCGGCCGAGCGCAGGTCGAAGTGGTCCATGTCGAAGTTCGAGGCCGCCCGCGCGATCCACAGCGAGCCGTCGACCACCTGCTGGCGGAGGTTGTGCAGCAGGGCCTGGTAGTCGGCCACGGTCACCCCACCCTCGGCGAGCGCTCGCAGGATCGGCACCTGGGCCAGGCGCTCCTCGAACTCGGTCCAGACGTCGGCCAGCCGGGCAGCCAGGGTGTCGGTGCTCGGCTCCGGGGGGCGGTACCCCTCGACGGTGGTGCTCATCCGGTGCTCCTTCGTGGTTCGACGACGGTCAGGTGGACGAACCCGAACGAGAACCGTCCGGACTCGGGAACGGCGAGCAGGATGGTCTCCCCCAGTGCGAAGCGGCCGGTACGCCACGCCTCCTCGAGGGCGATGAAGATGCTCGCGGCGCCGGTGTTGCCGCAGGTCTCGAGGTTGGAGAACCAGCGGCTCTGGTCCAGCCCCGGCACGCGCGCGCTCAGGGCGTCGAAGACCAGGTCGCGGAAGACATTGGTGCTGTAGTGGCAGAGCACGTGGTCGAGCTTGCGCAGGTCGACCAGGCCCCGATCCACCAGCTCCTCGAACTGGGCGAGGCCGGCCGCTGCGAGCTGATCGAGGACCTTGGTCTCCTGCCGGATCTGCAGCAGGCCGGCCTTCTCGGCGGAGGCGACGTCGGCGTAGTCCTGCCAGGTGTTGCCCGCGATCGCGGTCGGGCCCTCCAGCCCGGCCCGCATGCAGACCTCGTGCTCGTGCGCGAGGGAGACCTGCCGCACCCAGTCCACCCGCAACGAGGGCCGGTCCGGGCGGGGCTGGAACTCTACGATCGCCGCGCCGGCGCCGTCGGAGAGCATCCACCGCAGGAAGTGAGCGTCAAGGTGGTCGGTGACACCGTCGAACCGCCGCTGGTGCAGCCAGCGGCTGGCCAGCTCCGAGCCCACGACGGCGGCCCGTGGGTGGTCCCCGAGCCTGACCTTGCTCACGGCCGCGTCGAGCGCGGCGATGCTGGAAGCGCACACGCCGGACGCCGTCAGGACCTGCATGGGGCCACCGCCGAGGCGACCGTGAACCATCGAGGCGAAGCCGGGGACCAACAGGTCGCCCTGGGTGGTGGCGCAGGCCAGCATGCCCAGGTCGGCGGCCGAGATCCCGCGGTCCGCGAGCGCACCCCGGATCGCATGCGCGGCGAGCTCCTCGTTCAGCTCGGTGGTGCGACCCTCGGTGTCCATCGCGTAGTAGCGCTGCCGGATGCCGTTGGCCTGCTGGATGCGCGCGCGGATGCGGTCGGTGCGCGCGTCGAGTCCCCCGAGGCGGCTGGCGACCTGGTCGTTGGAGACCGGCTCGCCCGGCAGGTACCGTCCGAGCCCGGTGAGGTAGGCAGTCGCTGGCATGGGCTCATTCAGCCACAGCCGGGCCCGTCTGCGCTACGCACGATCGTGGGGTTGTGGATGACGCCGGCACCGGGTCTCACGCGCACCGGCCTCACACCGCGCCCTCGGCGAGCAGCCCGTCGAGCTTCTCGTAGCCCTCGTTGATGCCGACCTCCATACCGCTGGCGAGCATCCCCTGCTGGGCCGCCATCGATTCCACGATGGACTTCGCCACCGTCCGGCACCGGCCGCCCTCGAGCGCCTCGAAGGTCATGATCTCCAGCGCCACGGCCTCCCGCATCTCCTCGAAGCCGAAGGTCTGCACGATCTTCTCACCCGGGATCGCGTCGTGGAAGCAGCCGAAGAAGTGGGCCACCACCTGCCCGTCCTGCAGGGCGTGGTACCGGTAGCTGCCACCGGTGCGGCAGTCCCAGGTCACGATGTCCATCTCGATCGAGCGCGGGCCCAGCCAGCGCTTGACCAGCTCGGGCTCGGCCCAGGCGCGGTAGACCCGCTCCGGCGGGGCGTCGAACTCGCGGGTGATGGTGATGACCGGGATGTCCGGGTCGGCCTCGATCGTGGCTTCCTTGCTCATGATGCTGCTCCTTCGTTGTTCTCGGGGCTGCTGGTCGCGGCACCCTCGTCTTCCTCCGCCATCTCCGCCAGCACGACATCGAGCCGGGAGAACCGCTCCTCGGCCTCGCGCCGGTACCGCTCGATCCACGCCGTCATGAGGCTGAGCACCTCTGCCTCCAGGTGCACCGGCCGCTTCTGAGCATCGCGCCGCCGGCTCACGAGCCCGGCGTCCTGAAGCACGCGGATGTGCTTGGACACCGCCTGCAGGCTCATGTCGTACGGCTCGGCCAGATCGCCGACCGTGGCATCACCCTGGGCGAGCCTCGCCACCAGGTCACGACGCGTCCGGTCGGCAAGTGCCTGGAACACCCGGGAGAGCTGGTCAGCCATACCTGGATCGACTCCTCAACTGATTGGTTGATGACTGGGAACGTAGCGCCTCGCGACCCCCCTGGTCAACCGTCTGGTTGACAACCGTCCAGCACCTGTCGTCCCACCTGCTGAACAACCGTTGAGCACTCCCGCGAGGGTGCGCCATCATCACGCGAGCGGCGAGTGCACGCCGACCCATCTGAGGAGCCGGCATGTCGACCGCCACACCTTCCCGCGCCACGCGCATCGTCCTGGCGGCAGCAGCGCTGCTGCTCGCCACCGTCGCCGGCGTGGTCAGCGCCCCACCCGCATCGGCCGCCATCGCGGACGGCCCCTGGTCCGGCACCGGGGCCCAGGGCACGTTCACGGTCAGCGACCCGCAGGGCACCTGGGCCCAGCCCCAGCTGTCCTACGCGATCAACCCGGCCGGCCAGCAGCGTTCGTGGACTCTCGAATCCGTCGCGACCGACTCGGGCACGCTCACCGTGGACTACGCCTGGGCGGGCTTTCACTCCTGGTACGCAGTCACCGCGCGCCTGACCGCGTTCGTCTATCCCGCTGACGGCGGGCCCACCGAGACCGCACTGGTCGACGTAGGCCCCACCAACTGCTGCAGCGCGCCCTCCGGCGGATTCACCTACACCGGTAGCACCACCTTCGAACTCGCCGCGGGTGACACCTTCGGGCTGCGGATGAGCGGCTCCAACGGCGACTCGGACAACCGCCTGCAGGGGACGCTGACTCTCCAAGTGCCTGTCGCGCCGCAGTCCATCAGCATCGCCGACATCGAGGACACGCGCATCGACGCCGACCCGGTCGCCGTCGATGCCAGCGCCACCTCGGGACTCCCGGTGGCCCTGGCGACCCTGACCCCCGAGACCTGCACCGTCGAGGGCGGGACGGTCGGCCTGCTCGAGATCGGCACCTGCACGATCGAGGGCACTCAAGCGGGTGACACGACGTGGTTGCCGGCGCAGCCGGTGACCACCTCGTTCGAGGTCCTTCCGATACCTCTCGAGCAGAGCCTGGCCCTGACCCCGCTGCCCGACACCCAGCTCGACGCCGGCCCGCTGACCGTCGAGGCCACCAGCACCTCCGAGCTGCCCATCACGCTCACCACCCTCACCCCCGAGACCTGCACCCTCGACGGCGACCAGGCCACCCTGCTGACCACCGGCACCTGCACCATCGAAGCCACTCAGGACGGCGACCGCTTCTGGGCGCCCGCCGAGCCGGTCACCACCTCCTTCGAGGTCCTCGCCCTCGCGCAGACCCTCACCCTGACCCCGCTGCCCGACACCCAGCTCGACGCCGGCCCAGTGACGATCGAGGCCACCAGCACCTCCGAGCTCCCCGTCACCCTCACCACCCTCACCCCCGAGACCTGCACCCTCGACGGCGACCAGGCCACCCTGCTGACCACCGGCACCTGCACCATCGAAGCCACTCAGGACGGGTCGGCCACCTACCTGCCCGCCGAGCCGGTCAGCATCGGTTTCGAGGTCCTCCCGGTGCCCACCGAGGAGCCGACGGCGCCCGAACCGGCCACCGAACCGGCCACCGACCCGGCACCCGAGGCCACGCCCGCCGGCCCCCCGCCGACGCTCGAGGAGGAGGCGCTGGCACAGACGGGCCCGGCCACGGGTGCGCTGACGGCGTCCGCGGCCGCACTCGCACTGGTCGGGCTCGCGGTGCTCGCCCTGCGTCGCCGGGCGTTGCTGAGCTGAGACGGCCGAGGCGGGTGCGCGCCGTCGGGATCGGAGCCCTGGCCACGGCGCTCGCCGTGGTGCCGGTCCGGTTCGCCGCGCCGGCGGTCCCGGCACCAGCCCTGCTGGTCGCACTGGTCGCCGCGGCGCTCGTGCCGCTGACCGCCCTCGCGGTGGTCCGGCGCCGGACGAACCGGGGTCATCACCTTCCCGGCGACGAGGTCACCCTGCTCCGGGCCGGGCTAGTGGGAGCCTGCGCAGGGCAGGCGGGGCTGGTCCTCCTCGGCGAGCTGTCACCGCAGATCTGGCCCCTGTTCGTGCTCGCGCTGGTGGCCTGGTTGCTGGACGGTCTGGACGGGATCGTCGCCCGCCGCACCGGGACCGCCTCGGAGGCCGGGGGCCGCTTCGACGTCGAGATCGACGCCGTGCTGCTGCTCGCGCTCTCGGCGGTGGTCGCCACCGTGGTCGGCTGGTGGGTGCTCGGCATCGGAATGCTGCGCTACCTGTGGGTGCTCACCCTGCTCGCCGCTCCGCGGCTGGACCGCCCGCTTGCGCCCCGGCCCTCGCGGCGGCGCATCGCCGGGCTACAGGGCGGGGTA
This sequence comes from Ruania suaedae, assembly GCF_021049265.1. NCBI lineage: Bacteria > Bacillati > Actinomycetota > Actinomycetes > Micrococcales > Ruaniaceae > Ruania > Ruania suaedae. The sequence continues at coordinate 3,190,021 of NZ_CP088018.1, forward strand.
CTCGTCGCCTCGCTCGCACCGTCCGTTCCCGACGGCGTGGTCTGGCCGGCCTGCGCCCTCGCCCTCGCGCTGCTCTGCTTCTCCTTCGCCCGCGACGGGGTGCACGCGCAACGGACCCAGCCCAGCTGATCTCAGCGGTTGCGAGCCCACTGCGCCGCGCGCATGCTCACAGAGTAGGCATCACCCGGGAGGAGGTCCGGTGAGCAGCCCTCCGGGAGGATCGATGAGCACCATGATCGCCGGCGTGGAGATCAGCAAACCCGACAAGGAGCTGTTCCCCGCCACCGATGACCCCGCGGTCACCAAGGCCGACCTGGCCGGCTATTACGCCGAGGTGGCCCAGACGATGCTGCCGCACCTGCGGGGCCGGCCCATCAGCATGCAGCGATTCCCCGACGGCATCGACGACGGCTCGTTCTTCGAGAAGAAGGTGCCCGGCCATTTCCCTGACTTCGTCGCCGCCGTCGAGGTCGACACCGCCGACGGGCCGCAACGCCAGGTCACGATCGCCGACGCCCGCACCCTGGTCTACCTCGCCAATCAGGCATGCGTGACACCGCACGTGTGGCTGAGTACCGCCGACCGCCTCGACCGGCCCGATCGGCTCGTCGTCGACCTCGATCCCACGGTCCCCGGCTTGGATGCCGTCCGCCGAGCCACCCGGATGGTGGGCGACCTGTGCGACGAGCTCGGCCTGACCACCTTCTTGACCACCACCGGCTCGCGCGGGTACCACGTGGTGGTGCCGCTGCGCCCCGACGCCGGATTCGACCAGGTCCGCGAGTTCGCCCGCACCGCGGCCGAGGTGCTCGTCGGCCGCGATCCGGACCTGCTCACGCTCGAGGCACGCAAGGACAACCGCGGGGACCGGGTACTGGTCGACATTCAACGCAACGGCTACGCCCAGACGGCGGTGCCTCCCTACGCCGTGCGCGCCCGCCCCGGCGCCCCGGTGGCCGTGCCGATCCGGTGGGACGAGCTCTCCCGCGTCGACCCGGGCCGCTACACCATCCGATCCCTGCCCCGGCGCCTGGCCCAGACCGAGGATCCGTGGTCCGGGATCGATCGTCACCGGCAGTCCCTGGACCGAGCGGCCGAGAAGCTCGCGCGGCTGACCGGCTGAGCCGGACAGGCGGTCGCTCACTTCGCCTCGAGGTCGGCGTTGGTGCGCCCGCTCAGCACCGACTCGTTCTGGGTCGAGGTGGGCCGGCGACGGCGGTCGGCGCCGTGATCGTCGACCTTGACCAGCATCCAGTTCGCCTCGTCCCCGCCCATCGTCGTGTGGGTGAGCGCGAACGCGCCGGTGAGCTTGTCCCCGTGCAGATCGACCTTGAGGTGGCCGCGCTCCAGCGCCTCGTCCGCCTCGACCGGCTCACCGTCGGACTCGGTGAGGTTCTCGTACGTGCCGGTGTCCCAGACGATGACCGTGCCGGCCCCGTAGCCCTCCTCGATCCGCCCCTCGTAGTCGGCGTAGTCGAGCGGGTGGTCCTCGGTGCGGTGGGCGAGCCGCTTGTCGGAGGGATCGACCGACGGACCTTTCGGCACCGCCCACGAGACCAGCACGCCGTCGATCTCCAGGCGTAGGTCGAAGTGCAGGGAGGAGGCGTCGTGGCGCTGGGTCACGAATCTGGGCGCGGCCCCGGACCCGGAGCCCGACCTCCCGGCCGGTTCGTCGGTGCGCGAGCCCCGGCGCTTGCGGTCGTAGTCGTCCAGACGTCGATCAGCCATGAGAACCCCCTCACCCAGCGTCTCACCGCACCCGCGTCCTCGCTCACCGGCCTCGCCCGATCGCCACCCGCCTGCCCTGGACGTTACGTTGACGTATGACTTCCGCCGAGCACGTCATCTGGTGGCACGTGTATCCCCTGGGGTTCGTGGGGGCCGACACCACCGGAGCGGACCGCACGCCCGCCACGCGGTTGCCGGACCTGATCGGCTGGCTGGACCACCTGCTCGAGCTCGGCGCCAACGGCCTCGCGCTCGGTCCGGTCTTCGACTCCTCCACGCACGGCTACGACACCATCGACTATTTCCGTGTCGATCCCCGCCTGGGCACCGAGGACGACTTGGTCGCGCTCATCGATGCCGCCCACGCCCGGGGCATCGACGTCATGCTCGACGGCGTCTTCAACCACGTGGGTCCGGACTTCCCCGCCCTGCGCACGGCGCGGCAGAACCCGGCCTCGCCCGAGGCGCGGCTGTTCGAGCAGGACCCCGACGGCGCCCTGGTGGCCTTCGAGGGTCACGGCGGGCTCATCACCCTCAACCACGGCGCGACAGAGGTGGCCGACCTGGTGACCGAGGTGATGACCTACTGGTGCGAGCGCGGCGTGGACGCGTGGCGCCTGGATGCCGCCTACACCGTCCCGATCGACTTCTGGAGCCGGGTGCTTCCGGCCGTCCGCGAGCGCCACCCGCAGGTGTACGTGATGGGCGAGGTGATCCACGGTGACTACGCCGCCTTCGTGCAGGCGGGCGGGATGGACGCCGTCACCCAGTACGAGCTGTGGCAGGGGATCTGGCATGCGATCGCCGACCACAACCTGCACGAGCTCGATCATGCGCTCGGACGCCACAACGGCTTCCTCGAGACCTTCGTGCCGTACACCTTCGTCGGCAACCACGACGTCACCCGCATCGCCAGCCAGGTCGGGGACGAGCACCTCGACCACGCGCTGGCGCTGCTGCTCACACTGGGCGGGACGCCGTCGATCTACTACGGCGACGAGTTCGGCCTGCGCGCGGTGAAGGAGGAGCGCGCCGGTGGCGACGACGCGATCCGGCCGGCGTTCGGCTCACCCGGCGCCGATCCCATCCAGGTGCCCGGGGCCCGGCCCGAGGTGCTGGCCCTGCACCAGGAGCTGATCGGCCTACGCCGGCGCCATGCCTGGCTGCACACCGCGCGGAGCCGGACGGTCGCCGTCGGCAATGACTCGATCACGGTGGAGGTGACCGGCACCGAGGCTGACGGGGAGCAGTCCCTGATCGTGTGCCTGAACATCGGCGACGACGACGTGCGCACGCCGGCGGCGCAGTTCCTGGCCGGGCGCCGGGCCGGCCTCGACGGTGGCGAGCTCGTCGTCGGGCCGCACGGCTGGGCGGTGGCCGGGCCGGCTCAGGACTCCTCGCCCTCGGGCGGGTAGGTGACCGACCCGTCCTCGTGCGCGCGCGGCGGGGCGCCCCACTCCCCCCACCGGTGCACCCGGGCGGCCCCCGGCCCCATGATGTGGTGCACGGTCCATCCCCGCGCCGTCAGCGCCGTCGAGATCAGCAGCCGGTGACACCGCCACGGCGGCACCTCGGCGCACATCAGGGCGGTCGGCTGCTCGCTCGCGAGCCCGGTCAGGCGCTCCACGCCGCGTGCGAACGCGGACGAGAGCGTGTGATCGGCGTAGTTCCGGAAGCTGGTGTTCTGCCACGCGCCGTTGACCTCGGCGGGCACGTCCTGCCGGCGCCGCCGACCGCCGAGGTCCTCCAGATGGACATAGCCGACCCCGGCCTCCTCGAGCCATCCGGGCATGACGTCGCGCGAGAACTGTGGACTGCGCCGCGAGCCCGGGTGGGCGCGCACATCGGCGATCAGTGCGATGCCGTGCTCGGCGAGCAGGTCCCGCACCTCATCCTCGGTACGGGTCCCGTGCCCGATCGTCCAGATCGACTCGGCGGCCGCCACCGGCTCACCCCGTGGAGGCGATGACGCGGGTCATCAGCGCGTCGAAGGCACGGTCGGGCAGCACCCGCCGCATGGTCATCAACGGTCTGGCGCCGAAGCCGACCGCGTAGCGGGTCCGGGGCCGCCGCGCCGTGGCGGCACGGCCGATCACCCGGGCGACGACCTCCGGGGAGGAGTCGCGGCCCTCGCCGCTGGTGAGCATGCCGGCCATCGTGGCTGCCTGCGCGGCGTACGGTCCGGTGCCGGAGGTGCGGACCAGGCCCTCGGCGGCGATCGGCCCCCACTCGGTGCGGATGCCACCGGGCTGGATCACCACCACGTCCACGCCGAACGGACGCAGCTCCAGGCGCAGGCAGTCACTGAGTGCCTCCAACGCGAACTTGGTGGCGTGGTACCAGCCTCCCAGCGGGGTGTGGATCCGGCCTCCCATCGACGAGACGTTGATGACGCGCCCCGTGCGCTGCTCACGCATCGGCGCGGACACGAGTTGGGCCAGCCGCATGGCGCCGAAGACGTTCACCTCGAACTGGCGGCGTGCCTCGGAGATCGCCACATCCTCGATCGCCCCGTAGGAGCCGTAGCCCGCGTTGTTGACCAGCACGTCGATGCGCCCGGCCTGCTCGAGGATCCGCTCGACGACGGCGCTCGAGGAGGCCTCGTTGGTGACGTCCAGGTCGAGGGTGCGGATGCCCGCGGCCGCCAGCGGTTGCATCCGCTCGGAGCGCCGCGCCGCCGCATAGGTCGTGAAGCCGAGCCCGGCGAGGCGCCGCGCGGTCGCCTCCCCGATCCCGGACGAGGCCCCGGTGACCAGGGCGACCTTCTCGGACATGCACGCTCCTCCAGTTGACCGACCCCCATCCCATCATGCCGCCGTGACTGGCGCCGCCCGCCACCGCTCGGGCAGGCTGAGACCTCCCCGAGGACGAGGAGCATGCGTGCGCCATCATGACCGGACCGTCGACGCCTTCGTCGAGAGCGTCCGCCACCGGGAGGACGTCCTCGGCGTCGTGGTCACCGGATCGGTCGCCCACGGCACCGAGCGGCCGGACTCCGATGTCGACGTCCAGCTGGTGCTCACCGACGAGGCCTTCGCACGCGCCTGGCAGGAGAACCGCCTCAGCTACGTGGTGCGGGACGTCGCCACCTACGAGGGCGGGTACGTCGACATCAAGGTGGCCGGCCCCGAGTTCCTGCGCCGCGCCGCCGCGGTCGCCGACGATCCGATGCGCCGCTCGATGCTGGGGGCGCGCGTGGCCTGGTCCCGGCTCGAGGACCTGGCCGCGCTGGTCGCCGCGATCCCGGTGCTGCCGGAGGGCGTCTGGGAGGACCGGATGGCCTCCTTCATCGCCCAGGTGCGCCTGCACGGCGGGTACTTCCTCGCCCAGGCCGAGAAGCTCGGCAACACCCACCTGCTCCACCACGCCGCGGCGCACACGGTCTCGGCCGGTGGCCGGGCGCTGCTCGCCCACAACCGGATCCTGTTCCAGGGGCACAAGTACCTCGATGGGGCACTTGCCTCCGCCGAGCGCGTGCCCGCAGGCTATGCCCGGGCGGCGGCTGACCTGCTGGAACGGCCCGGCACGGCGACCGGCGCGGCCTACACCTCGCTGCTGGAGTCCTTCCACGCGTGGCCGCTGCCCCGGGAGCAGACCCTGTCCACGTTCGTGCGCGACAACGAGCTCGGCTGGTACTCCGGGGCGATCCCGCCGGAGTACCGCTGAGCCTCCCGGGCAGCCTCAGCGGTTGCGCCGCCGGATCGCCGCGGTCAGGCCGGTGGCGAAGGCGCACCATGCGGCGTACGGCGCCAGCGCGATGCCGAGCCGGCGGTCGGCCCGGCTCGAGCGCACGGCCAGGTCGGTGGCCGACGCCGTCAGCGCGGCCGCTCCGATCGTCGCGAGACCTGGCCGCCGGGCGGCGAAGAACAGCCCGCTCCAGCCGGCGTTGAGGGCGAGGTTCAGCCACAGCGCCCGCTCGTACTCGCGTGCGAGCCGGCGCTCACCGCGCGCGTGATGGGAGACCTGGGTGGCCGATCCGGCCGCGGCCAGGGCGCCGTACAGACCGGTCCAGACCACGCCGAACACCCAGCCGGGCGGCTGCCACGTCGGGGTGTCGAGCGTGCGGTACCACCGCGAGCGGGTGTTGGTCAGCGCCCCGCCCACGACGGCGCACGCCGCCACCGCGGCGAAGGTGCGGCCCCACGTCCGCACCGCCCGCCCGGGATCGGGCTCGGTGCCCTCCAGCGCTCGCCGGATCGCCTCGCGGTAGCCGGTGCGCCCGCCGGGCGGCGGGCCCACCAGGTCGACGATGTCGTCCTCGGAGCAGATCACCTCGTGCACGAGCGAGCCGACGAGCGGTTTGGCGACCCCGGCGTCGACCGGGGTGACCAGCCCCACCCAGTGGCTGGCCAGCCGCGGCGTGAGCACCGGCACCGACTGCACCACCCGCGGGCGCAGGCCGGCGACGTCGGCGAATCCCTGCATCATCTGCCGGTAGGTGAGGACATCGGGCCCGCCGACGTCGAAGGTGCGGTTGACCTCGTCCGGCAGGTCGGCAGCGGCGATCAGGTAGTGGAGCACGTCATCGATACCGATGGGCTGGATCTTGTTCTCGACCCATCGCGGGGCCACCATCGCCGGCAACCGGCTGGACAGGTAGCGCAGCATCTCGAAGCTCGCCGAGCCCACGCCGAGCACGGTGGCGGCCTGGAGCACCGCCGTCGGGACGCCGGAGTCGAGCAGGATCTGGCCGACCTCGACCCGGGAGGCGAGGTGGGTGGAGAGCTCACCCGGCGGGTGCAGGCCGGAGAGGTAGACCAGGCGGCCGACGCTCTCCTCCTTGGCTACGCGGGCGAACCCGGAGGCCATCTCGCGGTCGCGGGCGACGAAGTCGCCCTTGCCGTCCATGGAGTGCAGCAGGTAGTAGGCCACGTCCACGCCGTCCAGCGCCTCGTGCAGGTCGGCCTCGGTGGTCGCATCGCCCTCGACCACCTCGAGCCGGGAGCGCCACTGGGCGGGCAGTCGATCGGCGGAGCGGGTCAGGACCCGGATCGTGTGGCCGGCCTCCAGCAGGCGGGGCACGAGCAGGCCACCGATGTTGCCGGTGGCCCCGGTGACGAGGATGCGATGAGTCATGGCTAGATCAACCTTTCCAGCAACGGCGGCAGCAGCAGGAGCATCCCGCTGGACCAGATGATGTGGATCACGGCGGCACCGAGCACGCCACCGGTGGCACGTCGGTAGAGGGAGCAGACCAGGCCGAGCACCGCGGCCGCGAAGACCAGCAGCGAGACACCCGAGCCCACGGTCGTCAAGGCGTACAGCGCCGTGGAGAGCCAGACGGCGTAGCGATCGGGAATGGCCTGGAACAGCGCCCCCCGGAAGAAGAGTTCCTCGGCGAATCCACTCACCACGGTGATGACCAGGACCACCGGCAGGAACCCGTAGCGGGCATGATCCAGCAGGTTCTGCACCGGTGTGGCCAGAGCCGGCACCTGGGCCACGAGGAGTGCGCCGGCACAGAAGACGGCGAGGAGGGCCAGCCCGATGCCCACCGGGCGCCAGAGCGCGAACGAGCGGACGCCGTCGGGGTCCTCGGGACGCCAGCGCAGCCGCCCGGAGGTCAGGGCTCCGATCACCCAGACGGCGGCCAGCGCGAGTGCGCCCACATAGAAGAGCGGGTCGCCGGGGGTCAGCGCCAGCGACCACCACAGCAGCACCGTGCCACAGGCCACCGTGATCGCGACCACCAGCCGCCGGCGCAGCGTCGTCGGCTCAGCAAGGATCATCCGGGGGCGAGCGCTGCGGTGGGGGTCATGGTTCCTCCTCGGCTCCCATCCTCACCCACATCTGGCACGTCAACAACTGGCGGGCTGGGAACCTTCCGTGCCGCATGTGGCACGGATGTCCTGGAGCACGTCAGTTCGGTGCGACCCCCAGCTCGGTGAGCAGCGTGCGGATACGGCTGCGGATCTCGTCCCGGATCGGCCGTACCGCCTCGATCCCCTGCCCGGCCGGGTCCGCGAGCTGCCAGTCCTCGTACCGGGTGCCGGGAAAGATCGGGCAGGCATCCCCGCAGCCCATCGTGATCACCACATCGGAGGACTGCACGGCGCCGGCGGTGAGGACCTTGGGCTGCTCGGCGGCGATGTCGATGCCGACCTCGGCCATGGCCTCGACCGCGACCGGGTTGATCCGGTCGGCCGGCTGCGACCCGGCCGAGCGGACCTCGACGGCGCCGCCGCCGAGCTCGCGCAGGAACCCGGCGGCCATCTGGGAGCGGCCCGCGTTGTGTACGCACACGAAGAGGACACTGGGCTTGGCGGTCATCGGCGGTTCTCCTGGGTGTGGGTGGGCTGAGCAAGCGACGTGCCGTCGGGAATCGTCAGGTCGGGGACGAGGGTCGCGAGCAGCTCGCGGACGCGGGAGTCGATCTCGGTCTGGATCGCGGCCACGCCAGCCGCCGAGGCGAGCGCGGGGTCGCCCACCTGCCAGTCCTCGTAGCGCACGCCGGGGATCACCGGGCAGACATCCCCGCAGCCCATGGTGACGACCACGTCAGCGGCGCGGACGGCATCGTCGGTGAGCGGTTTCGGGAAGGCGTCCTGCCCGCTGCCCAGGGCTGCGAGCGCCTCGCGCACCCCCGCGTGGATCTCCGGCGCCGGGGTCGAGCCGGCTGATCGGACGGTCACCCGGTCTCCGGCGTAGTGCCGGACGAGGGCGGCGGCGAGCTGGGATCGGCCGGCATTGGCCACGCAGACGAAGAGCACCTGCGGCGCCGTGGCAGCGCGGTCCCGGGTCAGATCCGCCAGGCGTTGCCGGGCGAAGCGCTCGGTGAGCGGGACCAGGTGGGCGCTGATCGTGGCGGTCCGCGCGAGCCCGGTGTAGGACTCCCGGACGATCGTGCGCACCAGGCTGGCTTCGACGCCGTCGCACTGGCCCGCCAGCGCGGTGGCGAGGTGCTCAAGGGCGAGATCGACATCGGAGAGCCCGGTCAGATGGGGCGACTCGGTCCGGGCGGCGAGCGCCGCCGGGGCGAAGGAGTCAAGCAGTGCCGTGACGGCGCTGCGGTAGCCGGGAGTGATCGAGTACCAGACCCACGTGCGCCGGCGTTCGCTGACGAGCACACCGACCTCCCGCAGCACCTTGAGGTGATGGGAGACGGTGGGCTGGGACAGGTCGGTGAGCGCCGTGAGGTCACAGACGCACGCCTGGCCGCCGGGGGCGGCGGAGATGAAGGAGAGCATCCGCAACCGGAGCGGGTCGGCGAGGGCCTTGAGAGCAGCGCCGATCTGGTCGGCGACGCCGGGGTCGATCGCACGGGCCTCGAGGGCCGGGGTGCAGTCGGGATCGGCGGACAGGGGCTGGAGCGCGGCGGTGGTCACGAGCGGATCTCCTCGGAGGTGGCCGGATGGGGGCTGCGAGCGTCGTGGCCCCACCAGCGGCGGCCCACCCACAGCGAGACGTAGACGAGGCCCACGAGCACGGGGACCTCGATGAGCGGGCCGACCACACCGGCGAGCGCCTGACCGGAGGTGGCCCCGAACGTCCCGATCGCCACCGCGATCGCGAGCTCGAAGTTGTTGCCGGCCGCGGTGAACGCGAGCGTGGCGGAGCGCTCGTACCCCAGGCCCAGGGCCTTGCCGGCGGCGATGCCCAGACCCCACATGAGCGCGAAGTAGACGAGCAGCGGCAGGGCGATGCGGACGACGTCCCAAGGGTTGGAGGTGACCGCCTCGCCCTGGAGAGCGAACAGCAGGACGATGGTGAACAGCAGACCGTACAGCGCCCACGGGCCGATGCGCGGGACGAAGCGCTCCTCGTACCAGTCGCGCCCACGGGCGCGTTCGCCGATGAGGCGCGAGAGGAAGCCGGCCAGGAGCGGTATCCCGAGGAACACGAGGACGTTGATCGCGATCTTCCCCATGGAGACGTCCAGGGCAGCCCCCTCGAGGCCGAGCCAGTCAGGCAGGACGGCGAGGTAGAAGTAGCCCAGCAGACTGAAGGCGAACACCTGGAAGACGGAGTTGAGGGCCACCAGCACCGCGGCGGCCTCGCGGTCCCCACAGGCGAGGTCGTTCCAGATCACCACCATGGCGATGCACCGGGCCAGGCCGACAATGATCAGTCCGGTGCGGTACTCGGGCAGGTCGGCGAGGAAGATCCACGCGAGCGCGAACATCAGCAGTGGGCCGAGCAGCCAGTTCAGGGCGAGGGAGGCCAGCAGCAACCGCCGGTCCCCGGTGATGGCTGCGACCCTGTCGTAGCGGACCTTGGCCAGCACCGGGTACATCATCACCAGCAGACCGAGCGCGATCGGCAGGGAGATGCCGCCGATCTCGAGACGCGTGAGCAGGCCACCGAGGGCGGGGACGAAGCGGCCGAGCACCAAACCCGCGACCATGGCGAGGCCGATCCAGAGCGGGAGACCGCGGTCGAGGGCGGAGAGCCGTACCGGCGCCTGCTGTAGTGACATGGCTCAATATTGATCTGCGTCAATGCAGCGTGTCAACCGGCACCCGCTCGGCGAAGCGTCAGGGCGCGAGCAGCCGCTCGAGCACCTCGGTCAGGGCCGGAGCCGACCCGGCATCGCCGAACCCGTCGCCGATCTCCCGCAGCGCCCATTCGTCCATGGTCCGCACCACCGCCACGACCAGGGCGAGCTGGAGGTCGGCCGGCTGATCGCTGCGGACCGCACCCACCTGCCGCCCGGCATGCAGCACGTCCGCCACCCAGGCGGAGATATCAGCGACCACCCCCTCCTGCGCACCCCCGGCCGGGGTGGCGTAGAAGATCCGGCCCAGCAGCAGCGCATCGGGGTGGGCCAGGAGGTCACGCTCCAGCCGGCTCAGGAACCGCTCGACCCGGCACCAGAACTCCTCCGAGAACGTCTCCGGAGCAGGGATCGCCACACCCGATCGCACCTGCGCGGCCAGGTCGCCGATCACGAGATTCACCAGGTCCGCCCGGGTGTCGAACACGTGGTAGAAGCTGCTCTTGCTCATCCCGCAGGCACGGATGATGCGGTTCAGCGAGGCACCCTCGATGCCGGCACGCGCGAACTCCTCGGCTGCCGCCTGCACCAGGGCGCCCCGGCGAGCGGGGTCGAGGCGGTCCAGTGCGGTCGGCATACCGGGGAGCGTACCGGCGATGGGTGTGTGGACCGCCCGGTCCACGCGGTGCTAGGCTCCGAGTGGACCAGTCGGTCCAGTCCGTCGGAAGGAGCCGCCATGGGATGGGACGAGATACCGCTGCGGCAGCAGCTGGCGGCTGCCTCGGCGGATGCCACACCGACTCTCATCGTCGGCGCGGGCATCGCCGGCACCACGCTCGCGCAGCTGCTGCGTCGCGCCGGCCGGCACCCGGTGCTGATCGAGCGATCGAGCGGACGCCACCCTGGCTACATGCTCGCACTCATGCCGATGGCCGACGCCGCCATCGACGAGCTCGGCGTCCGCGAGGCCTACCGCGCCCGCAGCGTGGCCACGAACCGCTACCGGGTGCGCTCCCGGACCGGCGCCGTGCTGCGCACCGACCCGATCGCCGAGATCCTCAGCCGCTACGGCGACTACCGCGGAATCAGCCGCGGCGACCTGCTCAACGTCCTCACCACCGGCCACGCCCCGGTCACCTCCGGCACCACCGTCACCGCGTTGCGCGAGGATCCCGGTGGGGTGCGCCTCACCCTCCGCCAGGGCGAGCGGGAGATCGAGGCGAGCTTCGCCGTCGTGGTCCTCGCCGACGGGCTCGGCTCGACCACCCGTGATCTGCTCACCACCGCCACCACCAGGGTGGACACGGGCTGGGGCGGCTGGGTGGTGTGGGCGCCTGCTGACGAGGCCACCGACCTCGGCGAGGAGCTGTGGGGCACCGACTTCATCCTCGGCACCTATCCGGTGGCCGGGGCGGTCGGGGTGTTCCTCGGCGGTGACCGGGCGGACACCGGCGCCGGGCGGGAGGGCTTCGTGGCCCGTGTCCGCCGTCAGGTGCCCTCCCCCGGGCCGCGGGCCGAGGCGGCCCTCGAGGCGGTGCTGGCCGATCCCGACCCCTACTTCTGGCCCCTCACCGATGTGCGCGCCAACCGCTGGGCCACCGGGCGCACCGTGCTGCTCGGCGACGCCGCGGCCGGCTTCCTGCCCACGGCCGGCATCGGGGCGGGCATGGCGATGGAGTCGGCCTGGGTCCTGGCGCGCCTGCTGCGCGACCCCCACCCCACCGGCAGCGCCGACGGCGGCCCCTCCGTACCCGGCCTGCTCACCTCGTTCGAGGCTCGCCAGCGGCCCCGGGTGGAGGCTGCGCAGGACAACTCCCGCCGGCTGGCCCATCTGATGTTCCGCCGCAGCCGCGCCTGGGCCGCGGTCCGGGACCTGGTGGCGCGGCGGGTGAGCGTGGCACGTGCCCTGGGCCCGATCCGCGAACTCCTGGACGACCTGCCGTCTGTCGACTGACCCACTCCCGAACGCTGAGAGGGAACGCCGCGGCTCGGGCCCCTGTCGCAGGCCGCCCCTGTGCTTCACGCGGCCCGGCTACGAAGCCGCAACGAGTCGATCACGTCACGGCCACGGTTCGGCCTCGATCGGGACACGCCCGCCCGCGCCGGGCATCGCAGCGCTAACGTCGCCCTCATGAGACGTATCCAGGGTGTGATCGCAGCGGCCGCTCTCGCGATGCTCGCCGCCTGCTCGTCCGGTATGAGCACCAGCGACAGCGCCGGACCGGGGTCCGACCAGCCCGAGATGGCCGATGGCGGCGGCTCCATGGCCGACGCGCCCGGCCGCGATACCGGGACCACGGTCGAGCAACGGCAGGTCATCACCACCGCCCACGCCACGGTCGTGGTCGACGACCCCGAGCAGGGGGCGAGCGACGTGGCCGGCCTGGCGACCGCCGTCGGGGGCTATGTGGAGAACAGGTCGGTCTACCGGGGCGAACCGGACGCGCGGGACCAGCCGAGCGCCGACCTGACCGTCCGCGTCCCCTCGGATGACCTCGAGGGTGTGCTCGCCGACCTCGCCGAGCTCGGCGAACTGCGTGACGTCTCCCAGAGCAGCGACGACGTCACCGCCACCCTGGTGGACCTCGACGCCCGCATCAGCGCCCTGGAGACCTCCACCGCCCGGCTCGAGGAGATCATGGCCACGGCCGAGACCTCCTCGGACCTGCTGGAGGCCGAGGCCGCGCTCAGCGAGCGGCAGGCGGAGCTCGAATCGCTGCTCTCCCAGCGCGAGCAGCTCGCCGACCTGGTGGCGATGTCCACCCTGCACGTGCAGCTGACCAGCGCACCCGCGCCGGAGGTCAGCGCCGACGGGTTCCTCGGCGGCCTGCAGACCGGCTGGCGCTCGCTGGTGTCTTTCGTCGACACGGTGGTGGTGACCTTCGGGGTGCTGCTGCCCTGGCTGGTGCTGCTGACGATCCCGGTGGCGGCGATCGTGGTCGCGCACAAGCGCCGGCGCGGTCGCGAGCAGACGCCCCCGGCCGGCCCTCCCGCTGCCGAGGTCAGCGAGCCCGTGAGCTGAGGCTCACACTCCCGGGTCGTGGCCCACGCGCAGCCAGACGTGCCGCGGCACCTGGTCGACGATCCCGTAGAGCAGGTTGGCATAGGCGTCGATGAGGTCCTCGCGCTGACGGCCGCCGATCGAGAGCAGGATGTCCTGCCCCTCGATCGAGATGGTCCGCCCCAGGGCGTCGGGCTGCATCAGCCGTTCCATCATCCGTGGGTGGATCACGTCGAAGGCGTACTGCCCCGGTGGCGCCTTCACCCGCCACGCCTCGTTGAACGCCTGCGACTCGAACTCGATGTCCTGGCCGCCGAAGAACTTGGCGATCGAGTCCCCGACGCTCTCCGGGCTGAGCTGCAGCCACGGCAGCGCGGCGGGCAGGTGCAACGCGATCACGTGGAAGTGATGGGTGGAGCGGTTCTTCCCCGAACCGGTGGTGTACTGGTACGCCATCGAGACCACGTGGCGGCCGTGGAAGTCCCCGCTGAGGACGTTGGTGGCCCGGCGCGAGCTCCCGCGCCCGAACGGCTCGCTGCGCCAGCGCGAGACCAGGTGCGGAGAGCTCCGGGTGTAGCGCCAACCGCGGGCCGCGGCCCACCGGGCGAGGTACTCACGGCGCTTCTTGGCCTTCTGGTGGCCCACCACCAGCAGGACCACGACGAGGGCCGGGATCAGGATCCACATCAGCATCGGCAGGATCGCCACTGCACTCGAGTCCACGCTCAGGCCCTTCCCTCGACGACGCCAGCGAGACTAGCAACATCGCGGGTTCCGACGAGGCACGGTCCATGGGCACTCCTGCCCCGCGCCTCACAGCGGGCGCAGGTAGAGCAGCATCCGGTCGTCGGTCCCGACCTCGAGGTTGGTGAACCCGTGCCGCTCGTAGAAGCGGCGGGTGTCGGTGTCGATCTCGTCGACGCCGATGTGTATCTCGCCCGCGCCCCGCTCGCGCACCTGAGCCACGGCCGCGGTCAGCAGCGCCGTCCCGATCCCCCGGTCACGCAGCCAGGGCACCACATACAACTCCTCCAGCTGCGCGAGCGGCCCCTCGAAGTACGGGCTCGGACGCAGCGTCAGGAAGGCGAAGCCGGTGGGCCGGGACTGTTCACCGGCGAGCAGCACCAGGACATCGGCGCGGGCGAGGAGCACGCCGAACCGCTGCGCGAACGTGGCCGCCGGGGGTGTCGGTGCCTCGAACTCGCGGTTGAAGTCGAACAGCAACCGGCCGACGACCTCGGCGTCGTCGGGGCCGGCCAGCCGGACAGCAGTGTCGCTCACCGGCCCAGGATAGGACCCCAGGACAGCACCTCAGGCGCCGGGCGGCCCGACCCACAGCAGCACCCGGAAAACCCCGGCGGTCACGATCATCGCGACCAGCGCGAAGCGCACCGGACGGCGCAGCACCGCCGCCAGCACCCGCTCCACCAGCGAGCGCCCGCTCCCCGGCCCGCGCAGCCGCCACTGCCCGCCGGCCAGCTCCCGCCGGCGCACCCAGCGCTCGAACGGGATCGTCACGAACGGCGGGATCGCGCTGGCCAGGCCCAGCAGGATCGTGCGCGGCCGCCACCGCTGGTCGATCCCGACCACCACGGTCACCACGCAGTAGAGCAGGAACACGAAACCGTGGATCGGGCCGGCGATCGTCACCCCGAGATCGGTCGTACCCGTCAGGTACTTCAGGGCCATGCCGATCAGCAGCAACGCCCAGGTGACGGCCTCGGCATCGGCGAGGAGTCGGTGCAGGCGTCCGGGACCGAGTGCGCTCATGGCCCCATTGTCCCTGGCGGGCGCCGACCGATCGCACGCGTGAAGGAACGGTGCAGTGCGCGGCGATCGCGTGAAGGGCCCGCGCAGGTCTATGTCACGGCGCCCCGGCCCGGTCTCGCGCCTGCCAGGCTCGCCCCGTGAGCAGCGAACCGCGCGGCGCGGAGGCCGCCCTCCCCGCCCTGTCGACGGCGGAGCACACCCGCCTGCGCAGGGCGACCTCCGCCGTCGGGCAGCTGGTCCGCTTCACCTGGCTGGAGGTGCAGTGCTGTCTGTTCCCCCTGGCGATCTTCGCCGGCCTCACCGCCAGTGCCGTGGTGGAGCTTCCGATCCCGCGCTACGACGCGCTGCTGATCTACGCGGTGGGCGTGACCGCGCTGTTCTGGGTGCTGCGGCTGGAGACCGGTCGGGAGGTCGCGGTGATCGGCGCCTTCCACCTGATCGGCCTGGCGCTCGAGATCTTCAAGGTGCACGTCGGGTCGTGGTCCTACCCCGACGACGGGGTGCTCCGCGTCGGGGGCGTCCCGCTGTACTCGGGATTCATGTACGCGGCGGTCGGGTCCTACCTGTGCCAGGCGTTCCGGCGCTTCGACCTGCGGGTCAGCCACTTCCCGGTGCTACCGACGACCCTCCTGGCAGCGGCGGCGTACGCGAACTTCTACACCCAGCACTGGCTGCCGGATGCGAGATGGCTGGTCGCGGCGGGATTCGTCGCGGTGCTGTGGCGCTCCCGGGTGGCATTCACGGTGGGGCGGTCGCGGTACCGGATGCCGCTCAGCCTGAGCTTCGTGCTGATCGGCTTCTTCCTGTGGGTGGCCGAGAACGCCGGCACCTTCCTCGGGGCGTGGCGGTACCCGGGCCAGCTCGAGATCTGGGAGATGGTGCATACCGGCAAGTGGGGCTCGTGGGCGCTGCTGGTGTCCTTGAGCTTCGTGCTGGTGGCGGCGGTGAAGATGCGGGAGGGCCGGTTCTACGGCGAGCCGGGGGCCACCCCGGCGGTGCGGGCCGACTGACGCACCGCAGCGCGCGGAGACGCCCTCAGGCGGCACTGACCTCGATCAGGGTGTTCCACGGGTCCTCGAACCGCAGCGTCGCGCCGTCGTGACGACCGCGCAGGCCGGCGCTGCGCAGACGATCGCCGAGGGCGGTGACCTCGTCCGCCGTGGGCAGCTCGATACTCACCCGGCCCAGCCCCAGCGAGGCGGCGCGCGGGCCGGCGCCGGCCGAGTTCCAGGTGTTCATCCCGATGTGGTGGTGGTAGCCGCCGGCCGCGACGAACAGCGCCTGACTGCCGAACGTGGCCATCACGTCGAACCCGAGCGTGTCCACGTAGAACTCCCGCGCAGTCGCGATGTCGCCGACCTGGAGGTGCACATGCCCCACCATGGCATCGGGCGCAGCGCCCGGTGGCGGGGCGGCGGAGGTCAGGTGCTCGCGCAGGAAGGTGTTCGGTTCCAGCGGCAGGCTTGCCATCCGGACGCCGCCGCCCGGGGTGCGCGCCCACCGCTCGCGCGGGCGGTCGAGGTAGAGCTCGACGCCGTTGCCCTCGGGATCGTCGAAGTAGAAGGCCTCGGAGACGAGGTGGTCGGCCGCGCCGGTGAAGCTCGCCGGAGCGAAACGCGCCACACCGGCCAGCGCTCGCGCCAGGGCCGGGCCGCTGTCGAACAGGATGGCGGTGTGGAACAGCCCGGCGTCGCCCCGGGAGAAACCGGGAAGGTCCCGCTCGGCCCGCAGGCGCACGATCGGTGTGGATCCGCGGCCGAGCACCGCGGCAGGACCGGTGTGCTCGAGCACGTCCAGACCGATCCCGGTGGCGTAGTACGCGATCATCGCGTCCAGGTCGCGGACCAGCAGCTCCACCACGCCCATGGCGGTGTCCTGCGCGAGTCGATCGGCCATTCCTGCTCCTTCATAGTTTATACTTCAACTATCTCACATCGCCCACTCCGCGACAACCCCCGCCGCACTCGCCCCGTGACCGGAGCGACACGGCTCCGTCACTCTGCGGCAGCATGGCTCCGCACTCCACGCATCCGTGTCTGTCCGGTCAGCCCACCTGATAGTTCACGTTCCCCTGTATTATTTTCCCATGGCGACCCTCACCCACACCGACGCCGTCGCCCGGCTGGGCCACGCGCTCTCCGACCGCACCCGCACGCAGATCCTGCTCGCGCTGCGGGAGGCCCCCGCCTGCCCCTCCGACCTGGCCACCGCGATCGGGGTCTCCCGGCAGGTGATGTCCAACCAGCTCACCTGCCTGCGCGGCTGCGGCCTGGTGGACTCCGCCCGGGAGGGCCGGCGCACGTGGTATCGCCTGGCCGATCCGTCACTCCGCTCCGCCCTGGGCGGGCTCCTCGACCTCACCCTCGCGGTCGATCCGGACTGCTGCGGCCCGGAGTGCGCCTGCTTATGACCTCCCTGCCTCTCGGGCCCCGCCCCCTCAGGCCCCGCCCCCTCGACCCCGCCCGCCGGGCCACGCTGCACCGTCGCATCCGCTGGATCGTGACCGCCACGATCGTCTACAACATCATCGAGGCGGTCATCGCGATCACCGCAGGCCGGATCGCCTCCTCCGCCGCGCTGGTGGGATTCGGCCTCGACTCCACGATCGAGGTCCTCTCCGCCGCCGCCGTGGCCTGGCAGTTCCGCGCCCCGGACCCCCGCAGCCGGGAGAAGATCGCCCTGCGTCTCATCGCCTTCTCCTTCTTCGGCCTGGCGCTGTTCGTGAGCGTCGATGCGATCCGCACCCTGCTCGGCGCGGCCGAGCCGGAGCACTCGGGCGTCGGGATCGCGCTGGCCGCCGTGAGTCTGGCGATCATGCCGGTGCTGTCCTGGCTCGAACGCCGCACCGGCCGCGAGCTCGGCTCCCCCTCCGCCGTCGCCGACTCCAAGCAGACGCTGCTGTGCACCTACCTCTCGGCCGTGCTGCTGATCGGTCTGCTGCTCAACTCCCTGCTCGGCTGGACCTGGGCCGATCCTCTCGCTGCCCTGGTCATCGCAGGCCTCGCGGCGAAGGAGGGGGTCAGCGCCTGGCGTGGCGATGCCTGCTGCCACGTTCCCGCGAGCGCCCTGGCCGAGGACGAGCCGTGCTGCACCGACGACTGCTGCACCCAGTAGCCCGCCCCGGCATCCGGCAGACTGGTCCGCGATGACTCTCGACGCAGACCTCGCCGTCCTCGGCCTCGGCGCTGCCGGCAGCTCCGCCCTCTGGCGCAGCGCCACCCGCGGCGCCGACGTGATCGGCTTCGAGCAGCACACCCCCGGCCATGCCCACGGCTCCTCCCACGGGCACAGTCGGCTGTTCCGCACCGCCTTGGTGGAGGGGCCCCAGTACGTCGCGCTCGCCCGGCACGCCCAGCGTCTCTGGCGCGAGCTCGAACGGGCCGACGGCACCGAGCTGCTCACCCTCTGCGGCGGACTGTTCCTCGGCCCGGCCGACGGCCGGATCCTGCCGCCCATCCTGGAGACCATCGCCGCCCACGACCTGCCGCACGAGACCCTCACCACCGCACAGGTCCGCTCCGCCTACCCCCAGCACGCCATCGAGGAGGACACCGTCGGGGTGCTCGACCCGGGCACCGGGGTGCTGCGCGCGGAGGCGGGCATCCGCGCGGCGGTGCGGGCCGCCGTCGGGCAGGGCGCCCGGGTGCGCACCGGCGAGCAGGTGCTGGCCGTGACCCCGGGCGAGCGCGGGGTCGAGGTGCGCAGCACCGGACCCGAGGGCGAACGCACGTGGCGGTTCGGCCGGGTGATCATGGCCACCGGTGCCTGGACGGCCGGGCTGCTGCCCGAGCTCACCGTCCCGATGCGGGTGCGGCGCACCTTGCTCACCTGGTTCCGGGCGCCCGAGCCCGAGCAGTTCGGGCCCGAGCGGTTCGGGGTGTTCCTGCACGAGGCCGACGGCTACCTCGCCTGGGGCGCCCCCGCCCTGGAAGGGCACGGGGTGAAGGTGGGCCTGCACGATCTGCCGGCCCCCGCCGTCGCCGATCCGAGCCACAACCCGCTCGAGGTGGACCCGGCCGAATGGGCGGAGGTGGCCCGCTGGGTCTCGCGCCGGCTGCCCGGCCTGGACGCCACCGACGTGCGCGCCGAGGGGTGCATGTACACCCACACCCCGGACGAGGCCTTCAGCATCGGCACCCCGCGCGCCTACCCCGGCGTCGTGCTCGCCGCCGCCTGCTC
The DNA here is from genome assembly GCF_021049265.1 of Ruania suaedae. Lineage (NCBI taxonomy): Bacteria > Bacillati > Actinomycetota > Actinomycetes > Micrococcales > Ruaniaceae > Ruania > Ruania suaedae. The sequence goes on from NZ_CP088018.1 coordinate 3,209,133, forward strand.
CGGGCACGGTTTCAAGCACGCGACGGCGGTGGGCGACGCGGCCGCAGCCCTCGCCCTGGACGAGGAGCCGGCGGTCGACCTCACGCCCTTCTCCCCCGATCGCTTCGGCTGACTCAGAGCACGACGGCGGCCCCCGGCTCGATCCGCAGCCTCACCTCGTGCCCGGGTTCGGGCGTGTGCTCTCCCGCCACGGCGGTCACCTCGCCCCAGCCGGGGACCTGCACCCGGGCGGTGGTCCGGCCGCGGGCGAAACCGGTGGCCACGACGCGGCCGGCCGGGCCGCCCCCGGCCGGATCCACCACGAGCGCCCCCGGGCCGAGGCCCAGGGTGCGTCCCTCGTGCTCGACCACCACGAAGCCCAGGAAGCCCGCGACGGCGGCGTCGGCCGGGGCCGCCCACAGCTCGGCCGGGGTGCCCGCCTGGACGAGGCGCCCCTCGCGCATCACGGCGACCCGGTCGGCCACGGCGAAGGCTTCGTCGTGGTCGTGGGTGACGTACATGGCCGTCGTCGAGGTCTCGGTGAGGATCCGTCGCAGCTCCCCGGACAGGCTCTCGCGCAGCTCGCGGTCGAGTGCCGAGAGCGGCTCGTCCAGCAGCAACAGCGCCGGACGCGGCGCCAGCGCCCGGGCCAGCGCGACCCGCTGCTGCTCCCCGCCGGAGAGCGAGGCCACCGCGCGGTCGCCGAAACCGCTCAGCCCCACCAGAGCCAGCAGCTCGGCCACCCGCGCGGCCCGCTCCGCCCGCGCGATCCCCGCCATCCGCAGCCCGAAGTCCACATTGCCCGCGACGTCGCGGTGCGGGAACAGCTGCCCGTCCTGGAACATCAACCCGAATCCGCGCCGGTGCACCGGGGTGCCGCTCACGTCGGCTCCGTCCCAGCGCACCTCGCCGGTGGTCAGCGGCTCCAGCCCGGCCACCGCCCGTAGCAGCGAGGACTTGCCGCACCCGGACGGCCCGAGCACCGCGACCACCTGGCCGGCCGGCACATGCAGGTCGACGCCGGCGACCGCCGTCGTGGCTCCGTAGGTGACCGTGGCCGCGCGCACGCTCAGCCCGCCCGGGCCCTCGCCCACCCCTCGCTCAGAACTCACCCGATCGCTCCCCTCGCAGTCGTTCCGCCAACCCCATCACCGAGGCGGTCAGCAGCGCCAGCACCACCGACGCCGCGAGCGCCATCCCGTAGTTTTCCGCACCGGGCCGGCCGATCAGGCGGAAGATCACCACCGGCAGGGTGGGCCGGTCCGGGCGGGACAGGAACGCCGTCGCCCCGAACTCCCCGAGCGAGACCGCGAAGGCGAACCCGATCGCCAAGCCCACCGAGCGCACCAGGAACGGCACCTCGACGGCGGCCAGCACCCGGGCCGGCGAGGCGCCGAGCATCGCGGCCACCTCCCGCAGCCGCGGGTCGATCGCCCGCAGCACCGGCAGCACGGTGCGCACCACCAGCGGCATCGCCACGATCGCCTGCGCGATCGGGATGAGGACCGGGGAGGAGCGCAGGTCCAGCGGCGGCGCGTCCAGGGTGATGAGGAACCCGAACCCGACGGTCACTGCGGACACTCCCAGGGGGAGCATGACGAGGGAATCCATCCACCCGATCGCCCGGCGGGCGGCCGGGCGCCGGGGGCGGCGGGAGAGCACCAGGGCCACGAGCACCCCCATCACCACGGCCAGCACCGTGGCGTCGACGGCGATGCGCAGCGAGTTGGCCGTCGCCTCCCACACGGTGACCGTGAGGGCGTTGTCACCACCGGTACTGCCCAGCGCCACGTAGTTGCCCAGGCCCCAGCCCGACGGCGTGCGCAGCGACCTGATCAGCAGGGTCGCCAGGGGCAGCAGCACCAGCACACCCACCACGACGGCGGTCACGGCCGTCGCCGGCAGGTCCGGCCCCGGCCGGCGGTGCTGCCACAGCCGCAGCGGGGCCGGGGTGGTCGTGACCGGCTGCAACCGCAGGGCCCGTTCGCGGCGGGTGCGGGTGCGGGCGAACAGCGCCAGCGAACCGGCCACCACGATCAGCTGCATCACCGAGAGCACAGCGGCGGCGCGCAGGTCCAGGAACTGGGTGGTCTGGATCCAGATCTCGGTCTCGATGGTGCCGAACTGGATGCCCCCGAGCACCAGCACGACGCCGAAGGCGGTGGCGCAGAACAGGAACACCACCGATGCCGCCGAGGCGATCGCCGGTGTCAGGGCCGGCAGGGTCACGCTGAGGAAGGCCCGGGCCGGCGAGGCACCCAGGGCGCGGGCGGCCTGCTCGGTGCGCGGATCGAGTCGCTCCCACATGCCGCCGACGGTGCGCACCACCACCGCGTAGTTGAAGAAGACCAGCGCCAGGATGATCGCCGTGAACGTGCCGTCGAGGCCGAGGAAGCCGAGGGGGCCCGAGTCGGCGAGCAGCGTGCGGAAGGCCACGCCCACGACGACGGTGGGCAGCACGAACGGGACCGTCACCACCGCGCGCACGAGCCGCTGACCCCGGAAGGTGCAGCGATAGAGCACGTAGGCCGCGGGGATGCCGAGCAGAACCGATCCCGCGGTCCCGAGCAGCGCCTGGGTGAGGGTGAGGCGGACGATGCGCCAGGTCCGGGGACGGGAGAAGACCTCCGCGAACCCGCCCAGGTCGAGCCCGCCGCCGGTGACGAAGCCGCGGGTGATCAGCGAGACGACCGGGTAGGCGAAGAAGACGCCCAGGAAGGCCAGCGGGAGGCCGGCGGCCAGGCCCCAGATCCACCAGCGCGCAACCCTCACCCGATGACCGCTGCCGTCCACGCCTCGATCCACTCGTCACGGTGGGCGTCGATCTCCTCGGGAGCGACCTCGTGCGGATCCTCGGCCAGGGGCGCGAACTGCGTCCAGGCCTCGGGCAGCTCCACCTGGTCATCGACGGGATAGACGTACATCTGCTCCGGGATGTCGGCCTGCACCGGCTCCGAGAGCAGGAAGTCGATGAACGCCTGCCCGCCCTCGGGGTTGGCGGCACCGGCGATGACCCCGGCGTACTCGACCTGCCGGAAGCAGGTCTCGAGCAGCGCACCGGTGGGCGCCTCGCCCTCGGCGGTGTCCTCGCTCACCTCGAACGCCGGCGAGGTCGAGTAGGACAGCACGATCGGGCGGTCACCTTCCCCGGTGGAGCCGGAGAAGTCCACCGAGTAGGCATCCGACCAGCCGTCGACCACCTTCAGACCGTTGTCGGCCAGCTCCTCCCAGTACTCGAGCCAGCCCTCCTCGCCGAACGCCCCGACGGTGGCGAGCAGGAAGGCCAGGCCGGGGGAGGACGTCGCCGGGTTGGTGACCACCAGCAGATCGGCGTACTGCTCCTCGAGCAGGTCCTCGAAGTTCTCCGGCTCGGGGATGCCCGCCTCGGCGAACCAGTCGTGGTCGACGTTGAGGCAGACGTCGCCGATGTCGATGGGGGTCAGCGCCTCGGAGCCCTCGACCAGGTACTGCTCGGCGCTCGCCGGCAGCGCCGGCGAGGTGTGGTCAGCGAAGACCTCGGATCCGATCGCACGGCCGGCGAAGGAGTTGTCCACGCCGTAGGCGACGTCCCCGAGCGGGGAGTCGGCGGTGAGGATCAGCTGGTTGACGAGCGCGCCGCCGTCACCGGGGGCACTGAGCTCGACGGTGTAGCCGCTCTCGGCCTCGAAGTCGGCGAGGAGCTCGTCGGAGAGGCTGAAGGAGTCATGGGTGACCACCTGCACCACGCCACCCGCCTGGGCTCCCTCCTCCGACTCCGTCTCGGATCCGCCGGCGCCGATCACCGAGCAGCCCGTCAGTGCGGCGATCCCCGTGACGGTGGCCAGCGCCCTGAGCGCGGTGGTCGTCGGTGTCGCGGCACGCCGGCCGATGCGGTCGTTCATGTGTCCTCCTCGGATCAAAGGAGGGGTGAGAGAGATGCTCGACTTCCTTCGCCGGTGCTAACCGGAGCAGGTTCGAGGGTCTGCGGTGATCCGCACTCTCAGCGCCACGCGGCGCTCCCCTGTCGTGGCGCTCACGCTACACCGCTGGACGGGCCCGGCCGCGACGGCGGGGATAGGGTGACACAGAGCACCCGATCTCAGGAGACGAAGATGAACGTCCAGAAGCTGGTCACCACGGCCGCTGCCGTCGCCGCCGGGCTGGCCGCGAACAAGTTGCTCGGCGCCTCGTGGAAGAAGATCACCGGCCACGAGCCCCCCGACAACAACCCCGAGGCCGACGAGATCAGCATCGGTGAGCTCGTCGTCTTCGCGGCTGTCAGCGGCGCGCTGATCGCGTTCGCCCGGACTTTCGCCGCACGCGGCACCGCGAAGTGGCTGGGTTCGTCGCAGCTGTCCAAGGACTGAGGACTGCTCCGCTAGGAGTCCTCGCGTGATTGCGCCCGGTCCAGATCCTCGGTGAACTCGTCGGCCATGAGCAGATCCGACCTGATCTTCCCGGTCCGGTAGCCGGCTCGCGCCACCATGTGCGCGGCCACCGGCGCCGTGATGAGCTGGAAGACGACGACCAGGACCACCTTCCAGGTGACCTCGCTCGAGCCCAGACCGACGGCAAGGCCGGTCATCAGCAGGATGAGACCGAGTACCTGAGGCTTGGTGGCGGCGTGCATCCGCGAGAGAAGGTCGGGAAACCGGACGATGCCGATCGCGGCCACCAACGTCAGCGAGCATCCGCCGATCATGCAGATCGACGTGATCACCTGGGCGAGGGTCATGGCGCCCTCCGCTCATCTGCCTCGTCCTGGGCATCGGTGCCCCCGGTCAGCTGGGCACGCTCGCGGGCCTCGACCTCCGCGACCTCGGCAGGGGTGAGGATCCGCCGCTCGTCCTCCGGCTCGACGGCAGCGAAACGGGCCAGGGTCACCGACCCGACGAAGCCGACCAGCGCGAAGACCGTCAGCACCAGCACCACGTCCTCCCGGCCGTACCAGATCGCGACGAGCGAGAGACAGGCGACGAGCACGGCCACCAGGACGTCCAGGGCGATCACCCGGTCGAGCATGCTCGGCCCTCGCTCCACCCGGATCACCACCAGCACCGCGGCCACGGTGAGCAGCACGCCACAGATCCCCACCACGATCGGGCTCATCGGTTCGCCTCCTTCGTCGCCGAGCGCTTCCAGGGCCGCGGCGCGATCCCGGCAATAGCGATATCGGCATCGGTCGCCAGCGCATGCATCACCCGGCGCTCCTGGGAGAGGACGCTGGCGCGGGCCCTCTCCAGCGCGCCCGGCTGCGACACGTCCAGCACGTGCAGGTAGAGCATTCCGGTCAGGCGGTGCGCCTCCACGACCAGGGTGCCCGGGACGAGAGAGGTCAGCTCCGCGGTCAGGGTGAGGACCAGATCGGACTCCGAACGCAGTTGCACCCGGATCACGGCCCCGCGCGGGTTCTGTCGCACCCGCAGCACCCGCACGGCCACCGCGATCGACGCGCGCACGATGTCAGCGAGCAGGCGCACGAGCAGAGCCACCGTCCCGATCACTGACCATCGGCCTGCGAAACCGACCTTCGGCATCGGGAAGATCACCAACAACAGCGCGCTGACGACCAGGCCGGAGAGCACGTTCGCCGGTGTCACACCGCCCCACAGCAGCACCCAGACGATCGTCATCCAGACGGCCATCGGCCACTGGCTGAGCCTCTCCCACTTCCCGGACGCGCTCATCGCTCGCCCCCACTGCCCGACGTGGCACCTTCAGCGGCATCGGAGTCCTGGGAGTCAGAGGACTCCCCCTCACCGCGGTCCCCGGTCACCAGCACGGCATCGATGTAGAGGGTCCGGGCGCGTAGGTCGCGTGCCGCCGCGTCGGTGTAGGCGTACAGCGGGCCGCCGACGAAGGCCAGCAGCACGCCCACCGACACCAGGGCAGCCGCCGGGCCGACCATGGCGCGCGGAGAGGTCGTCACCGGCAGCTCCTGCGGGGCCTCCTGCCAGAACGCCTTGTTCCAGGCCTTCACCACGGCGTAGAGCGTGAGCAACGAAGTACAGAGCCCGACGACGACCCCCGCCACCGCCAGCGCGCTGCCATCGGCGAGGCCCGCCTGGAGGAGACCGGCCTTGCCGAGGAAGCCGGACATCGGCGGGATGCCGGCAAGGTTCATCGACGCGACGAAGAAGAGGATGCCGAGCACCGGCGCAACCTTCGCGAGGGATCCGAGGCGCTCCAGGGAGGTGCTCCCGCCGCGGCGCTCGATCAGGCCCGCGATGAGGAACAAGGCGGTCTGGACGGTGATGTGGTGCGCGACGTAGAAGATCGCGGCGGACAACCCTGGCCCGCTGGCCAGTGAGATCCCGAAGATCATGTAGCCGATGTGGCTGACCAGCGTGAACGAGAGCAGGCGTTTGATGTCGTCCTGCGCCACGGCGCCGGCGATGCCCACCACCATCGTCAGCACCGCGGCCACCATCAGCACCTGGTCGAGGGCACCATCGACGAACAGGAGGGTCTGGGTGCGGATGATGGCGTAGACCCCGACCTTGGTGAGCAGGCCGGCGAACACCGCGGTCACCGGCGCGGGAGCGGTCGGGTAGGAGTCGGGCAGCCAGGCCGAGAGCGGGAAGAGCGCGGCCTTGATCGCGAACGCCACCACCAGCATGATCTGCAGGACCGTCTGGAGCCCGGGGTCGACGTCCCGGAGCCGCTCGGAGAGCTGGGCGAGGTTGAGGGTACCCACCGCGGCGTAGATCAACGCGATGGCGACGAGGAAGATGATCGAGGACAGCAGCGAGACGACGACGTAGATCGCACCGGCGCGAATCCGCTCGGCCGTCCCCCCGAGGGTGAGCAGCACGAAGCTGGCCGCGAGCAGCACCTCGAAGCCGACGTAAAGATTGAACAGGTCACCGGAGAGGAAGGCCGTGGCCACACCGGCCGCCAGCACCAGGTAGGTGGGGTGATAGATCGCCACAGGGGCGCCGCGCTGCCCATCCGCGAGGCCCTGGGCGAGGGAGTACGCCAGCACGCCGAGCAGTACGACCGCCGAGACGACGAGCATCAGCGCCGAGAGCCGGTCTGCCACCAAGCCGATCCCGACCGGCACCGCCCATCCGCCGACGTTCATGACCTGCGGGCCTTGGGTGTGGGTGACGAAGATCAGCGCCACCGAGACCACCAGCACCGCCGTGATCGCGCTGACGGAGATGATGCCCTGGGCGCGGTTGTGCCGGGCGACCGCCAGGGCGAGCCCGGCCGCGACCATCGGGATCACGACCGGCAGTGCGACGAGCCAGCTCATGGGCGCTCACCTCGATCGGTGCCCGCCGGACCGCCGTCGTCGGAGCGACCGGGCCCGCCCAGTCCGCCGGAGCCGGAGGTGTCCCGCTGCTCCTCGGTCTCGTCGCGAGCCTCGGCCGCCTCGGTGGCGAGGTCGGTCCCGACGTCGTCAGCGCGCGAGTCGAGCTCGGCGCGTGCCGCTCGCTGGGCCACGCGCCGGTCCTCCAGGTCGTCCTGGACCTCGTCGTGCCCGTGCAGCTGCCAGGACCGGTAGGCCATGGCGAGCACGAACGCCGTCAGGGCGAGGTTGATCACGATGGCGGTCAGCACCATGAACTGCGTCAGCGGGTCGCTCATGCGCTCGGGCTCGGTGGTACCGATCAGGGGCGGTCCACCGGCGGCGCCACCGGCGATGAGGAACAGCACGTTGACGCCGTTGCTGATCAGCGTCACGCCGATGACCACGCGGGAGAGGCTGCGTTCGAGCACCAGGTACACACCGGTGCCCACCAGTACCCCGACCACGACGACAAGCGCGAGGGAGGGAGTCATGTCGATGCTCACGCACGGCCTCCTTCGCTCGGGACGGGATCGGCGTCGTCGGTGGTGGCGCGGGGCGAGTCGTGTGCGATGTCCGGCTGGACGGCCCCGGAGGCCTCACCCTGACGGTCGATCTCGGATCCGAGGGATCGCAGCACATCCAGCATCAGGCCCACCACCAGCAGGAAGACGCCGATGTCGAAGAACAGGGAGGTCACCAGATGCAGTTCGCCGAGGATCCCCAGATCGAGGTCGATCGCCACCGACTGCAGGACCGTGCCGCCGAAGAACAGCGGAACGGCCCCCACCCCGGCGGACAGGAACAGTCCCGACCCCAGCAGCAGCCCGGGCAGGATCGGGGCGGCCTCGCCGAGCTCGTACCGGCCCCCGGCGAGGTAGCGCACCGTGAGCGCGACGCCGACGACCAGACCGGCCACGAAGCCGCCACCGGGGGCGTTGTGACCGGAGAGCAGGAGGAAGACCGCGAAGAGCAGCATGGTGTGGAAGAGCAACCGGGTCGCCACCTCGAGGATGACCGACCGGCGGGCGAGTGGGATCGCGGCCCCCGCAGGCAGCCAGGTGCGCGAGCGCTGCCCGGGGTCACCGTTCACGCGAGCGGTGGGCAGGCTCGGACGGCGGTCACGGATGCGATCCACCTGGCCGGAGCGGGCACGGACGAAGACCAGCGAGGCCACACCGGTGGCAGCGGCGAGCAGCACGGCGATCTCGCCCATGGTGTCCCACGCGCGGGTGTCGACCAGGGCGACATTGACGATGTTGCGTCCGTAGCCGTACTCGTACACCTCGTCCGGGAACAGCACGGAGACCGGATCCACCGTGCGAACGTTCGGGATGATGAGCGCCAGCGCCATCGTCATGATCGCTACACCCGCGGCGAGTACCGCGCGCCACCAGCGGCTGCGTTTGAGGGGCCGGTTGGAGAAGTAGGCGGGCAGACGTCGCAGCACCAGGATGAACACCACCAGCGCGATCGTCTCCACCAGCGCCTGCGTCAGCGCCAGGTCCGGCGCCCCGTGCAGCGCGAACAAGACCACCACCCCGTACCCGGTGATCCCCATCAGCACGACGGCCTTGAGGCGGCGCCGGGCGCGAGCGGTCAGGATCGCACCGAGCACGATGACCCCGGCCAGCAAGGCCTGGGCGGGAACGTCGAACGCTCGGACCGGGCCGATACCGGCGCCGGACCCGATCAGCGCGATCGAGACGGCACCGACAGTGACAAGCAGGATCGTGCCCAGGTAGACCGGTAGGGAACCACGCTGAGTGTAGGAGGTGACGGCCACGGCGCCCCGGTCCAGGCGACGCATCATGGTCCGGTAGAGCCGGTCGGAGTCGGGAGCCAGGGACACGGCCCCCTGGAGTCGCTCCACCGGGTGGCGCGCCGCGAACAGGCCGGCACCGGCGGCGATCACGACAATCGTGAGCAGCAGCGCCGGCCCGATCCCTCCCCAGAGCGTGAGGTGCCCCGGCTCCCCGGCCGGGTAGGTGCCGGCGTAGCGCTCGAACAGCCGCTCCCCGAGGCCGGGCACCAACCCGGTGGCGAGCCCCAGGACGGCCAGCACCACGCCGGGCACGAACAGTCCGGGCGCCTCGCGGTCGAGCCTGGTCTCCTCCACCCCGGGCTTGCGCGCGAAGGCGCCCCACAGGAAACGCATGCCGTAGGCGAAGGTCAGGACGGACCCGGCCACGACGACGGCGAGCACGGCGATCTCGTGCGCTCCGACGTCGTGGGTGAGTGCTTCGAGCACGGCCTCCTTGCCGACGTAGCCGGCGAACGGCGGCAACCCGACCATCGAGAAGGTGGCGAGGAAACCGGGCACGGCCGCCCAGCGCAGGTTGCGACCGAGGCCGGAGAGGTGGCGCAGGTCGCGCGTGCCGGCGGCGGCGTCGATGACACCGACGGTGAGGAACAGGGCGGCCTTGAACATCGCGTGCGCGCCGATGAGGGCCAGGCCGGCGAGTGCGACCGCCTGGTGGGGCTGCCCGACGAGCAGGATGAGGAAGCCGAGCTGGCTGACCGTGCCGAAGGCGAGCAGCAGCTTGAGGTCGTGCTGCTTGAGGGAGCGGTAGCCGCCGATGAGCATCGTGACCGAGCCGCTGACCAGGATGATCCAGCGCCAGGCGTCCAGCTCGGCGAACCCGGGGGCCAGGCGCGCGACGAGATAGACGCCGGCCTTGACCATGGCGGCGGCGTGCAGGTACGCGCTGACCGGGGTGGGGGCAGCCATCGCGCCGGGCAGCCAGAAGTGGAACGGCACCAGCGCGGACTTGCTCAGTGCCCCGACGAGGATGCACACGATCGCCACGGCGACGGCGGTGCCCGCGGGAGGCGCGCCGACGAGCTCGGACAGGGAGAACGAGCCGCCGGGCACGGCCCCGAGCACGAGGAAGCCGGCGAGCATCGCCAGACCCCCGAAGGTCGTCACCACGATCGCCTGCATCCCGGCGCGGCGGGAGCCCTTGCGGGTGAAGTAGTGCCCGATGAGGAGGTAGGAGAAGACCGTGGTCAGCTCCCAGAAGGTGTACAGCGCCAGGGTGTTGTCGGTGGTCACCAGGCCCAGCATCGAACCGGCGAAGGCGAGAAAGATCCCGGAGAAACGCCCCAGGAACTTCGCCCCGGAGGCGAAGTACCAGGCGCAGTAGACCAGCGCCAGGGCGCCGATGCCGCCGACGAGCAACACCATCAGCCAGGCCAGGCCGTCGAGCCGGAACGTCAGGTGCATGTTCAGCGAGCCCACCCACGCCACGCTCTGCAGCGGTACCTCACCGGCGAGCACATCGCCGAGGCGGATCAGCGCCCAGATCGCCGCGGACCCGGGCACCAGCGCCAGCGGTAGGAAGGCCCGCCGGCCGAAGCGGGAGACCAACGCCGGGGCAGCGAGAGCCGCCACGAGGTGCAGGGCGATCAGCTGCAGCACGTCGGCTCCCGGTCAGTCGGCGTGGTCAGGGCGGGTGGTGCTCGGGTGTGCGGTTGTGAAGGTGTTGGACACGTGGGTATTCGGGTGCGCGGCATCGCCGGCCCGAACGCCGGAGTGGACAACGCGGTTCCAGTATCTTATCAACTGTGGCCGGGCGACCCGCCCGGGCCGGTCACAGCCGCACGAGGAACTGGTCGTCGTCGGTGACCTCACCGTCGGTGGCGGCCTGCAGCGCACGTGCTCCCGCCTCGATCCGAGCACGAGCGTCCTCACGCTGGTCCAGTACCACCTGTCCCACCCTGCCCTGCTGCAGTGCCACCGGATCGGCCGGGTACCACCGCAGCGCGTACGTCAGGGTCCCGCCGGCGGCCCAGTCCAGGCCGGCGAGCACCAGCGGGACCGCCGCCTCGGCCTCCACCGAGACGCCGATGGATCCGCCGTCGGGATAGTGGTAGACGGCGCCGTAGGCCTCGGTGACCTGCGGCTGGGCGAGGGTGTGGGCATCGAAGGCGTCCGCCTCGGCGTGCAGCCACGCCCGCTCGGCCTCGTCCAGCTCCCGCACGCCGTCGACCCCTGCTCGCCGAACGCTGAGTTGTTCGGCGTTCGAGGCGCGATCCGCCGAGGAACTCGGCGTTCGTGGCCGGTCGGGTTCGGCGAGGAGGCGCACCCCTGGCAGGGCGGGAGTCAGCACGTGCACCAGCGCGTCCGGGTGCAACCACACCGGCGCGTGCACGACCAGGTCCACCCCCGCCGTCGGGCCGGGCTCGAGCACGTATCCGGTGGAGGTGCGCACCACGCCGGCCAGGCGGCGGCCCATCGCGCACAGCACGTCGACGGCGGCCCGCTCCATCCCCTCCACGCTCCCCTGCGCGAATGCCGCCAGCAGGCCGCCGACGGCCTGCAGCTCCTCCGGCACGGGTCCGCCGCGCTCGGCCGGGCAGGTCAGGAGATAGGCGTGCTCGGCCCAGACCGGCAACGCCAGCTCGGACCGGTCGGCGGCCGTGAGCAGGAACGGTCCGGCGAGGTAGGTCTCCTCCTCGAGCTCGAGCACCTCGCGGGTGACCCAGTGCGCCTGCGGGTAGCGCGAGAGGGCGAGCGCCTCCACCTCCTCGGCCGTGACGTCGTCGGGAAGGGCCAGCACGTGACGGCTGAGGGCCGCGGGGAGGTCGAGCGGTGCTGCGCCCGGGTCGGCAGCGCCGGTCATGGCGACCTAGCCCTCCACCCGGGTGCGATGGAAGCCCTGGTGGGAGCGGGACGCCGTCGGGCCCCGTTGGCCCTGATAGCGCGAGCCCTGCGCACCGGAGCCGTAGGGGTGCTCGGCCGGGCTGGTGAGTCGGAAGTAGCAGAGCTGGCCGATCTTCATCCCCGGCCACAAGGTGATCGGCAGGGTGGCCACGTTCGACAGCTCCAGCGTGACGTGCCCGGAGAAGCCGGGGTCGATGAACCCCGCGGTGGAGTGGGTGAGCAGGCCGAGCCGGCCGAGGCTGGACTTGCCCTCCAGGCGCGCGGCGATGTCGTCGGGCAGGGTGATGAGCTCGTAGGTGGAGCCGAGCACGAACTCGCCGGGATGCAGCACGAAGGGCTCGTCCGGGTCGACCTCCACCAGGCGGGTCAGATCCGGCTGGTCGGCCGCCGGGTCGATCACCGGGTACTTGTGGTTGTCGAAGAGCCGGAAGTAGCGGTCCAGCCGGACGTCCACGCTGGAGGGCTGGATCATGGCGGCGTCGAACGGGTCCAGGCCCACGCGGCCGGAGGTCAGCTCGGCCCGGATGTCGCGGTCGGAGAGCAGCACGCTGGCCACGGTAGCCGAGACGAGCCACCGGTGTGCCCCGCCATCCACGAGATTGGGTATGCTGGTCCGACGCAGCAGCCCAAGGGGGCCGCTCGTGCGGGTGTAGTTCAATGGTAGAACTTCAGCTTCCCAAGCTGATAGCGCGGGTTCGATTCCCGTCACCCGCTCCCGTTGGAGATGGCCGCCTCGACCTCGTCGAGGCGGCCATCTCCGCGTGCAGGGTCTATCCGGCGGCATTCACCAGCCACCGGATGCCGAACGGGTCGATCAGCATCCCGAACACGTCGCCCCATGGGGCGGGCACGAACGGCTCCACCACGGTGCCCCCGGCACTGAGCCCGTCGAAGTAGCCACGCATCTCCTCGACGTCGTCGCCGCTGAGGGAGATGTGCACGTTGGTGCCCACCTGGTACTCCATCTGGGCGGGGACGTCGGCGGCCATCAGCGTCATGCCGCCGGGGGTCTGCAGCATCGAGTGCATCACCTGCTCGGACTCGGCCGGATCCTCGTTCATGCCGAACTCCCCGAACGTGCTGACGGTGGGGGTGCCGCCGAGGACGGAGGCGTAGAACTCCATCGCCTCGCGCGCCTGGCCGCGGAAGTTGAGATACGGGTTGAGTACGGTCATCACAGGGCCTTCCTCCTGGGGATGGCCTCTGATCGTCCCACCGCCCGCCGGTTCGCGCGGCGGAACCGGCCCACCGACAGAGAAGGCACCGATGCCCCGCACCCTCGCTCCCGGCCAGCGTTGCCGGATCCACACCCTCGACGTCGCCACCGGAAGCACGCGGCTCGTGCACGAGTCCAGCGACGTCCTCTACGAGGCGCCGAACTGGAGCGGCACCGACCTGATCGTCAACGGCGACGGGTTGCTCTTCCGCCTACCCGCCGACGGGTCGGGCGAGCCCCGACCAATCGACCTCCCCGGCCTGCCGCCGCTGAACAACGACCACCTGCTCGACCCCGACGGCGTGCACGTAGTCCTCTCCGCCGACGACGGTCACGTCTACCGCGCCCCGCTGGCCGGTGGCGAGGCCGTGCGGATCACCGCCGATGACGGCATGCTGCATTTCCTGCACGGCGTCAGCCCCGACGGCGCGACGCTCGCCTATGTCGGAGTGGTCACCGAGCCCGGCGGCAGCTGGCGGGCACCGAACCTGTTCACGATTCCCGCCGCGGGCGGGGCGAGCAACCAGCTCACCGACGACGACCACCCCGACGACGGGGCCGAGTTCTCCCCGGACGGCACCTGGCTCTACTTCAACACCGAGCGCCCGATCGACGGTCCGGCGCGTGCGGCCGGGCATGCCCAGCTCGCGCGGATGCGGCCCGATGGTTCGGCCGCGGAGCAGCTCACCCACGACGAGCGGGTGAACTGGTTCCCCCACCCCTCCCCCGACGGCGCCCGGCTGGCCTATGTCTCCTTCCCACCCGGGACCGTGGGGCACCCGGCCGACCGGGACGTCATCCTGCGCACGTGCGGGCCGCGCGGGGAGGATGTGCGCGACCTGGTCCGGCTCATCGGCGGGCAGGGGACGATGAATGTGCCGAGCTGGTCGGCCGACAGCCGGCGGATCGCGTTCGTGGACTACCCGGTCTGAGCCCTTGTGGTGTGGATCCGGTGCACCACGTGAACCGGATCCACACCACAAACGAGCGGCGACCCGCGGACCCCGCCGAACGTCTACTGCGAACGCTTGTCCGTCGGCAGCCGGCGCCGCTGCCAGGAGCCGAGGATGTGCTCGCGCATGGCTGCGCGGGCACCCTCGCGATCACCGGCGTCGATCGCATCCACGACGGCTTGGTGCTCGGCGAGGGTCAGTTCGAACGCACGCGTCGGATCCTGCCCCAGATAGCGGTCGCTGTGCACGGCGTGCAGGATCAGCGCCCGGGCGATGTTGGCGGCCAGGGCGTTGTCGGCGAGATCCATGACGGCGAGGTGGAACTCCACGTCCGCCTCTCGGAACACGCTGGACTCATCGACCGCACCCGCCATGCGGTCCATGCGCTCGCGGAGCACCAGGCGGGCACGGTCGTCCACCGACGCGGCAGCGTCGCCGGCCATCTCCGCCTCGAGCGCACCACGCACCACGCTGAGATCGTCCAGGATCCCGAGCGTGCGGTCGTTCTCGATCATCGTGGAGAGGACGAGCGGGTCGAGCACGTTCCAGCTGGTGATCGGTTGAACGTGCGTGCCGCGCCCCTGGGCGACGGTGATCATGCCCTTCTCCTGCAGCCGCTTCATCGTCTCGCGGATCACCGTCCGGCTGACCCCGAATTCGCTGGTGAGCTCGGCCTCGGTCGGCAGCACCTGCCCCGCGGCGTACTCCCCCGTGACGATCGCCTGGACGAACTCCCGGAGCACCGTGGCACCGATGCGCTCGATGGGACGTCTGGCTCGCGCGGGCGCCGTCGGCTCTGAGTGGGGCATGGGGCCAATCTATTGATCGGATGCGCGCACGCACAGCCGGACACGCCAAACAGCAGACATATGATGTATGGTGTTCGGAACGATCTCACCTCGAGGATGATATGAAGATCACCGGCTATCGCACCCTGAGTACGACCCACCACTGGGGAAGGCCCGTTGGCGACGTCAACGGCTACATCGCCTCCGGCGTGACCGACGTGCCACTCGTGATCCTCGAGACCGACGAAGGTGTCGAGGGCGTCGCGACCGGGTCCCACCACGATCTCGACCGGCTCTTCCCGGCGCTCGAGGGCAAGGACCCGCGCGCAGTCACCACGCTGTACGACGCGATGCTCGCCCGGGTGTTCAAGTCCTCGCACGGCGGGGCGACGTTCGGGGGCATCGGAACCCTGGACACCGCGCTGTGGGATCTCAAGGCCAAGCTGGCCGGCGAGCCGTTGTGGCGTCTGCTGGGGGGCGGAGACCGATTCGTGCATGGCTACGCCTCCGGCCTGGACGCCGCCCTCACCGACGACGAGCTCGTCACCCTCTACGTCGCGTTCGCCGAGCGCGGCTACACCGCTGCCAAGCTGAAGGGCGGGCGCTGCCTCGCCGACGATCTGCGTCGCTTCGCATTGGTCACCGAGACGCTCGGCGCCACGGGCACCACGCCCGCCCTCATGCTCGATGCCAACGAGTCCTGGAACGTCAAGCAGGCGGTGCGGTACGTGAGCGCGCTCGAGGAGCACGTCGACCTCACCTGGGTGGAGGAGCCGCTGCGCCGGTGGGACACCGCGGGACACGCCCGGCTGAGCCCGGCCATCAAGGCCGCCGTGGCCACTGGGGAGAACCTCACCGGGCTCGAGTGGTATCGCCCCCTGCTCGACGGCGGAGGCGCCGATATCGTTCAGGCCGGTGCGATCTGGGGGATCACCCACATGCTGCGGGTGGCGATGGCCGCTCACAGCCGCGACCTGCCGTTCAGCCCCGTGGGCCTGACGGCCAACTTCGCCGTCGCAGCCGTCGCAGCCGCCGTCCCGAACCATCTCTCGTCCGAGGTGCAGGATCTCGGGGTACCGCTCGGCCTGACCGTGGACCAGCAGCTGATCGATGGCGGCATCGTGCTCGGCGAGCTGCCCGGCGCCGGCGTCGCGGTCGACGAGACGGCGATCCGCGCGGCGCGCACGGCCGAGGGATGGCAGGAGCCGGCCGGGCCGCACATGCGTCCGCATCGCAGCGGCCTGCGCATGGTCGAATCCGGCGGCTGGGGGAAATGATGCAGATCCGCCCTGGCCTGCACCGGATCGTGGCCCCGCTCGGCGAGCGGTTCGTCGCCTTCTACCTGCTCACCGGCACCCGTGGCACGCTCCTGCTCGACACGGGGGTGGAGGAGTCGGTCTCGGGCACGCTCAAGCCCTACCTGGGTGAGATCGGCCTGGACCCGGCCGAGATCCGCTGGGCCATCAGCTCACACTGCGACTTCGACCACACCGGCGGCAACGGCGCCCTGCGCGATCTGGCCCCGCACGTCCAGCTGCTCGCGGGCCACGACGACGTGCCCATGACCGAGGATCTCGAGCTGCTCATCCGTGGCCGCTACGGCGAGTTCGCCGACGCCGACGGTTTCGACGACCCACCCGAGGCCACCGCCGAGATCCGCCGCAGCACTCGTCTCGTCCCGGTGGACCGGGCGCTGGCGGGCGGTGAGCTGATCGACCTCGGCGACCGCCGGATCGAGGTGCTGCACGCACCCGGCCACTCCCCCGGCCACCTGGCGCTCTGGGACGCGAGCAACCGCGCCCTGCTCATCTCCGACGCCGTCCTCGGTGAGAGCGTTCTGACAGCCGACGGTGAGCCGATCTTCCCACCCACCTACCGCGACGCCGTCGCCTACACCGACACGATCGAACGCCTTCGCAGCTACGACGCCGATCTCCTGCTGACCGCGCACTACCCGGTGTACGAGGGGGCGGAGGTCGCCGGGTTCCTGGACCGCTCGGCTGCCTACGTCAGACGCATCGACGAGGTGATCGCCGGTGAATTGCGCGGCGGTGAGGAACTGACCTCGCTCGAGCTCATCCGTCGATGTGCACCTCAGCTGGGCACCTGGTCCGATGCGGCCGCGGAGTACCTGATCTTCCCGATGACCGGCAACCTGGAGCGACTCACGGCCGCCGGCACCGTGCGCGAGGGCACCCGGGCGGGCCGCCGGACCTGGCAGTGGATCGCATGAGGGTGCGTCTGGGAGCGATCGGCGCCGGCTGGTGGGCCACGAGCAACCACTTCCCGATCTTCGCCGCGCGCGAGGACGTCGAGCTGGTGGGGGTCTGCGGCAAGGGCCCGAGCCTGACCCGCGCGCAGGAGGAGTTCGGCTTCGGGTTCGCCACCGAGGATGCCGACGAGCTCCTCGCTGCGGACATCGACGCCGTGGTCATCTCCACCCCGCACGATCTGCACCACCGGTTCGCAGCGGCGGCGCTCGATCGCGGCCTGCACGTGCTGTGCGAGAAGCCGATGACGCTCGACGCTGCCCAGGCGTGGGATCTGGCCGCCCACGCCGAGCGCTCCGGCACCGTGTTCCTGGTGCCCTACGGCTGGAACTACAAACCGTTCACCGCAGCAGCGAAGCGCATCCTCGATGACGGTGGAGTCGGGGAGATCCAGTACGTGCTGTGCCACATGGCCTCGCCCACCCGTGGCCTGTTCGGCTCCGACCCCACGCACATGCTGCAGCGATGGAGCTCGCAGACGGCACCCGACCCCAGCACATGGGCCGATCCGGCTCACGGCGGCGGCTACGCGCACGGCCAGATCACCCACTCCTCGGCACTGCTGTCCTGGCTCACGGGCCTGCGCGCCACCACGGTGGCGGGCCGGGTGAGTGGCCCGGAGGCCGCCGTCGACCTGTTCGACGCCGCGGTGGTGCAGTTCGAGGGCGGCGCGCTGGGCACCGTCTCGGGGGCCGCCACCCTGGCCGACGGCGACAGGTACCAGCTCGACATCCGACTGTTCGGCACCGAGGGCGTGCTGATGATCGACGTGGAGCGCGAGCGGGTCGCCCTCAGCCGCTACGACGGCCGTCGCGAGGACGTCGACATCAGCCCGGGTGAGGGCGACTACGAGTGCCTCGTGCCGCCCGCGCGCTTCATCGACCTGATCACCGGCGCCAGCACCGAGAACAACTCCGACGCCCGGGTGGCCGCTCGATCGGTCGAGCTGATCGAGGCGCTGCTGCGCTCAGCCGCCGCCGGCGGCGTCGAGACGCCTGTCCACCGAGACTCCCGGAGGAACACATGACCGACGCCGGACCCCGCGGAGTCCTCGACGGCTACCGCGTCATCGACTGCTCCATCGCCATGGCCGGGCCGTTCGCCGCGCAGCGCCTCGGCGACCTCGGCGCCGATGTCGTCAAGGTGGAGCCGACCTCTGGCGAGTGGCAGCGGGCCGCGGCTGCCGGGGGCGCGACGGGCAACGAGATCAACGTGTCCTTCCTGAGCCTGAACCGGAACAAGCGGTCCCTGGCGATCGATCTGAAGTCCGAGGACGGGCGCCAGATCGTGCACGAGCTCGTCGCCGGCGCCGACGTCTTCCTGCAGAACTACCGCCCCGGCGTGGCCGCCCGGCTCGGCCTCGACTACGACACCCTGGCCGCGATCAACCCGGCCCTGGTCTACGTGTCCATCTCCGGCTACGGCGAGGACGGGCCCTACCGGGACCGCCCGGGCCAGGACCTCATCCTGCAGGCCATGAGCGGGGCGATGCTCTCCGCCGGGCGCGACGGCGAGCCGCCCGCGCCGGCCGGGCAGTACCTGGCCGATGCCGTCACCGCCTCGACCGCGTTCGAGGGCGTGCTCGCCGCGCTGCTGCACCGCGAACGCACGGGCGAGGGCCAGCTGGTCACCGTCAACATGCTCGACGCCCTCACCACGCTGCAGATGCAGGAGCTGAGCGTGTACACCGTCGGAGGAGTGCCCCAGCAGCGGGGCACCGAGCCCCACGCGCACGTCTACATCCGAGCGCCGTACGGGATCTTCGAGACGGCGGACGGATTCCTGGCGCTCGCGTTCGCGGACCTCGACGCGCTCGGGGCGGTGCTGGCGGAGCCGCGACTGGCGGGGCTCGACGCCGAGACCCACGGCTGGACCCACCGGGACGAGCTGCACGCGATCGTCGCGGCGCACCTGCGCCGGCAGAACACCCAGCACTGGCTGGACGTGCTGCTTCCCGCCGGGATGTGGGTGGGGCCGGTGTACGGCTACGAGCAGCTGGTGCAGGACCCGCAGATCCAGCACAACCAGACGTTCGTCGAGTACGACCATCCGACCGAGGGCCGGGTGAAGACCCCCGGCTTCCCCTACCGGATGACGAAGACGCCCCCGCGGATCGATCGGGGTGCGCCACGGGTCGGCGAGCACACGCGGGAGATCCTGAACGAGCTCGGCGTCGATCCTGATCGCACCGAACGCCTCGTCGGTGACGGCGTGGTGGCCGAGCCCGTCAGCGCCCCGGTATGACCGACTACGTCGGGCTCACCTGGGACCATCCACGCGGCCGGAACGCTCTGGAGGCGGCCGCCGCTCGGAGGTCCGGACCGGGCAGCTCGACCGGACTGGGCGGTGGCGACACGCTGCGCTGGGAGGCTCAGCCGCTGGAGGGGTTCGAGTCCGCCTCGATCACCGATCTCGCCGCGCGCTACGACGTGCTCGTGCTCGACCACCCGCACCTCGGCGACGCCCTGGCCGCGGACTGCCTGCATCCGATCGACACGCTCCTGTCGACCGAGCAGGTGCGCCGCCTGGAGCAGGGCGCCGTGGGAGCCAGCGTGCGCTCCTACCTGCTCGGCTCGCACCTGTGGGCCCTCCCGCTCGACGCCGCCACGCAGGTGAGCGCGCGACGCCCGCACGCGCTCGCCGAGCCACCCGCGACGTGGCAGGAGGCGGTCGGGCTCGCCGGCGGCGGACGGCTCGCGATGAGCCTGGCCGGTCCGCACGCCTTCCTGACCCTGTGCTCGATCACCGTCTCCCTCGGCGGCGAGATCTCACCCTCCTCCTTCGACCGCACGGCGGCCGGGCAGGCGCTGGAGATCCTGACGGCCCTGTCCGCGAACGTGCCGGCCGGGAGCGAGCGGCTGAACCCGATCGGGCTGCTGGAGCGGATGCGCACCATGGGCGACATCGACTACATCCCGCTCGTCTACGGCTACGTCACCTACGCCGCCGACCTCGCGTTCGGACCACCGCCCCGGGGTAGGTGCATCGGGTCCACGATCGGCGGCACCGGAATCGCCCTGACCCGGCGTAGCACTCCCTCGCCCGCGCTGGTGGAGCACCTGAGCTGGCTCCTCGCCGAGGAGACCCAGCGCACCTTCATCCCCGCCCATGACGGTCAGCCCAGCGCCCGCGCCTCCTGGGCCGACCCGGAGGTCGATGCCGCCGCCCACGGGTTCTACTCGGCCACCCGCCAGACGATGGAGGCGGCGTGGGTCCGGCCACGGTTCGCCGGCTACGTCCCCGTCCAGAGTGAGTCCGCACGGATCGTCCGCTCCGCCGTCCTCGATGGGCGGCCTGCCGGCCACGCTCTCGACGAGCTGCAGGAACTGTTCACCGACCGACCGGAGACCTCATGACCCTCACGTCCGGCACCGAGCTCATCGCGGTCGACGTCCATGACCACGTCGCCACGATCCGGCTGAACCGGCCCGCCAAGCTCAACGCCGTCACCCAGGAGATGAGCGCCGACCTGGTCCGGATCATCCACACGATCAACGAGGACCCTGCGATCCGGGCGCTCGTCTACACCGGTACCGGCCGCGCCTTCTGCGCCGGTAGCGACATCACCACCCTGGACGAGTACGCCACGCCGTGGCAGTTCCGCAACCGCCACGACTACTGCGACGCGCTGCGCGCGTGCCGCAAGCCGATCATCGCCGCCGTCAACGGCTACGCCTTCGGCGGCGGCCTCGAGGCCGCACTCACCTGCGACATCCGCATCGCGGCTGAGTCCGCGACCTTCGCCGCGCCCGAGGTCACGCTCGGATGGATCGGCGGCGGGGGCATGTCGCCGCTGCTCGCCGCCTCGGTAGGTCCGGGCAACGCGGCGCTGATGCTGATGACCGGCGACCGGATCGACGCCTCCCAGGCGCTCGCGTGGGGCATGGTCAGCCAGGTGCTGCCCGCCGACCGGCTGCTGGAGCGCGCCCAGGAACTCGCCGCGATGATCGCCGCTCGCCCCCCGATCGCCGTCGAGACGGCGAAGGCGAACCTGCGGGCGGCGCAGAACATGCCGCTCGATCAGGCCATCGGCTATGAGCGCGAGCTGCAGGCGATCACCTTCGCCACCGACGACGCCAGGGAGGGCCGTGCGGCGTTCGCCGAGAAGCGCACCGGCGTCTTCCACGGCCGCTGACACGAGGAGAGACACCGATGACGACCTGGATCCCCCCGGTCACCGACATCCTGCCGCAGGACCACGCCGAGGCCGTGCTGGTCGGGCGCGCCTGGCTGCCCCACGCCCCGGGACCGGCCGTCGTGGCCGTCCGCGCCGGTGAGCTGCTCGACCTCTCGGCCACCTTCCCCACGATGCGCGACCTCACCGAGCAGCCCGACCCGGGTGCGGCCGCCGCCGCAGCGACCGGCCCGTCGATCGGACCGCTCGAGAGCGTCTGGGCCAACACGAACCCGGACCACCGCGACGAGCGGCATCCCTGGCTGCTCTCACCGATCGACCTGCAGGTCATCAAGGCGGCGGGCGTGACGTTCCCGGTCTCGATGCTCGAACGGATCATCGAGGAGCGCGCCCGGGGCGAGGCGGCGACCGCGCAGCACATCCGCGGCACCATCCTGGAGGCGATCGGCGGCGACATCGCCGATCTGGTTCCCGGCTCCGACGCCGCCGCCCGGCTCAAGGAGGTGCTGCTCGAGGCGGGCCTGTGGAGCCAGTACCTCGAGGTCGGCATCGGCCCGGATGCCGAGATCTTCACCAAGGCACCGGTCCTCGCCTCCGTCGGGCCCGGTGCGGACGTGGGCGTGCTCGCCGAGTCGGAGTGGAACAACCCCGAGCCTGAGGTGGTCCTGGCCGTCTCGTCCACGGGCGCGATCGTCGGCGCCACGCTCGGCAACGACGTGAACCTGCGCGACATCGAGGGCCGCTCCGCTCTGCTGCTGGGCCGGGCCAAGGACAACAACGCCTCCGCCTCCCTCGGCCCGTTCCTGCGCCTGTTCGATGCGACCTTCACCCTCGACGACGTGCGCCACGAGACCGTCTCGCTCACCGTCACCGGTGCGGACGACTTCCGGATGGAGGCCACCTCGGACATGGCGCGCATCAGCCGCGACCCCGCCGACCTGGTCCATCAGGCCACCGGGGACCATCACGCCTATCCCGACGGCTTCGTGCTCTACCTCGGCACCATGTTCGCCCCCACCGCCGATCGCGGTGTGGCGGGCCACGGTTTCACCCACCACCCTGGAGACGTCGTCCGGATCGCCTCCCCGGGGCTGGGCGCGCTCGTCAACCGCGTCCAGCACTGCGAGTCCCTGCCCCCGTGGGAGTTCGGGATCGGGGCCCTCATCTCCACCCTCGCCCAGCGAGACCTGATCGGAAGGATGACTCGATGACCACCCTGTCGACGACCGACCCACGCACCGGCACCAGCACGCCGACCCTGCTCGAGCACACCGGTCCCGAGCGGCTGGTCGAGATCACCAGCCGTGCGCGGGACGCCTTCGGCGACCTGCGCACCCGGAGCCGCACCTGGCGAGCCGGGCTGCTGCGGGCGCTCGCCGACGGTGTCGAGGAGGACCGGGAGGCGCTCGTGAGCACGGCGATGAGCGAGACGGGCCTGCCCGAACCGCGGCTGAACGGCGAACTCTCCCGCTCGGTCTACCAGCTGCGCCTGTTCGCCGACGTCGTCACCGACGGCGGGTACCTCGAGGCGATCATCGACCACGCCGGGCAGACCCCGCTAGGCCCCGGCCCCGACGTGCGCCGCATGCTCATCCCCCTCGGCCCGGTCGCCGTCTTCGGGGCCAGCAACTTCCCCTTCGCCTTCTCCGTGCTCGGCGGCGACACCGCCTCGGCCCTGGCGGCGGGAGGCTCGGTGGTCATCAAGGCCCACAGCTCCCACCTGCTGACGTCCCAGCAGTCCTACGACAGTCTCGCCCGGGCGGCTGCGGCCTACGGGGCACCGGAGGGCACGATCGGCATCGTCTACGGTCAGCAGGCCGGCGCCGACCTGGTCCGCGACCCCCGCATCACCGCCGTCGGTTTCACCGGGTCGTTGTCGACGGGCACGATCCTGCAGTCCCTGATCGACGAGCGCCCCACCCCGATCCCCTTCTTCGGTGAGCTCTCCAGCCTCAACCCGCTGGTGCTCACCACCGGCGCCCTGGCCGAGCGGGGTGAGGAGATCGCCGAGGGCCTGTACACCTCCTTCACCGGCTCGGCCGGGCAGCTGTGCACCAAACCCGGCGTCGCGCTCGTGCCCGAGGGGGAGGCCGGGGACGCGCTCGTCGCCGGTCTGGTCGCACGCGGCGAGGCCGCCGGGCCGCAGACGCTGCTGAACTCCCGCATCCACGACAGCTTCGGTGAGATCCGCACCCGGCTCATCGAGGACGGGCGCGCACGCAGCCTGCTGGCACCCCGGGCCGGTGAGCAGGGCTTCGCGCTCACCCCGGCCGTGCTCGAGATCGACGCCGACGACGTCACCCCCGCCGTCGCCGAGGAGGCCTTCGGCCCCCTGATCGTGGTGGTCCGCTATCGCGACCTGGCGCAGGTCCGTTCGACCCTGACGGCTGTGCCCGACTCGCTGACGGCGACGATCCACTCGGGGGCCGGTGAGGAGAGCGAGCGGCAGGCCCTGACCGAGGCCGTGCGGGACGTCGTCGGGCGGATCGTCTACGACGGCTACCCGACCGGGGTGCGGGTGTGCTGGGCGATGCACCACGGCGGCCCGTGGCCGGCCACGAACACCCAGCACACCTCCGTGGGCGCCACCGCCGTGCGCCGTTTCCTGCGCCCGCTCGCCTGGCAGGATGCGCCCCAGCACGTGTTGCCGACAGAATTGCGCGATGGCCCGGTCGACATCCCCCGCCGGGTCGACGGCGTGCTGCAGCCGGCCGGGGACTGAGGTGTGCGGTGGATCGCAGGCACCACATGACCGCGATCCACCGCACGGCCGGGCCCATGGACCCGGCGATCAGTCCTCGCGGAGGAACAGCTCCACCACCGGCACCGCGACATCGGGCCGCACGGCCGGCAGCTGCAGCGTGACCGTCCCCGCCGGCTGCTCGCCGGGGGTGATGTGCTCGAGCTGGTGGTTGGCGTCGGTGCGCCCGCCGCCGGCCACGCGCACCTGAAGCTGGGACCCGTCGTGCAGGAACCGCGCGAACTGGACCGAGCCGGGCAGGTCGCGCAGGTGCACGTGCTTGAGCGGCCAGTGCAGCAGGTGCACGTAGAGGCGATCCTCCCGCCGGGTGAGCGCCGTCCCGGGGGCCGGGGTCGCCACGACCGGTCCGGCACCGATGATCGCCTGGCGGTGCAGGCGCATCCAGGACGCCAGCTGCTGCAACGAGGCGGTGTCGTGCGGGGTCATGGCGCCACGGCCGTCGGGACCGATGTTGAGCAGGAGGTTCCCGTTCTTGGACACGATGTCGATCAGGGTGCGGATCAGCAGGTCCGGCGTCTTGAGGTTGCGGTTCTCCCGGTCATAGCCCCACGCCCCGTTCATGGTGTGGCAGGCCTCCCAGGTCTGCCACGCGCCGTCCTCGGTCATCATCGGGGCGTCCGGCAGGTACTGCTCCGGGGTGATCAGATCGCCCGGGATGCCCAGCCGGTCGTTGACCACGGCCCCGGGCTGCAGCTCCCGGGTCATCGCGAGCAGACCGGCCGAGTCCCAGTCCTGCGGGCCCTTGCCGGCCCAGCCATCCTGCTCCCAGGGGTAGGTGAAGTCGTAGAAGACATAGTCGATCGGCCCGTACCCGGTCAGCAGCTCGCGCACCTGCCCGTGCAGGAACTGCCGGTAGCGCTCCATGTCGCGTCCGGCGTTCAGCTCGGCGGCGTCCGGGCGGTCCCGCAGCGGATGCTGGAAGTCGATGGTGAAGTCCGGGTGGTGCCAATCGATCAGGGAGTAGTAGATCCCTACCCGTAGTCCTACGCGGCGGCATGCTTCGACGGTCTCGGCCACCAGATCTCGACCGAAGAACGCGCTCGAGCTGTAGTCGCTGAGGCCGGTCTCATACAGCGCGAAGCCGTCGTGATGCTTGGCGGTGAGCACGAGGTAGCCCATACCCGCGTCCTTGGCCGCGCGGGCCAGGGTGTCGGCGTCGAACAGGTCGGGGTCGAAGTACCGGGCGAGGCGCTCGTACTCGGCCGGATCGATGCGCTCGTTGGTCATCACCCACTCGTGCCGGGCCAGGGTGGAGTAGACGCCGAAGTGGACGAACATCCCGAACCGGTCGTGGGTGAACCACGCCGGCACCGCGCCCGCCATCAGAACAGGCTCGTCTTCGCCACGCGCCGAGCCAGCCAGTTGGCCAGCACGAGCATGATGACGGCGATCACCGACTTGAACAGCCCGATCGCCGCGGCGTAGGAGTACTGCGGGATCGAGGAGGCGAAGGCGACGTTGTAGGAGTAGGTGTCGATCACCTCGGAGACGTTGAGGTTCAGCGGCGTCTGCATCAGCAGCACCTTCTCGAAGCCGACCGAGAGCATCGAACCCATGTTGAGGATCAGCAGCGTCACCATCACCGGCAGGATGCCGGGCAGATCGATGTGCCAGATCCGACGCACGATCGAGGCGCCGTCCACCTTGGCCGCCTCGTGCAGCTGCGGATCGATACCCGCCAGCGCGGCCAGGTAGATGATCGCCGAGTAACCCAGCGTCTGCCAGGCACCGGACCAGACGTAGGTGTGCCGGAACAGCTCCGCGCTCAGGAAGTCGGTCGGCGTGCCGCCCATCCCGACGATGACCTGGTTGACGATGCCCCCGCTCGGGGAGAACAGCATGATGATGATGCCCACGACCACGACGGTGGAGATGAAGTACGGCGCGTAGGTGATCAGCTG
This sequence comes from Ruania suaedae, assembly GCF_021049265.1. Taxonomy (NCBI): domain Bacteria; kingdom Bacillati; phylum Actinomycetota; class Actinomycetes; order Micrococcales; family Ruaniaceae; genus Ruania; species Ruania suaedae. Next base: position 3,235,075 of record NZ_CP088018.1, read on the forward strand.
CACGCTGCGCTTGAACTTCATGTTGCGCACCACGTTCAGCAGCAGCGCGAGGATGATCGGAAGAGGGAAGAGGGCGATCAACTCGTAGAAGTTCAGGACGAGCGAGTTCCTGATGACCGTCCCGAACTGGAACGAGTTCACGAACTGCTCGACGTACTTCAGCCCTGCCCACGGGCTGCCACTGATGCCCAGAGCCACACTGAAGTCCCTGAACGCCATCTGCAGGCCGTACAGCGGGGCCCACATGAAGAGGATGGCGTAGATGAACGGAGGCAACAGCAGCACATACAGGCGCCAGGAGCGCTTGAGGCGCAGCCCGAGCGGGTACTGGTGCTTCTTCGCCGGAGGCCGGCTTGCCGGGGCAGGTGCCGAGGACCGCGAGGCGCGCGGTGCGGCAGTGGTCGGTGTCGTCATCGTTCAGGCTCCCTGGCTCACTTGAGCGAACCGATCAGCGCACCCTTGGTGAAGTGCTTCTGGACGAACGGGTAGGCGATCAGGGGCGGGATCATCGCGACCACGATCAGGGCGTACTTGAGCTTGTCGAAGAGCTCCTTGCGCCGGATCAGCTCGGAGACGTCACCGCCGATCATGGACGGATCCACCTGGCTCTGCGTCAGGATGTCCCGCAGCACCAGCTGCAGCGGGAACAACGTGTCGTCGGAGAGGTAGAGCAGCGCGTTGAACCAGCCGTTCCACTGGGTGATCGCGTAGAACAGGATGTTCACTGCGATGATCGGCTTGCTCAGCGGAATAGCCATCTTGAAGAAGAACCGGAAGTCGGTGGCGCCATCGACCTGCGCCGCCTCGAGCATCTCCTTCGGGATGTTCATCCGGTAGAACGTCATCGTGATGATCATGTTGAAGACGTTGAGGACACCGGGCAGCACCACGGCCCAGATCGAGTTCATCAACCCCAGCGCGTTCACGATCATGTAGGTCGGGATGATGCCCGCGCTGAACAGGAACGGGATGAGGAAGAAGAACATCAGGATGCGCCGGAACGGCAGATCGTCCCTCGAGAGCACGTAGCCGGCCAGCAGGGTCAGGAACGTGCCGATGGCCGAGCCGAGGACGGTGTAGAGCACCGAGTTGAGGAAGCCCCGCACCAACCGTGGGGAGCCGAGCACCTCGGCGTAGGCGTCGAAGTTCAGCCCGACCGGCAGGAACCAGACGTCCCCGCGCGTGAGCGCGTCGGCGCTGGACACCGACGCACTCAGCACGAAGACCAACGGATAGAGCACCGACAGGGTGAAGATCGCCAGCAGCACGTACGTACTGACCATGAAGGCGGCATCACCACCGGTGTACTTCATCCGGCGAGCGCGGAGCATGGGCAGACTCACCCCTGACGCGCGTCGAAGACTTGCTGGTGCAGGTCGATGTACTCCGGCAGGCCCATGGAGTCGAACGCGGACACGTAGGACTCCCATGCTGCGTCATCGTTGATGTCGAGCTCACCGATGGCGAAGTTCGCCATGTGCTGGCGCACGTGGCTCTCGATCGAGGCAGCGATGTCGGCACGCCGTGACGCCTGCGACTCGTCGAAGATCAGTGCCGGGAGGAAGAACTCCTGCGGCTGCTGATAGGGCTCGTACTCGGTGGTGGCTTCGTACAGCGCCACCTCCATGTCGGGCTTGTCCGGGTCGGAGAGCTGCCCCAACCGGAAGTCGTTGGAGTTGTACGCCGGGGCGAGACCGCCGAGGCTGGTTCCCGACTCCGGTGGCCAGGTCACCCGGTCCCAGATGGCCTGCTTGCCGTTGATGCCGAGGTCTCCTTCTTCGGCGTAGTTCCAGTTGTCCGTGTTGCCGGACGCTGCGCGCAGCGAGCCCTCGAGCGTGAACATGTAGTCGAACCACTGCACGAGCACCTCGGGGTTCTCGCAGTTGCGCGTGATGACGAACGGGCGACTGCGGTCGGTCTCCCAGTTCCAGTTCGCGTACCGCACGCCGCTGGGGCCCTCGAGCGGCGGCACCGAGACATACTCGCGCCACAGAGCATCCGGCTCGTCGGAGATGTCGGCGAAGAATCCGGGGTAGTAGCTGCGCACGAAGCCCAGCCGGCCCTGGTTGCCTGCCTGCAGCAGCTCATCGCTCGTCGTCGTGAACGTCTGGCGGTCCAGCGTCCCATCGTCGGCGAGGGTGCGCAGGTAGCGCAGGCCCTCGCGCCACTCGTCCTTGTCGGCGACGAACTCCACCTGGCCCTCGTTCAGGCGGAGCCATCCGCCACCATCACCCTCCGAACCCGGGTTGTACAGGAACGAGTTCATGATGAAGTTGTCGATGAAGTCGTTCGGGCCACCGCCCGAGAACGGGATCATCTGGCCGGTGCCGGAGGGGTCCTGCTCCTTGAACAGCCGGAGCACCTCGCGCAGGTCCTCGGTGGTCTGCGGCATCTCGGCCCCCACCGCCTCGAGGTACCGGGCGTTGATGTACGCGCGCGAGGGGCTGACGCGGCAGTGATAGCAGTCGTTCGGAGCGGCCATCTGGTACTTGTGGCCGTCCGTCGCCGTGATCGCCGCGCCCCAGTCCGGGTAGTCGGTCATCATCTGACGCATCGCCGGGGCGTAGGTCTCGATGAGGTCCTCCAGGGGGAGGAACACACCCTGGCTCCCGTACAGCGAGACCTGGTCGTTGGTGAACGGCACCGTCAGGTAGGCGTCCGGCATGTCACCCGCGGTCATCTGGGCGTTCACGCGCGTGAGGTCGGCGTCCTCGTTGAGGACGACCTCGTAGTTCACCTTGACGCCGGTCTGTTCCTCCATCCACTGGGTGAACTCGTTGGTGTTCCAGTCCCCGACGTCGTTCGGGTTGAGCCGGACGCCGATCGTGAAGGTCGCGTCGCCGGTGTAGAACGGCTCGCGCACGTAGGCCCGGGGACCGACGTAGCCGTCCGGGTAGAGGATGCCGTCGGTGATCTCCTCACCCAGCTGCACCTGCTCGACGCCGTCGACGCCGCTGGCCTCGATCTCCTCCGGCGTCTCCGCCTCCGGGTCGCTGCCGCACGCGGCGAGGACACCGGTCGTGGCGAGCGCACCGGCGCCCGCTGTGCCGTAGCGAAGCAGTGAGCGACGGTCGAGGTCGCGCTCCAGGGGGTTGAACGTGGTCATGCTCTTACCTCTCTTCGTTGAGACTTACGCTGGGGAGGGGGTGGTCGTCAGCGATAGGCCGACGACGTTCTCGATCGAGTCGGGTTCGGCCATCGACTCGAACGAGCTGTCACTGATGCGGACATCGGCGATGGGACTGTGGTCGAAACCCGCCAGGTGCAGAGCGCGCCTGGCCCGGCCGACCCGGACATTGCTGATCCGGATGTGGCGCACGGTCGGGGTCCGCAGACCGGCCAGGCCTTCGCCGCGCAGGAAGTTGCAACTGAGGAACTCGCGCTGGAGATGGGACGCGTCGACGTCGTCGACGTAGACGTTCTCGACGTAGCCGCCGCGGGCGGCATTGGTCTTGATGTAGAGCCCGTACCAGAGGTCGGGGCCCCCGATCGTGCACCGGCGCACGTACACGTCGTGCACACCGGAGGTCAGTTCGCTGCCGATGGTGAACGCTCCGTACTTCATCACCATCGTGCAGTCCTCGATGACGACGTTGCGGCACGGCCGGTCCACGCGCTCGGCGTCCTCCTCCCGGCCTGCCTTGATGGCGATGGCGTCGTCACCGACGTCGAAACGGCAGCGCCGGATGACCACGTCGGTGCAGGACTCGGGGTCCACGCCGTCGTTGTTGGGGCCGTGGGTCTCGATCTGCACGTCCTCGACGAGCACGCCGGTGCACAGCACCGGATGGATCTCCCACATCGGGGAGCGGACGATCCGCACCCCCTGCACCCGGACCCGCTCGCACCGGTAGAACTCGATGAAGTTGGGCCGGAAGTTCCGCGCCGGGGCCATGACGCGCCCCTCCGGTGGCACACCCTCGCGGACCAGCGCGACGAGGTACTTCCAGTCGCTCTCCTGCTCCACGATCCCGGGGAGCCAGCCGAACTCCTCCAGGCCGCACCACGGCCACCAGTGCTCGTTGTCGGCACCGCCGTCCAGGGTGCCGGTACCGGTGATGGCGACGTTCTCGGCGTCGTGGGCGGTGATGAGCGGGGAGTACCCCATCATCTCCACCCCCTGCCACCGGGTCAGGACCGGGGGGAGGTAGCGCTCGGGCTCGGCGATGAACTCCACCGTGGCCCCCGCGGCCACATGCAGGTCGATGTTGCTGTACAGCCTGATCGGGCCGGTGCGGTAGGTGCCGGCGCCGAGCACCACCCGGCCACCGCCCGAGCGCCGGACGTCGTCGATCGCGGCGGTGATCGCCGCGGAGCAGTCGCTCCTGCCATCGCCGACTGCGCCGTGGTCCTCCACGCGCACCTCGTGGTCGGGAAACGTCGGCGGCTGGACTCGCCGGACGATGGCGTCGGCACGGTGCCAGCCCGGGCCATCGTCCTGCCATTCGTCGAGTTGCATCATTGCCTTTCGTTCCCACGTCCTCGTGCGATCAGACTCTCCGAAGGTACTATGTATGACCCTTCTGGTCAAGATCGTACCTATGACGTATGTAAGTTGATTCGATTCATCACCGGACGAGCGACGCCGCCGGCTCCGGGCGATGGATCCCGCCGGGGCGGTAGCTCAGCGAGCGACTGATTCCCAGCAGATCGGCCAGATACCAGACGATGGCCAGCCACATCTCCGTCCCGCGCAACCCCGGGGTCTCGGCCAGTGGGTCGCGGCCGGTCCCGGACTCCGCCGCGAAGGCGAACCCTTCGCCGGGGCGCCAGTGGCTCAGCGCGTCTGTCAGCAGCCGGGCCGCTACCCGCCGGATCTCGTCCTGGCGGTATCCGCCCGTCCGGCCCGCGAGCCACAACGGGTGCGCGACGTCCAGCACATTGCACGCGTTCTGACGATCGGGCGCGAAGTAGCGGGCGTCATCGGCGTGGGCGAGCACCGTGTCGACGACGCGCTCGGGATGCGGCAAGGGCAGCCCGAACTGGGCGAACGACCCTCGCGACGTGCGGTAGAAGCCGTTCACGGTCTCCAGCCGGCCCGAGCGCGGGTCGTCCGTCCCCCACATCCCTGTCCTCGGGTCGACACGGGTGTGCAACCAGCCGAACAGCCCGGCCGCGGTGGCGGCACTGTGCGGGGAACCGGCGCGGGTGTTCCACAGCAGGGCCGTGCCGAGCATGTCGGCGACGTTGCTGCTGCGCCACGGACTACCGCGCCACGGTAGCGAGTCCAGGAGTTCGACGAGGCCGTCGGCGCCGAGCCGGTCCACCGCGTGGATCGGATGCGCGACGCTCGATCCGAGCACGTCCAGGGCGTAGCCCACGCACAGCACGTGATAGTGGGCGTCGTCGACGCTGAGATCCGTCACCGTCGGTCCGGGCCGCCCGGAGGCGTCGAGTTCGGCGATCATACCCGAGATCGGGTCCTGCAGCCCGCGCAGCCACGCGATGTGCTCCTCGCGCGTCAGCTGCGGCGGAACCTGGCCGGTCAGGTAGGCCGCCACCTCCACGGCGTCGCAGTGCGCCCGCACCGACGGCGCGCTGCCCGGTGCGTCGACATACCGACCCAGACCCGCGTCCCACGATCTCGCCAGGACCCTCTCCGCCTGCTCCCGCACCATCCGGTCGAAGCCTCGTACCTGCTCGGCGAGCACGGGCTCGGCGGCCGCGGCGTGTGATGCCTCACGCGGAGCGAGCTCGGGCACCCGCCACTTGCGCACCGTCGCCGGGTTCCCGGCCACGATCGCCCCGGCCGGTACGTCCTTGGTCACGATCGAGCCGGCGCCGACGACGGCCCGGTCACCGATCGTGATCCCATCGAGGACCATTACGTGCGAACCGATCCAGACGTCGTCACCGATCGTGATGCCGCGTTGGGAAGTCGGCTGCTTGAAGACCGGCAGGTCCGGGTCGGTGATCGTGTGGTTGAAGGCCAGCATGGAGGTGTGGGCGCCGATGCGCACCGAGTGGCCGAGCCGGATGTTGCCGCGGATCACGCAGAACGGGTTGATGGTGCAGTTCGGGCCGGTCTGCAGGGTGCCGGTGAGATAGGCGTGCCCGGAGATGTAGGAACTGCGCCCCAGCGTCAGGGTCTCCACCTGGATGGCGGCCAACGGGGAGAGGAAACAGCGCTCACCGATCGAGGAGTCCGGCCGCAGGCGCAGGAACTCCTTCTGCTGGGCAAGCTGCTCGGCCTGCTGCTCGGCACTGGCCTCCACCCAGAAGAACCAGGACGAATAGTCGTAGTGGTCGCGGTCGAAGGGATTGGTCTCGGTTCCGGTCTCGATGCCGGTCTCGGTCTCGCTCATCGCGCACTCCTGATCGGGTTCTCGTACAGCCAGTCGAAGGTGTCCTCGCGTTCGGCCATGGACACACTGCGGCCGGTGAACTCCTGGTCGGCGGCGACCGCGCCGAGGATCACGTACGCGCCGCCGCCGGGGGCGAAGGTGTGCCGGCCGGCCTCGTAGCGGAAGGCGTGCACGTCCACCGGCGGGTTCCACGAGACCGTCACCGCCGAGGTCAGCACCGGCGCCAGCCCGCCCCGGTCGTCGGCGTGGGTATTGGTCTCCAGGTCGGGCACCTGCAGCCAGGTGGGGCTCGGGTCCTTGAAGTAGCCGACCAGCAGGTGCCCTTCCTGCGCCAGCGAGAACTCCACGCTCGCCTCGCCACCGAGCGCCGCCGACTTGGTGAACCGGACCCCGCGCAGGCCGGCGAGCTCCTCGGCGAGGGCGACCACCGGCTCGTCGACATCGTCGAAGAGTGCGTTCCCCTCGACGACTTCGAACGGCTGACCACCGGCATGGACGGTCAGGTCGATCGCGCGGAACGGCCCCGGCAGCGTAGGCCGCTCCGCCACGGCCGGCGGCAGCTCACCGCGGGCGAGGATCTCGACATTGGCCCGCAGGTTGGCCAGTTCGGCCTCGTACTCGGGAAGGCACTGCTGCCAGTGCCCGTACGCCTTGCCGTTCGGGAACGGGATCTTGCGCTGCGGCGTCTGCATGCTGTTGGCGTACCAGTAGGTTCCGGCCGTCAGGTCGGCGAGGCGGCGGTACACCTCCACGCTCGCCTCGACCAGCGGGACGGCCTTCTGCAACCGGGAGGCGAGGGCACGGTGGTCACCCTCGAAGGTGGCCCTGGCGTGCAGGATCTCGACGGCGGACCGCACCCTCAGGTCGTAGAAGTCGGCGATGAGCGCGATGGCTTGCGCGTCCCCGGCGAGCCGGTCGTACTCACCCGCCTCGCTCCGCACCGCCTCGCGGCCCGCCTGCACGGCGGCCACCGCACGCGCCGAGAAGCGCACCCCGTCCTCGACGACGTCCAGCGGAGTCTCCCCCACGTGCGCCGTACCGGCCACCTCGTTCGCGACGTAGTCCTCCAGCCGCTCCCCCGCCGGCGCATGGGAGAGCCACAGGTCGTCGTACGCGCGGTGCCGGGCGGGGTTGGTGAGCTGGCTCAACGTCATGCCGAGGCTGAGCGTCTGACGGTTGCCCTCGGTGATCCCGAGCCGGCGCACCAGCCGCGGTGCGACCTGGCCCATCGCCTCGAGCGTCTCGAGCGCCGCCGCTCCGGCCTGCTCGGAGCCGAACTGCTCTGCGAGCCGGCCGGTCCAGTACTGTCGCTCCGCGTCGGCGTCCCGGTCCGCCTTCCAGGCGTAGCGGTGCCAGGCCTCGAACCAGATCCAGTCCCGGTCGAGCTGGCGCAATCTCGGCTCTGCCTTGTCCGGTGAGAGCGGCCACTCCCAGTAGAACAGCGGGTACAGGTGCAGCCCATTGCTGTCGAGCCGGTGCCGGATGGCGCGGACGCTGCGCTGGATGAAGGTGACAGCGCCGTACCGGAACGGTTCGAGGTCGGCGAGGATGTGGATGTTGACCACGTGCGCCCCGCCGAGCGAGGCGAGGTAGCGGTGCGTGCGCTGCCACTTCCCGCGCGGATTCCAGGTGGTCAGGGACTCGCCGTTGTACTTGGCCTCGGTGTGAAGTGCCGGGTACCGGCCCGCGGAGGCCTCGATCACCGGCTTGGGGTCCAGCGAGTGGGCACGCAGCAGGATCGGTGGCGGCTGCTGGGTGCCTGCGGCGGCCACGCCGTCCTCGACAGCGGGCAGGATCGTCTCGGTGAACCACTCGGTGCCGTAGAGGTCGCCCTGCAGCACCTCGCCCAGGCAGACGTAGAGCCCGATCTGCGGGAAGTCGCGTACGAAGTCGGTCAGCACGGCGCGGGTGTACGCCGACGTGAGCTCGGTGGGGCGGGGCTGATGCAGCGGGATGTCGTGATGACGGGCGAAGGGCAGCGGGATGTGGATGTTGTAGAACATCAGGAACAGCTGGATCCCGCGGCGGCCCGCCTCGGCCACCATCCACGCCAGCGTCTCCCGGTTGAGCGCCAGCTGCTCGGGCGTGACCTCGAGCGCCTCCGGGAACTCCTCGGTCTGGACGAACGAGGCGAACGGATGCCCGCTCCACAGGTAGATGACATTGGCGCGCTGGCTGAGCAGCGTCTCGAACATCTCCAGCCAGAGGTCGCGGTCGTAGAACCAGCTGAAGCGATCCGGGGTGATCGGGTACTCGTACACCTGCCGCGGAGGTTCCACCTCGGTGAGCTGGAGCCCGATCGCAGGCCCGCGCAGCGCCAGATCAGGGGTCTGGCCGGTCTCGACATCCCAGGGGATCCCACCCTCGTCCGCGACCAGCCGAGCCAGCTCCTGACAGCCGTAGAGCACGCCGACGTCGTCGGCGCCGGTCACCACGAGGACGCGGCCGGGCAGCATGCTCAGGTAGAAACCGTTCGGGCCCGGTGCGCCGGTGTTGTACAGCAGCCATTCCTGCTGCTCGAGCGCCGTGATCGCGGGCGCTGCGCGCTGGCCGACGACGATGCTCACCTCGCCGGCCTCCGGCCGCCGGGCCACCGCGCCGAGCGGGCGGGTGCGTACGGCGACACCGGCCTCGGCCAGGGCTGTGCCGAGCATCTCGATCCCGTGCCGTGCGGCCGGGCCGCCGTCGGCGGCCGGGCTGATCACGACGGTGTGCTGCGCTGAGCCGGACACAAAGAACTCCCGTAGTTCTGCTCGTTTGCCTCGCCTGTCGGGGCGAGATGCTCGAAGGTAGCACCGTGCGATACCAGATACAATGTCTTGCGATCGGAGCCCGCCGCCTGATAGAGATGGGGCCATGACCCCACCAGCGGAGGTGGCGGACCCGGCCCCTCGACCGGCACTCGCCCTCGAACAGCCCGTCTCCCGCGGCGATCGCGTCCGGGACGTGATCCAGGCCGCGATCCTCGACGCGCGCCTTCCCCAGGGCACACCATTGGTCGAGCGCGAGCTCTCGGCCATGCTCGGCGTCTCGAAGACGCCGATCCGGGAGGCGCTGAAACAGTTGCAGTCCAGCGGTCTGGTCGTCTCCACGGCCTACCAGGGAATGCGCGTGCGGGTGCTCGACGTCGCGATCGTGCGCGAGGTGACCGATGCCCGGCTCGCCGTCGAGCCACAGGCGCTACGGCTGGCCGTCGCCGCCCGAGGCGTGGCCCACTGCACGGAAGCGCGCGAACTTCTCGCTCGCACCGAGGCACTGGTGAGCGCCAACGACACGGCTGAGCTCAGCGTGGCCAACCGGGCGTTCCACCGGTGCCTCTACGCGGCCTGCGGGAACGACCTGCTGATCGACTTCCTCGACAAGCTGCAGGCGCTGAGCAGTTTCATCGCCACGGCCGGCTGGCACGTGCAGGCGACCTACGACCAGGAGCTCGCCGAGCACTCCCGTCTGCTGGAGGCGTTCGAGCGTGCCGACGCCGAGGAGACCGCCCTTCTCCTTCGCCGGCACATCTCCGACGCGGCGCAGGGAACACTGCACGCGCTCGAGAGCGAGTCGGCCACATGAGCACGATCGCCGACCTCCGGCTGACGCCGCTCAACATCTCCCGGACCACCGGGTTCGTGTGCGGGCACGTCATCGTCGAGATCGACACCGACGACGGCCTCCTCGGCGTCGGTGAGATGTCCGACCTCCAGCATCTTCCCCGCTTCCACCCCGACATCGACGACCTGACCTCGACACTCCGGGCGATGCTGCTCGGCGCCGACATCTGGGACGCGAACCAGCTGACCGGACTGCTCGCCGAGGCCTTCCCGCCAGCCGGAGCGCTCTACGACAAGGGCGCGGTGATCCGCTGCGGAGTCGACCTCGCGCTCTGGGATCTGCGCGGCAAGGCCACCGGCCGCAGCGTGACCTCGCTGCTCGGCGGGGCGGTGCGCCCGTCCCTCCCGGTCGCCTACCCGATCTTCCGCCAGCGCAGCGAGGCCGACGTCGAGGCGAACCTCGAGCTCGTGGCCGCCCGGCTGGACGCCGGCTTCTCGATGTTCCGGGTGTACGTGGGTGGAGACCTCGGCCTCGACGAGGAATTCCTGCGGCGCCTGCGGGAACGGTTCGAGCAGGCGATCCAGATCAAATCCCTCGACTTCTCCAACCTCCTCGACGCACCAGCGGCCACCCGCTTCATCGAGCGCACCCGCGACGTCGACTACGCGCTCGTCGAGGCTCCCGCCCACGAGGGTGACGTCACCGGCCTGGCCGAGGTGCGCCGTCGGACCCTGATCCCGGTGAGCGAGCACGTCTACGACGCCCGTTCCGCCCTCCGGCTCGTGGCCGAACGCGCGGTGGACGTGTTCAACGTCGGGCTGTTCGCCCTCGGCGGCATCACCCCCGCCCAGCAGGTCATCGCCATCGCCGACGCGGCCCGTCTCGACACCCTGATCGGCACCACCCAGGAGCTCTCGATCGGGACGGCCGCCGCCGCGCACCTGGGCGTGGCGACCGTGAGCGCCCGGGTGGCAGCCGATCCGGTCGGCCCGCTACTCTACGACGGCGACGTCGTCACCGAACCGGTGACCTATCGCCAGGGCCACCTCGCCCCACCCCCGGGCCCCGGCCTGGGCATGAGCCTCGACGCCCGGCAGCTGCAGCAGGCAGCAGGACCGCTGCGGTGGGAGGCCGGATCCGGTTCCGTGATCGATCGCGTGGGGGCGCAGACATGAGCACCGCACGATTCGCGGGCGCGCGGGTGCTGATCACCGGCGGCTCGCGCAACATCGGACGCGCCATCACCGAGAGGTTCGCCGCCGAGGGCGCGCACGTCGCCATCAATACCCTCGACGAGCAGGAGGCGGAGGAGCTCGCCTCCTCCCTGCGCACGCAGGAGCGGCACGCCATCACCGTCCCGGCGGACGTCTCCGACCCCGCCGCCGTGGAGGACATGCTGGCACGGGTCCACGACGGGCTCGGCGGGATCGATGTGCTGATCAACAATGCCGCCGTCCCGATGCTGGGGCGGGTGCCGTTCTTCGACCTCACCCTGTCCGAATGGGATCGCCAGTTCGCCGTCGGCGCGCGAGGCACCTACCTGTGCACCCGCGGGGTGGCCGAGCGAATGGGCTCCGGCGGCAGCATCATCAATATCTCCTCGATCGGGGCGACCAAGGCGCACCGGGAGGCGGTCGCCTACGACGCGACCAAAGGTGCGATCGAGTCGTTCACGCGTGCCGCAGCGCTGGAGCTGGCGCCGCACGGCATCCGTGTCAACGCCATCGCCCCGGGCGCGATCTCGAACGCGCGCTACCAGGGCGAGGACCCCGCGGTCCAGCAGGCCGAGGTGACGCCCATCCCGCTCGGGCGGGCGGGCACCGGCGGCGAGGTGGCCGCCCTCGCCGCGTTCCTGGCCTCGGCGGAGGCCGCGTACATCACCGGCCAGGTCATCACCATCGACGGCGGCCTCAGCGTGCAGGCCCGCCAGGCCACCTCCGAGGTCGTGCTGGTCTCCGAACGGGAAGGTTCTGCATGAGGGTCGACCTCGAGGGGGTGACCGCGGTCCTGGTCACCGGCTACCGCGATGGCACCGCACAGGTGGATCGCGCCGCCGTGACTGCGCTCGCCACCCGGGTCAGCGACGGTGGCGTCCCGGTCCTGACCGCCCTCGGCAACACCGCCGAGGTCCACCAGCTCCAGGGACCGGAACGGCGAGAGGTGCTGGAGGCCGTGGCCGAGGCCGGGCACCCCGGGACGATGCTCGCCGGTGTCGCGGGTCCGATGTCCGGAATGCTCCGGGAGATCGAGCTCGCCCATGCGCTGGGATATCACGCGGCGATGGTCCACGAGCCGGCCGACCCGTTCGGCGACGGTACCGGCCTGGTCCGGTTCTATACCGAGCTCGCACAATGGTCGGCACTGCCGCTCGTGCTGTACGTACGCAGCACCCGGCTCTCCGGCACCCAGCTGCGGACCCTCGCCGGTCACGAGCGCGTCGTCGGCGTGAAGTACGCCCGGCCCGACCTGCACACGCTCGGCTCCCTCCTGCGGTCGGGGGCGGGGGCGATGTGCACGTGGATCAACGGTCTCGCCGAGTCCCACGCCCTCGCCTTCGCCGGCATCGGCGTGACCTCCTTCACCTCCGGCATCGCCAACGCCAGGCCCGAGATCGCCATGGCGCTCCACCTAGGCGTGACCAGTGGGGATCTGCGAGCGGTCCGTCGCCTGGTCGAGGAGTACATCGGCGAGGTCGAGGCCCTGCGCGCCGAGCGAGCCGGCCGCCACAACGTCTCGGTCATCAAGGAACTGCTGCGATGGGAGGGCCTGGACACGGGAGGCGTGCGCGCGCCGCACGAAGAGCTGGACGAGGGCGCACGCACTCGGCTGATCAGCGTGCGGGGATACCGCCCTACTCTGGAGGCCGTCGTGCTCGGATCGTCCTCGAGGGAGACCCCATGACCGCACCCGCCGCAGCCTTCCTGCTCGATCCCGGTGCCCTGGACGCCGTGTTCGGGCCCGCCGAACACGCCCGCCTGGACGAACTGCTCGACATGGGCCAGGACGTCCACGCCACGGCGGACTCCTTGCTCGGCTCCCCGCGGCTGGAGCAGATCGAGGTGCTCATCGCCGGCTGGGGCACGCCTCGCCTGCGCCGGGAGCTGTTGGACCGCATGCCGGCGCTGAAGCTGGTGCTCTACTCCGCCGGGTCGATCCGCCACCTGGTGACCGAGGACTTCTGGCAGCGAGGTATCGGCCTCGTCTCGGCCGCTGACGCGAACAACGACCCCGTGGCGGAGTACGTCGTGGCACACACCGTCCTCGCTCTCAAGGGCGAGCACCGCGCGATGGCCCATCTGCGCGCGACCGGCACACTGCTGCCCGACCACACCGGCCTCGGAATCGACCGACGACGGATCGGCCTGGTCGGCTTCGGCTCCATCGCACGCAAGGTCGTCGACCGGTTGAGCCGGTTCGAGCACCACATCGGGGTCTGGGACCCTTACCTGGACCACGCCGACGGGGTCCACCGCTACGAGACGCTCACCGAGTTGTTCGCGGAGAGCGACGTCGTGAGCATCCACGCACCCTGGATCGCCGGGGAGAACGACCGGATGATCGACGCCCAGGCGCTGGCCGCCCTGCCCCACGGCGCCACGCTCATCAACACCGCTCGGGGAGCCTTGGTGGACGAGGAAGCGCTCATCGCCCTCCTTCGTGAGCGACCCGACCTGTACGCCGTGCTCGACGTGACGTGGCCCGAACCGCCACCGAGCGGAAGCCCGCTCTACGACCTCGGCAATGTCACGCTCACCGGCCACATCGCGGGCAGCATCGGTACCGAGCGCCAGGCTCTGGGCCGGCTCGTGCTCGGCGAGCTGCAGCGGTGGCTCGACGGGCAGGAGCTCCAGCACCAGGTCACCGAGGACCGCGCTCGGCTACGCGCCTGACAACGGAGCCTCCACCAGCCCACCGCACCGACGAAGGAGTCAGATGTCCACCGACCGGATCGAGGTGTTCGTCCACCCGAACGGCTCACGTTACGCCGACGGTTCGCAGGGGTACCCGGTGGGTTCGCTCGTCACGGCGATGACCCTGGTCCGTTCGCGCCGCGCGCCCGGGCAGCGCGCCGTGGTGTGGATCGCCGGAGGCCGCTATCCCCACCACGAGACGCTCCGGCTGGGTCCGGCCGACTCGTTCACCTCCTTCGTCGCTCTCGACCACGCCGACCCACCCGTCTTCGACGGCTCGGCCGCGGTCACGGGCTGGCGATCGATCACCGTCGATGGGCGCGACCTGCTCGCCGCCCCTGCACCCGCCGAGGGCGGTCGGGCGCTGTACGTGGACGGGCAGCGGCGGGCCCGGCCGCGACTTCCGCGCTCCGGCCGGCTCCGGATGGCCGGTGCCGGCGACCTGGACCCCGCCGCGCACGGCGTCGGGACGATGTTCGACGGCGGGGACACCTTCACCTTCACCGAGGGAGACGTTCCCGAGCTGTCCGAGCCCGAGCGGGTCGAGGTGGTGGTCCCGCACTACTGGGTGCAGGAGCGGCTGCCGATCGGCAGCATCGATCACCGGACGCGCACCGTCACCAGTCCCTACCGCAGCCTGTTCGCCCTCCGTGAGGACAGCGCGAAGACGTTCGCGACCTACTACCTCGACAACGTGGTGGAGGCGCTGGGCGAGGTGGGTGGTGAGTGGTACCTCGACACCACCGGCGCCGTCAGCGGGTTGGGCTCCTCCCACGTGCTGTATGCGCCCGCGGAGCGCGAGAGCGCCACCTCACTGCACGCGAGGCTGCCGGTGATCGACACCTTCGTGGCCATCGAGGGTGAGGCCGATGAGCCGGTCCGGGAGATCAGATTCGAGCACGTCGCCTTCGCCTACGCCGACTTCGCCACCGCCCCGGCCGCCGTGCCCCCGTTCGGGGTACGGGAGGACCCGCTGCTTCCGCCGGGTGAGTACGGCAGCGACATCCAGGCCGCCGCCCAGGTGCCCGCCGCCGTGCGGCTGCGGCACGCCCACGCCTGCGCCGTGGTCGGCGGGAGCATCAGCCACGTCGGCGGCTACGGTGTGGAGCTCGGTGAGGGCACTCGCGGGGCACTGCTCTCCGGGATCGACCTGTCCGACCTGGGCGCCGGTGGTGTACGCGCCGGTGGGAGCGCCGATGCCGGTTCACCGGGCTTCGTCAGCCACAACGAGATCAGCGACTGCACGATCCGCTCCGGTGGTCGGGTGTACCCGGGATGCGTCGGCATCCTGGTCCAGCACGGCGCCCACCACGTGATCGCGCACAACGAGATCTCGGACATGCTCTACACCGCCATCTCGGTGGGCTGGGTCTGGGACTATCACGCCAGCGCCTCGGTCGGGAACATCATCGAGGGCAACCACCTGCACCATCTCGGCCAAGGCGAACTCAACGACATGGGCGGCATCTACCTGCTGGGCATCGCCCCCGGCACGGTGATCCGCCACAACCACATCCATGACGTGCAGTGCCGCAACTACGGCGGATGGGGCATCTACCTGGACGAGGCCTCCTCCCACGTGGTGGTCGAGGGCAACACGGTGCACGACACCTCCAGCCAGTGCATGCACCTGCACTACGGCCGCGAGAACATCGTCCGCGACAACCTCTTCGCCTTCGGTGGCGAGGGACAGATCGCCGTCACCCGGCCGGAGGAACAGACCGGGATGACGGTGATGAACAACATCATCCTCGGGCGCGGCAGACCGGCCTTCGGTGGGCACCACCAGCGCCCCGACGACGTCCGCGACTTCAACGTCCGCAGCGATCTCAACCTCATCTGGGACTACGAGGCGGCGCCGGGCGCCGTCGTCGCCGCGAACGGACGGGTCGAGGTCTCCGACGGGAACCGCCGCTGGTCGCTCGTGCACGCCGCCGACGAGGAGTGGCTCGCCGCCGGACACGACACCCACTCGCGCGTGGCCGACCCGCTGCTACGGGACCCGCTCGCCGGTGACTTCACGCCGCTGCCGGGCTCCCCGGTGCCCGGGTCGGGCGCCGGAACTGCCCCCGACGCCGGCCCGCGCCCCGCCGCGGCGCGTCGTCATCCGCTGGTTCAGCCCACGCTGCCCGACCCGAGCCCGCCGACGCGGGCACGGTCGGTCTTCTAGCCCGCCCGTCAGCCCCGCAGCTCCAGGTACCGCTCGACCAGGGCCTTCGTCGACGCGTCCTGACTCGCCAGCGCCTCGGCGTCCCCCGCCACCGCCGGAGCGAGCTCAGTGGCGAGCTGCTTGCCCAGCTCCACGCCCCACTGGTCGAAGGAGTCGATGCCCCAGACCACGCCCTGCACGAAGGTGATGTGCTCGTAGAGCGCGATCAGTTGCCCGAGCACCGACGGCGTCAGGGCGGGGGCGAGGATGGACGTCGTCGGGCGGTTGCCCTCGAACACCCGGGCCGGCACGATCGCCTCGGCGGTGCCCTCGGCCCGCACCTCCTCGGCACTCTTGCCGAACGCGAGCGCCTTGGTCTGGGCGAAGAAGTTGGCCATGAAGAGGGCGTGCACGTCCGTGCCCCCGTCGCTGAGCGGGTGCGCCGGAGCCGCGACGCCGATGAAGTCGGCCGGGATCAGCCGGGTGCCCTGATGGATCAGCTGGTAGAAGGCGTGCTGGCCGTTGGTGCCCGGCTCGCCCCAGAAGATCTCCCCGGTGTCGGTGGTGACCGGCGTGCCGTCCCAGTGCACGCTCTTGCCGTTGGACTCCATGGTCAGCTGCTGCAGGTAGGCCGGGAAGCGGTGCAGGTGCTGGGAGTAGGGCAGGACGGCGTGGCTCTCCGCGCCCAGGAAGTTGACGTACCAGACGTTCAGCAGCCCCATCAGCACCGGTACGTTCTGCGCCGGCTCCGCGGTGCGGAAGTGCTCGTCCATGGTGTGCAGCCCGGCGAGGAACTCGGCGAAACGCTCCGGGCCGATCGCGATCGCGAGGGAAGTGCCGATCGCCGACCCCACCGAGTACCGGCCACCCACCCAGTCCCAGAACCCGAAGGCGTTGTCCGGGTCGATCCCGAAGGCGGCCACCTTGTCCAGCGCGGTGGAGACGGCCACGAAGTGCGCAGAGACCGCCGCCGCACGGGCGTCCTCGACATCCTCGATCGCCCCGGCCGAGATCAGCCCCTGCCACAGCCATTCCCGCGCCAGCCGGGCGTTGGTGAGGGTCTCGAGCGTGCCGAAGGTCTTCGAGGCGACGATGAACAGCGTCGTCTCCGGGTCGAGGCCGGCCGTGGTCTCGGCCACGTCGGTGGGGTCGATGTTGGAGACGAAGCGCACCTCCAGCCCCTCGGCGACATACGGTCGTAGCGCCTCGTAGGCCATGACCGGGCCGAGGTCGGAGCCGCCGATGCCGATGTTGACCACGGTGCGCACCGGCTTACCGGTCACGCCCGTCCACTCGCCGCTGCGAACCTGCTCGGCGAATGCGTACACCTTGGCCAGCACCTCGTGCACGGCGGCATCGACGTCCTGACCGTCGACCACCAGCGGCGGCTGCGCGCCGGCGGGGCGACGCAGCGCGGTGTGCAGCACGGCGCGGTCCTCGGTGACGTTGATGTGGTCGCCGCGGAACATGGCCTCGATGAGCTCGGGCAGGCGCACATCGCGCGCGAGCCCCAGCAGCAGGTCCCTGGTCTCATCCGTGACCAGGTTCTTCGACAGGTCCACGTGCAGATCGCCGGCCTCGTGGGTGAACCGCTCCGCCCGCGTCGGGTCCCCGGCGAACCATCCCCGCAGGTCCGGTTCGAGCACACGGCAGTGGGCCATGAGGGCACCCCAGGTCGTGGTGCGGGTGACGTCGATCGGCGCGTGGGGCACGGTTCTCTCCTGAGGCGGCGCTGGCGGTGACGTCTCTCACCGTAGACCGCCCGGGCCGGCGGGACCACCACGCTGCTCCCTCTCCCACCTCGCGGTCGCGCGTCGGTAGGCTGAGGCCATGGACAGCCTCGCGTTCCGGGCCCGGATGAGAGAGATCCAGGCCGAGCTCTCGGACATGGATCCGGCCGATCCTCAGACCCTGGAGCGTGCCCGCGAGCTCACCGAGGAGCTGGACGTGCTCGCGGCCGAGCAGCGCGAGCGCGCCAACCAGCTCGCCGCCCGCGCGTTCGAGCAGCAGGTCGCGGTCGGTGGTGTGGACGCCCCGCTGGGCAAGGTCGAGGACGCAGTCGACCGCGTGACGGACCCCGGCCCCGACCGCGAGCGCCGATGACGCTGTCCGCCGCGGCTGTCCGCGCCCGGCTCGCTGCCCCGGATCTGCCCGAAGCCCTCCCGCTGCTCGGCTTCGCCCCGGAGGACGCGGACGCCACCATGGCGCTGCGGGCGAGGGCGCTCACCGACGACGCCGCGATCGAGCGCATCTGCGCCTACGCCGACGAGCTGCACCGCCGCCTGGGCGATGTCACGCGGACGATCGAGGGCGAGGTCTGGCAGCGCCAGGACGACGGCACGGCGGCCGACGGCCCGCTCGCCATCCTCACCTTCCTCGTCACGCTGCCCGAGATCCGGGCCTTCCATCGTGCCCGCGGCATCCCCGAGGCCATCTCCTGGCGCTCGCTGGCGGACCTCGGCCAGCAGGTGGCCGTGCACCGCCTCGCGATCGGGGAGTTCGGGCTGCACACGCAGAACTGGGTCACCAATGCCTGGGTGGGCGGCCTGTACTGGCTGGGCCGGCTGCAGTTCACCCTCGAGCGCACCGACGGCCAGATCCTCGCCTCCGCGCACATCCCACGCACCGGCCCGCTGGACCCTGCCGCCGTGGACGCCTCCTTCGCCCGGGTGGCGCCGTTCTTCGCCCGCCACTTCCCCGAGCACCCGATCGCCGGACTGCACTGCCACAGCTGGCTGCTTGACCCGCAGCTGGCCCAGGTCCTGCCCGCGCACTCGAACATCGCGGCGTTCGGGCGCCGCTGGCGCCTCACCGGTCACGCCGATCCCGGCACGGCGGACGTGCTGTTCTTCGTCTTCGCCCGGCGCGGTCAGGTCGACCTCGACACCCTGCCGCGCACCTCGAGCCTGCAACGTGGGGTGCTCGAGCACCTCCAGGCCGGCGGCACGTGGCAGACCTGCACCGGGACCCTCCCGTTGCCCGACGGCGCACCCGACCCGGCCGCGGGCGCCACCTCTCCCGTGGTCACCGAGCTCACCGGTCCCGGCGCCGAGGCGCCGGAATCGCTCGTCCGGGAGTTCCACCGCGTCTACGACGTGCCGGTGGGATCTGCGCCCTCGCTCGACTCCGGGCGCGTGCCGATGCGGATGGCACTGATCGCCGAGGAGTTCGCCGAGCTCGTCCGCTCGGTCCACGGCCGTGAGGCCGAGGCGGTCATGGTCGAGGCCTACGAGCGCGCGGCGGGCATGGACGGCGGCGCACGGGACGCCGTCGGGGCGGCCGATGCGCTCGGGGACCTGGTTTACGTGCTCTACGGGATGGCACTGGAGTGCGGCATCCCGCTGACGGAGGTGCTGGCCGAGATCCAGGCCTCGAACCTGTCCAAGCTCGGGGCGGACGGCCGGCCCGTCCTGCGCGCGGACGGCAAGGTGCTCAAGGGGCCGGGCTACCGGCGCCCGGACATCGCCGCGGTGCTCGGCCGGCGCAGCGCGCCGGACTGACTCAGGCCAGGGAGAGGAAGAGCTTCTCGAGCTCTGCCTCGGTGAGCTCGTCCTCGGACTGCGCTGCGCCGTCGGGATCGCGCAGGCACTCCTTCATCGCGGTGGAGACCACGGCGAACCCTGCCCGGTCCAGGGCCGTGGAGACGGCGGCCAGCTGGGTGACCACGGCCCGGCAGGAGCCGTCCTGCTCGACCGCCGTGATCACCCCGTCGAGCTGGCCGCGCGCGCGGCGCAGCCGGTTCAGGATGCGGCGCCGGGCTTCGGGATCGGTGGTCACCATCAGCGGCCGAACAGCCGGCTGAAGACGCCGCGCCGGGGCGCCGGCGGTGCGGGATCGTGGCCGGGGCACTGCTGCCCCGCCGGTACCGACGCCATCACGTCGTCGACGTGCTGGCCGCAGCCGGCCCAGGTCGTCTTGCCGCAGGTCTCACAGGTCACGGGACGGCACACGGACACTCCTCTCGACGGAACGCGGAGAACATACCCCCCGGGGTATCTAAGGTAGCAGGGGCAGCACCGTCGCACCGGCCCACCAGGTGGCGGCACCGAGCACCAGGACGAAGCTCACCAGCCACAGCACCCGGGGTATGCGCGTCAGCGCCGCCAGTACCGCCGGATCGCTGCCACGGCTACGATCCCGGGCGACCGAGCCGACGTGACGCCACGCGCCGACGAGCAGGACCGCCCCGACGGCGAGCACCGCCAGACCCTGCCAGAGTGGCCCGGCCGCCCACCACAGCAGCCCGAGCGCTGCGAGCACCAGCACCATGACCAGCGCCGTCAGGAACGAGCGCACCCGCACCAGGGTGGCCACGAGAACCAGGAGAGCCACGGTCAACACGACCGGGGCCCAGCCGCGCGCCGCCGCCACGATGATCGCCGCTCCCACCACCGCCGGCGCCGGGTAGCCGGCCCAGGTGGTGGCCACCCGCCCGGGCCCGCGGGCGCGGCCGTGGGTGATCGCGTGCCCGGACGCGTCCATCCGCAGCACGAAGCCGGCGAACCGGCGCCCGCACAGGATGCCGACGACCGCGTGCCCCAGTTCGTGCACGAGCGTCACCACCAGCCGGGCGGCACGCCAGGCCGGTCCCAGCACCACCACGGCCGCGACCAACCCCAGCAGCACGAGCAGCTCGCGGGCCGAGGGCGCGAGCGCGGGACCGGGCAGCACCCGGTCGACGACCTCGCTCCACACGTCCATCCGGCGAGCCTAGGAGATCGCCGCTGACCGGGCCGACACGGATACGTGGAGTGCGGGGCCATGCTGCCGCGCACCGACGCAGCCGTGTCGATCCGGTCACCGGGCGGCGGTGCGCAGCGCGGGAGACCGGCGGTCATCCCCTGGCGCCCCAGCGTTGGGCAGCCGTTCACCCGGTGTTCGCGGCGCCTCGACAGGATGACCGGTGGTCCCCTACCCGAAGGAGCACCTGTGCGCCGCACGCTCTCCCTCGCCGCCCTCGCCGCCCTCGTGGGCACCGCGACCACCGGCACCCTGCTCGCCGGCCCCGCTGACGCCGCCGACACCGATGTGGTCATCAACGAGGTGCAGTCCAACAGCGCCGACGACTCCCCCGACTTCGTCGAGCTCACCAACACCGGGGACGACCCCGTCGACATCTCCGGCTGGATCATCCGCGACGACGACGATGACCACACCTTCGCCATCGACGCGGGCACCGTGCTCGAGCCGGGCGACTTCGCGGTGTTCGAGACCAACGAGATCGACGACGGCTTCGGGCTGGGCTCCAACGACATGGCCCGGCTGTTCACTGCCGACGGCGTCACCCTGGTCGACTCCTACGCCTGGACCGACCACGCCTTCAGCGAGGGGCGGGTGCCCGACGGCACGGGCGAGTTCACCGACACCGAGCCCACCCCCGGGGCCGCGAACGTGGAGCGGGACGCGCCGCAGTCGTACGACGCCGAGGAGAGCGTCGCCGTCAACGAGGTCATGTCCGATGACCCCGACGGCGGTGAGGACTGGGTGGAGCTGATCAACCACGGCGACGCCGAGGTTGACCTCTCCGGATGGATCCTGCGCGACGACGACGACCTGAGCGCCCTGCCGATCGCCGCGGGAACCACGCTCGAGCCCGGCGAGTTCCTGGTGATCGAGACGGGCGTCACCGACGACGGTTTCGGCCTGGGCAAGAACGACATGATCCGGCTCTACCTCGCCGACGGCCTGGGCCTGGTGGACTCCTACGCCTGGACCGAGCACGCGTTCACCGAGGGGCGCGTGCCCGACGGCACCGGCCCCTTCGTCGACGCCACCGCCACGCGCGGATCGGCCAACGTCGCCCGTGACTCCGCCAACCCGATCGTCATCAACGAGGTCGAGTCCAACGGCGGGATCGGGGACTGGGTGGAGCTGGCGAACACCGACACCGAGCAGTCGCTCGACCTGACCGGCTGGACGATCATCGACAACGACCCCACCCACGAGCCGGTCGAGCTCTCCGGTGAGATCGAGTCCGGTGGGTACCTGGCAGTCATGACCGAGCCGAACTTCGGCCTCGGCAACCCGGACAGCGTCACCCTGCGCGACGCCGAGGGCACCGTGGTCGACTCGGTGAGCTGGCAGGACCACGCGCCGATCACCCTCGGCCGCTGCCCCGACATGACCGGCGCGTTCGCCGACACCTCCGAGGCCACCTTCGAGCTGGCCAACGCCTGCGAGGAGATCACCGCGCCGGAGATCGACGCCGAGCCGTGGCCGTTCGCCGACGAGATCACCGACGCCGTCGCCGCCGGCACCTTCGGTGAGGACATGTCGGGCGTCGACATCGCCACCGACGGCACGGTGTACGCCGTCAACAACGGCACCTCCGAGCTGGTCACCATGGCCCTCGACGGTGATCAGTACGTGGTCACCGCCGCCCAGGTGGTGACCTACCCCGACGGCGGAGGCGAGCCGGACACCGAGGGCGTCACCGTGACCGCGGACGGGCAGATCTTCGTCTCCACCGAGCGCGACAACGCTGCCGGGGGCACCAGCCGGCCGTCGGTGCTGCGCGTGGACACCGAGACCGGCACCGCCACGCACGAGTGGAACCTCGCCGAGATCACCGGCCCGCTCAGCGCCAACGGCGGCCTCGAGGGGATCGAATGGATCTCCGACGCCGACGCCACCGCGCTCGGGGTCCGCGACGCCGAGGGCGGCGAGTACGACCCCGCCGCGTTCGGTGAGCACTTCGGCGGCATCTTCGCCGTGGCGGTGGAGTCCACCGGTGACATCCACCTGGTCGTCCTCGAGGGCGACGGCACGTCCACCCACCTGCAGTCCGTCGCCCCGAGCGAGGCCATGCCCGCGGCGATGGGCCTGGACTGGCGGGCCGGCGCCAACGAGCTGTGGGTGCTGTGCGACGAGGCGTGCGACAACCGCACGTCGGTGCTCGCCTTCGACGGCGGCGAGCTCACCCGCTCGGCCACCTACCACGCCCCGACCGGGATGAACCCGGACTACACCAACGAGGGCATCGCCTTCGCCTGGTGCGACGTGAACGCGGCCGCGGACCCGGGGGTGCTGTGGATCTCCGACACCGCGCACGACGGCGTCTCCCTGCGGGCGGCAGCGGGCGAGGAGTGCGTCGAGCCGGTGGACCCCGACCCCACTGACCCAACTGACCCTGACCCCACCGACCCCACGCCGACCCCGGACGAGGACCTCACCGAGGACACGCGTGGCAGCGTCACCGCCCCGGCGACGGCGGAGCCCGGGGAGCGGATCGAGGTCACCGTGGCGGGCAGCGAGGGTGAGCAGGTGCACGTCTGGCTGCACTCCGAGCCGGTGCTGCTGGCCACGGCAACCATGGCCGAGAACGGGACGGTCGCCGTCACCATCCCGGCGGACGCCGATCTCGGCGACCACCAGGTGGTGGTCCAGGCCGCCGACGGCACCCTGATCGGGTGGGCACCGCTGGAGCTCGTGGCCGGCGAGGCCGCGGACGACGAGGCGCCGCAGGGCGAGGGCTCCCTCGCCGAGACGGGCTCCGCCGTCGGGCCGGCGCTGGCGGTCGGTGGCCTCGGCACCGCCCTGCTCGGACTGATGCTCGTGGCCACCCGGCGTCGCCTCCTCGGCTGAGGCAGCGCACCAGCCGGAAGGGGCCGCACCCGCACGGGTGCGGCCCTTCCGCGCTCCACGGTCCTGCCCGCGCATGGGGCCCGCTGCCCATGTCCCGGGCAGCACCCCGCCGCTAGGGTCACCGGTATGACCACCACCTACCCGCAGCTGACCGTGCGTCAGAAGCTGAGTCTGATGACCAACCGCTTCGAGATCCGCGAGGGCGGGAAGGATGGGCGCATCCTCGCGATCGCCCAGCAGAAGCGACTCGCGATGAGGGAGCAGGTGACCTTCTACGCCGACGAGGAGCGCACCCGGCCGCTGTTCGGATTCAAGGCGCAGCAGGTGATGGACCTCGGCGCCACGTACGACATCGTCGACGGGTCCGGGCAGCAGATCGGGTGGTTCCGCAAGGACTTCGGCAAGAGCCTGTTCAACACCACCTTCCACATCGGCGTCCCCGCCCAGGGCCTGGAGGGGTCGGGCCACGAACGCAACGCTTTCGTGGCCTTCGCACGCCGCTTCCTCGACATCGGCTGGCCGGTGCACTTCGACTACACCGCGGCCCATGGGGCCCCCATCCTGGCGATCGAACGCGCCTGGCTACTCCGGGACGTCTACGACGTGAGGCTGCCGGAGGCGCCGAACGGCGCCCGGATGGACTGGCGCGTGGCCGCCGCGATCGCGGTCGGCATGGACGTGCTGCTCGCTCGCTGACCCCGACGACTAGGCCGAGGAGGGGCCGGGCCCTGTGGACGGGCCGGGCTGTTGTCGGCCCCAGGGGGCAGGATGGGCATCGATGACATCGACAGCCGAGATCCTCGCCCGCACGATCCGTTCCGTCGCCGGTCCGGAGGCGGCCCCGCGCCCGGACCAGGAGCGCGCGGTGGTCGAGCTCGTCGACCACGGCCGCCGGGTGCTGGTGGTCCAGGCCACCGGCTGGGGCAAGTCGGCGGTCTACTGGGGTGCGACGGCGGCGCTGCGCGAGCGTGGTTCGGGCCCGACACTCGTGGTCTCGCCACTGCTGGCGCTGATGCGCGACCAGATCGCCGCTGCCGAGCGCGCCGGTCTGCGGGCGGCCACCATCAACTCGACCAATATCGAGGAGTGGGACGGGGTGCTGGCGGCGCTCACTGCCGGGGAGATCGACGTGCTGCTCATCTCCCCCGAGCGGCTGTCCAACCCCCGCTTCGCCGAGCGGCTGCCACAGCTGCTGGCGAGCACCGGCATGCTCGTGATCGACGAGGCGCACTGCGTCTCGGACTGGGGCTTCGACTTCCGCCCCGACTACCAGCGCCTCACCCGCACGCTGCTCCAGCTCTCCCCGGGTACCCCCGTGCTGGCCACCACCGCGACGGCGAACACCCGCGTGACCGAGGACGTCGCCACCCAGCTGGGTGAGCAGACCGTGACGCTGCGCGGGTCCCTCGCGCGCGCCTCGCTGCGGCTCGCCGTGGTGCCGGGCCTGAGCCCGCTGGAACGCTACGCCTGGGTGGCCGAGGCCCTCCGGCAGCTGCCCGGCTCCGGGATCGTCTACGCGCTCACGGTCGCCGAGGCCGAGCGGGTCACCGGGTTCCTGCGGGCCCAGGGGCTCGACGTGGCGGCCTACACCGGGCAGACGGAGAACCGGACCGAGCTGGAGGACCGGCTGCGCGACAACCAGGTCAAGGCGCTCGTGGCGACCTCCGCACTGGGCATGGGCTACGACAAGCCCGATCTGGCCTTCTGCGTACACCTGGGCTCCCCGGCGTCCCCGGTGGCGTACTACCAACAGGTCGGGCGGGCCGGACGTGCGCTCGACGACGCCCTCGCGGTGCTGGTGCCCTCGGACGCAGACGAACGCATCTGGGAGTACTTCGCCACCGCCGGCATCCCGGACCCCGACCAGGTCGAGCAGGTGCTCACCGTGCTCGCCCGCGAGGGCGGGACCGACGAGGACGGCCGGCCGGTGGCGGTCTCGGAGTCGGCGATCTCCACGGGCACCGGGATCCGGCCCGGCCGGCTGGCCACCCAGCTGAAGATCCTCGCCGTCGACGGCGCGGTCGAACGGGTGCGCGGCGGGTGGGCCGGCACCGGCCAAGGCTGGCACTTCGACGAGCAGAAGTGGTCGGCGCTGAAGACGGTCCGGGCGGACGAGGCGGATCTGATGCGCCGCTACGCCCACGGCGAGGGCTGTCTGATGCAGTTCCTGCAGCAGGCACTCGATGACCCCGACCCGCGCCCGTGCGGGCGCTGCTCGGTCTGCGACGGACGCCTCCCTCCCCCCGGTGCACGACCGAGCGAGGAGCAGGTGACCGCGGCACGGCAGCACTTCCGCGGCCTGGACAGCAGGGTCGAGCCCCGCAAGCTCTGGCCCTCCCGCCTCGAGGGCGTACGCGGGAAGATCGGGCCGGTGATCGGTGAGGGGCGGGCGATCGCCTTCGCCGACGATCCCGCCTGGGGCGAGACGCTAGCCCGGCTGTGGGACGCCGACAACGAGGCGCCACCGGAGATCCTGGAGGCCGCCGTCGCCACCTTGCGCCGGTGGGCGCCACACTGGCAGCGCCCGACGGCGGTGGTCCCCATGCCCTCGCGGCGCTACCCGCGACTGGTCGGATCGGTGGCCGAACATCTGGCACAGGTGGGCCGGCTGCCGTTGGTGCACGCGCTCGAGGTCACCGGCCCTCCCCCCTCGCAGGAGGCCGCGTCCGGCGTCCGGGTGTCCGAGCTGCTCGAGCGCACCAGGGTCGTCGAGGGCGTCGAGCTGGCCGGCCCGGTGCTGCTCGTGGACGACACGATCCGGTCGCGCTGGACAGTCACGGTCGCCGCAGATCTGCTGGCCCGGGCCGGCGGCGGGCCGGTGCTGCCGTTCGCGATCCACCAGCTGCCCTGATCCCCAGGGACCAGCTGGCGAGACGAACACATTGAACATATGGACAAGTACTGCCTCGATGCGGTTGGGTAGCGCACGGCAGTAGTAGTCCAGAGATGGCGCGATGGCGCCGCAGAGCCTCGGGGGAGGACGCGATGCAGCGCGCACCGCATGGAATCAAGGGTGGTCCGACAACCAGGCGGTGGCGTACGCGTGCGAGCGCGATGCTCGCACTCGTCGCGCTGGTCGCCTCCGCGCTGGCCACGACGGCCCCGTGGGCCGCAGCCCCGGCGTCCGCGGCTCCCGGCGACCCGTTCGACCCGGCCGACCCGCTGGTGTTCGTCGGGCAGAACCAGCCCACCGGGCTCTTCCGGGCGGTGACCAACGCCGCCGGTGAGGTCGAATTCGAAGACGAGGGTCCACCGTCACCGGTCACCTACAACGCTCTCGCCTACAACACGGCGGACAACTACCTGTACGCGATCGTCAACGCCGGGAACGCCACGTACCCGCAGGGCTCGCTCGTGCAGATCGGAGAGGCGGGCACGCTCACCCGGGTGGGTACGGAGACGTTCCAGAACTCGCTGGTGGGCGCCTTCGGTGACGACGGCCTGATGTACTCCACCTTCGGTGCACAGGATGAGATCCAGGTGATCGACACCAGCACCGGAACGCTGGCCCAGACCCTCTCCCTGTCCCAGCCGATGTACACCACGACGGTCGGCGGCCCGGACTTCGCCCTCCTGGACGGCTACCTGTGGTCCGCCGGCTCGGGGGGAATCACCCGCACCGACCCCAGCACCGGCACGGTCGACTACTTCCCCGGCGTCATCGACGAGTCGCTGGCGATCGCCGGCGCGGCCTGGACCTTCGGGAACGGCAACCTGGGCTTCTCCTTCAACTCCAGCGGCACCGTGGTCCAGATCGCCGTGGAGAGCCCCGGTTCCGCCGACCCGACCTTCACCGAGATCAGCCGGGGCCCCGGCCCGTCGAGCACCAACAACGACGGCGCCGCCTCCCCCGGCCAGCCGACCGACCTCAGCATCGTCAAGGAGGGCCCGGAGGCTCTCGTCGCCGGCAGCACGATCGAGTACACGCTCACCGTGACCAACAACGGCCCGGGCAACAGCTCCGGCTTCACCGTCAGTGACACGATCCCCGCGACGCTGACCAACGCCTCCACCCCCGACGTGGACAACTGCGACGTCGACGGCTCCACCTTCACCTGCCGTGGTGGCCGCACGCTCGCCGGCGAGTCCGTGGAGTTCACGATCGTCGCCGACGTCCCGGCCGACCTGGCACCCGACGCCGAGCTCGCCAACACCGCGACCGTGGTGCCCAACGAGGAGGACCCGACCCCGGGCAACAACACCAGCACCTCGACCGGTGAGGCTGCCTCGATCGATCTCGTCAAGGAGGTCGCCGAGATCGAGGACGTCAACGACAACGGCCTCACCGACGCCGGCGATGTGATCACCTACGAGTTCACGGTTACCAACACCGGGCTCGTGGAGCTCACCGACATCGCGGTCGACGACCCGCTGCTGACCGAACCCGCCGAGTGCCCGGTCACCACCCTGGCTCCGGGCGAGGACACGGTCTGCGACGCCACCTACACGATCACCGAGGACGACGAAGCCGGCACCAGCGTCGACAACACCGCCACTGCGGGCGGCACCACTCCGGACGACCAGACCGTCACGAGCGAGCCCTCGACCACGAGCACCGAGCTCGAGGCGCCGGCCCCGGCGCTGACGCTGGTCAAGTCCGCGACGCCGACCGACCTGGACCAGTTCGACCCCGGTCAGGAGATCACCTACTCCTTCCTCGTCACCAACACCGGCAACGTCACCGTCGAGGACATCGCCATCGACGAGGGTGAGTTCTCCGGGTCCGGCCCGCTTGCGGACCCGGTCTGCGAGGAGACCATGCTCGCCCCGGAGGGCGAGACCCTGTGCACGACGGTCTACACCCTCACCGAGGAGGACATCCTCGAGGGCGGGGTCAGCAACACCGCCACCGCCACCGGTACCCCACCGGGCGAGCCGCCGGTGGAGTCCCCGCCGTCGGAGTTCGAACTGCCCGCTCCGGCGCAGCCGTCGCTGACGGTGGTCAAGTCCGCCACCCCGGAGATCGTCGACGCCGAGGGTGACGTCATCACCTACTCGTTCCTGGTGACCAACACCGGCAACCTGACGCTGAGCGATGTCGGTATCGCCGAGCAGGAGTTCAGCGGCACGGGCGACCTGTCCGCGATCGAGTGCCCGGACACGACGCTGGCGCCCCAGGGCACCACGACCTGCGTCGCCACCTACGAGGTCACCCAGGCCGACATCGACTCCGGCGACATCGACAACACCGCCACCGCCGAGGGCACCCCGCCCGGAGCCGAGGAGCCCATCAGCTCCGAGCCCTCCAGTGCGAACGTCTTCGCCGACCGGACCCCCGGGCTCGCCCTCGTCAAGTCGGTGGATCCGGCGGACGCCGAGACCTATGTGGCGGACCAGGAGATCACCTACTCCTTCCTCGTCACCAACACCGGCAACGTCACCCTCGAGAACGTCGACGTGACCGACACCGAGTTCTCCGGCACCGGCGAGCTCGGCGAGATCACCTGCACCGACGGCGCCGGCCAGAGCTTCGCACCCGAGGACACCTTCACCTGTGAGGCCACCTACACCCTCACCCAGGAGGACATCGACGCCGGCGAGATCACCAACACCGCGATCTCCTCGGGCAACGCGCCGGGCGACGACTTCCCGGTCGAGTCCGACCCCTCCACGGTGGAGCTGGACCTGCCGGCCCAGCCGGCACTGACGGTCGTCAAGACCGCTTCACCGGAAGTCGTCAGTGCCGAGGGTGAGGAGATCACCTACTCCTTCCTCGTCACCAACACCGGCAACGTCACGCTCACCGACGTCGAGGTGATCGAGGGCGAGTTCTCCGGCACCGGTGACCTCGGCGAGATCACCTGCCCCGACGGCGCGGGCGAGAGCCTTGCGCCCGAGGACACCTTCACCTGTGAGGCGACCTACCTCGTCACCCAGGCAGACGTGGACGCCGGGGAGATCACCAACACGGCCACCGCAGGGGGCACCCCGCCCGGCAGCGATGAGCCGATCGAGTCGGACCCGTCCACCTCGACGGTGGCGGTCGAGCAGACACCGGCGCTCTCCATGGTGAAGTCGGCCTCCCCCTCGGACGTCGACTCCTACGAGGTCGACCAGGCGATCACCTACTCCTTCCTCGTCACCAACACCGGCAACGTCACCCTCACCGACGTCGAGGTGGTCGAGCTGGAGTTCACCGGGACCGGGGATCTCAGCGAGATCACCTGCCCCGACGGCGCCGGGGCAAGCCTCGCGCCGGAGGACACCTTCACCTGTGAGGCGACCTACGTCGTCACCCAGGCGGATGTGGACGCCGGTGGGATCGCCAACCTCGCAGGCTCGACGGGCACCCCGCCCGCGGGCGACCCCGTCGACTCACCTCCGTCGCTGGTCGAGCTGCCGATCCCGGCGGAGCCGGGCCTGTCGGTCGAGAAGTCGGCCGCGCCCGAGAGTGTCGGCGCCGAGGGCGAGGAGATCACCTACTCGTTCCTGGTCACCAACACCGGCAATGTCACCCTGAGCGATGTCAGCATCACCGAGCAGGAGTTCAGCGGCACCGGTGACCTCTCCGCCATCGAGTGCCCGGCGGCGACCCTCGCCCCCGAGGCGACGACGACCTGTTCGGCCACCTACGTGGTGACCCAGGCCGACGTCGACGCGGGCGAGATCACCAACACCGCCACCGCGGGCGGTACCCCGCCCGGGTCCGAGGAGCCGGTCGGCTCGGAGCCGTCCACCTCGACAGTCGGCGTCGACCAGACGCCGGAGCTCGCACTCACCAAGACCTCGGACGCCGATGACCTCGAGTCGCTCGCGGCCGGTGAGGAGATCACCTACACCTTCCTGGTGACCAACACCGGGAACGTGACGATGACCGATGTCGAGGTCGTCGAGGGCGAGTTCACCGGGACCGGTGACCTCGGCGAGGTCACCTGCCCGGACGGCGCCGGGGCGAGCCTGGCACCGGGTGAGACCTTCGAGTGCACGGCCTCGTACACCCTGACCCAGGAGGACGTCGACACCGGCTCGGTGGAGAACACCGCCACCGCCACCGGCTTCCCGCCGGGCTCGGAGGAGCCGATCGAGTCGCCGCCGTCGACCGTGACGATCCCCCCGGTGGCTGAGCCGGGCCTGACGGTGGTCAAGTCCTCCGACACGGTCAGCGTTCAGCAGGCCGGTCACGTGATCACCTATTCGTTCCTGGTGACCAACGTCGGCAACGTGACGATCTCCGACGTCACCGTCGAGGAGGGCGACTTCACGGGCGCCGGCGAGCTCGAGCCGGTCACCTGCCCGGCGGCGGCGGCTTCGCTCGCCCCCGGGGACGAGGTCACCTGCACCACCACCTACGAGGTGGTCGAGGCCGACCTCGACGGCGGTCAGATCAGCAACACCGCGACCGCCGGTGGTCTCACGCCGGGCGGTGACCCGGTCACCTCCGCGGAGTCGACCACCACCACCGAGACCGCGGACCAGCTGCCGGCCACCGGCTCCTCGATCCTCCCGATCGTGGCGATCGCGCTGCTGCTGGTCGGCGGGGGCGTCGCCCTCGCGGTGGTCCGACGCCGCAGCACCCGCTGAGCCCCGCTCCCGGTCCGCACCCACGGTGCGGGCCGGGAGCAGCACAGCATGAACGACGCCGCCCGCACCATCGCTCGATGGTGCGGGCGGCGTCGTCGTCTCAGGCGCTGCGTACCCGCGGTCGCCAGTGGCGGGGCTCAAGCACCGGCGGCTCCTGGCCGGCCAGCCCGGCGCGTTCGCGGCAGTGGGCGATGGCCTCCTCGAGCAGATCCCGCAGCCGCTCGTCGGTGTCGGGAACGCACGCCTCGGCGATCCCGCGCGTCGAGGTCTCCATGATGGCCACACCCGAGGACGTGCGGGCCCCGGAGCGAGGCAGGCGTCGTGTGAAGGAGGCCGCCCACCGGCGCAGCCCATCGTACTGAGCCAGGCATGCGCGGGCCCGGGCCACGACGGCTGGGTCGGCAGCGGTGGCATACCCGCCGAAAACTCCGATGGTGCGCCCGATGCCCACGACGAGCGCCCGCTGCCGCGACTCGGCGGCCACCGGGAGCGCGTGCACCGCGGCGATCAGTGCGAGCTCGTCCTGCAGCCCGGGGCCCAGGTCGCGCAACCCGATCACACCGGGGGTGAGCCTGGCCAGCCGCGGCCGGGCGGAATCGCTGCTGAGGTCGTTGACCAGCCGCGCCAGGTGCGCGAGGGACTCGTCCGTGCAGGACGGCGCATCGCTCCAGGGCTCGCCGGCGAGATAGGAGGCGAGCTCCATGAAGCAGGCGCCCCGGCGGGGGTTGCGATGGCGACCCCGCGCGAGCATCGGCATGGACGACGAGACCGAACCAGTGGCGGGCATCCCGGCCACCTCCTCAAGGCAGACGACTCACGCCCCTAGTATCCGCCGGTCCGGCGCTGGACGCCAGAGGAGGCGGGCCACCGGTGCGCGCAGCCCTCGACCGCGTCCCACATCCGGTCCGGAGGTCTCAGTCGCGCGTGGGCTCCTCGTCCCAGCGATCGCCCCACGCAGCCTTGCGCGCGGCGCGGAAGGCCTGCTTGTCCCGTCTGGTCACCGTCCTGACCTGCTCCTGCCCGTCGGACTCGCACAGCTGCAGGCGCACATGCCCCGATCGCACCTGCGGGTGCCGCAGCACGCGTGCCGGCGGACGTTCCACCGGCAGCCGGGTCGCGGCCACGTAGGCGAACTTCTCGTCCTCGAAACCCCTCGAGCCGCCCTTGGCCTGCCGGTGCGCCGAGGTGCGCTCGAGTCGTGCTGCCGCATGGCACCAGTCCCCCGGCCGCAACGGGCACGGCTCCTCGTGCGGGCAGGGAGCCGCGATCTGCAGCCCCGCCGCGAGCAGTCGCTCACGCACCCGCATCAGCCGGGCGTACCCCGCCGGTGTCCCCGGCTCGACCACCACGACCGTGTCGGCCCAGCTCACCAGGCGATCCACGACGGCGTCCTGCCCCTGCTGCGCCATCTCACCGAGGACGTACCCCGCCAGTGCCAGCCGGCGGTCCGCCGCCGGTGCAGCATCAGGGTCAGCAGAGCCAGCAGGATCAGCACCGTCGGTCGTGTCGGTAGGCCTCGCCGGGGCATCGAGCCGGCCGACCCGGCTGTGCACGCGAACGGGCGCGTGCGCGAGCATCCCGGCCGCCAGCTCCAGCGCCTCGGAGGCGTAGTCCGTCAGCGTGAGCGAGGTGAGCGTGTCGAAGGTGTCCAGGGCCGCCCAGCTCATCGCGCCGGTTCCGGCTCCGAGATCGCTCGCGGCGAGCGGCCGCAGGCTCGGCACGGCGGCGGCCACCTCGGCCAGGGCAGCACGGGAGGCCGCGAAGGTGGCAGGCATCCGCGTCAGCACATAGGCAGCCGCCCGGAGCCGGGAGGTCATGATCGGGGCGGGCGCAGGGCGATCGGCGAGGTACCGGTCACTGAGGGCACGGGACGCGCGGTCGAGCTCTGCTGCCGGGTGCTGCGACAACACGGCCTGCCGGGCAGTCACGAGCGCGGTGGGGAGGGCGTGCACCCGGCCAGTATGACTGCCTCCCTGGGCCCACTGCGCGCGGAGGAGGAGCCCGCTACGTCGGCCCAGGGTCGAGTCAAGTCCCCACCAAATCGCCGCTCGGCGGACACGTGCGATCTTTGCCCGCGCCTTACACTGTGGTGACTGGTGAACGAACGAGAGGTGGAGCACCGTGGCCGACCTCCTCGCTTCCTACCGCGCCGCCGGCCCCGGTCACGACGAGATGCTGCAGTCGGCCGGTGCGGCACGAGCCGCCTGGGACCAGATGGCCGATCTCGCCCAGGTCCAGAGCTGGGAGGATCTGGCGCTGCGCCGCGAGGAGGTCACCCTGCTGCTCGAGGACCACGGCGTGCGCTACGGCGCCGGCCACCAGCTCGCGGACGGACGATCCGACGACGGAACCGACGAGCCCCTGGACGCGCCCTGGCGGCTCGACGCGCTCCCGCTGATCCTGGACGAGATCGAGTGGGCCCGACTCGAGGCCGGGTTGCGGCAGCGCGCCGCCCTCCTCGATGCGATCCTGACCGATCTCTACGGCGAACGCCGCCTCCTCGCCGACGCCACCCTCCCCTCCGAGCTGGCGCTCGCCCATCCGGGATTCCTGCGCGCGGCGGAAGGCGTCGCGATCCCCGGCCCCCACCAGCTCTTCCTGTACGCGGCCGACCTGGCACGCAACGCGGACGGCTCCTGGGTGACGCTCTCGGACCGGACCCAGGCACCCTCGGGCCTGGGTTTCGCGATGGAGGACCGTCGCGTCGTCTCCCAGGTCCTGGCGGGCTCCTACCGCCAGGCACGCATCCGCCGGATGGGCCCGTTCTTCCACGCCATGCGCACCGCCCTGCAGGAGGTCGCACGCGTGGGCTCCGGAGATGCTCCGCGTGTGGCCCTGCTGACCCCCGGCCCCTATTCCGAGACGGCGTTCGACCAGGGCTACCTCGCCACGATGCTGGGGCTGCCGCTGGTCGAGGGCGAGGACCTGGTGGTGCAGGAGGGGCGGCTCTGGATGCGCGCGCTGGGCGGCCTCGAGCCGGTCGACGTGCTGCTGCGCCGGGTGGACGCGGAGTTCTGCGACCCACTGGACCTACGGGGTGACTCCGTCCTCGGTGTCCCGGGCCTCGTGCAGGCGGCCCGCAGCGGGGCTGTCACGGTGGTGAACCCGTTCGGAGCCGGAGTGCTGGAGAACCCAGCCCTGATGACCTACCTGCCACGCCTGGCCCGTCAGGTGCTGGGCGAGGAGCTCATGCTGGGGTCGACCGCCACCTATTGGTGCGGCGAGCGCAGCATGTGCTCCCACGTGATCGCGAACCTCGACCGGTTGGTGATCCGCGAGACCGCCCCCGGAGGCTACCTCCGCGACGGCTGGGAGCTGACGGTGGCCGAGCGGACCGATCTGGCCACGATGATCTCGGCCGATCCGCACCGCTGGGTGGGCCAGGAGCCCGTGGCCGCCTCCACCACTCCCACGATCGGCGCCGACGCGCTGCAGGCGCGCCCGACGACGCTGCGCACCTTCGCGCTCGCCCGCCCCTCCGGCTATCAGGTGCTCTCGGGCGGTCTCGCGCGGGTCGAACTCGACGAGCCCACCCGGTCCGCACAGCCGGAGCCCTCCTCGCCACCCCTGCGGATGGCCGGCTCGGCGGCCAAGGACGTCTGGATCCTCTCCGCCGAGGCTCAGCCCGTACAGGATCCATGGCTCGCCGACGACGGCACGCCGTACCGCCCGGCGGTCCCGGCGATCAGCCCGGGTGCCGCCGAGGACCTGTTCTGGTTCGGCCGCTACGCCGAGCGTGCCGAGGCCACGGTCCGCCTCGTCCGTGCCGTGACCGACCGGTGGGAGGACTACCACCTCACACCCGCCAGTGCGGGCGGACGATGCCTGGCCGTGCTCACCGCCGCCCTGGCCCAGGTGACGGCGGAGGGCTCGCTCGAGGACGTGCTGCTGGCCGAACGCCGCCCGGGCACCGTGGGCTTCGCCGTCGCGCGCGCAGTGCGTGCCGCCTCCGGGGTGCGCGATCAGCTCTCCGGTGACATCTGGATCGCGCTCTCGGCCGCCGAGCGCGCCCTCGCCGGGGCTCGTACTGCTCGCACCCGGCCGGGCGGGACGGCCGATCTCGACGGCGTCCTGACCCGCACGCTCGAGGCGTTGCTCGCGGTTGCCGGGATCGGCGCCGAGGGCATGGTGCGTGACGTCGGGTGGTCGCTGATGGACATCGGACGCCGGCTGGAGCGAGCCCAGCACCTCGTGCAGGTGCTGGCCGCCACCGCGACCAGCCGCCACGACCGGGCGGTGGACTCGATGGTCCTGGAATCAGTTCTGATCGCGCACGAGTCGATCATCACCTACCGGCGACGCTCGCAGTCGACCGACCGGCTGGACGCCTTCCTGGAACTCCTCCTGCTCGACCACCGCAACCCGCGCTCGCTCGCCTACCAGCTCTCGACCCTGCGCTCCGATTTCGACGCCCTCCCCACCGCAGCGGCCAACGCCCAGGTGCGTGACCAGCTGCTGGCCGACCTCGACGACCTGCTGGCCGAGCAGGAGGTCTCCCGTCTCGCCGCCACGGACGAGGCCGGTCAGCACCGCCCGCTCGCCGAGCTGCTGCAGTCCCTCGACTGGCGGCTGCGCGACCTCGGCGAGGAGATCGCCCGCATCCACTTCGCTCACCCGGTGCCGATCCAGTGGCAGGACGCCGCCGGCACCTGGGTGCCCCGCCGCGAGGAGATGCAGCCGTGAGCCGCGACGCCATCAGCGGCCACGACGCCGAGGACGGCACGCCGTCGGAGGCCATCCGCCACTACCGGCTCACCCACGAGACCACCTACACCTATCCGGCGGCGGTGACCTCCTCCTACGGTCGCGCCACCCTGCTGCCACGCCCGGGCGGCGGGCAGCAGGTCCACAGCAGCGGGTTGCAGATCGAGCCCGAGCCCGACGTCGTGACCGAGCATCGCGATTTCGCCGGCAACCGCTCAGGGTTCTTCCACGTCACCACCGAGCACGAGGTGCTGCGCGTGGTCAGTCATGCGGTGATCACCACCGGCCGCCGTCGCACCGATGTCACCCGCCTGCCGCGCGCGGCCTGGGAGGAGGTGGCCCACCAGGTCCGCACCATCCGCAGCGGAGCGCCGGGCACCGCCCGGGACAACCCCGCGACGGCGGTCGCGATCGCGGACGCCAGGCTCCCCTCGCCGATGGTGGACACCGACGAGAGCGTCCGGCGGTACGCAGTCGGCTCCTTCACCCCGGGGCGGCCGCTGATCGAGGTGATCCTCGACCTCACCCACCGCATCAACACCGATTTCACCTACGCACCGGGCTCGACCTCGGTCACCTCCCGGCTGCACGAGGTGCTGGCCGGCCGCAAGGGCGTGTGCCAGGACTTCGCGCACCTATTGATCGGCTGCTTCCGGTCGATGGGGCTGGCAGCCCGCTATGTCTCCGGCTACATCGAGACACGCCCCCCGCCCGGGCAGCCGAAACTCAGGGGCGTGGACGCCTCGCACGCCTGGGCCGCCGTCTGGCTGCCCGGTGGCGGCTGGGTCCAGGTGGACCCCACCAACGACCAGGTGGTCGACAGCCGCTACGTGACCATCGGCTGGGGCCGCGACTACCGCGACGTCGCCCCGCTGCGCGGCATCGTCTTCACCGAGGGGTCGGGCTCACGGCTGGACGTGGGCGTGGACCTGTGGCCGCTGGCGGGCGGGGAGGTCGCCGACGCGGTGGCAGAGGTGGACCACCTCACCGCATCATGGAACGAGAGCACGATCACGCAGGAACGACGAGGGAGCGCACACTGATGGCGATCGCGACCAACACCCGGGTGGAGCGGGCCGAGCTGGAGGAGTTCCTGCGGCCGCGGCACCGCGCCATCGTGATGACACTGCGATCCGACGGCGGGCCCCAGCTCTCCCCGGTCTCGTGCGGACTGGACGAGCAGGGCCGTCTCGTGGTCTCGACCTACCCGGACCGGGCGAAGGCGAACAACGTCCGCGCCCGGGAGACGGTGGCCGCGTGCGTCCTCTCCGACGACTGGGACGGTCCGTGGGTGCAGGTCGAGGGCTCCGGGGAGATCATCGATCTGCCGGACTCGGTCGAACCGCTGGTGGACTACTACCGGGCGGTGGCGGGCGAGCACCCGGACTGGGAGGAGTACCGGGAGGCGATGGTGCGGCAGGGCAAGTCGCTGCTGCGGCTGACCATCACCCGGTGGGGGCCGATCGCCACCGGCGGCTTCCCGGCGCGCCTCGCCTGAGATCCTGGCGGGCCGACAAGCCCGCAGGTTCCCCGGGACCGCTCAGTCGCGGGCGGTCAGCACCACCGGGCCATCGGGGGTGATGGCCACAGTGTGCTCGGAGTGCGCTCCGCGGGAGCCGTCCGCCGAACGCAGCGTCCACCCGTCCGCATCGGTGTAGAGCTCGTCGGTGCCCATCATGAACCAGGGCTCGATCGCGATCACCAGACCGGGGCGCAGCGGCAGTCCACGCCCGGCGCGACCGGTGTTGGCGATGTGCGGCGGCCCGTGCATCTCCCGGCCCACACCGTGCCCGCCGAAGTCGGTGTTCACGGGGTACCCGTAACTCCGGGCGACCTCCCCGATTGCCGCCGAGATGTCGCCGATCCGGTGCTTGACGGTGGCCACCTCGATCGCTGCGTCGAGGGCCTCCTCGGTGGCCCTGATGATGCGCAGGTCCTCCTCGCGCGGTGTCCCCACGACGAAGCTGCGCGCCGAGTCGCTGACCCAGCCGTTGATGCTGACGGCGAAGTCCACGGTGACCAGGTCGCCGTCCTTGAGCCGGTAGTCGTTGGGCAGCCCGTGCAGGACGGCGTCGTTGACCGAGGTGCACAGCACCTTGCCGAAGGGGCTCGCGCCGAAGGACGGGTGGTAGTCGATGTAGCAGGACGTCGCCCCAGCCTCCCTGATCATCCGGTGCGCCAGGGCGTCCAGCTCGTTGAGCGAGACGCCGACGTCGGCCGCGTCCGCGAGCGCGTTCAGCACCCGGCCCACGAACGCACCGGCAGGACGCATCGCCTCGATCTCGGCGGGAGTCTTCAACTCGATCACCCGCCCACCCTAGCCGCCACCCGGCTTCGCGCCGGATCCGGTGTCCACACGCCTGTGCACGCACCCTGTGGACAACCTCCCATGGGGAGCACGCCCCGCCCCGTCGCGGGCTGTGGGTCTCGCGCGCACCCCAACACCGCGTGAACCCGCGGCCGATTGCGCCGCGTCCGGCGCTGTTGGCATGACGCGGAACGCTCGGCGCCGCGGGGACCCGGTTCATGTGATGTTCACCCGGCACGACGCCGTCCACAGCGCCGACCTGCGACGATGCCGTGCGTGCACACACCTGTGCACAGCACGTGTGGATAACCGTGGGCGCCTCGGCCACCTCAGCGCAGGTGTGGCACTACCATCGCTGCCATGCCCGCCCGTTCCCACCTCGTGGTGGCCGCAGCCGTCGTGGACGACCTCGACCGTCCGACGATGCTCCTCGCGGCACGTCGCAGCGCCCCGAAGTCGCTGGCCGGCCGATGGGAGTTCGCCGGCGGCAAGGTGGAGGAGGGCGAGGACGAGGTGACGGCCCTGCGCCGCGAGCTCCGGGAGGAGTTGGGCGTGGCCGTCGAGGTCGGTGCTGCCGTGCCCGGGCCTGAGCACGGCGGCTGGCCGATCCTCCACGGGCACACCATGCGGATCTGGTTCGCCCGCATCACCGCCGGTACGCCCGAGCCGCTGGCCGATCACGACGATCTGCGATGGCTCCCGATGGCGGACCTGCTCGCCGTGGACTGGCTCGAGCCGGACCTGCCCGTCGTCCACGCGGTCAGGGCCGCAGCATCGACCGGCCCGGTGGCGTGACTTTCCGACTGATTCGCGCCGCGTGTCACGAAATGGGATGATGGGCCGGTGCCCAAGATCATCGGCTCCACGCTCGCC
This sequence comes from Ruania suaedae, assembly GCF_021049265.1. Lineage (NCBI taxonomy): Bacteria > Bacillati > Actinomycetota > Actinomycetes > Micrococcales > Ruaniaceae > Ruania > Ruania suaedae. The sequence continues at coordinate 3,273,973 of NZ_CP088018.1, forward strand.
GAGCACCGGGAGCACGTGCGCTCCCAGCTCTTCGATGCCCTCTCGCGCCTGATGAGCGAGGCCGGCTTCGACTCGGTGAGCCTGGCCGATATCGCCGCAGCAGCCGGGGTGGGCCGGACGTCGGTGTACAACCACTTCCCGGACAAGGAGTCGCTGCTCCTGAGCTTCATCGAGCACGAGACCTCCAAGTACGTGGCCGACCTGCGCGCCTCGCTACAGGACGTCGACGACCCGGAGCAGCAGCTACGGGTGTACGTGCGCGAGCAGATCGATCTCAAGACCATCTATCACGTCACCCCCGGACCGGACCTGCGCTCGGTGGTCTCCGGCAGTACGGCGGCCCGCCTGCGCGAGCACGTCGGGCAGGTGACCGACCTGCTGGCGGGCATTCTGCGCGGGGGTATCGCAGCGGGCCGGCTCCCCGATCAGGACGTCGACGCCGTCGTCCCGCTGATCAACTCCTGCCTGTCCGGACGCACGTTCCCCGACGGTGGACCCGAGCGCGCTCGCGCCGTCGAAGCGACCGAGCGATTCGTGCTGCGCGCCGTGGGCATGCGTGAGGGCGCGCTCGCTCCGTCCTGACCCCACCTGCACGGTCGGACGGCACGGTCCGTCGGCACGATCCACCCGTACGGCTCACCCGCAGGCGTCAGGCCCTCAGCCGGGAGCGCACCTCACCAAGTCGCTGCGCCAGCGCCATGATCGCCTCGCTCCCGTCCGGCTGCTGGCCCGCGTCGACGGCGCCCACCACCGGCACCCGGGTGGCACCGGCGGCCACGCACTCCTGGATGGCCTCGGCCAGCTCGTCGTGGCCGGCCCCCACCGGCACGGTGAGGAAGGTCGTCACGTCGAGATCTCCGGTGCGGCCGCTCGCCCGGTGGGCGGCACGAGCCTGCTCGGCGCCCTCGGCGTAGTCGCGGATCAGGATGACGCCGTCTCCGTACTCCCCTGCCAGCTGGAGTGTCTTCGGCCCTTCCGCCCCGATCAGCAGCGGCGGCGGCTGCCGCGGCGGCCACCGCAGCTGGACGTCGGACAAGGTGACGTAGGTGCCGTCCACGGTGACGGACTCCCCCGCCAGGAGCGCCCGCAGGGCGGTGATGTGTTCGCGCAGCAACGTCAGCGGCGAGCGCACGCGCGCTCCCGCCTGGCCCATCCAGGGCAGGATGCCGTGCCCGAAGCCCGGGAGCAGCCGCCCCGGATACAGGCGATCGAGGGTGGCCACCTCCATCGCGGTGAGGGCCACGTTGCGCAACGGTACCGGCAGCAGTCCGATCCCCACGCGCACCCTGCTCGTGGAGGCGAGCAGCGCCGCCGCTGCACCGACTCCCGACTCGGCGAAGCAGTCCTCCCATAGCCACACCTCGTCCAGGCCGGCGTCCTCGGCGGCGCGGGCGGCGGCGATGAATCGCTCCGGCGGTTGGTCCGGCGGCACGATGAGTCCGATGTCAACCATGGAGGCACCGTAGCGCCCCGTCCTGTTATTTTCGAGAGGATCGTATTGCGCTATTCTCCTTCCACCCTTGCAGGTGAGGCTTACCTCACCTAGAGTGCTGACAGATCGTCACGACAATCTGTCATCAACCGAAGGGGTGCCATGTCACTCGTCGCCGCTGCCGCCCCGGTGAGCACGCTGCTCCGCGAGGCCACCGCGCAGGCCCACGAACGCGCCGAGAACACTGGCTTCGTCCAGCACCTGATGTCGGGGCGGCTCACCGTCGAGGCATTCACCGCACTCGTGGCCCAGCACCACGCCATCTACCTCTCCCTCGAAGCGCTCGGCGCCAGGGTCCGCGACCTGCCGGGCGCTGACCGACTCGTGCGGCCCGAGCTGCTCCGCTCACCCGCCCTGGCCCGCGATCTCGCGCACCTGAGCGCCGATCGCGCCGCGCCTCCGGCGACGGCCGCCACGCGCGCCTACGTCGCCCGGCTGGACGAACTGCACGACCTGCCCGGCTACGCCGCGCATGCCTACACCCGGTACCTCGGCGACCTCTCGGGCGGTCAGATCGTGAAGACGATGATGCAACGCCACTACGGCCTCGGCGAGCAAGGGCTGAGCTTCTACACCTTCGAGCAGATCGAGAAGATCCCGCCGTACAAGAGTGGCTATCGCGCTGCGCTCGATGCCCTCGACCTGGACGAGCAGGAACGGGCCCGGCTCGTCGAGGAGGCGCGCGCCGCGTTCGCCTTCAACGAGGCCGTCTTCACCGACCTCGGCGAGCTCTACCCGCCCGCGCACTGAGCGCGAGGTGGCTCACCCGAACAGCGGTAGCTCCAGCTCGGCCGGCCCGCCGGCCACCACCCGCACCGGAATCCCCCAGTCCTGCTGTGCGAGGTGGCACGCCGGGTACTCCACGGCCGGGTCGGCGTCGCAGGCGGCGGCTCTCGCGCTCACGTGCAGCACACCCTCCCCCTCGGTCAGGTGCAGGGACCTTGCCAGGCCCGTGTCCTCACCGTGACCCCAGGCCAGCAGCGAGGGTGGGGTCGCCGAGACGGTGACCTGCGTCGCCGGGCCGTACCGGTCGTCCAGCGTGGTCCCCGGCGCCGGCGTGAACAACACCCGCAGCTCCACCTGCGCCCCGACCTCGGTGACCGGTCGTTGCACGCGGTGAGCTGCGCCGTCGTGGGTGAGGGCCTGCCCGAGCGGGACGGCGGTGAGCCGGTGCGCGGCGGATTCGACCACCAGCAGCCGCCCACCGGCCACGAGCGCGTCGGAGGGCTCGGCCAGGCCGGTGGCGAGGGTGGTGACCTCACGCGTGAGGGGGTCGTAGCGGCGCAGCGCCCCGTTGTAGGTGTCGGCGATCGCCACCGAGCCGTCCGGCAGCACACCGACGCCGAGCGGATGCTGCAGGAGCGGTTCGGAACCGGCCCCTCCAGCCCTGCCATCTCGGTGGCCGAACTCGAACAGCCCCTGCCCGACGGCGGTGCTCACCTCCCCGTCGAAGCCACCGGTGAGGTGCACCAGTCGCAGCGCCGAGGTCTCCGCGTCGGCGAGCCAGACCTGGCCGGGCTCGCCCACGGCCAGCCCGGAGGGCTGGGCGAACCATGCCTGCGGGAGCTCGCCGTCCACGAGACCCTCGTTCATCGTGCCGGCCACGTGCCGGATGTGGCCCTGGTCGCCATCGAACTCCCAGAGGGTGTGGGTACCGGCCATCGCCACGAGGAACCCACCCATCCGCGGAACCCACGCCACATCCCACGGGGAGGAGAGGTTCTGGCCGAGCGGCCCGGGCGCCTCCGGGTCCTGGTTGTCCGGCGCCCCCACCCGGTAGGGCCGGCCGGAACCGGCCACGGTGCGCACCGACCCGTCGTCCAGGCGCACCCCGCGCAGCAGGTGGTTGACGGTGTCGGCGACCAGCACGTCGTAGCCGAGCTCCAGCTCCGGCGGCACCAGGCACAGGCCATTCGGCTCGTTGAACGAGGCCTCCTCCGGCCCGCCGTCGGCGGCGCCACGCTCACCGGAGCCGATCCGGCGCACCAGGGTCTCGCCGTCAGGGGCCAGCTCGGCGAGGCTGTGGTGGCCGGCGTCGGCCACGAACAGGTGGCCGTTCGTCAGCTCGATCGCCTTGGCCGGGAAGCGCAGCGTGGTCGACGGCGGCTCCGGCGGCACGTACGGCCCCTCACCCCGGTGCAGGGTGCCCTTCGCCTCGTGATCGCGGATCAGCTCGGAGATCAGGGCCGCCAGGCCCGGCGCGTGACCCTCCCCGGCGAGCTGGGTCACCACATACCCCTCGGGGTCGATCACCACGAGCGTGGGCCAGGCGCGGGCGGTGTACGCCGTCCAGGTGATCATCTCGGCGTCGTCGAGCACCGGGTGGGCCACGCCATAGCGCTCCACCGCGGCGGCGAGCGCCTCCGGGTCGGCCTCGTGGGTGAACTTCGGCGAGTGCACCCCGACGATCACGAGCTCGTCGGCGAACCGCTCCTCCAGCTCGCGCAGCTCGTCGAGCACGTGCAGGCAGTTGATGCAGCAGAACGTCCAGAAGTCGAGCAGCACGATCTTCCCGCGCAGGTCGGCGAGGGAGAGGTCGCGGCCGCCGGTGTTCAGCCAGCCACGGCCGACCAGCTCGGAGGCGCGGACACGGGGCAGACGAGGGGAAGGATCGGTCACCGAGGCAGCGTACGCGGGCGTCATGGCGCCCGCGTAGCGGGATTTTCAGGCGCCGACGGTGCTACCACCGTCGGTTCCGAACCCGGCGCAGCACCAGCACCGCCGAATCGCTGCGCGGCGGGGGCACGAACGCCGCGGCCGGTACGTGCGGCCCCACCTCGGCGGTGAACCCGCGCGGGGGTGCGGCGGCGAAGCGGCGCACCATCCACCGTGGCAGCACCAGATCGGCGCGCACGAGCGAGGAGCGGGGGCCGGTGAGGCGGCGCACCAGCGCGGCACCGATCGCATAGGGCGGATTCGCCACCACCCGGAACGGCCGCCGCGGCAGCGGCACCTCCAGCAGGTCCGCCTGCACCACCGCGACGGCCTCGGCCGAACCGAGTGCCGCCGTCAGGCCCTGGGCGCGTCCGGGATGCAGCTCGACGGCGATCACCCGCCTGGCCACCGCCGCGAGCTGCCGGGTCAGCGCGCCCGATCCGACGCCGAGATCGAGCACCAGGTCGCTCTCCCGCAGACCGGCGCCGCGGACGATGCGTTCAGCCCAGGAGCCCGTCAGCCGGTGCGAGCCCCAGCGTCGCTGCCCGCGCTCGGCGGACACGACGCACCATCACCATGTAGCAACCCATGGCTGCGACAGTAGGCAGCGGCCGGACCGGTACGCCACGGTTTTTCGCACGGCTGCACCCGGTGGGCCGGATATCGTGGCGCCCATGTCACGCTCGGGCAAGGCAGCGATCGGCACCCTCCTCCTCCTGGTGGTGCTCGTCGGCGGTGCCTACGCGCTGGACCGCTGGGCCGCCGGCCAGGCCGAGGAGCGGATCGAGACCGAGGCGGCCACCGCCTTCCCGGACGCGGACGGGCTCGACGCCTCCATCGAGGGCGCGCTCTTCCTGCCGCAGATGATCACCGGATCGCTGGAGACCGTCCGCCTGACCGCGGACTTCATCCAGTACGAAGGTACCGAGTTCACCGATGTGACGGTCACGGCCGCCGGGGTCGGGATCGAGGCGCCGCGCACCGTGACCGACCTGACCATGACGGCCACCCTGCCTCCCGGGACGGTCCAGACCCTGGTGCAACAGAGCGGCCGGGTACCCGACGGCGTCACGATCGACGTCGCCGACGGCGCACTGCTGGCCACGGCGACGGTCCTGGGGGTCCCGCTCGAGGCGACACTGACGCCCGTGGTGGAGTCCGGGGAGCTGCGCCTGGAACCCGACACCTTCACCCTCGGCGGCCTAGAGGTCGATGCCGGTGCGGTCCCGGGCGACCTGCTCGGCGATCTGGCGGGGATCGACGTCCCGCTCGATGCCCTCCCGGAGGCGCTGGCCCTGGAGTCGGTGGAGACCACCGGCAGCGACGTGCTCGTCCGGGTGACCGGCACCGACGTCGCCTTCGATGATCTCGGCTGACCCCGTGGTAGGACTGCCGAATGGCCGCCCGCTTCGAAGAGCTCGACTTCCAGCAGACCCCCGTCGGTGAGATCAGCCTGCGGCGGCGTTACGACCTGACCGCGCAGACCGACGTCTACGAGGTGCGGCTCGGCGAGGAGTACCTGATGTCGAGCCTGTTCACGGTGGCCGAGCGGGCGCTGGCCACGCTCGGCCTGGACCTGCTCGACCGCGGCGATGCCCGGGTGCTGGTGGGTGGGCTCGGGCTCGGCTACACCGCGCACACGGCGCTGGCCGACCCGCGGGTGGCGGAGCTGACAGTGATGGACGTGGCCGAGCCGGTCCTGGACTGGCATCGCCGCGGTCTGCTGCCCGAGACCGCCGGGCTGGCCGAGGACCCTCGCTGCCACCTGGTGCTGCGTGACTTCTTCCAGCTCGTCGCAGCCGAACCTGAGACCACCTACGACGCGATCCTGCTCGATGTGGACCACACGCCCGGGCACGTGCTGCACCCCAGCCATGCCGCCTTCTACACCCCGGCCGGCCTGCGCTCGATGCGCCGCCACCTCGCCCCGGACGGCGTGTTCGCCCTGTGGTCGGACGACCCGCCCGACGCCGGGTTCGAGGACGTGCTGAGGCAGGTATTCGACCGGACCTCGGCCGAGGTGGTCACCTTCGCCAACCCGCTCACGGGCGGGGAGTCGGCCAACACGGTCTACCTGGCCCGTTGAGGGGCCCCGGTCGCCGACTGACCCACCCGCCGACCAGCGGCGATGTCGACTACCCCAGGACCTCGGGCACCTGGGGCTCGCCCTCCCCGCGCACATGCTGGGCCAGGAATCCGGCGACCACCTGGTACCAGACCTTCGCGTGCTGCGGGGTGAGGACCCAGTGGTTCTCGTCCGGGAAGTACAGGAACCGGTGCACCGTGGAGCCGTCCTCAGCGGCCGGCAGCCCGGAGGAGCTGAGCAGGTCGTACCAGAGCCGCAGCCCCTCACCGATCGGCACCCGGTAGTCCTTGTCCCCGTGGATGACCAGGACCGGGGTGCGGATGTCGGCCACCGCCCGGTGCGGGGAGTTGCGCTCGGCCATCTCCGGGGTCATCTCCCGGGTCCAATAGAACGCGGCGTCGGTGGTGCCTCCGAAGGCGTCCAGGCCCCACAGGCTGGCGTGGGTGACGATCGCGTCGAACCGGTCGGTGTGGCCGGCCACCCAGTTGGCCATGTAGCCACCGAAGGAGCCGCCCATCGCGGCCGTGCGGGTCCCGTCGATCTCCGGCAGCTCCACCGCGGCATCGGTGGCGGCCATCAGGTCGGTGAACGGGGCCTGCCCCCACGCGCCCCAGCCGCGCTGGATGAAGTCCTGCCCGTACCCGGTGCTCAGTGCCGGATCGGGCAGCAGCACCGCATACCCCTGCGCCACCAGGATCCACGGGCACCAGCGCCAACTCCACGCGTTCCAGGAGCCGAGCGGCCCGCCGTGGATCCACAGCAACAGCGGAGCGGGCTCGTCCGCACTCGCCCCCTCCGGCAGTGCCAGCCAGGAGCGCACTCGCGTGCCGTCCTCGGCCTCGGTCTCTACCTCGCGCAGCGTCCCCGGAAGCACCGGCCGCGGCACCGGTCCACGCAGCGGCTGGACCCGCTGCGCCGCCTCCCCCGTCAGATCGATCCGCACCACCTCGGACGGGAACTCGTAGGAGGAACGCAACGCATAGGCGGCCGAACCGTCCGGTGCGGCCACCACCCCGGTGTAGGCGGCGTCGTCGTCGGTCAGACGGGTCAGGCCCCCCGCCAGGGTGAGGTGGAAGACGGGCGAGCGGCCGTCGTCGTCGGTGGCCATCAGCAGCCCGGAGGAGTCCGGCAGCCATACCGGCTGCCCGGGCCAGCGGTCCCAGTCCGCGGCGAGGCGGCGCGGCGACGACCCGTCGATCCCGCACACCCACAGGGTCACCTCCGGCGCCTGCTCCGGGGTGGTGATGCTCTCGCGCAGATAGGCGACGAGTCGGCCGTCGGGACTGATCCGGGGGCCGTCGAGGTCGGCCTCGAGATCGTCCACGAGCACCGACCGCTCACCCGTGGCGACATCGATGCGCACCAGCTGCGAGCGCAGGGCACCCCGGCCGGTCGGCACGCTCCAGGAGCTCACGACGGCGGAGCCGTCGGCGGCCAGATCGGCGCCCGCCTCGATGAGGTGCTTGCCGGCGTCCGGGGTCAGGTCGCGCAGCTCGGCCTCGTCATCGGCGCCGCCGAGCTCGGCGGTGAAGTAGCGGGGTGCGGCCGGCCCGAGGTCGTGGTCCCAGAACCGCACCGGGTAGTCGCGGTGCAGGATGGCCGCGACCTTCTGCTCGGAGCGCGCATCCCAGATGGCCTGCTCGGACTCCTCGTCGGCCGCCGAGGGCATCGCATCGGCCGTGACCACCACGGCATCGGCGGAGCGGGCCGCGTGCACCCCGGAGATGCCACCCGGCCGGGTCGCCACCTGCCGGGCCTCGCCGCCGGCCGCCGGCAGCAGCCACAGCGCGGGCTTGGCCTTGTCGTCCCCGGTCTCCTCAGTGGGCCGCTTGGCCACGAACAGCAGGTCGCCGTCCGCGGTGAATGCCGCTCCCCCTTCCCCGGTGAGGCCACGGGTCAGGCGTCGCGCGGCGTGGCCGCCCGAGGGGTCGACCTCCCACAGGGACGTCAGGTACGTGGTGGCGTCGGCGTTGAGCGAGGAGACGCCCACGACGAGGGAGCTGCCGTCCGGTGAGAGCGTCAGTGAGCTCACGCGCGGCAGCGCGACATAGGAGTCGAGGTCGTGGAACGGGGTGGCCGGAGGGTTCGCCTCGGAGTCGGCGGTGTCGTGGGTGCTCACGGGACGTTCGTACCACGCCGGGGGCGACAGTGGCGAGACGATTCCCGCCCGCAGCCGGCGGTGCGGCACAGGTTCAGTAGGGTGGCGCGCAGTCATCGACCAAGGAGCACCAGTTGACTGTGCCGCCCTTCCGCACCTGGTTCCCGGACGCCCCGTTCGATGCCACCCACGGCTACGACCTCGAGGCACTGCTGGCGGTGCGCCCGCCGGCCGAGCCCGCGGGCTTCGACGCGTACTGGCGCCGGCTCTACGCCCAGGGTCGGCGCGTGGACCCGCAACCGTGGATGACACCGGACCCGATGACGGCCCGCCATCACGATGTGCACCACCTCGACCTGACCACCCTCGACGGCCTCCGGCTGGGGGGCTGGGTGGCGCTGCCACACCGGCCGGCACGCGTGGGCGTGGTCATCAGTCACGGATACGGCGGACGCTCCGAGCCCGACCTGGCCGCACTGCCCGCCGATGCCGCAGCGGTGTTCCCGGTGGCCCGTGGGTTGCCGACGATGAGCCTGATGCCGCAGGTGCTCCGCCCCGAGCACGGGCACGTCCTCGAGGGGATCGAGTCGATCGAGACCTATGTGCTGCGCGGCTGCGCGGCGGACGTGTGGTCCGCCGCCACGGCGTTGCATCAAGTGCTCGAGTCCGAGGTGCCGCTGGTGTTCGTCGGCGGCAGCTTCGGCGGGGGCCAGGGTGCCCTCGCCCTCCCCTGGGACCGGCGGTTCGTCGCGGCTGCTCTGCAGGTGCCCAGCTTCGGGCAGTACGACCTGCGGATGGCGCAGCGTTGCACCGGCAGCGGGGCGCTGGTCACCGAGTACGTGAGCACTCATCCGCGGGCCCGGGAGGTGCTGCGCTACTTCGACGCCGCCACCGCCGCGCTGCGGCTGCGGATCCCCACCCTGATGGCGTGCGCGCTGTGGGACCCGGCGGTCCCCCCGGCCGGGCAGTTCGCGGTGCACAACGCGGCGCGGGCGGCCACCGGCGCTGACGCGCGCCTGCAGGTGCTCAGCGCCGGCCACGCCGAGTACCCCTCCCAGGTGCAGGAAGAGGCCGTGTGGCTGCGGGGCGTACGGGAGCTGATCGCGGCCAGCGGGTAACTGACCCGGGCGGGACGACGGGGTGAATCCCGCCATGTGGTCGCCGGCCGGTTCGCCCATGTCCGAGCCTGCGGCACGCGCGTACAGTGATCGGCGACCAACCCGACCGCCAGCTGCGCAGCCACGCCCCTGACCGGCCGGACGATTCCTGCAGAGGCGGCGCTCGCCGCGGAAGGAAGCTGATCCATGTCGCAGACGCCACGCTCCCGGGCACCCGGGGTGGTCGCGATCGTCCTGGGGGTCCTGCTCGCAGCCCTCATGGTCTATCCCTGGCCACAGCACACCGAGACCCCGATCATCGGCGGGGTGATCCCGGCGCCGCTGTTCTTCTGGATCCTGTGGACCGCGCTGTTCGTCGGCTACGTCGCCTGGATCGTCTACCGGTGGGACCCCTACGCCGCCGTCGCGCGCCGCGCCGAGGCACTGGCCGCTCCGAGCCAGGCCACCCAGACCCAGGCCGCTCCGACCGAGGCGAAGGAGGAGCGCTGATGTCCGCCACCACCATGTGGATCGCCCTCGGGGTCTTCGCCGGCCTGCTGGTCTTCCTGGGCTATCTCGGCCACCGCGGCACGCAGAACACCCTCGAGGACTTCGTGCTCGGCAGCCGCAAGTTGAGCAACATCCCGGCGTTCTTCACCGTCACCGCCACGCTGTTCAGCGCCTTCAGCTACTTCGGCATCACCGGCCAGTTCTACACCAGCGGCATCGGCGCCTGGATCCAGGTGGCCACCACGGCCGCCGTCGGGCCGATCCTGTACTTCGCCGGCACCCGCATCTGGGTGGTGGCCCGCAAGTACGGCATCGTCAACGTCACCGAGTACCTCACCGACAGGTACCGCTCCCGCTCGGTCGGCCTGGTGGCCGGGCTGATCATGATCGCCGCGCTCGTGCCCTACATGGGCGCCCAGTTCCGCGGCAGCGGCCTGACCCTGGAGGCGGTGACCAGCGGTGGGATCCCCTACTGGGCGGGGGCGGTCTTCCTGGCCGTGGTCGTCACGCTGTACGTGATGAGCGGCGGGTTCCGCTCGGTGGTGTGGACCGACGTGATCCAGGGCGGGATGATGTACGTGCTGCTCGCGATCGCGGCGATCATCCTCGTCGCCACCCACACCGACGGCCTGGGCAATCTGCTCGACATGGTCGAGGACCAGGGCCAGGGCGCCCTGCTGTCCAACCCTGGCGCCGACGGACTGTTCGGGCTGCCGTACCTGATCTCGGTGCTGGTCATCTTCGCGGCGGCGCACTTCACGATGCCGCAGCTGCAGCAGCGGTGGATGGCCGCCCGGAGCCACTCCACCCTGAAGTTCATGGCGATCTCGCTGCCGGTGGGCACCGCGATCATCTACTTCTGCCTGTTCTACATCGCGATGGTCGGCGTGGTCACCCGGCCCGGCGACCCGGCGCCCGAGGCGATCTACCCGGCGATGATCATGGAGGTCCTCCCGCAGTGGCTGCTGCTGGTGGCGATCCTGGCCATCATCGCCGCCACGGGCTCCACCGCGAACTCGATCGTGCTGACGCTGAGCTCGATCGTGGCGAAGGAGTACGTCAACCCGATCGCCGCCAGGCGGCGCGGGACCGCACTGAGCCCCGAGCGGGAGAACAAGGCCCTGACCACGACGGCGCGGATCCTGCTGCCGATCCTGGTGGCCGGCGGTCTGCTGGTCGCCTTCTTCGGGCCCAGCAGCATCATCGGGATCATCGTCTCCATCACCTGGCCGGCGGTCTTCCTCATCTTCCCGACGCTGCTGGCGGGCCTGTACTGGCGCCGCGCCACCGCCCCGGCGGCCGTGCTCTCGATGCTCCTCTCGGAGCTGATCTTCCTCAGCCTGAACCAGGGGTGGCTGCCGATCTCCCTCGGCGGGTGGCACCCGGCGATCCCGGCCGCCATCGTGGGCGTGATCGTGCTGATCGGTGGCAGCCTGCTCACGCGGCCGCCGTCGAAGGAGCACGTGGATCGCCACTTCGATCTCTTCGAGACCGACCCCGCGAAGGTCTGATGAGTCAGCGCGTCGCCGTCATCACCGGCGGCTCGGCCGGGATCGGCCGGGCCGTCGGCGAGCGGCTGCACAGCTCCGGCTACCGGATCGTGAGCCTGGCACGCCAGGCCGCCGACGGCGCAGGCTGGGTGCCGGAGGTCCAGCACGAGGTGGATGTGGCCGAGGCCGGTGCCATGGCCGACGTCGCCGCGCGGGTGGTGGCCGAGGAGGGCCAGGTGGACGCCCTCGTCACCTGCGCGGGAACCGTCACCCGGGGCACGCTGGAGGGAACGGGTCCGGAGCAGGCGGAGCGGCAGATCGCCGTCAACCTGCTCGGGACCATGAACGCGTGCCGGGCCTTCACGCCCGCCCTGCGCGAGGCCCAGGGCGCGATCGTCACGCTGAGCTCCTCGATCGCGGTCAACCCGCAGGCCTCGGTGAGCGCCTACGCCGCCGCCAAGGGCGGGGTGGAGTCCTTCTCCCGGGCGCTGGCGCTCGAGCTGGCGCCGCTGCGGGTGAACGTGGTGCGCCCCTCGCTGGTGGACACCGGCATCTGGGTCAGCGGCGGACTGGACCGCGGCGCCTACGAGACCCTGATCGCGACCCGCGGGGCGGAGTACCCCCTCGGCCGGGTGGGCCGGCCGGAGGACGTCGCGGCCGCCGTCGCCTTCCTGCTCTCCGAGGACGCCGCCTGGATCACCGGCGCCGTCCTACCCGTGGACGGGGGCGCCGACCTGATCGGTCGCTGACCCACATTGGAATCGCCTGTGGGCGGGGCAGCGACCTCAGGCGGAGGCGACCGCCGTGCTGTACAGCCCCCGCGCGACGGCGAGCTTCTTGCCGTCACCATTGGTGACCACGGCGTCGGCCACGCCGAGCGAGCGCCCCTTCCGCACCACGGTGCCCACCGCCAGCAACCGGTCGGTGGGCCGGGCCGGGCGCAGGTAGTCCACCCGCAGGTCGATCGTCGGCAGCCCCACGCCCAGCTCGGTCACCAGCGCGAAGTCGCCCGCCACATCGAGCAGCGTGGCGAGGATGCCGCCGTGCACGTAACTGCCGTCGACGTCCGCGGTCAGCTCGCCACGGCACTGCAGGGCGATCTCCACCTCCCCGGGTGCGGCGCGCACGAGCTCCAGGCCCAGCCAGCGGTGGTAGGCGGGGGTGGTGAGCAGCCGCTCCACGGTCGCGCTGTCCACCAGGGTCGTCTCACTCACGTCGTCTCCTCGGTCTCGATCCGTTCGCGTGCCAGCCGGGTCAACCGGGCGTAGTCGATCTTCCCGGTCCCGCCCAGCGGCAGCTCCTCGACGAACCACACCCGCCGCGGATGCGCGTGCGCCGCGCCGTGGGTGAGTGCGTACTGCTTCACCTCGTCCTCGCTCAAGCCCCCGGCCACGACGAACGCCGCCGGCACCTGGCCCTTGCGCGCGTGCGGGATCGGTACGACGGCGGCCTGCCCCACCCCGGGCATGGTGCGCAGCAACTTCTCCACCTCCAGCGGGTACACGTTCTCCCCGCCCACGTTCATCATGTCGTCCGCGCGGCCCAGCACCCGCAGGTAGCCGTCGGCATCTGCCGCGGCGAGGTCGCCCGTGCGCAGCCACCCGTCGGTCATCCGCTGCGCCGTCACCTCCGGCAGCCGGTGGTAGCCGGCGGTCACGCCGGGGTTGCGCACCCACAGCTCCCCCACCTGACCCACGGGCAGGTCGGTCGCCTGGGCGAGTTGCGCCGTCGGGAGATCGGGGTCGAGCACGCGCACCTCGCAGCCAGGCAGCGGCAGTCCGGCCCGGCCGTAGCGAGGGTTCTCGGTGCGCGGGTTCATCAGCACCTGCGGGCCGCCCTCGGTGAGCCCGTAGGCCTCGATCACCGGCACCCCGAGCCCGGCGGCGAATCGCTGCCCGAGCGCGTCCGAGAGCGGGGCCGAGCCGCAGATCACGAACCGCAGCGAGGACAGGTCGTGCTCGGTGTGCTGGTCGCTGGCGAGCAGCATCTCGTAGGTGGCCGGCACCCCGGTGGTGTAGGTGCAGCGGTGCTCGGCCACCTCGGCGGGGATGCCGGCGGGGTCGGGCCGGCGGCCGATCACGATGGTGCCGCCCACCAGCAGCAGCGGCTTGACCACGCAGATCATCGCGTTCTTGTGGTAGAGCGGGGCGGTGATCAGGCCGCGGTCGTCGCCGGCGAGCTCCCACACCCGCGCCACCGTGCTCGCGTTCCAGATCTGGCCGGCGTGGGTGAGCAGGCACCCCTTCGGATTGCCGGTGGATCCGGAGGTGTAGGGCTGCAGGCAGATGTCGCCGGGCCGCACGGGCTCGGGTCCGCCGGCCCCCGACGGCGCAGCCTGCGTCCCGTCAGCTCCTCGCCAGCCGCCGTCGGCCGCCAGCAGCACGGGCACCTCGGCGGGGGCCGCGAGCTCGGCGGCGCGCTCGGCCAGCGGATCGTGCGTGAGCAGCACGCGTGGCTCGGCGTCGGCCATCACGTGCTCGAGCGAGGCGCGCCCGGCGCGGGTGTTCAGCGGCACGGCCACCGCACCGATCCAGACGGTGGCGAGCAGGGCCTCGACGAACCGGTGGTCGTTGCCGAACAGCAGCGCCACCCGGTCGCCCGGGCCGGCCCCGAGGCCGCGCAGGGCCGCCGCGGTGGTGCGGACCGCCGTCGTGAGATCGCCGTAGGTGATCGTCTGCGAACCCTGCAGGATCGCGGGCCGGCCCGGGTGGTCGGCGGCACCGGCGAGGAGGGCGACGGCGAGATTGTCGGCGAGGTGGGTATCGCCGACCGGCGTCTCGCCCTGCGTCACAGGGTGATCACGACCTTGCCGATCACGGCCCGGTCCTCCAGCAGCTGCTCGGCCTCGCGGATCTGGTCCAGGCCGAAGGTACGGTCGATGACCGGCTCGAGGTCACCGGAGGCCACCATCGCCAGCAGTGCCTCGAGGTCCTCCCGGCGCCAGCCGTTGCTGCCGCGGATGTCGAGCTCGCGCACCCACACGTAGGGCTGGAACTGGGTGACCTCGTAACCGCTGGTGGCACCGCAGGTGACCACCCGCCCGCCGACCTTGGTGGCGCGGATGGAGGACTGCCAGGTGGCGGCGCCGGTGTTGTCGACCATCAGGTCCACGCCCTGCTTGCCGGTGGCCTTCCAGATCTGGGCGCCCCAGTCCTCGGCGCTGGAGTCGATGACGACATCGGCGCCGAGCTCGGTGAGCCGGTCACGCTTCTCGGCCGAGCTGGCGCAGGCGATCACGGTGGCTCCGACGGCCTTGGCGATGAGCACGGCGCCGGTACCGAGCCCGCCGGCGGCGCCGAGGATCGCGACGGTCTCACCGGCCTGCAGCCCGCCGCGAGTGATCAGCTGGCGGCGGGCGGTGCCGTAGGCAATGGGCAGGGAAGCGGCGCGCACGTAATCCACGCCGTCGGGCAGGGGGATGATGTTGGTGGCCGGGACGGCGGCGTACTCGGCCAGCCCGCCCTGCATGTCCTCACCGAGCGCCTTACCGTCGACCAGCGGGTCGATGAGGATGCGCTGGCCGACCTCGAGGTCGGTGACCTCGGAACCGAGCGCCGCGATCTCCCCGGCGATGTCACCGCCGGAGATGTGCGGCAGCGGCAGATGCTGGCCGGCCACGCCCTTGCGCACGAAGACGTCGAGGTGGTTCAGCGAGCAGGCCCGCACCCGGACGAGTACATCGGCTGGGCCGACCTCGGGGACCGGGTGCTCGCCGACGACCCGCCCCTCGGGTCCGCCGCGCTCGACGATCAGCGCCGCGCGCATGGTGGTACCGGCGGTGGTCGCCTCGGGCATCGGTGTTCCTCCTCGTTCCGGTGGCGCTGCGCGGACCGGAAGGCGCTGCGCGGTGTCCGGCTTCACCTTCTCACGGCCGGCGCGGCGCGTCAGATCCGGCGGCCCGTGACGGGAGAGACACGGCTGCGCCGGTCTGCGGCACCATCGCGCCGCAGTCCACGCATCCGTGTCCCGCCGGTCAGCGCAGTCGTAGGGTGGCGCCCATGACTGCGATCGATCACCTCGTCTACGCCGGCCCCGACCTGCAGGCCCTGGTGGCACAGGTCACCGAGCTGACCAGGGTCGCACCGGTCGACGGCGGCCGGCACGAGGGCCGCGGCACCGCCAATGCCCTGCTGGGGCTGGGTGAGGGCCGCTATCTCGAGCTGCTGGGTCCCGATCCGGAGCAGGGCGAGCCCGACCGGCCCCGCCCGCTGCGGGTGGACGAGGTCAGCGCCCCCACGATGGTGGGGTGGGCCGTGAACCTCGGCGGGAGCGGGCGCGACATCGAGGCGCTGGTGACCTCGGCCCGAGCGGACGGGTACGACCCCGGGGTGGTGGCACCGATGAGCCGGCGCACCGCCGACGGCGAGCTGCTGGCCTGGCAGCTGACCCCGCCCGAGGGCGGTCTGGGCGGCGCGATCCCGTTCCTCATCGACTGGGGCCAGACCCCGCACCCCTCGGTCGACCTGCCCTCGGTGGAGCTGACGGCGCTGCACCTGGAACATCCCGAGCCGGAGACGGTCCGGGCTGCGCTGACCGCCGTGGATTCCGTCGGACTGGTGCAGGTCGGAGCGGGTCAGCGGCTGCGGATCCGGGCGGAGCTGCGCACCCTCCGCGGAGTGGTGACCCTCGGCTGAGGAACCGCCGCGTGGGAATCCACGTCCGTCTTTCGAATCCGCCTCTGCCGAGCAGAAACCGGATTCGATCGACAGAAGTGGATTCCCTTGTCCGCGGAACATCGCAGGTGCCGCGGGAGTTGAGCGTGGGAGAACCCCGATGCAGGAGGCACCATGACTGAGACCGGCACGATCACCCAGACCCCGGGCGCCGAGACCGCCGTGCTGGCGGGCGGCTGTTTCTGGGGCATGGAGGACCTGATCCGCGCCCAGCCCGGCGTGCTAGGCACCCGGGTCGGCTACACCGGCGGCACCAACGACCACGCCACCTACCGCAACCACCCCGGGCACGCCGAGGCGGTCGAGATCGTCTTCGACCCGGAGCAGACCAGCTACCGGGATGTGCTGGCGTTCTTCTTCCAGATCCACGACCCGAGCACGCTGAACCGGCAGGGCAACGACATCGGCTCCAGCTACCGGTCGGCGATCTTCCCGCTCACCCCCGAGCAGGAGCAGACGGCGCTCGAGACGATCGCCGATGTCGACGCCTCCGGGCTGTGGCCGGGACCGGCGGTGACCACGATCGAACCGGCCGGCCCGTTCTGGGAGGCCGAGCCCGAGCACCAGGACTATCTGCAGCGCTACCCGAACGGCTACACCTGCCACTTCCCGCGCCCGGGATGGGTGCTGCCGCGCCGGAACCGCTGACCGGTCAGCCGGGCCGGGAGTCCCTGGCCATCTTCGCCATCATGTCGTTGTAGGCCTCGAGCTCGGCGTCCTCGTCGCGGTCCGCCTTGCGATCCACCCGCTTCGCCTCGCGGGTGTCGCTGCGGGCCCACTGCACGGCGACGCCGATCGCGAGCGCCAGTGAGGGCACCTCGCCGATCCCCCAGGTGATCTCGCCGCCGGTCTCCTGGTCGGCGAGGGCGTCCACGCCCCAGGGCAACCCGAGGGCGCCGAAGTAGTCGGCCGCCAGCAGGGTGTCCATCGAGATGATCGCGATGCCGAAGAAGGCGTGGAAGGCCATGGTGGCGAACAGCACCACCAGCCGGAGCGGGTAGATCGGGCGCCTGGGACCCGGGTCGATCCCGATGAGCACGTTGACGAAGACGTACCCGGCGAGGCTGAAGTGCAGCACCATGAGAATGTGGCCGATGTGGGTGGTCAGTGCCCCCTCGAACAGCGGCGTGAAGTAGAACAGGATCATCGAGCCGGCGAAGTTCAGGGCCGCGATCACCGGGTGGGAGGCCAGTCGCGCCCAGCGGGAGTGGACGATCGCGAGCAGCCACTCGCGCGGGCCGCGGCTGCCGTCGGTGCGGGCGGGCAGGGCCCGGACCGCCAGGGTGACCGGCGCCCCGAGCACGAACAGGATCGGCAGCACCATCACCAGCGTCATGTGCTGGAGCATGTGCGCGCTGAACAGGATGCGCCCGTAGACCGCCGGCCCGCCGCAGGTGATCCAGGCGAAACCGGCCACGCCCACCAGCCAGACCACGGTGCGCCCGAGCGGCCAGCGGTCACCGCGGCGCCGTAGCCGCAACACCCAGGTGATGTAGACGATGGCCATCACCGCGGCGAGGTAGGCGTACAGCAGGTCCGGCACCCCCTGGGTGAACCATCGCTCGAACGTCGGCTCCGGCGGCACCGGCTGCTGGGAGAGCTCCTCGGCCGGGCTGAGGTTCTCCTGCGCCTCCTGCGGCACGGGCGGCCCGGTGTCGGCCAGGGCTACTGCCACGCCCATGACGGCGCCCATCACCAGGATCTCCACCGCGGCGAGGCGCCAGAACGCCCCGGGCGCTCCGCCGTCGGGCCGCGGTGCCAGGGTGCGGATGGTGCGCACCCGGTGCACCAGCCCGATGGCCCCGAGGCCGCAGAAGATCAGGATCTTGACGGCGAGCAGCGCGCCGTAGTTGCCGAGGAACCCCTCCCAGCCTCCGAGCCGCAGCCACGCGTTGGCGGCACCGGAGACGCCGACGCCGACGAAACACCACAGGGCGACGGCCGAGTAGCGGGTGGCGGCGGCGGACAGGTCCCGGCCGAGCCTCGAGGCTGTCACGCACAGCACCACCAGTCCGCCCACCCAGACGGCGGCGAAGAGCAGGTGGCCGAACAGCCCGGACATGCCCAGCTCGTGGTAGGCGCTGCCGGAGGCGTGCCCGGAGGTGGCGAGGGGGATCAGCACGGCGATGGCGAGGACGGCCGCGATCACGGCGCTCCCGTAGCCGGCCACGGCCACGCAGGCGATCGAGGCGACTACCGCGAGCACGGCGGCGACCAGGGCCGCCCGGCCGGTGGAGATCTCGGTGAGGTAGAAGGCGAGCTCGTCACCGAACCCGGCACCGCCGATCGGGCGCCCGGCGACGGTCGCATAACCGAGGACCAGATCGATCACCATGCAGGAGGCCCACACCGGGCCGGCGATCATCACCGCGCGCGCGGCGACCGGCCAGGCCTGCCCGGCGCCGCGCTCGCGCCCGGTCCGCTCGTGCTGGCGCCCCGCCCGTGGGCCCGCCTGCGCCCTGGCGTGATCAGGCGGCGGGCTGAGCACGAACAGCAGCAGCACCAGGCCACCGAGGGTGACCGAGGCCCCGAGCTGCCACAGCACGGTGACCACCGGCCGGGCCCACCGCACCAGCGGGCCGGCGTCGGCCAGCTCGGTCGGGCCGGCCGCCCCGGAGAAGGTCAGGCCCAGGAGCGCGGCGAGCATCGCCGTCGGGGCGAGGGCCCAGACGGCCCAACCCACGTGGCGCACGGGAGGCGGAGGCACACCGGCAGCCTACGCGGCGTCCGGGCGGGCAGGGCCGGCCAGGCTGGCAGGGCGGGCAGGCCGGCCAGGCTGGCAGGGCGGGCAGGCTGGCCAGGCTGGCAGGGCGGGCTCGGGTGAGCACAGGCGAGCACAGGC
Organism: Ruania suaedae; assembly: GCF_021049265.1. Taxonomy (NCBI): domain Bacteria; kingdom Bacillati; phylum Actinomycetota; class Actinomycetes; order Micrococcales; family Ruaniaceae; genus Ruania; species Ruania suaedae. The sequence goes on from NZ_CP088018.1 coordinate 3,292,916, forward strand.
GCGCTCCGGCGATGGGCAGTCCTGCCCGCGGGCGGCCGGGGCCGGTGTCAGCGACGGCTGGCATAATCGGCCGCGACCGCACTCCTCGTCACAGAGCCGGAGCTCATGTCCAGTCCCGTTGCCCCCCATCTGGCGCCGTCGACGGCGACGATCTCCTACGACGACGTCCAACGGGCGAGCGAGCGGCTAGCCCAGGTGGCGCGGGTCTTCGACCAGCGCATCGTGGGCCAGCACGGCCTGCGCACCGCCCTGGTCAGTTGCATGCTCGCCGGCGGGCACGTGCTGCTCGAGTCCGTGCCGGGACTGGCGAAGACGACGGCAGCGCAGACCCTCGCGGACTCGGTCTCGGGCACCTTCCACCGGATCCAGTGCACGCCGGACCTGATGCCCAACGACATCGTCGGCACCCAGATCTACAACTACGCCACCGGTGAGTTCTCCACCCAGCTCGGCCCCGTGCACGCGAACATGGTACTGCTGGACGAGATCAACCGCTCCTCCGCCAAGACCCAGTCGGCGATGCTGGAGGCGATGCAGGAGAAGCAGACCTCCATCGGCGGGGAGATCTTCAAGTTGCCGAAGCCGTTCATGGTGATGGCCACCCAGAACCCCATCGAGGAGGAGGGCACCTACGTCCTGCCCGAGGCGCAGATGGACCGGTTCCTGATGAAGGAGGTGCTCACCTATCCCGCTCCGGACGAGGAGGTGGACATCCTGGAGATGATCCAGTCCGGCCGGATGAGTGCTCCCCTGACGGCGCAGCCCGTGTCCATCCAGGATGTGGAGTTCCTGCAGGGCCTCGTCGAGCAGGTGTACGTGGACACCTCGATCAAGCAGTACATCGTGGCGATCATCAACACCACCCGCGGCGGCGGCCCACGGCCGTTGCCGAACCTCAACCAGCACGTGCGGGTGGGCGCGAGCCCTCGTGGTGGGATCGCGCTGATGCGCATCGCCCAGGCGCTCGCCCTGCAGGCGGGCCGCACCTACGTCGTCCCCGACGACGTCAAGGCACTGCGGCACTCGGTGCTGCGCCACCGGATCGTGCGCACCTACGACGCGCTCGCGAACAATGTGGCACCGGAGTCGCTGATCGACGCCGTCTTCGCCGCCGTGCCCAGTCCGTGAGCTGCCGATGAGCTGCCGATGACGCGCCGACGCACTGCCCTGACCCGCCCGTGATCCACCCGCCACGACGCCCCGCCTGAGGGCCGGCGCCCCACCGATCAAGGAGAGCCCCGCGTGGTCTCGACGTCCCGCCTGGCGAAGGTCCGAGCCCGTCTCGACCTGCCCACGGTGCGGCGCGCCTCCGGGCTGCTGGAGGGCCGCCACCGTTCGATCTACTCCGGTCACGGCCAGGACTTCGACGAGATGGCCGAGTACCACATGGGCGATGACGTCTCCGACATCGACTGGAAGGCGAGTGCCTCCTACGGGGAGCCGGTGATCCGCCGGTTCGTGCGCGATTCCAACCTGGCGATGGTGCTGGCGGTCGACACCGGCCGGAACATGGCCGCCACCGCCCCCGACGGCGGCAGCAAGGCCGAGATCGCCACCTTCGCCGCCGAGATCGTCTGCTACCTGGCCCGCGGGCGCGGGGACACCGTGGCACTGGTGGCCGGGGATGCCGAGCGCATCGTCCAGATCCCCGCCCGCGGGGGCACCGAGCACATGGAGATGCTGCTGCGCCGGGCGGAGGCGATGCTCACCCTCGACGCCGGGCCGAGCGACCTCAACCGGCTCATGGACCGGGTGCTGACCTGGTTCAACCGGCGCTCGCTGGTGGTGCTCATCACCGACGAGGCCCGCCCGCGCCCCGAGCACGAACTCGGGCTGAAGCGCCTGCGCACCCGTCACGAGGTGATGGTCATCCAGGTGGCCGACGCACTGCCCACCACCTTCGGGGACCGGCCCATCGACGACGTCGACGAGCCCCTCGACATCCCCGAGTACATGCGCTCGCACAGGACGCTGGCCGAGGAGGCCCGCACAGCGGTCGAACGTCGCCGCGCCGACGTGGCCGCGATGCTGCGCCGCCAGGGCGTCGAGGGCGTCACGGCCGACAGCGAGGAGACGCTCATCGACGCCCTGATCGATCTGCTGAGGAGGCAGCGCCGTGTCCGCCGGTGAGATCGTGGCCGGCGATCTCGTGAGCGGGGTCATCGCGGCCGCCCCGATCAACGACCCGGTCGCCCCGGCCGCCTACTCGACCTGGGTGTGGATCGTGGGTCTGGTGCTGCTGGCCCTCATCGGTGTCTGGTACTGGTTCGTCTTCTACCGCACGCGCAAGCGCCCCTACGAGGAGGACGAGGGCGGGCGCGACCGCTACGCCGACCTGCGCACGACGATGCTCGGCCAGGTCGACGCCGCCGAGGCGCGCTACCGCGAGGGCGAGTCCGACCTGCGCACCCTGCACCTGGACCTCAACCACATCCTCCGGGAGTTCGCGAACGGGCGGATGCGCATGGACACCTCCTCGCTCACCGTCCGCGAGATCGCCCGGCTGGAGGGCACCGACCGGCTCGTGGCCCTGCTCAGCGAGTACGAGGAGCCGGCGTTCGCGATCGACTCCGACGCCGAGGCGCTGGCCGCCACCGACAGCGCGAGGGCGGTGGTGCGCCAGTGGTGACGAGCGTGCTGATGCACCCGTGGGCGATCTGGGTGGTGCTGGCGGTCGTGGTGGCGGCGCTGGTGCTGGGCTGGTTCGCCCGCGCGGCCAAGCTCGAGCGGCAGCGCGTGGCGTGGGTGGCCAACTCCGGCTATCTGACCTCGCTGCCCTCGTTCCGGTCCCGGATCTCCCGGTACCGCGTGCTGCTGGGCGCTTTGGTGGTGGTGCTGTTCGGGGCCTCGATCGCGGCAGGCTTCCTGGTCTCGCGCCCGGTCGACCGGGAGATCCGCTCGGACGAGCTCGCCACCCGTGACATCGTGCTGTGCCTGGACGTGTCCGGCTCGATGGTCGAGTACGACACCGAGATCGTGCAGCGGTTCCTGGAGCTGCTGCCGAGCTTCCAGGGGGAGCGGATCGCGCTGTCGATCTTCAACTCCACCTCCCGTACCGTCTTCCCGCTCACCGACGACTACGCCCTGGTCGAGGAGCAGCTGACCGAGGCAGCCGAGGCGCTCGACTTCGACGTGGACTCCCTGGAGGACTTCTCCTACGACGCCGAGGCACTGGACCGGCTGTTGGAGTTCCTGGCCGGGACCGAGGGGCTGGGGCAGGACGCCTCCTCGCTGGTGGGGGACGGCCTGGCCACCTGTGCGCTCGCCTTCGACCTGGAGGACGAGGAACGGTCGCGCTCGATCATCCTCGCCACCGACAACGAGGTGTTCGGGGAGGCGCTGTACAGCCTGCCGGAGGCGGCCGACCTGGTCGCCGAACGCGACATCACCCTGCACGGCTTCTACGCGGGGGCGGTGACGGCCGACTCGGCAGCACAGGAGAAGGAGTACCGGGACGCCGTCGAGGCCCACGGGGGGCTCTTCTACGCCAGTGACGACCCGGACGCCGTCGCCGGCATCGTGGACGAGATCTCGGCGCAGCAGGCGGCCGAGCTGGATGCGGACTCGGACGTGATCATCACCGATCGGCCCGAGACCTACTTCGCGTGGCTGATGGGGCTGCTGGCCCTCTACCTCCTCGCCGCCTGGAGGTTGCGCTCATGACTCTGCGGATGATGTGGCCGCTGTGGCTGACGCTGCTGGTGTTCGCCCCGCTGCTGGCGCTGGCGGTGTGGAGGATCCGCACCTCCCACGGGCAGCGCCGCCGCGACTGGTGGCGCCGCGGCGCGATCGTGACGACCGCGCTGGTGATCGCCCTCACCCCGAGCATCCCACGGACCCTGGAGGAGTCGCTGATCACGAACGTCGAGATGTACTTCGTGGTGGACCGCACCGGATCCATGGCCGCCGAGGACTACGACGGCGAGCAGGCGCGCCTGGTCGGGGTCCAGCAGGACATGGTCGCCCTCACCCAGGCGATGCCGGCCGCCCGCTACAGCATTCTTGCGTTCGACTCCCAGACGACCTCCCAGCTGCCGCTGACGACGGACTCGCGTGCCGTGCGCTCGTGGGCGGACACGGTCTCGCAGGAGATCACGAACTTCTCCGCCGGCTCGGCGATCGACCGGCCGCTGGCGGCGCTGACGCAGACGCTGACCGCGGCCGCCGAGCGCAACCCGGAGAACGTCCGGCTGGTCTTCCTGTTCTCCGACGGCGAGAACACCGACGGGTCCGGGTCCGAGGCGGGCGAGGGGTTCGACTCCTTCGCCGAGCTGGAGCCGCTCGTGGACGGCGGCGCGGTCCTCGGCTACGGCACGCCCGACGGCGGCACCATGCGCTCCTATGACGGCTCCTCCGACACCGGCTTCGGCACCGACGCGCCCTTCATCACCGACGAGACCGGGCAACCGGCTGTCTCCCGGATCGACGAGACGACCCTGCGCACCGTCGCCGACCAGCTCGGGGTCTCCTACACCCACCGCATCACCCCCGACTCGGTGGAGCCCCTGGTGGAGGGCGTCGACGTCGAGCAGATCGCTGCGGACGGGCGCCGCGACCTGACCACCTACGAGGATGTGTACTGGCCGTTCGCGATCCTGCTGGCCCTGCTGCTGGCATGGGAGGCCTGGGCCCTGGCCCGGGAGGTGCCGAAGTCAGGTCGCAAGCACCCTCGCGACGATGACGACGACGAGCACACCGGCGGACGAGCAGACGTAGTAGCGGTGCCGGTCGGCACCGGGAACGGAGGCCGATGATGGCGATGGACCTGCTTCCTCCGCCCGGTGAGTTCCGCACCACCGAGGAGATTCGCGACGCCCGCTTCCACGAACAGCTCGCACGCCGCCGCAAGCGGATGCTGCTGTGGTCGGCACCGGTGGTGGTGATCGCGCTCCTGGCCGCCATCAAGCTGCTCAGCGCCACGCTGATCAACGTGGCGGGCACCAGCGCCTACGACAACGCCGGCTACGTCACGGCCTCCGAGCGGTTCTCCTCCCTGGAGCTGTTCAACGTGGTGGAGCCGTGGAAGGCCCACTTCAACCAGGGCACCGCGATCTACGCCGGCGGTGACTTCTTCAACGCGACCCTCCAGCTGGAGGTCGCCCTCGGGCTCGTCCCCCAGGCGCCGCAGGACGAGCCGCGCGGCGAGGACGAGTGCAAGGTCCGCACGAACTACTCCCTCGCCCTCGAAGGGCTGGGGGACGAGGCCTCGATCGCCTCCGACTTCGCCACCGCGAGCAACTACTACGACCAGGCGCAGACTATGCTCTCCGACTGCGGTGAATCCGGCGGCAGCGGCGGCGAGGAGGCCCAGGAAGCCGAGGAGCGCCAGCAGGAGTCGCAGGAGCAGAGCCAGCAGGACCAGCAGCAACAGGAGCAGGAGCAGCAGGAGGGCGAGGAAGGCGAGGAAGGCGACCCGAGCGAATCGCCCAGCGACGGTGAATCGGGTGAGTCCGAATCGCCCAGCGACGGCGAGTCCGGCGAGTCCGAGTCCCCCACCGGCGGCGAGTCCGAATCCCCCAGCGAGGGAGAGTCCGGCGGGGAGAGCCCGTCGCCGACGGAGTCACTGGACCCGCGCCAGGAGGAGCTGCAGAGCCGCAACCAGGAGGCGCAGGAGTCGCGTGAGGCGTCGGAGCAGGCCTCCGGCGGCGGGAACGGGTCCGGCCAGAACTGGTAGGCACCGCCGGCGATATTGGAGTTGCGGCGCCGCATAGAGTCATGGCCGTGGACTACGTCTTCGACACCCTGGACCTGCAGGACGACTCCCCCGCCGCCGTCGCCCGGCGCGAGGCCTGGTTCGGCGCCGTCGCCCGAGCCTTCCACGAGGGGCGCCCGGGCAACGAGCACATCCAGCACTGGCTGGCCTCCGCCCGGGCCGACGCCGCGGTGTGCCGGGGCGCCTGGCTGCCCGAGGGCGCCTTCGGTGCCGGTCCGGAACCGGTGGCGACCTACGTCAGCTTCGACAAGACCCTCAACGCCGGCCACGAGTTGCTCGACGTGCGGATGGTCAGCGATGTCAGCGCCAGCCCGGCCCACCGCCGTCGGGGTCTGGTGCGGACCATGCTGGAGGCGGACCTCGCGGACGCCGCAGCTCACGGTGCCGCACTGGCAGCGCTGACGGCGTCGGAGGCGACGATCTACGGGCGCTGGGGCTTCGGCCCCGCGACCTTCGCACGCAGCGTCGAGCTCGACACCGGCCCGCGGTTCGGCCTGCGCACGCGCGACCTGCCCGGCCGGATGGAGTTCGTCGACGCCCGCGACGCCTGGCCGCACCTCAGCAGCGTGTTCGAGCGTTTCCACCGAAGCCGGCGCGGATCGATCGCGCGCCCCGGCTTCTACCGCGACCTGCACACCGGCGCCTTCGACTACACCGAGGGCGGACCGTCGAAGAAGCTCCGGGCGGCGGTCCACCTGGACGAAAGCGAGCAGGTCGACGGATTCGTCCTCTACCGCTTCGACGGCGAGGACCGGGACAAGCCCACCGTCCGGGTGAGCGAGATGCTCGCCCTCGAGCCCGGGGTGCAGCTGGCCCTGTGGGACTTCCTCGCCCACATCGACCTCTCCACCCGGGTGGTGTGGCGCATGGCCGATCCGCTCGACCCGCTCCCGTGGGCCCTGACCGATATCAACGCCCTCAAGGTCACCGGCGAGAGCGAGTTCATCTGGCTGCGGGTGCTCGACGTGGTCCGCGTGCTCCAGGCCCGCCCGTGGACGGCGGAGGGTCGCCTCGTGCTGTCCGTCGAGGACCCGCAGGGTCACGCCGGGGGGACGTTCGCGATCGAGTCCCGCGCCGGGCGCGCCACCGTCACCCCGACGCAGGAGACGGCCGAGGTCACGGTGACGGCGGAGACCCTCGCCACCCTGTGCCTGGGCACCGCCCCGGTGACCATGCTCGCGGCGGCCGGGCGCGTGGCCGGGGCAGCGGACGCCGTCGGGCGCCTCGCCGCGATGGCGGACCTGCCCGACCGGCCGTACACGACGACCTTCTTCTAGGAAGGACCCCCGCGGGTGGTGAGGACTCCCCATTCCGTCCACCTCGCCGGCGCCCTATCTTGAGCGCGAGACGAGGAGGACGCCATGGGGATGACCGTGCCCGGCGAGCTGGACTACGTGCTCGACCTGCTCGGCTACGAATGGCCGAACCTCGACGAGGACGCGATCCGGGAGGCTGCCGTGCTGATGCGCGGCCTGCGCGATGACCTGCAGGGCACGCTCGACGACCTGGACAACACCATCAACGTCGAGCTGGCCGAGGCCTTCACCTCCAAGACGGCGACGGCCTACATCCAGGGGTGGACCGAGAACCGCACCCAGAACATGGACCAGATGCTCGACCTGATGCCCACGGTGGCGGACGGGATCGACATCTTCGCCGACGCCGTGCTCGCCCTCAAGGTGAAGGTGATCGCCGAGCTGACGATCACCGCGGCACAGATCGCCGCGGCGGCGGCGACCGCCGTGGTGACCCTCGGCGCGAGCGTGGCAGCCAACGCAGCGATCATCGCCGCCCGCAAGAAGGCGCTGGACATCGCCACCGACATCGCGATGGACCAGCTCCTCGGCCAGATCGTGGCCATGGTCATCGAGCCGCTCACCGACACCGCCGCCGGCCTGGCCGAGGCCGTGGTGGCCGCACCGATCACCTCCTCCGGGAGCGAGACGGCCTCCTTCGACGCGAGCTACGACATGCTGGAGCGCCTGGCCCAGGCCATCGACGACTGCGGCGCCGACCAGGAGGAACTGGTCGACGCCTTCATCTCGCAGGTCATGGGCCTGCCGATCTTCGCGTCCTGAGGAGACCCCCATGTCCGCACTCACGCGCAACGCCCAGGAGATCCTCGAGGCGATCGAGGACGGCTTCACGCGCATCAAGCGCGCCCTGCGGGATCGTCAGCGCGATCAGGCGCAGAAGATCCGCGACGACAACGACCGCGTCAACCAGGCCGACGGCGAGCTGGCCGACACCGTCCGCAAGACCGACCTTCCCGAGACCGGCCCGCCCGGCTCCTACGGCTACGACGCCGACGGCAACCGGCTGCCGTACGCCAACGACCGCCCCAGGTACGACGACGGACAGGTCGAGACGGTCTGGCAGGACACTCACGACAACCAGGTCGCCGACGCGCAGAACGGGGCCCTGCTGGATGAGAACGGCCGGCCGCTGGACCCGCCGGGTGAGAACCAGGTGTGGGTCCAGCGCACCGACGACAGCTGGGACCTGGTGACCTGGGAGTCCGGGCAGAATCGGCGCGGCGTCTGGGACATGGGGCACCGCCCCGACTCCAAGTACAGCGAACTGCGGGACCGCTACCTCAACGGCGAGATCAGCAAGGACGATTTCCTCGCCGAGTACCGCGATCCCGACAACTACTTCGCCGAGGATCCCGGGCGCAACCAGTCGCACATGGACGAATAGGTGCTGTGGAAGGATGAGACGAAGCGTGAGCACACGATCGAGAGGTGGGACGTGGCCGATCCGATTCTGAGCGCGAAACGCGCGACCCTCGAGTCGTTCCTCGCCGACTACGACCCGGCGTCCACCCCGGCGTTCGCCAGCGCGAGCACCGGGCAGACGGTGCTCTTCGGTGCGCTCGCCAACAAGGACCCCGGTGCGCGGGCCGCCATCGCGAACCGGCTGCTCGACGACGGCGCCGACCCGGCGGTGGTCTCCCGCACGGGCGTCAGCCTGCTGCACGTGCTGCTGGGCCAGCGCGCGCACGATCCGGCACTCGAGGGGCCGTTGCTGCGGCGCCTGCTGGAGGGCGGTGCACCGATCAATGCGGTCGAGAGCCGCGACGGCGCCGCGCTGGCGATGCTGCTGCGCCTGAGCTCCCTCTCCGACGAGGACCGGCTGCCCATGTACGAGGCGTTCTTCGCACGCCCCGACCTCGACCTCGACGCGCGCGCCTCGCAGGCGCACACGATCCGCGAGCTCATCGAGCAGGCCGCCGAGAACCGGCCCATCCCCCACCGCCTGATGCGTGAGCACGAGGCACGGCAAGGAGCCTGACATGACTGACACACCCGCCGGGTCACCCTCGGCGCCGGCCGAGTACCCCCAGTTCATCCCGCAGGCGGGCGCCTGCCTCGCCACCACCCACGTGCTCAGCGGCGCGGGTGTGGTGCGGTGGATGCTGCGCAAGCCCTCCCAGGCCGGCGCCGACAACGGCTGGCGCATCATGAGCCACATCGACACCAGCGAGTACCTCTCCGACCCCTCCAGCTGGACGATCACGGACTTCAACCGGGTCTGCGCGATCGAGCCCGCGCTCATCGGGATCTGGGACCTGGAGGTCGGCTCCGACCTGCAGCTCGTGCGGGACGAGCGCGGCCTCACGATCGTGGACACTCCGACGGGGCGCGTCGTCCCGCCGGAGAACCTGTACGTCCCGCCGCAGCACCGCGCCTGACCCAGGCTCCCCGCCCGGACATAGGTTCCCGGTGCGGACACGGGCGGGAACCGGACTCGATACCCGGAACCTGTGTCGACACGGCCGGCGCGCTCCCCGATCAGAGGATTCGTGCCCGGCGAACCCGCGGGACGCCGGCGCGACGGAGCTTGTCCGCCAGCGGCGCGCGGTGCCAGGCGGCATGCCAGTCCCAGCGGACGAGCGCGCGCAGGTGCTCCCGCAGCTCGTCCTCGCGCCGCTTCTCCTCGATCAGGCTCTCCGCCGTGCGCGCTCCACGGTACTTGCGGTCACCGTCCGCCTCCCCGCCGATCCCCTGCTCCTCCCACAGATAGTCCAGGTACGCCGTCCGCCCGGACGGCAGTGCGATCGTCACCTGCTTGGCGGGGGCCTGGAAGCCGAGCGCGTCGATCGCCACGTCGCTGAGGGTCTCCAGCGCCGACTCGCTCCTCGTGCTGACCCGGCCGAGCATCCGGGCAGCGGAGCGGGAGCCGCGATAGGGCATGCCAGCCGCGCTACCTTATCGACGATCGCTAATAACGACTATCGGTAAGGAACTGCTATGGAGACCGCCCGCCGCACTATCGGCCGTGGGGACCGGATCGCTCTCATCGTCGTGGCCGTCGGCGCAACGCTGATCGGCGCCGCAACGTTGGCCGGCCTCATCGTCCAAGCGGTGACGATCGGCACCTCGGCCAGCCTGCAGATCGACGGCTTCGCACTCGGCAACGCCACCTCACCGGAGTTCCTCACGCCGTTCGCCGCCGTGACCGACGCGCGCTACGAGTCCGTCACCCTCACCCTCGCCGACCCACCCGCGCTGGTGCGCTGGCTGCACTGGGCCACCGCACTCTGCTCCGGGCTGATCACCATCGGGGTGGCCGGGTCCGTGGCGTGGCTCGCCTGGCGCACCGTCACGGGCCGCCCCTTCGTCCGTTCGGCCACCGCCGCGGTGCTGGCCACTGCGATCATCGTGCTTGCCGCGGGCCTGATCGGCGACGTCCTGCACGGCATCACCCGGGCCGAGGTGATCGACCTCCTCGGGGCGGGGTCGACGGCGGGGGATGCCGGCGAGGGACCGTACGAAGGCTTCGTCACCGTGATCTTCGAGAGTACCCTCGCCTCGTTCGGCTGGGGGCTGGGCCTGGCCGTCGTCGCGCAGATCCTGCAGATCGGTGAGCGCATGCAGAAGGACACGGAGGGGCTGATATGACGCCGCGCCGCGCCGGGGAGGTCGAACCGGCACTGATCCACTGCCGGCTGGACGAGCTCCTGGCCGAGCGCGGCATGACGCTCACCCAGCTCTCCCAGGAGGTCGGGGTGAGCCTGGTGAATCTCTCGGTGCTCAAGAACGACCGGGCGAAGGCGATCAGGTACACCACACTGGCAGCGATCTGCGACGCCCTCGGCTGCGACGTCGGCGACCTGCTGGTGCGCGCGTAGCGCTACCGACCGACGTTCCCGGCCCCGACCATGGCAGCACCCTGCCTCGATGCCTCCCGCCTCGGTCCGTGCGGGGAGCCTGGGTCGGCGATGAGCCGGCTACCCCCAGACCAGGCCCTGGCTCGGCTCCTCCATCACCCGGGCCACATCGTGCAGCACCCGGGAGGCGAGCTCGCCGTCCACAAGCCGGTGATCCACCGACAGCGCGAGCTGGGTCACCCAGCGCGGCTTGATCTTGCCCTTGTGCACCCACGGGCGCTGGTCGATCGCACCGAGCGCGAGGATCGCCGACTCCCCCGGGTTCAGGATCGGGGTGCCGGTGTCGATCCCGAAGATGCCGACGTTCGTGACCGTCACGGTGCCGTCGGACATCTCGGCCGGCTGCGTCTTGCCCGCCCGCGCGGTGGCGGTCAGGTTCGCGATCTCCACCGCCAGCTCGTGCAGCGAGAGCCGGTGCGCATCCTTGATGTTGGGCACGATCAGCCCCCGCGGGGTCGCCGCGGCGATCCCGAGATTGATGTAGTGCTTGTAGACGATCTCCTGCGTCGCGTCGTCCCACGCGGCGCTGATCATCGGGTGCTGGCGGATCGCCAGCACCAGCGCCTTCGCGGCGATCAGCAGCGGGGTCACGCGCACGTCACCGAAGTCGCGATCGCCCTTGAGCCGCTCCACCAGGTGCATCGTCTTGGTCACGTCGACGGTGACGAAGACCGTCACGTGCGGCGCCGTGAACGCCGAGGCCACCATCGCCTCGGCGGTACGGGCCCGGACGCTGCGCACCGGCACCCGGGTCTGGCGGCCGTCATCGGAGACGACACCGCCGTCCAGCCAGGGCCGGTCGTCGTCGCGGTGCTTGACGTAGTGCTCGGGAGCCGAACGTTCTGCCGCGGAGAGCACGTCCGCGCGGGTGATGATGCCCCCGGGTCCGGTGCCCGGGACCCGGGCCAGGTCCAGCCCGAGGTCCTTGGCGAGCTTGCGCACGGGTGGCTTGGCCATGATCTGGGCCGACCGGTTCGAGGACGCCGACGGCGCAGCCTGAGCAGGTGCAGGTCTCGCCTGGGAAGCCGGGGAGGGCTGCGCAGCAGCGGGTCGGGCAGGCGGCGCGGCCTGAGCGGGCGCCGCGGGAGCGGGCGCAGCGCTCTCGGGCTCCCGAGTGCCACCGGCAGCGGCCTTGCGCGGGCGGCGCGTGGGCGAGGCCGCCTTGGTGCCGTATCCCACCAGCACCCCACCGCTGGTCTCCTCCTCGTCCCCGGAGGCCTGCGCCTGGGGTGAGGCAGACGCCTCGGAGGCCCCGCCGTCGGGGGCTTCTCCGCCCGGGTCGAGGTCGAAGGTGATGATCGGCGTCCCGACCTCGACGGTGTCACCCACCTCGGCGAGCAGCTCGGTGACCACCCCGGCATGCGGGCTGGGCAGTTCGACCAGGCTCTTCGCCGTCTCGATCTCGACGATGGTCTGGTTCACCGTCACGGTGTCACCGACGGCCACCTGCCAGGCGACGATATCGGCCTCGGTGAGACCTTCACCGACGTCGGGAAGGCGGAACTGCACGAGCTTGGGCATGGTCTGGTCTCGTCTCCTCGATCGACGGGCGCCGGATCAGTGTTGCATCACGGTGTCGACGGCGTGCAGCACCCGGTCCAGGTTCGGAAGATACTCCTCCTCCAGCTTCGCCACGGGATAGGGCGTGTGGAAGCCGCCCACCCGCAGCACCGGCGCCTCGAGGTGGTAGAAGCACTCCTCGCTGATCCGGGCGGCGATCTCGGCACCCGCGCCGAGGAAGGTGGCAGCCTCGTGCACCACGACCAGTCGCCCGGTCCGGCGCACCGAGTCCGCCACCGCCGCGAAGTCGATCGGCGAGATCGAGCGCAGGTCGATCACCTCGATGCTGGTGCCCTCGGACTCGGCGGCGGCCGCGGCGCGGAGCGCGGTGGTCACCGAGGGGCCGTAGGCGGCGAGCGTGACATCGGTGCCCGGGCGGGCCACCGTGGCGCGCACGTCGCCGGGCGCACCGGGACCGCCGACCAGCTCATCGGCCGCGGTGAGGTCCACCTCGGCCTTGTCCCAGTAGCGGGCCTTCGGCTCGAAGAACATCACCGGATCGGGGCAGGCGATGGCCTGCTGGATCATCACGAACGCGTCGGCCGGCGTGGCCGGGGTGATCACCCGCAGCCCGGCGGTGTGCGCGAACAGCGCCTCGGGTGACTCCGAGTGGTGCTCGACCGCTCCGATGCCGCCGCCGTAGGGCACCCGGATGACCACCGGCACCTGCGACTTGCCGCGGGAGCGGTAGTGCATCTTGGCCAGCTGGGTGGTGATCTGGTCGTAGGCGGGGAAGATGAACCCGTCGAACTGGATCTCGCACACCGGCCGGTACCCGGCCAGCGCCAGCCCGATCGCGGTGCCGACGATGCCGGACTCGGCGAGCGGGGTGTCGACCACCCGGTCGGAGCCGAAGTCCTTCTGCAGTCCGTCGGTGACCCGGAAGACGCCACCGAGGGGCCCGATGTCCTCACCCATCAGCATCACCTTCGGATCGCGCTCCATCGCGCGGCGCAGGCCGAGGTTGATCGCCTTGCCGAGGGTGAGGCGCTGGGTCCCGCCTTGTTGGCCCTGATCGCCCTGCCGGTCCTGGTCGCTGACGGCCCGCTCGCTCATGAGGCCACCTCCTCGAACCCGGCGAGGTACTCGGTGAGCCAGGTCCGCTCGCGGGTGATCTGGGACTGCTCGGTGGCGTAGACGTCGTCGAAGATCCGCTCGACCGGTGGCGCGGCGATGGTGTGGCAGTACTCGCGGATCTCGGCCCCGAACTGCTCGGCCTCCGCCTCGAGGCCGGCGAAGAACTCCGACGGCGACCCCTCCCGCTCCAGCAGCAGGCGCATCCGGTCGAGGGGGTCACGACGGCGCCATGTCTCCTCCTCCGCCCGGCTTCGGTAGCGCGTGGGGTCATCGGAGGTGGTGTGCGCACCCATCCGGTAGGTCACCGCCTCGATGAACGTGGGGCCACCGCCCGCCTTGGCGCGTTCGAGCGCCTCGGACGTGACGGCGTGGCAGGCGAGCACGTCGTTGCCGTCCACCCGGACCGAGGGCACACCGAAGCCCCGGCCGCGGTGGTAGAGCGGTACCCGGCTCTGCCGCTGCGTGGGCTCGGAGATCGCCCACTGGTTGTTCTGGCAGAAGAAGACCACCGGCGCGTCGTTGACCGAGGCGAAGGTCAGGGCTTCGCTGACATCACCCTGGGCGGTGGCGCCGTCACCGAAGTAGGCCACCGCGGCGCGGTCACGTCCGGGATCGCCCGTACCGACGTCGCCGTCGCGCTGGATGCCCATGGCGTAGCCGGTGGCGTGCAGCGCGTGGGAGCCGATGACCAGGGTGTAGAGGTGGCAGTTGTGGGCATTCGGGTCCCAGCCACCGTGGTCCTCGCCGCGGAAGATGTGCAGCGTGGAGCGCAGATCCACCCCACGGGTCCAGATCACCCCGAGCTCGCGGTAGGAGGGGAAGGCGTAGTCGCGCGAGGACATCGCCCTGCCGGAGCCGATCTGGGCGGCTTCCTGCCCCAGCGAGGGGGGCCACAGGCCCAGCTCGCCGTGGCGCTGCAGGGACGTGGCCTCGCTGTCGAAGCGGCGCACCAGGTACATGTCCCGGTACAGGCCTTCGAGCGCTGCTCGGTCCAGGTGGTCGACCCGGGGCGAGTAGCTCTCGTGGTGCACACGCTCACCGGTGGGGGTGAGCAGCTGGATGAGATCGTCATCCGTCTCTCCGACCGGGGTGGTGACCCCGTCTACGTCGGGTGTGAACACAGGCACGCTCCTTCGTGTGGGTAGCCGTCCTCGCGCAACTTACGCCAGCGTAGGCTACGCAACCGTAGGTTACAACGAGAGCGATCACACGAAGCTGCCGGCCCCGGAGTTGTAGGAAACCTCCAACGAACGCTCCCCCACCCGGCGCACCCGTGCGAATCCACTTCTGTCATAGAAATCCACTTTCGGGCGACCAGAACTGGATTCGGATGACAGAAGTGGATTCGAACGCAGCGAACTGCGGGTACAGGCGTGGGACGCGTCAGGCCTCGGAGCCGAGGGTGCGGACCTGCTCGAACAGGTCGACCTCCCCCACCTGTCCGCCCTTGAGCAACAGCTCCAGGCCGTCCACCGCCGGATCCGGCGCATGGGCGCGCAGCAGAACCACGTTCCCGGACGGGTTCGCAGCGATCGAGAGCGACTCCACCCCCAGCAGCGTGGTCACCCGGCTGGAGGTGTCCCCACCGCACACGACCACCCGCCCGACGCCGGCCCTCACCGCTGCCTCGACCACATCCGCCGCCGCACGCGCCAGGGCGGGCAGGATCTCGTCCGGCGTGAGCCCGGCGGTGTCGGCGTCGTCGGAGCTCAGCGCCACGCTCCGCCCCGCGGCGAGCGCGGCCAGCGCCTGCTCCCTGACCCCCGCGGCAAGCACCGGCGCGGTCATCCACCCAGCGCGGGCGGCGGCGTCGATCTGCCTGCGCGTCTGTGCGGAGCGACTGCCCGAGACGGCGAGCACCGGGCCGCGGGCGGGCGTGGCCGCCGGCACCGGACCGGCATCCCCCGGCTCGGCCGACGCGAGCGCGTGGGAGAGGCCACCGGAGCCGATGGCGAACCCGCCCAGGTCCAGCACTGCCCGCCCGAGCAGCTGCAGGTGTTCCTCCCCGAGGGCGTCGAGCACCAGGGCGGCCGCGTCGGAGGACCGGATCAGCTGGGTCACCTGATCCGCTGAGGTGT
This sequence comes from Ruania suaedae, assembly GCF_021049265.1. NCBI lineage: Bacteria > Bacillati > Actinomycetota > Actinomycetes > Micrococcales > Ruaniaceae > Ruania > Ruania suaedae. Next base: position 3,308,517 of record NZ_CP088018.1, read on the forward strand.
AGGCCGGGAACGCCAACCCCGCGACAGCCAGGTCGGTCTGGCGCCCCAGGTGCACGGCGAGGTCGGACTCGTCCATCGGCGTCACGGGGTGGCTGGACATCGTCGGCTGCCGGTCGAGCCGATACACGGTCTCACCCTCCCGGGCGAAGTGGTGCCCGAAGGCGGTGTAGCGCCCGAAGTCGGGCTGGGCGAACAGCAGCGGTACGGTCTGATCGCCCCTCAGCGCGCGACCGATCTCCAGCGCCCGGCCCAGGCTCCCCACCTGCGGGGAGGAGTCCGCCGTCGAGCAGGCCTTGTACTGCAGCACCTGTGGCTCCAGGGCGGCGAGCGCGCTGAGCACCGGGCGGACCTCGGCCTCGAGCCGGCCGGTGGGTATCGACCGGGCGATCCCGGCGATCCCGACGGCGTCGCAGCCCCTGGCGGCCTCGGCGAGCGCCGCAGGCCCGGGCAGGTGCGTGAACAGCCGCCCGGCCCATCCCTGCCGGGCCACCTGCAGCAGCACGTCCACGCTGCCGGTGAAGTCGTCGCCGTAGAAGGCCAGCCGGGGCGACGTGCCCTGGCCCCGAGGAGACCGACGCTGGGGTGGCGGCGCCTCAGACACGGACCGGCCCGAAGCGGTCGACCGCCCGTCGCAGGGCTTCGGAGGTGCGGAGGGCATCCTCGACGGTCTCACCCGCGGCGGCGGATGCCCAGGCCTGGCGCATGCTGTCCACCCCCGCCCGGACGCCGTCGGGGTGGCCGTGGATCCCGCCCCCGGCGAGCACGAGCAGATCGGTGCTGCCCACGGCCTCGTGCGTGGCGTGGGCGAGCCCGCCCCACTGCCCGGAGGAGAGCACCGGCACCGTCGGCGTGGTGCCCAGCAACGGCTCCTGGACGGCGGAGATCGCCGCGAGCACCTCGGCGTCGGACTCGTAGAACTTGTTGGAGATGCCGTTGGTATGCAGATGGTCGGTCCCGCTCAGCCGCGCCAGCTTCTGCCACGCGCGGAACGCGATCCCGACCTGCTCGGAGCGGCTGATGGCCCCGAAGCCCGCCCGGTGGCCGTGGATGGGCAGCTGGGAGCGGCGGCGGATGTACTCCAGCCCGGCCAATCCGACGTTGTTGAGGCAGACCATGATGCAGGTGCCACCGGCCTCGAGCACCATGTCGTGATTGCGTTCGAGCTGGTCGATGTCATCGGTGATGTTGAAGGCGTACATCGGCTTCACACCGGTGCGCTCGGCGTGCCGGTTCAGCACCGGCATCACCGCCGCAATCCGTTCGGCCAGCGGGGCGTGCGGGCCGTTGCCCTGCAGCTCGTCGTCCTTGATGAAGTCGATCCCGCCGTCGGCGAGGTCACCCACCAGCTCGGCGAGCTCGGCGGGGGTGAGGCCGATGCTCGGCTTGACGATCGTGCCCAGCATCGCCCCCTCGGGGCGCGACATCAGCCGGCGCGTGCCCTCGACGCCGAACTGCGGGCCGGGGTAGCGCTCGGCGAAGGCCGGCGGCAGGTCGAGATCGACCAGCTTGATCGCGCCGAGTTCCTTGATCTCGAACAGGTTCCCGGCCACCGCGGCCATGAGGTTGGGCAGCGAGGGGCCGAAGTTGCTCAGCGGGAAGCGGATCCGCAGGCGCGCCCGCCGCCGGTCGGATGGGTCGCCCACCGTGCCGGGCAGGGCCGAGGCCCCGGTCAGTGGCAGCTCCTCGAGGCCGTCGACCTGGGCGGCGAAACGTGCCCGCACCGAGTCCGACTCCCGCTCCACCCGCACGAAGGTGCCGGTGGACTGCTCCCCGGCGAGCACCTCGGCCGCACGTTCGAGCGGCATGGAGGTCTCGACGATATAGGTCGCCACCACATAGTCGGCGGCCATCACCACACCACCGGCAACCACACGGACATCTCCGACGGCCCGCGGTTGCTCCAGGCGTAGTACGGCACCAGCCGCACGCTCGCCCGGCGCAGCGGGGCGTCGTCGACGTCGCCGTACAGGCCCTCGGTCGCCGGCGGGAGGATGGCGGCCTCGGTCTCCAGCGCCGTCACCTGCTCCGACCCGATCGTCATCTGCACCGGCTGCGGCTGCGCATCGCGCGGCAGTGCGACCTGCTCCAGCCGGGCGCCGTCGGGAAGCTCGTGGCTCTCCAGGCAGTACACGACCGGTCCGCGCTGCACGGCCACCTGGTTGGTGATCTCCTCGGCGAGGCGGTGCCCGCGCACGATCCGCACCGGCATCGGCAGGTCCAGGGTGATCTCGTCGCCGGCCTGCCACTCGCGCTCGATGCGGGTGTAGCTGGAAGGTTCGCTCACCTCGACCGCGCTCCCGTTGACGGCGACCCGCGCCCCGCGCGACCAGCCGGGGATGCGCAGGTGGACCGGCAGGCTGCCGGCGGCCTCGGTGACGGTGAAGGTGATCGCGCCGTCCCACGGATACTGCGAGCTCTCCGTCAGCACCACGTGACCGCTCGCGGACTCACCGCGCACCTGCGACCCGCCGTACTGGTGCACGTACAGCCCGTCCGGGCCGACCGAGGCGATGCGCTCGTGCATCTCCGACAAGGTCCGGGCGATGTTGGGCGGGCAGCAGAAGCAGCTGAGGTAGGGCTGGCGCAGCCGCTCGTCCGAAGGCGGCGGCTCCGGCGTGGGGCGCAGGGCGGTGTCCCCGGCGCGGCGCAGCGGGAACGGCAGCTCGCGCACCTGCCGCAGCGGGTTGGTGTAGAAGTAGCTCGCGCCGTCCAGGCCGATGCTGGCCAGCAGGGCGTTGTAGGAGATGGTCTCGATGACGTCGGCATAGCGCGCCCGCGGGGCCAGCGCCAGCATCCGCTCGGACCAGAAGATCATGCCGATGTGCGCGCACGACTCGTTGTGCGCCGTCGTGTTCGGCAGCTGGTAGGGCCGGCCATAGGCCTGGTGGACGCGGCTGATCTCCTTCTGCCAGGGGAAGCCGTCCGGGGAGGCGCCGTCGTAGAGGGCACCGCAGCCACCGGTGAGGTAGAGCTTGGTCTCGACCACATCGGTCCAGAGGCGCTCGAGCACCCCCTGCAGGCCGGCGTCGCCGGTCTCGGCGACCAGATCGCTCAGGCCGGCGTAGAGGTAGTTGGCGCGTACGGCGTGGCCGGTGACGACGGTCTGCTCGCGCACGGGGATGCGGTCCTGGTTGTCGTCGCCGCCCTCCTCGAACTCGTCGCGGACGCGCAGGAACGCCTCGGCCAGGCGCAGGTAGCGCTCGTTCCCGGTGGCCCGGTACAGGTCGATGACGGCCATGTAGTGGGAGGGGCAGATCGCCGACTTCGCCAGCTCGGTCGGCTTGTCGGTGGCGAGCATCTCGAGGAAGCCGGCCGCCTTCTCGGCCACGTCGAGCAGGGTCGCCGAACCCGTGACGGCGTGATGGCGCACGGCCACGGTGATGAGGTGACCGAGGTTGTAGGTCTCGAAGTTGAACCGGTCCGCGAGCGCCTGCACCTGCTCCTGCTTGCGCTCGGCGATCGCCGTCGGGGTGTGCAGGTAGCCGTCCTCGCGCTGCACCGAGGCGATGAGGGCGGCAAGGTCCTCGATCCGGGCCGCGAGCTCGTCGTCCCAGGCGAGCTCGAGCTGCACGACGGCGGACTCGAGCCACTTGTAGGTGTCACCGTCCATGAACGGCGGGCCCTGGTGCTCCCCCTCCTCCAGTCCGGCCGCGATGCGGAAGTTGCGCACGCCGGGGCTGACGGCGGGGTCGCGCAGCATGTCCTCCATGCTGGGCACCGTCACCTCGCGGGTCCGGCGTGCGACATCGGCCCAGAATCCGGAGCGCCAGCGTGCACCCTCGGCACCGAGCGGGGTCCAGGGCGCATGGGCGCGGGTCTGGGATGGGGCCGTCATTGGCTGTCCTTTCGCGTCTTCACTGGTGGCGACTCTGGCGACATGCTAACCTGAGACTGCAACTTCTCGCAATCGTGAATCCTTATGCATGGTAAAACGGTTGCTCTGGCTTTCCCGCCGTCTCAAAGGAGAAGATCGGACCATGACCTCCACCACCCCCGCCACGCGCGTCGCGTTCCTGCACACCGGCGCCGTCGTCATCCCGCCCGTCATGGAACTGGTCGGCGAGCAGCTGCCCGGCCTGAGCACAGTCAACTACCTCGATGACCGGATCGTGGCCGACCTCGCCGATCCGGCGCACCAGGAGTCGGTGGCCGAGCGCCTGGCCGATCTGGCCGCGGCCGCGAAGTCCGCCGGCGCCGACGTGGTGATGTTCACCTGCTCCTCGATCTCCCACCTGGCCGCTCCGACGGCGGAGAAGGCCGGGATCCCGGTGCTGCGCATCGACGAGGCGATGGCCGACGAGGCCGTGGCCGCGGCTGGACGGGTCACGGTGCTGGCCACCCTCCCGACGACGCTCGAGCCCACCCTGGGGCTGCTGCGCGAGCGCGCCGAGCTGGCCGGCACCACACCGGAGTTCGTCAGCGAGGTGGTCCCGGGGGCGTTCGAGGCCGTCGCGGGCGGGGACCGCGCCGCGCATGACCGGCTCGTGGCCGAGGCGATCGAGCGGCACGCACCGACCAGCGACGTCGTGGTGCTCGCGCAGGCGTCGATGGCCTCAGCCGCCGAGGCGGCTCGGGTCGAGGTGCCGGTGATGACGAGCCTGCGGCCGGGCATCGCCCGCCTCGCCGAGCGCGTGCAGGCCGGCTGAGGTCACCTTCGACCACTACCGGTGTGGATCCGGTGCATGAGGTGCACCGGAATCACACCACAAGCCGCTGTTCCTCACGTTCGGAGCTGAGCATGAGCGAGATCCCCGTCGTCCCCTACGTCATCGACCACCACCGGCGCGAACCGTCCGCCGCCGACCTGTCCTTCCTGCTGGACGCCCCGGCGGGCCGGGACGGCTTCGTCCGCGTCCAGGACGGTCATCTCGTCCGGCCCGACGGGCAGCGTCTGCGCATCTGGGGGGTGAACCTCACCGGCTGGACCAGCGGCTCCACACTGCTGCCGCCCAAGGAGGAGGCGCCGCTCTGGGCCGGCACGCTGGCCCGGTTCGGCATCAACTGCGTGCGCTTCCACTTCCTCGACCTGCCCGTCTGCGACCCCGCCGACCGCCGGCCGAGCGGACTGATCGACCCCGGGCCCGATCACACCCAGTCCTTCGACCCCGACCAGCTCGACCGGCTCGACTTCTTCGTCGCCGAGCTCAAGCAGCGCGGCATCTACACCAATCTCAACCTCAACGTCGGCCGCACCTACAAGCCTGGTGACGAGGTCCCCGACGGTGAGGCGGTGCGGATCTGGAAGGGCATGACGTTCGTCGGCGAACGCCTGATCGAGCTCCAGAAGAACTACGCACGCGATCTGCTCACCCACCACAACCCCTACACCGGCACCGAGTACCGCCACGAGCCGGCCGTCGCGATCGTGGAGATCGTCAACGAGAACTCCCTCTACGAGTTCTGGATGCGCAACTGGCTGCGCGGTGAGCGCACCCCCGGCAGCCCGGACATCCAGCTCGACTTCCCGCCCTACTACGCCGAACGCCTCGACGGGCTGTACCAGGCGTGGCTGGCCGAGCACCGCACCGAGGCCGAGATCGTCGAGCTGCGCGCGCTCGCCGGTGTCGGTGAGGACGAGCCGGTCCCGCGGCTGCGCGCCGAGCAGTTCGCCGAGGCGCCCACCCCGCTGTTCCACGCCGAGGGAGAGTTCTACGGCGCCGTCGAGCGCGGCTTCTTCCTGGACGTCAAGCGCTACCTCACCGACGACCTCGGGGTGGAGTCGCTGATCGTCGGCTGCGCCGATCACACCTACTGGATCCCGAACCAGCCGATCGTGCAGAGCACCTCCCAGCTCGACATCGTCGACGGCCACGTCTACTGGCAGCACCCGGCGATCTGGGGTGCACGCAACACCCCGATGGTGGAGGACCCGCTCAACTCCACCATCGTCAAGCTCAGCCGCTCCCCGGTGGCTGGGAAGCCGTTCACGGTGAGCGAGGTCAACCACCCGAATCCGAACGAGCACGCGGCCGAGATGATCCCGATCCTCGCCGCCTACGCCGCGTTCCAGGACTGGGACGGCATCTTCTTCTACACCTTCGAACCGAAGCTGCAGGGGCAGCACAGCGGGACCGTCGCCGACCACTTCGATCTCACGCTGGACCCGGTGAAGATGCCCCAGCTGGCCGCGGGCGCGCTGATCTTCTCCCGCCCGGACGTCCGGCCCGCTCGCGAGACCCTCACCCGCTCCTACTCCACCGAGCAGGTGCTGGAGAGCATCCGGCTGCCCGAATCCGCCCGGCCGTACTTCACGCCCGGCTTCCCCGTCTCGACGGCGCTGCGTCACGGGGTGCGCATCTCCTCCTTCGACGGCGCCCCCACGGCCGCCTTCGACCCGGACCAGCCCGGGCCCTATCTCGCCGACACCGGTGAGCTCGGCTGGTACGCCGACGACCGTGGCGGCTTGGTGACGATCGACACCGACCGCACCCAGGCTCTCGTCGGGCACGTGCGCGCCCACGGGCGCAGCACCTCCCACCTGAGCGCCGAGGTCGCCAACGACTTCTGCGCCCTGACGCTGAGCTCGCTCGACGGCGAGCCGATCCCGCGCAGCGAGACCCTGCTGCTCACCGCCGGCGCGCGCATCGAGAACACCGGCACCCGGTGGAACGCCCGCCGCACCCTGTGGGAGACCTGGGGTGAGGCGCCCACGCTCATCGAGCCGGTCACCGGCTGGCTGGTGCTGACCGACCTGCAGGGCGTCATCGACATCCAGATCACCCCACTGGACGGCTCCGACCGCCCGATCGGCGACCCGCTGCACGGCCGGCGGCTGGAGATCGGCTGGGAGATCCCCCTCGGCGATCCCCCGACGACGCAGTACCTCCTCCATCTGGTCCGCTCGGCCGAGCAGGCCACCCGCCTCGCCGAGGGCGGCCGACGCTCGGAGTTCTTCGGCTGAGCCACCTGTCCGCACCCAGGAGAAAGCTGACCCCACCGTGAGCACCGCCCCGGCCGACGACGGCCTGACCCTCTGGTACACCCAGCCCGCCCGCACCTGGCAGGAGTCCTCGCTGCTGGGCAACGGCCACCTCGGAGCAGCCCTGTGGGGAGGGATCGAGCGGGAGGTGATCGACCTCAACGAGGACACCCTCTGGACCGGCGAACCCGGCTACGAGCCCAACCCGGCGGCACCGACCGCCCTGCCCGAGGTCCGCCGGTTGCTGCTGGCGGGCAAGTACGCCGAGGCCCAGGAGCTCGCGGCGGACTCCCTCGGCGGCATCGGCGGGACCGCCCTCTACATGCCGCTCGGGCAGCTCGTCCTCGACCTCCCCGCCGGTGAGGTCAGCGGCTATCGCCGCGAGCTCGACCTGACCACGGCGACGGCGCAGGTCACCTTCCGCTCCGACGGAGTCACCTACCGCCGGGAGACCTTCGTCTCCCACCCCGACCGCGCCCTGGTGGTGCGCCTGAGCGCGGATCGGCCCGGCGCGATCTCGTTCACCGCCTCGCTGACGAGCCTGGTGCGGCACCAGACCACCGCCGACGGCGAGAGTCTGCGGATGGCCGGGCGGGCGCCGATGCGGGCCTTCGACTACTCCGGGCGCACGCGCGAGCCCGAGTACGACGAGGAGCCCGATCCCCGGGGGATGCGGTGGGAGGCCCGCCTCGCAGCGGTCGCCGAGGGCGGCAGCGCGACGATCAGCGAGAAAGGCGACGCCGTCCTCTCCGAGGGGTGCGACGCCGTCACCCTGATCCTCACCGCACGCACCAGCTACAACGGTCCGGCGGTCAGCCCCAGCCGGGACGGCCAGGACGAGAAGGCGCTGGCCGAAGCAGACCTACGGGCCGCCGTCGGGAAGGGGTACGAGGCGCTGCGCACCGCGCACGTGGCCGACCACCAGGAGCTGTTCAGGCGGGTAAGCCTGGACCTGGGCCGCAGCGACGCCGACGCGCTGCCGACCGACGAGCGCGTGGCGGCCTACGTCGCCGGGAGCGCGAACGACCCGGGCCTGGCGGCGCTGTACTTCCAGTTCGGGCGGTACATCCTCATCGCCACGAGCCGGCCGGGCAGCCAGCCGGCGAACCTGCAGGGGGTCTGGAACCCCTCGATCAACCCGGCGTGGGGGTCGAACTGGACGATCAACTGCAACGCCCAGATGAACTACTGGCCGGCCGAGGCCGCGAACCTGGCCGAGTGCCACGAGCCGCTGCTGGAGCTGACGCGCGAACTGAGTGAGAACGGGGCGCGGGTGGCGCGCGACCACTACTCCGCCCGGGGCTGGGTCTCGCACCAGGGCACCGACCTCTGGCGCTACGCGCAGCCGGTGGGCAGCAACCCGCAGTGGTCGAACTTCGTGGCCAGCAACGCCTGGCTGAGCCAGCACCTCTGGGAGCACTATGCCTTCTCCGGCGATCTCGAGGACCTGCGCCGGGCGTGGCCGACGATCCGTGATGCCGCGAGCTTCCACCTGGACATGCTGGTCGAGGAACCGGAGCATGGCTGGCTGGTGACCGCCCCGGACATCAACTTCGAGAACATCTGGGTGGCACCGGATGGCACCACGGGCTCGCTGGCAATGGGCACCACGCCGACGATGCAGATGGTGCGCGAGCTGTTCACGCATGTGCTCGCTGCCTCGCGACTGCTCGGCGAGGCAGGCGAGCTGGCCGCGGAGATCGAGGCGGCGCTGCCACGGCTGGCGCCGATGCAGATCAGCCCCGCCACCGGGCAGCTGCAGGAATACCTGGAGGACTGGGGGCGGACGATGAAGGCGGAGGTGCTCTCCAGCTGGGGCGCGGTGGCCAGCGCGCAGATCCACCCGCGGCGCACGCCGGAGCTGGCGGCGGGCCTGCGGCGGATCTTCGACACCGAGCGCTGGTGGGAGGAGAAGAAGGACCCGCTGAAGGGCCCGTGCCTGGGGAGCTGGGAGGGCGGCTTCCAGGCGATGGCCTACGCCCGGCTCGGTGACGGCGATGCGGCGCTGCGGGTGTTCGACCTGCATCTGCAGAAGGCGGTCCAGCCCAACCTCGGCTCGAAGTTCATCGGGCACTCCCCGACGAACCCGATGTTCCAGATCGACGGCAACCTCGGCCAGACCAGTGCCGTGAACGAGATGCTGCTGCAGAGCCACGTGCACGACGGCGTGTACGAGCTCGACCTGCTGCCGGCACTACCGGGCCAGTGGGCCGACGGCGAGGTGCGCGGACTGCGCGGGCGCGGCGGGTTCGAGGTGGACCTGCGCTGGCGTGGCGGGGCGCTCGAGTCCGCGACTATCCGGGCGGTCACCGGCACGACCACGCGGGTCCGCTACCGCGAGCGCACGCTGGACGTGACCCTGGCCCCCGGCGAGCAGATCCGTCTCAGCCAGGACCTGGCGCTTGTGGTGTGATTCCGGTGCACCTGGTGCATCGGAATCACACCACAGTCCGTCGCGTCAGTGCTCCCAGAGTGTGGCGAGCGGCAGCGCCCAGAGCCGGCCACCGAAGGGAACGGCACGAGTCCCCGTGTACAGGACCACCCCGGCGACGAACCGCTGACCCACCTTGTCGCGGAGAAGCTCCAGACCACGGAAGTCACCCGCGCCGACCGTCGCCGCAGACTTCACCTCGACCCCGACCACCTCGCGGCGACGATCCTCAAGCACGATGTCGACCTCACGACCGTGGTTGTCGCGGTAGTGGGACAGTGAGTAGGACTTCTGCGACCACGCGCGTTGCTTCACGAGTTCTCCGACCACGAAGCCCTCGACGAATCCACCAGTGAGCGTCGACGACACCTCGCGCTCGAGACCCTCGACGTCGACTCCGGCGAGATGGGCCGCAAGGCCGGTGTCGCTCAGATACACCTTCGGGGCCCGCACCGCACGAGCTGCCCTGTTGTTCGACCAGCCCGGGACGACGCGGATCAGGTAGACGGACTGCATCGCCCGGAGGTAGGCGGGAACGGAACGCTCCGGTATGTCGACCTCTCGCGCGACTCTCGCTGCGACGAACTCGCTGCCATTGCGTGCAGCCAGAACATCGAGCAGCGGGCCGAGGCGATCCACGTATGAGATCCCGGAGACATCGGTGGTGTCCTTCGAGAGCACGCGATCGGCGTAGTTTTCCATCCATCGGCCGCGGGCACGGGCGGGCGCCTCGCGTAGTTCCGGGAATGAGGGGGCAGTCGCAATCTCCAGGTAGTCGCGCCGAGTGTACGCAGGGCGATCCGCAGGCACCTCGGTCGGCAATCTCCAGGCGTACGCTGCGAAGTCCTCGACCCGCCCTGCCACCTCACCCCGGCTGAGGCCCTCGAGCGGAATGGTCTGCGCGCGTCCCGCCAACGATTCCTGCGCGCCCCGCAGCGACAGCAGGTCGGCTGAACCCGTCACGATGAAGCGGCCTGGTCGCCGATCCTGGTCGACTGCTGCCTTCAACGAGGTGAGCAGCGCGGGGACACGCTGGATCTCGTCGATGGCGAGCAAACCGTCCGGATACTGCATCGCGAACCCATCAGGATCGCGCTCAGCGGCGGCGCGATCGACGGCGAGATCCAGGTTGATCGTGCGCGCGTTGCGGCCCGAGATGAGTTGTTGCATCAGGGTGCTCTTGCCTACCTGGCGGGCGCCACTGATCACCGTGACCGGCGTGTCCGCGAGGGTCTCCGCCACGAGATCGCTCGCGTTTCGACGGATGAGATCGGGCGTCATAGGTCCCAGGCTAGACCTCGTTCTGCGGATTCGCCAGGCTAACGTTGCGGATCCGCCGGGCTTTTGTTGCGGATTCGCCACCCTCCCGTTGCGGATCTGCCGCGCCCCGCTCTCGCCGGGCGGGCCACGCTCAGGCCACCACCCGCCGGTGCTGTCCGTGCCCGAGGATCTCCGGCTCCGCGCCCGGCAGCTCCAGCACACCCTCGGTCCCCACCGGCACGGTCACCTCGACCGTCAGCTCACCGCCGGCGAGCTCCCATCGGATCGCGGCCTCGCCGTACGGCGTCAGGTGCCGCGCCGAGGCGTGGGTCAACCCGCCGCCGGGCCGCGGGGCGAACCGGATCCGGCGATACCCGGGCTCCGCGGGCGCCAGCCCCGCCACCACCCGGTGCAGCCAGTCGGCCACCGCGCCGAGCGCGTAGTGGTTGAAGGAGGTCATCTTGCCCGGGTTCACGGTGCCATCGGGCAGCATCGAGTCCCACCGCTCCCACACCGTGGTCGCGCCCTGCTCCACCTGATACAGCCAGCTGGGGCACTCGCGCTCCTGCAACAGCCCGTAGGCGGTCTCCAGCTCCCCGGCCGAGGTCAGCGCATCGGTCACCAGCGGCGTGCCGACGAACCCGGTCGCGATCCGGTGCCCGGCCTCACGCACCAGCTCGGCCAGCCGCCGTCCGGCAACCTCCCGCTGGGCGGGGGTGAGCAGGTCGAACTCCAGCCCGAGCGCGTAAGCGGTGACGGCGTCGCTGGTCATCCGTCCGTCGGGCAGCACGTAGGCGGCACGGAAGGCCTCGGCGACGGCGTCCGCGAGCGCCCGGTAGCGCGCCGCGTCCTCCGTCTTGCCCAACCGCTCGGCCGTCTGGGCCATCAACCGCGAGGACCGCGCGAAGTACGCGGTCGCCACCAGGTACCGGTCGGTGCGCGCATCGGCCGGGTCGTCCGGCGGTGCCGCCGGATCGAGCCAGTCGCCGAGCTGGAAGCCCTCGTCCCACAGGTGGTCGTCCCCGGCGAGCCGGTCCACCAGATCCACCCACCGGGTCGCGCTGCCGTACTGGGTCTCGAGCACCCCGGCGTCACCGAAGCGCTGATACAAGGTCCACGGCAGCATGGTCGCCACATCACCCCAGGCGGCGCCAGGGCGGATCGGGGTCCACATCCGGTGCGCCGGGATCACCGGCACGTACCAGGGCACGGTGCCATCGGGCAGCTGATCGGCCTCGACGTCGCGCAGCCAGCCGGCAAGCATCCCGGAGACGTCGAACAGGAACGAGGCGGTCGGCCCGAACACCTGGATATCCCCGGTCCACCCGGCACGCTCGTCCCGCTGCGGGCAGTCGGTGGGCACGTCGACGAAGTTGGAGCGCATCCCCCAGACGATGTTCTCGTGCAGCTTGCTCACCAGCTCGTCGGAGCACGCGAACCAGCCGGTGCGCTCGACGTCGGTGTGCAGCACCCGGGCCGCCAAAGCGCCGGCGGCCACATCGGCATCGAGATCGCCCGGCCAGCCGTCCACCTCCACGTACCGGAACCCGTGGAAGGTGAACCGCGGCTCCCACTCCTCCGTCTCGCGCCCGGCCAGGGTGTAGTGATCGGTGGAGCGCGCCGAACGCAGCGGCCGGGTGTACAGCTCCCCCTCCTGCAGCACCTCGGCGGTGCGCAGCCGCACTGTGGTCCCCGCCGGACCGCTCACCCGGAGGCGCACGCGGCCGGCGAGGTTCTGACCGAAGTCGAGGATGCGGTTCCCGGCCGGCGAGGTGAGCACCTCAACCGGCCGGACTTCTTCGGTGCATCGGACCGGCGGCGCCGTCGGGGCCACCAGCGTGGCGGGGTCGCGGTAGCGCACGGCCACCTGCTCCCAGGCGCCGTCGTCGAACCCGGGAGCGGACCAGCCGGCCTGCTCCAGCCGGGCGTCGTAGTCCTCGCCGTCGTAGATGCCCGAGCGCAGGATCGGACTCGGCGCGGTGCGCCAACTGCGGTCGGTGGCGATGGTCTCGGTGCGCCCGTCGGTGTAGGTCACCTCGAGCTGGCCGAGGAAGGACAGATCCTCACCGAAGACGTTCCGGAACCCCTCGTACCAGCCGATCCGCCCGCGGTACCAGCCGTCCGCCAGCCAGGCCCCGACGGCGTTGCCTCCCGGGCGTAGCAGCTCGGTGACGTCGTAGGTGTAGTACCGCAGCCGGGTGGTGTAGGAGGTCCAGCCCGGGGCAAGGGTGTCGGTGCCCACGCGGGTGCCGTTGATCTCGGCCTCGTAGAGCCCGTGGGCGCTGGCGTAGAGCCGGGCACTGGCGATCTCGCCGTCGAGGTCGAACTCCCGGCGCACCAGCGAGGGGCGGCGGGAGTCGGAGTCGCGGTGCTCGAGCGAGCGAGCCCCGACGGGCCGGGCCCGCCAGTCCTGTGGCGTGAGCAATCCCGCCTCGAGCGTGCTGGGCTCGGAGGGCTCCGACCAGGTGCCGTCCTCACCGCACACCTGCACCCGGACGGTGGCGCTCTCCCGGGATGTCAGCGGTTCCCCCGGCCACGGCACCAGGATCTGCTCGGCGGAGGCGACCTCGGTGACCTGCTCGGCCCCGCCGCGCTCGATCAGCAGGCGGTAGGCGCGCTGCTGCCACCCCGGGTCCGCATGCCGCAGCGTCCACGAGAGGCGCGGCCGCGCCTCGCCGATGCCCAGCGGCTGGCGGTGATGCTCGATCATGGGGGCGTCGGCGATGACGCTCATAGGAACCACCTTTGCTTCGAAACGTTTCAGTCCTACTGTAGTTGACGCTAGATTGGTGGTGAAACGATGTACTGCACGTTTCACCCACCGATCGAGGCCAGGATCCGTCCCGCACCGGGACACCGACGAGGAGGTCGCTGATGGCGCAGCGGACAGCGCACGTGCACGAGCCCTACGAGATCGAGCTCACCGGGCCCCGGACCCCGATCCGGGCCGATCAGGTCCCGCTCCGGGCCGAGTTCACGCACGAGTCCGGCCAGGCCATGACCGTGCTGGGCTTCTGGGACGGCGAGCGCCGCTACCTCGCCCGCCTCGCTCCCCCGCTCGCGGGAACCTGGACATGGCGCACCACCAGCGCCGCACCCGAGCTGGACGCCCGGACCGGCGAGTTCACCGCCGAACCGGCGCCTTCCACCGGCACCCACGGGATCGTCCGCGTCGCCGAGCGCTTCCACTTCGCGCACGCCGACGGCACCCCGTTCCGCCCGGTCGGAGCCACGGTCTACAACTGGATCCACCAGGACGAGGAGCTGCGCAGCCAGACGGTGGACTCCCTCTCCGAGGCGGGCCTGAACAAGCTCCGGTTCATGGTCTTCCCGCAGGCCGGTGGCTACGTCGAGCACTTTCCCGAGCTGATGCCGTTCGAGAAGACCGCGGACGGCTGGGACGTGGGCCGCCCGGTGATCGAGTTCTTCCGCCGCCTGGACTCCCTCGTCGCCGACCTCGGCGCCCACGGCATCGAGGCCGACGTGCTCATCTTCGACGCCTACGACCGCGGCGTGTTCGGCCTCAACGACCTCACCGAGGACCAGGACGCCGCCTACCTGCGCTACCTGGTGGCCCGGCTCGGCGCCTACCCCAACGTGTGGTGGTCGCTGTGCAACGAGTTCGACCAGATGACCGACCGTCCCACCGAGCGCTGGACGCGCGCCGGTGAGCTGCTCGCCGAGATCGACGCCCACGAGCACCTGCGCTCGATCCACAACTGGGTCGAGCTCTACGACTACAACCAGCCCTGGGTCACCCACGCCTCCATCCAGAACGGGTTCGCCACCGAGACGTTCGGCCGCGCGAGCCTGTACCGCGACGTCTACCGCAAGCCGGTCGTGCTGGACGAGATCAAGTACGAGGGCGACACCGAACGCTGGGGACGCCTGAGCGCCGAGGAACTGGTGGACCGGTTCTGGATCACCACCAGCTCGGGCTGCTACGCCTCCCACGGGGAGAGCTTCGTCACCGAGTCCGCCAGCCTGCACATCGTCGAGGGCGGCCGGCTGCGCGGGCGGAGCCCGGCCCGGCTGGGCTTCCTGCGGCAGGTGCTCGATGGGCTGAAGGTCCCCGGCCTGGACCCGATCGACAAGTGGGACGACCCGGCCTGCGTGGTGGGCAGGCCCCGCGAGCAGTACCTGGTCTACCTCGGCCGCGAGGCTCCCGCCGAGTGGACGTTCCGTCTCCCGCAGGGCCACGACGGCGACCGGCTCGAGGTCGGCGACGCCTTCGAGATCCAGATCATCGACACCTGGAACATGACCATCGCGACCGCCCCCGAGCAGTTCGTGCTCACCGACGTCCAGCGCAACGACGCCTACGCCACCGGCAACAACCCGCTGGCCCTCCCCGCGGGCGAGGCCATCGCGCTGCTGATCACCCGCGCATGAGCACCGAACGCTACTGGGAGTCCCACGCCCCGGGCGAGGGCCGCCGTCGCCCCCGGGCCGAGGCGGCCACGGACGTCCGCACCCTCTCCCTGAACGGCACCTGGCGGTTCCGGCTGTGCCCGACGGCGGCCGGTACCGGAGCCGCGTTCCTCGCCGCGGACTTCGACGACACCGCCTGGGACGAGATCCGCGTGCCCTCGCACTGGGTGCTGGAGGACGTGACCCCGCTGGCGGGCGGGGAGCCGCGCTCGCTGCGCGGTAGCGCCGAGGGGCCGCTGTACACGAACACCGCGTTCCCGATCCCGATCGACCCGCCACGGGTGCCCACCGAGAACCCGACCGGGGACTACCGGCTGGTCTTCGACGCCCCGGCGGACTGGGGCA
This sequence comes from Ruania suaedae, assembly GCF_021049265.1. Classification (NCBI taxonomy): domain Bacteria; kingdom Bacillati; phylum Actinomycetota; class Actinomycetes; order Micrococcales; family Ruaniaceae; genus Ruania; species Ruania suaedae. Next base: position 3,323,903 of record NZ_CP088018.1, read on the forward strand.
CCTCGATCCTGCGGCTGCGCGGCGCGGACTCCTGCGCGAAGGTGTGGCTGAACGGCGTCGAGCTGGGCTGGTCCACCGGCAGCCGGCTGCCGGTGGAGTACGACGCCCCGGTGCGCCCGGGCCGCAACGTGCTGTGCGTGCGGGTGCACCGCTGGTCGGCCGGCACCTACCTGGAGGACCAGGACATGTGGTGGCTGCCCGGGATCTTCCGGGACGTCGACATGATCGAGCGGCCCACCGCCGCGATCGAGGACCATCACGTCCACGCCGACTACGACCACCGCACCGGTCTGGGCACGCTCCGGGTGGACGCCGAGGTGGCCGACGGGTCACCGGCCCGCGTGCGCATCCCCGAGCTCGGGATCGACATCGACGCCGGGGAAGAGATCACCGCCGAGGTCACCCCGTGGAGCGCCGACCACCCGCGGCTGTACCGCGGCACCCTCACGACGGCGGAGGAGACCATCGAGCTGGCGATCGGTTTCCGCCGGGTCGAGATCTCGGGCGGCGTGCTGCTCGCCAACGGCACACCGTTGCGCTTCCACGGCGTGAACCGGCACGAGCACGACCCGGTGACCGGCCGCACCCAGGACCGGGCCACGATGATCCGCGACATCGAGATGATGAAGCAGGCCAACATCGACGCCGTCCGCACCAGCCACTACCCCCCGCACCCGGACTTCCTGAGCCTGTGCGACGAGTACGGGCTCTGGGTGGTCGAGGAGTGCGACCTGGAGACCCACGGCTTCATCTACGCCGGCTGGGAGAAGAACCCGCCCGACGATCCTGCCTGGTTCCCCGCGCTGCAGGACCGGATCGAGCGGATGGTCGAGCCGGACAAGAACCACCCGAGCGTGGTGATCTGGTCGATGGCGAACGAGAGCTGGACCGGCGCCGGCTTCGACCTGCTCGAGCAGTGGATCCGCGAGCGTGACCCCTCCCGGCCCGTGCTCTACGAACGCGACCCCTCGTACCGCAACTCCGACTTCTACTCCTGCATGTACCCCGAGCTGGACGCCCTGGAGGCGATCGGACGGCGGGAGGAGACCCGGCCCGAGAACGTCACCGACGCCGAGGATGCCCGCCGCCGCACCCTGCCCTTCCTGCTGGTGGAGTACGCCCACGCCATGGGCAACGGCCCCGGTTCGCTGCAGGACTACCAGCGCATCCTGGAGAGCTCGGACCGCTTCTGCGGCGGCTTCGTCTGGGAGTGGATCGACCACGGTTTCGATGCCCGCACCACCGACGGCACACCCTTCACCCTGCACGGCGGGGCGGTCGACTTCCGGCCCACCGGCGGGCGCTTCTGCCTGGACGGTCTCGTCTTCGCCGACCGCACCCCCAGCCCGGGCCTGACCGAGCTGGCGAAGGCGTATGCGCCGGTGCGGATCGCGATCGGGGACGCGATCGCGGTGACCAACCGCCGCCACACCACCGACACCAGCGACCTGCAGTGGAGCTGGGAGGCGCTCGTGGACGGCCGGAAGGTCGCCGAGGGCGCCCTCGAGATCCCGCCGGTCCCCGCCGGGGGCAGCGGTGAGGTGCCCCTGCCCGCACTGACCCTGCCCGGCGACGGCGAAGCCCACCTGACCGTCGAGGCACGCCTCGCGCAGGACACCCCCTGGGCCCCGGCGGGCCACGTGGTGGCCTGGAGCCAGCACCAGCTGCGCCCGGCTCCCGCCCTCGCACGCCCCGCGGGCGGTGAGGACGCTGCGACAGCGCAGCGGACGCCGTCGGGACTCGTGCTCGGCCCGGCCACCTTCGATGCCGACACCGGGCGCCTGGTGCGCCTGGGCGACCTGGAGCTGGAGGGGCCGTGGCTGGACGTGCACCGCGCCCCCACCGAGAACGACCGGGGCCAGGGCGGCCGCAACGACCTCTCGGCGGCGTGGGCCGCCGTCGGGATGGACCGGATGCTGGACCGGACGCTGGAGGTACGGGCCGATGGCGACCGGGTGCGCGTCACCGGCCGGGTGGCCGCCGCCACCCATCCGCACGCGCTGGAGTACGCGCTGGACTGGCACCTGCAGGAGGACCTGCTGTGGCTGGACGTGCACGTGGACTTCACCGGCCCCTGGGAGAAGACCCCGCTGAAGGGGTTGGAGATCGTGCTGCCCCGGCTGGGACTGCTGTTCGGCCTGCCCCGGGAGTACGCGCGGGCGGACTGGTTCGGGCGCGGCCCCGGGGAGACCTATGCCGACTCCTTCGCCGGCTCCCGTCTCGGCCGCTGGTCGGCCGCGATCGACGACCTGCAGACCCCGTACCCGGTACCACAGGAGAACGGCAACCACGTGCACACCCGGGAGCTGACCCTGTCCGGACCCGGGCTGGCGGACCTGCGCGCGGTGGGTGACCCGGTGTTCGACTTCACTGCGCGGCGCTGGACGTCCAAGGACCTGCAGGTGGCGCGCTTCCCGCACGAGCTGCGCGACTCCGGGCGGGTGTGGCTCAACGTGGACCACGGGCAGCTGGGCGTCGGCTCGGCCTCGGTGGGGACCAGGCTTCCGGACCGGTACCGGCTTCCGCGGACCAGCACGTCCTGGCGGATCGGGCTCGGTCTGGGCTGAGCCGCGGTGGCATCGGATGCATAATCATGCATGGTTGATTCTGTAGTTACCATCGGCTACGCTCACTCCGAGTCACACAGCAGGCCGCGCCGAGACGCGGCCCCCGTCAAGGAGGACGCATGAACATCCGCACCCGGCGCCGTACCGTCGCCGTCGCCAGCACCCTGCTCGTCTCGTCGCTGACCCTCGCCGCCTGCTCCGGCGGCGACGACAGCGGCTCCGGATCCGACGGCGGGTCCGACAACGGCTCCGACGCCGGCACCAGCATCGGGACCGACGCCGACAGCTTCGAGGTCCTGACCGCCAACGAGAACCCCACCCTGCGTGAGCAGCTGGACGCCCTCGCGGCGAACCAGTGCTCGGCCGAGAACGAGGCGCTCCCGCTGGAGCACCGCACCATCGCCCAGGGCGACACGGTGCAGCAGATCACCTTGCTTGCCAGCCAGGGCGCACTGCCCTCGCACTTCATCGCCGGCACCGACCAGGTCCGGCCCACCGGTGACCTCGGCGGCGGTGACCTCGTGCTCGACTACGAGGAGGCGTTCACCGAGGCCGGTGTGTGGGAGAACATCCTGCCGGCCGCCTCCTCGACCGTGGAGTCGGTCTACGGCCAGATGGTCTCGCTGCCGTACCAGTACAACCTCGAGGGCTTCTGGTACAACAAGGAGATCCTCGCCGAGCTCGGGCTCGAGGAGCCGCAGAGCTATGACGAGCTGGTCGACGCGGCGGATGCTGCGGCCGAGGCCGGCTACATCCCGATCGCCCAGTCCGGTGCGGACGGATGGCCGCTGACCCGCCTCATGGGCCTGTACATCTTCCGCAACGTCGGCCCCGAGGCCATGGCGGCCGTGCGCGACGGCGAGGCCAGCCTGACCGACCCCGAGTACGTGGCCGGCGCCCAGGCGCTGCAGGACCTGGCCCTGAACGGCGCACTCGGTGACGGCTTCATCTCCCGCACCGGCGACCAGGCCACCGCGGCCCTGCTGAGCGGGCAGGCCCTGATGAAGTACGACGGCACCTGGCTGCTCAGCGCTGTCAACGACGCCGAGCGCAACGAGGTCGGCGAGGACAACATCGGCTTCATGCCCTTCCCGGACGTCTCAGGCGGCCAGGGCTCGGCCGACCAGTACCCCGCCAACGCCGGCGCCGCGATGGCCATCAATCCCGAGACCTACGGTCCCCTGACGGCCGACTGGTTCGCCTGCATCGCCGAGAACTACGGCGAGCAGGCCCTCAACGAGGCCGGCGTGCTTTCCGGCTTCGCGATCAACGGCGAGGTCGGCGACATCCCGCCGGCCACCGCCGACATCCAGGAGCGGATCTCCTCCATCGACGAGACCGTGCTGTGGTTCGAGGCGCTGCTCGACTCCGAGAGCAACTCGCTGGCCTCCACGAACGTCTCCCTGCTCACCAACGGGGACATGACCGCCGAGGAGTACATGAGCCAGCTGCAGGAAAGCATCGACTCCAACCGCTGACGCGAGCTCGCCGGCCCCGCCCCCGGGTGGGGCCGGCGAGGTCTGCACGAAAGGATCACGCGATGTCGCGCGTCTTCGGGGACAGAAAGACCATCCTCATCCTGCTCCTGCCCACCCTCACGATCTACGTGATGCTCAAGGTCATCCCGGTCGCCTGGTCGCTGGGACTGTCCTTCTTCCAGGGCAACACCCTGCGCGGGTTCGAGTTCGTCGGGATCGAGAACTTCCAGACGTTCCTCTCCGATGACGCCGCACTGAACTCGGTGTGGGTCAGCGTCTTCTTCGCGGTGGTCGTCACCGCCGCCCAGGTCACCTTCGGGTACCTGCTCGCCCTGCTGTACGTGTTCGTGCTGCGCAAGGGCTCGGCGTTCGTGCGCACCGCGGTCTTCTTCCCGATGGTGCTGCCGACGGTGGCGGTGTCGCTGCTGTTCAAGAGCCTCATCGCCGTCGGGGAGAACCAGGGCCCGGTCAACGATGCGATCAACGCCTTCGGCGGCGAGAGCGTGGAGTTCCTCGCCTCGACCTCCGGCACCATGACGATCGCGATCGTGATGACGCTGTGGAGTTCGATGGGCTTCTACGCGGTGCTGCTGTACACCGGTCTGCTCGACATCCCCGAGGAGGTGGTGGAGTCCGCGCGGATGGACGGCGCCACCGGCCCGCGACTCGTGGGCTACATCATCATCCCGCTGTCGCTGCCGATCCTGCTCTCCTCGATCATCTTCAGCCTCAACGCCACCCTCAAGGTGTTCGACAGCCTGCTCGCCCTGAACAACGGCGGGCCGGGCACCACGACGGCGCCGCTGACCCTGTACATGTACCGGACCGCCTTCGAGTACGCCGAGTACGGCTACGGCAGCACCATCGCCCTAGCCCTGACGCTGCTGTGCCTGGTGTTCACGCTCGTCGTGTTCCGGCCCTCGAGCAAGCGCGTGGAGGACTGAGATGACCACCGCACCTGTTGCCGCCCCGTCCCGGCTCTCCGGCCCCCGGCCCCGGCCGAAGCCGATGCACCGCCGCGCTCGCCTGATGGCGCGCCGCTTGCCCGTCTGGCTCCTGGTCGCCGTCCTGCTGCTGGTGATGCTCTACCCGCAGTTCTGGATGATCATGGGGTCGTTCAAGACCCAGACGGAGTTCTTCGCGAACCCCACCTGGGCACTGCCCGAGCAGTTCAACCTCGACAACTACATCGATGCCTTCACCCGCGGCAACGTCGGCATCAACTACCGCAACTCGATCCTGGTAACGCTGCCCTCGGTGGCCCTGATCGTGCTGGCGGGGCTCTCCGCCGGGTACGCCCTGGAGATCATGATCTTCAAGGGCCGCCGCCAGATCCTGCTGTTCGTGATGGGCGGGATCATGGTGCCCGGGCAGATGATCCTGGTGCCGCTGTTCACCGTGTACTTCCAGCTCGGCATCACCGACAGCCTGCTGCCGATGATCCTGACCTACACCGCGATGGGCATCCCGCTGACGACGTTCCTGATGGCGGCCTACTTCCGGGCCATCCCGAGGGAGATCTTCGAGGCGGCCACGGTGGACGGTTGCGGGCCGTTGCGTTCGTTCTTCGTGATCGCGATCCCGTTGATGAAGAACTCGATGCTGACGATCGGCCTCATCCAGTTCTTCAGCGTCTTCAACGATCTCCTCATCGCGCTGACGTTCACCACCCGGCCTGATCTGGCGACCATCCAGGTCGGTCTGCTGAGCCTGTCCGACCAGTACGGCTCCACCCAGTACGGGGCGCTGTTCGCCGCCATCAGCATCAACATCATCGTGCTGCTGATCGTGTTCGTCTTCCTCAACAAGAAGATCATGGCCGGTCTGGCGGCCGGATCGGTGAAGGGCTGAGACCCTCATGCCTTCGCTGCCCGACGGCGTCCGTCACCTCGCGCCGCAGCACCGGCATCCGGAGCTGCTCGTGGGGCCGACGTTCGAGGCCGGCGACTGGCGCAGCCTCGGTGTGGACTGCCCGTTCGTCTTCCGCGCCGGCGGGCGGCTGGGGATGACCGTGGTCGGGTGGGACGGGCGCGGCTACCAGTCGGGGCTCGCCTGGTCCGACGGCGAACGCTGGACCGAGCCGGACCTGATCTTCGGCCGGGTGCCGGGATCGGCGCACCGCCGCCACAACGCGGCCATCACCTCGCTGGCGCGGGACACCGAACTGCTCGGCCAGGGCGCGTTGGTCCGGATCGACGGTTGGTACTACGGGACCTATCACGCCTACCCGGACGCCGGCTATGAGGCGGGCTCGGCGGTGATCGGGTTCGTGCGCTCGCGCGACCTGGTCACCTGGGAGGAGACCGGCGGGTTGCTGCGCCCCGAGGACGGGGCGGCGTGGGAGCGGGGCGGGCTGTACAAGTCGTGGCTGATGCGTCACGAGGGTCGCTGGTGGCTGTTCTACAACGCCAAGGACAAGGCCGAGGGCGCCTGGGTCGAGCAGACCGGCGCCGCGATCTCCGATGATCTGGTCACCTGGGAGCGGGTCAGCTCGGAGCCGTTGCTGCCGGTCGGCCCGCCGGGGTCCTTCGACGAGCGCTTCGCCTCCGACCCGTGCGTGCTGCAGGCCCCGGACGGCACCTGGGTGATGTTCTACTTCGGCCTCGCGCCGCGCCGCGGTGCAGTCGACCTGGTGGCCACCTCCCCCGATCTGCTGACCTGGACGCGCGACCCGGAGCCGCTGCTGAAGCCGGGGCCGGCGGGATCGGTGGATGACCTCCACGCCCACAAGCCCTCGGTGATCCGCGACGGCGACCGGTTGTTGCACTTCTACTGCGCCGTGCGCCGGCTGAACGAGCCGGTCACTGTCGGTGAGCACGCCACCGGTGAGCATCGCGGTATCGGCCTGGCGTGGTCGGAGGTGCCGCGATGAGCATCGATCGGGAGGCCGTGGTGCGCCGTCACCACGTCCGCTACGCGGGCCCGTGCCCGGAGGCCCCGGTCTCGGTGGGTAACGGCGAGTTCGCCGTCACGGTCGACCACACCGGCCTGCAGACCTTCGCCGACCGGTACGAACGCAACGCCGCCCGCGCCCGCAAGGAAGCGGCCACTCCACTGGGCCTGCAGGCGCAGTGGGGCTACCACTGGTCGCCCAACCCCCGCGGGTACACCCTGGCCGACACGATGGAGACCTTCGAGAGCCCGCGCGGGCCCGTGCAGTACCCGACGGCGTACGACTTCCGCGAGTCGCGCGAGGAGTCCGAGGCCGCCGGGCGCGGGGCCGGGTATCACTTCTGGACCAACCCCCAGCGGCTGCACCTGGCGCAGATCGGGCTGCAGCTGGACGGGCAGCTGCCGGAGTGGGAGGAGGTCCAGGGGATCGGCCAGGAGCTGGATCTGTGGACCGGGATCGTCGCCAGCCGGTTCCGGATGGACGGGCACGAGGTACGCGTCCGGACGGCGGTCGACCCCGAACGGGACTGCCTCGCCTTCGAGGTGGATGCCGCTCCCGAGCTGGGCGGGCGTCTGTCGGTGCGCGTCGCCTTCCCCTACGTGGAGGAGAGCTTCGAGGCGCCGCCGGTGTGGGACCGCCCCGAGGCGCACCGCACCGAGTACACCCGCGACGGCGTAGCGCACCGCTGGCAGCGCACCGTGGACGAGGCGCGCTATCAGGTCCGTGCCGCGGGCACGTTCTCGGTGAGCGGTGACCAGCACGAGTGGGTGCTGACGCCGAGCGAGGCGGTGCTGCGCGGCGCGGTGGAATTCGCTCCGGAGCTGCCCGCCGACCCGATCTCCTCCCCCGGTGAGGTGCTGGCACGCTCGGCCGCCGGCTGGGAGGACTTCTGGCTCCGCGGCGCGGCCGTGGACCTGTCGGTCAGCACGGCCGAGGGTGCGCACGAGCTGGAGCGGCGGATCGTGCTCTCGCAGTACCAGACGCGGGTGCACTGTTCGGGCTCCACGCCACCGCAGGAGACGGGCCTGGTGTGCAACAGCTGGGGCGGCACCTTCCACCTGGAGATGCACTGGTGGCACGCCGCCCACTTCCCGGCCTGGGGCCGGCCCGAGCTGCTGGAGCGCAGCCTGGCCTGGTACGAGTCGATCCTGCCGGTGGCGCAGGCGGGCGCGGCGGCGCAGGGGTACGCAGGCGCGCGCTGGCCCAAGCACGTCGGACCGGAGGGGATCGAGAGCCCGAACGAGATCGGGCCGCTGCTGATCTGGCAGCAACCGCACGTGATCAGCTACGCGGAACTGTTGCGCAGCGGCGCCGCGGACGGGGCGCCCGTGCGGCAGCGGTACCGGCGGCTGGTGGACGAGACGGCGGAGTTCCTCGCCTCGTTCGCCCTCGCCGGTGAGCGCGGGACGTTTCACCTGCCACCGCCGCTGATGCCCGCGCAGGAGGTCTACGGCGCCGAGAACACCTGGGACCCGCTGTTCGAGGTCGCTTACGTGCGCTGGGCGCTGCTGACGGCGCTGGCCTGGCGCCGCGCGGACGGGCGGGAGGAACCGGAGCTGTGGGCGCGGGTGGCCGACGGGCTGCGCCCGGTGGTCAGCGACGATGGTCACTACGACGCCGTCCAGCGTCCGCCCCGCACCGTCTACACCGACCACCCGGCGATGCTCGGGGCCCTGGGGGTGGTGCCCGACACCGGCGCGATCGACCACGAGGCGATGCTGCGCACCCTGGAGCGGGCGTGCGAGCAGTGGAACTGGCGCAGTGCCTGGGGCTGGGATTTCCCGATGATCGCCATGTGCGCCACCCGGTTGGGCCGGGCGGACGTCGCGCTGGCCGCGCTGCTGCGCACCGAGGACAAGAACACCCACCTGCCCAACGGGCACAACCGCCAGGTGCCGCACCGGATGCCGTTGTACCTGCCCGGCAACGGCGGGCTGCTGATGGCCACGGCCCTGCTGTTCGGGGGCTGGGTGGACCCCGACGGCGTCCATCGCCGGGTCGAGCTGCCGTCAGGCTGGTCGGTGGTCGCCGAGGGGTTCCCGCCGCGGCCGTGACACGGAGCCAAGCCTGGCTGGCCGGGAGTTCGGGGCTCCACTCCTCTCGATCTCAGCCCACCAAAACGTGGCTTCCACGACGTGACAGCCGGTATGGGAGTCCGTTTGGCGGAGTCCGGTCCCCGGTCAGCCGCTGCTCGTCGCCTCAGTGAAGCGTCCCATCGGCGGCTGAGACGCCGCTACCGAGCCGAGAAAGCCCAGAGAGCCGGAGATCGAGTCGGCCGTCTCGATGACCTTCCCGGCCAGCTCGGCTTCGCGCTCGGCAAGGTTGATCGCCGTCAGCGGACCCGAGATGGAGACGGCCGCGACGATCTGCTGGGACCGATCGCGGATCGGCGCGGCGATGCAGGAGCGCCCGAACGCTAGTTCTTCGTGCTCGGTTGCGTAACCCCGACCCCGAATCGTGCGTAGCTCCTCGGTCAGTGCGTCGAGCGTGGTGATCGTCCTTGGCGTGCAGGCGGCGTAGCTGGTGCCGAGAAGGGCCCTGACGTCGTCCTCGTCCTGGTCGCTGAGCAGGCACTTGCCGAGGCCGGTGGCGTGCAGGTACCCGGTGCGGCCGGCCATGTCGTAGTTCTTCGGGGCCGCAGCTCCCTCGAAGTGACACACGTAGAACAGTTCCGCCCCCTCCTGGAGCGCGACGTTCACCCCCAGGCCCGTCTGTGCCGCCACGTTCTGCGCGACCTGCCGGGCGGCGGTGTAGATCGGTGAGCTGTTCAGTGCCAGCGCACCCAGCGCGACGGCTCGGTGCCCCACGCGGTATAACCCGGAGCGAGCATCGCGCTCCAGGAAACCCAGGGCATCGAGGGCGCCGACAAGGCGCGAGACGGTCGACTGACCCAGGCCCGAGAACGCGACGAGCTCGGAGATCCGGTGCTCGGGCGCCTGGTCGGTGAACGCCTCCAGCAGCAGCAGCGCACGCTCGACGCTCTGCGTCCCCATGGACTCCTTGGACGACTCTCGCGGCATCTCTTTCCCCTTCATCACGTGGTCGAAGTATACGGGCCTCACCCATCTACCGGACATCATCGCCGATCCGTGGGTACGTCATCCAATCGATTCCCATCATATGCATACAATGTGCGCGTAGTGGGTTATAGTCGCTCACGGGTGGATCACCCATAGCGGCCCCGTTCGGGGTGAGCTGGTACTGACAAGGGAGTGAGTGATGGGTTCCAGGTTGACGAAGCAGCGGGTGGCAGCGGCAGGTTTGGCTCTAGGGTTGCTCGCCCTCACCGCATGCTCCGGGTCGTCGACGGGGGGTGGATCCTCGACCGGCGAGTCCGACGAGGTGACGATCACCGTGGGCAACCAGCCCGACGACAACCAGCCCGAACAGCTCGAGCTCTTCAACGCACAGCTCGAGGCGTTCCGGGAGTTGCACCCGAACATCACGATCGAGGCCGAGATCACCAAGTTTGATCCGCAGACGTTCAACGCCCAGCTCAGCGGAGGCACCTTGCCGACGACGATGACAGTGCCCTTCACGCACGTAGGGTCACTCATCGAGCAGGGTGCCGCACTCGACCTCACGGACCACATCGACGACGACGAGATATTCAGTTCCCTCAACCCGGCCCTGAACACGATCTCGCAGGACACCGAGGGCAGTCGCTACGGCATCACGGTCCAGGCCTACACCTTCGGCCTGATCTACAACCGGGACCTCTATGAGCAGGTTGGGCTCGACCCGGACTCTCCCCCGACCACCTGGGACGGGGTTCGCGAGAACGCCCGACTGATCTCTGACGAGCTCGGCGCGACCGGCTTCACCATCGCGACCACGGGCAACACCGGTGGGTGGACGCTGACCGCGATGTCCTACTCCAACGGAGACACGATCCAAGAGCTCGACGGTGACCAGGCCACCGCCACCATCGCCAGCCCGGGAGTGGAGACCAGCCTGCAGTTCCTGCGCGATCTGCGGTGGGAGGACGAGTCCTTCGGCTCGAATGTGCTCCTAGAGACGGCGGACCTGAACACCGCCTTCGCGGCCGGCGACATCGGGCAGTACGCGGGCGGTGCCGATGTCTACCGGAACCTGGTGACGACGTTCGAGGCCGACCCCGAGAGCATCGGCATCGGCCCGTTGCCGCAGAGTCCGGACGGACTGGGCACACTCGGCGGCGGATCGGTGAGCATCGTCAACCCGACCGCGACCGAGGCGGAGGCCGCGGCCGCTCTGGAGTGGGTCAAGTACTCCTACCTGCAGAAGTACAGCGACGAGGACGCCGCGGTTGCCGACGCCGAGGCAGCCATCGCCTCCGGTGTCCCCGTCGGGCTTCCCCAGGTGCCGCTCTTCGACGAGGCCGGCAACGAGCAGTACCTGTCCTGGATCGAGGACAGCATCAACGTCAACCGGGACAACTACACGGTCTATCTCGACAGCATCAGTGCCCTCCCGGTGGTGGCTGAGCCCGCCGTGGCCGCCGGGTCGACCTATGGACTCCTGTCGACCGTCGTGCAGGATGTGCTGACCGACCCCGACGTCCAGGCAGCGGAGGCGCTGGCGGCAGCCGAGTCGGAAGGACAGGCATTGATCGACGCCGAGTCCTGATCACTCGACTGCCCCGTCCACCGCCACCAGAACCCGGTGGGCTGGGTACGTCGACCCGACGTACCCAACCCACCGATCCGGAGTCGCCGTATGTCCAGCCTGACACGCACGCCTGGTCGCACCAGAGGGCCGATCGCGCGCGTCACCTCATGGTGGCGCAATGGCGGTCCGGCGGCTCTGCTGTTCCTGCTCCCGCTGCTGATCTGTTTCGGCTACTTCGCATGGTGGCCCATCATCCAGGGGCTCCTGCTCTCGTTCCAGGACACCAACTTGGTGCTGGAGTCGACCTGGGTGGGTCTGGTGAACGTCGAGCGCGTCCTGGCCGATCCTCGCCTGGGTACCGCTGTGGAGAACACGACCCGGTTCGCGTTGCTGTCGATCCTCATCGGCTTCCCGCTACCCGTCCTGCTCGCGGTAGCGATCAGCGAGCTGCGCCGAGCCAGAGCCCTGGCCGGCATCCTGGCCTACACGCCGGTCATCATCCCACCGGTCGTCAGCGTGCTGCTCTGGAAGATCTTCTACGACCCGTCCTCGACCGGCCTGTTCAACGATGTGTTGTCCCGCGTGGGGTTGGGCCCGGTCGAATGGCTCCAGACCACCACCACCGTGATCCCCGCCATCGTCGTCCAGGCAACCTGGTCCAGCATCGGCACCGCGACGATCATCTATCTCGCCGCCCTCACCAGCGTCCGTGCTGATCTCTACGAGGCCGCTGAGCTCGATGGCGCGCGCATTTTTCGGCGCTTCTGGCACATCACCCTGCCACAACTGCGCCCCGTCATGCTGTTGCTGCTTCTCCTTCAACTCATCGGGGTCTTCCAGATCTTCACCGAGCCCTTCGTCATGACGGGGGGCGGACCGGCGAATGCGTCGCTGACCGTGCTCATGCTCATCTTCAACTACGCGTTCATCGACGGCGACTACGGCAAGGCTGCAGCGCTCAGCCTCATGCTCGCGGTTGTGCTCTCCGCCTTGTCAGCCGTCTACCTCGCCGCCACTCGCCGATGGAGCCAACACTCATGAGCCTGCTCACGCGCGCCAACCGGGTCATGCCCCGCCGATCCCTGCGGCACAAGGGCCACGAGGCGGAGCGCAGCATCATCTCGCCCCTGGATCGCCGCCGCCCCGCGACGCGGGCGGGCCTCGGCGTCATGTCGACGCTGCTTCTCAGCTCGCTGCTGCTGGTCGCGGGCGGGCCGCTGCTCTGGTTGGCGAAGAGTGCATTCTCGACCACCCAGGACATCATCGCCGATCCCTTCACATGGTGGCCCAGCGGCATCCAGTGGACCAATCTCGCCGACGCCTGGTCGCGCGCAAACTTCGACACGTACTTCCTCAACACGGTGTGGATCGCCGTCGGGAGCTGGGCGTTCAGTCTGATCGTGGCGGTCTGCGGTGGGTACAGCCTGTCGGTGCTCCGACCGAGCTATGGCAAGTACGTCAACGTAGGTGTGCTCGCCACCTTGTTCATCCCCGGCGTCATCTCCTTGGTCCCGCTCTACATCACCGTGCTGGACCTTCCGCTAGTGCACATCAACCTGCTGAACACCTATTGGGCCGTGTGGTTGCCTGCGGCCGCCAGCGCGTTCAACGTGCTGCTGGTGACGCGATTCTTCGACGGCCTGCCCAGAGACATCTTCGACGCGGCCAAGATCGACGGTGCGGGGGCGTTCGGCGTGTTCTGGCTCATCGTGATCCCGCTGTCCCAACCGATCATCGCCACCGTGTCGCTGCTGTCGATCATGGCGGCGTGGAAGGAGTTCCTGTGGCCCTTCCTGGTACTCCCCTCACGGGATCTCCAACCGCTGTCCGTGGGCCTGTACCGGGCGGTCGAGGTTTTCCCGCTCAACCTCCAGATCGCCGGGATGTTCATCTCGGTGATCGTGCCGTTGATCGTGTTCATGCTGTTCCAACGTCAGTTCCTCAAGGGTGTCGGCCAGAGCGGTGCCCTCAAGGGCTAGGTGCACGCAACATCGCTGCCGTTGCTCACTGGCAGTGCCCTGCGAGGATCGCGCGAGCCACTCGCGTAGGGCAAACGCGTGGAGCCGGGGCTGTCCGATACTGGGCGCGTGTCATCGGCACTGAGCGCGATGCTCTGCAGGTAGAACGCAGCCGGTGGTCCGCCACCAGCCGGAAGAAGGGCGAGCCCCACGGGTCGAGCGTGACCACATCGCAGAGGAACAGGTCCGCGCACTCGCTTGCATGGCGTGCCGTGACCCAGGACGACGTCGCCCATCACAGAGCCCGTGGGCTCCAGAACACGCGTGGCAATGATGGTCCCGGCAGCGACGACGGGTACTGGATCAGGCAGAAGCGGTTGGTGCGTCGCCATGGAGTCGCGCTGGAAACTCAGGTCGACCTGAGATCAAGACGGAAGAGGCCGAGCAGTGAAGATGGGTGAGGCCGCCCGGAGCATCGTCGTCGACGGCGCACGTCATCGGCTGCACGCACGACCTCCTCATCCGATATCAGGACCGTACGAGGTACGCCTCGGCCAGCCCGCGGCCCGGTCGAGGAACCGACCGCGTCAAGAGCCTCACTGCCGGCACCAGCTAGGGCGCTCGCCCCAGCCTCGGAGCTGGCAACCGTTCTTTGAGGTGGTACTCATGTCGACAGCATCGCGACGGTCGCCTCGTCGACCTCGACGCCGAGACCTGGCCCGTACGGGACCTGGAGCGTGCCGTCGGTGGGTGGTTCCTCGAGAAACGGCGCGCGGACGAGGTCGCGTGAACGGCGCGCCACAGCTGGCGAGTATTCCATCGCCACCAAGTTCGGGTGGGCCGCGCACAGGTGCAGCGCCGCGGCGTAGGCGAGGCCGGTCGCCATCGAGTGGTGAGGGGCGAACCCGACGTGGCTGGCCTCCATCACCCGGGCGATCGCGTCCAGCTCCGAGATGCCGCATCGACCGACATCCGGCTGCGCGATTCCCAGTGCCTCGACCCGTGCCCAGTTCGAGAAGTCGAACCGGCTGCGCATCGCCTCACCCGCCGCCACCGTGATACCGCTCGCACCGACCATCGCATGGCCACGATGGTCCTCGGGTGCTGTGGGGGCCTCGAGGAACCAGGCGCCACGGGCTGCGAGCTCGCGGCCCAGCAGCACTGCTTGCGCACGATCGTGGCGCCAGTGTGCGTCAACAGCCAGGCGGACCGAGGTCGCCGCCGACCCCAGGGCCGAGGCGACCTGGTCATACGCGTCGATGGTGGCCGGGACGTCGTCGACCAGGTGCAGCTTGAGTCTGCTGAGTCCGGACTCGACCGCGGCGGCAGCAGCCTCGGGCCTGGCGTCGCCGGCGGGCAGGTCCGTGAGGTAGACGGGCACCTCGTTGCGGGTGGCGCCCCCAAGCAGCCGGTGCACCGGCACCCCGAGCAGCTTGCCTTCCAGGTCCCACAGCGCCAGGTCGACGGCGGCGACGGCATCGGCATGGTGGCCCTCGCGATGACCTCGCTCCCGCATGACGCTCTGCAGCAGCGCGGTCATCGGGCGGACACCACTGACCTCCTGTCCGACGATCAGCGGGCCCAGCAGATGGGTGATGACAGCTGCCGGCGCCTCGGGGACGACGGGGCTCAGGCACTCCCCCCACGCCACGACGCCGTCGGCGACCACGCGAACCAGCAACGTCTCATCCGTGGCCGGGTAGACCGATCGCGTGCTGCTGCGGCGGTACCGCGGACCCGCCGGGTCGACGGTGGTGCCGGCGCGCGGGAGGCGCAGCACGTACGGGGTGACGGACTCGATCTCCGTCATGACACTCCTCCGGCCCAGCAGGGCGTGGGGGCGGCGCCCACCCCGACCTCGGCCGCATGGATGCGGCCGGCTCGTTCGTCGTCGGCCTCGACGCCCACACTGGCGGTGCTGATGTAGCAGTACCCACCATGCAGCGCGACCGAAGTCGGCCTCGCCGTACCCACGTCGACCTCCAGCAGCACCCGCCCGTCGGGTGAGATCCGCTGGACCAGCGCGGCGTCCCACAGCGCGACCCAGACGCACCCACTCTCGTCGACGGCGATGCCATCAGGGTTGCCCTGCTCGAAGCGGAACACCTGACGCCGGTGCCGGAGCGCTCCGCCGATCACGTCGAAGACCTCCAGCGCTCGACCCGGCAACGTGTCGACGTAGTACATCAGCCGCCCATCGGGTGTGAAGCTGATTCCGTTGGAGACAGTCACCCCGGTCAGCACGGTCTGCACCGAACCGTCGGTGGTCACATGATAGAGCGCCGCTTCCGGCAGTCGGGCATGTGACTGGCTCCCCACCCAGAACGACCCGTCCGGCGCGCACACGCCGTCGTTCAGCAGGCACCGGTCGTCAGCCAGCACATCGGGCAGCACCGTGCTCACCGAACCGTCGGCCGCCACTGCGAGGACGTCGCGCCCCGCCGCCACCAGGAAGCCGCCTGCGCTCGCGGGTGCTACGCAGCCCACTGCGGGGGCCACCGGCAGGCGCGTGGCTGGGCCCGTAGTCATCCCATCAGGGTGAGCCGAGAACATCGCCCCGTCGCGCATGTCAACCCACAGCAGGCGGTTCGACCGCCCATCGAGACGCAGCGACTCGCCTTGCCGGTAGGCAGCGGTCGTGACGGGCTCTGCTGCTATCCGACGAACCACGACCAGCCTTTCGAGAGACACCACATTGTACGGATCGGATCCATACTATGATTGTTTGAGCCTGATGATAGCTCAGAAGCCTCATGAAATGGAGATACATGTCAACGCACCCCCCGATCAGTGGCTTGGTACCCGTGCTGGCGACACCGTTCACCGACGACGGTGGGCTGGATCTCGACAGCCTTGAGCGGTTGATCGAGTTCCAGCTGGCATCCAGCGCTGACGGTCTCGCGATCTTCGGTATGGCTTCGGAGGCCTTCAGCCTCTCGGACGACGAGCGCCATCAGATTCTGCGCACGACTGTGGCGACCGCGCATGACATCCCCGTCGTGGCCGGCGTCTCTGCGACCGGCCTGAGCGCCGCCGTCGATCAGGTCCGCGTGGCCGCGGACGGTGGTGCGGCCGGCGTCATGGTGCTGCCGCCCCACCTCGTCAAGCCACAACCCGCCCACCTGATCGACTTCTACGGCGGTGTGGGCGAGGAGGCGCAGCGCCTGGACATCGACGTCATGGTGCAGGACGCTCCGGGCGCCACTGGTGTGCAACAGTCCGTGGCGCTGCTCGGCGAGCTCGCTCGGCTACCGGGCGTGGCCAGCATCAAGGTCGAGGCCCCACCCACCGTGCCGAAGATCCATGGCGTCGTGGCCGAGGTCGCGGACACCCAGGTCGTCGTCCTCGGAGGGCAGAACGCCCAGTTCGTCCTGGACGAGTACGCCTGCGGCGCCCAGGGCACGATGCCGGCCGCGGAGTTCACCGACGTGTTGCGGGAGATCCTGGACAGGTGGGACGAGGGGGCCCGCAAAGAAGCGCGCGCGCTCTTCGCTCGACTGCTGCCGCTCATCGTCTGGGGATTGCAGGCTGGTCCGGCGTGGGCGGTCCACAAGGAAGTGATGCACCACCGCGGCATCATCAGCAGTGCCCGTGTCAGGATGCCCGCGCACACACTGGAGCCCTATCAACGTGAGCTGCTCGACGAGATCGTCGAGCAGCTCGACCTGGAGGTCAGACGCGCATGACCGAACGCCGCAGGGTGGTCCTGATCGGCACCCGTTCCACCATCGGGCGCGCGATCACTGCGGCGTACCGATCGCTGGGGTCGCCGATCGTCGGGATCGACATCGTCGAGGACGACAACGACCGGCTGAGCCATGTCATCTGCGCCGACATGTCCGATCCCGCAGCAGCACTGGCAGCCATCGCCGAGGCGGACGCACACCTGGGTGGGGTCGACACCTTGATCACGGCGGCTGCCTTTCAGGCCAGGGCGAAGATGCATCTGACCACTCCGGAGCATTGGCAGGCCGTTTTCGGGGGCGCCGTCGATACCACCGTCAACGCACTGCGCGAGACGCTGCCGCGACTGGGAACGGGCGGTAGCGTCGTCGTGATCAGCAGTGTGAACGCCGTGCTCGCTCATCCGGGGCTACCCGCCTATGCCGCGGCCAAGGGCGCGCTGAACGCCCTCGTCCGGCAGGTCGCGCTCGACTACGGAAACCGTGGGATCCGCATCAACTCCGTTGCGCCCGCCCTCGTGGACGGCAACCACGACCCCCTGCGCCAGCGCGGCTATCCGCTGGGACGAACAGTGACCTCCGATGAGGTCGCCGCCGCCGTCACCTTCCTTGCCTCGGACGCTGCGTCCGGTATCACCGGAGTCTCCCTACCTGTTGACGCCGGCCTCAGCGTCGTCTCACCCACCGTGTTCCTTCGGCCTGACCTGCTCGACCGGCTCGAGGCCGACGGGTAGTCGTACAGGCGCGTGTCGTACGGCACCCAGAGGTCGGTGGTCTTGCCCGCAGGTCCGGTTTCAGGAGATGGCTGAGCCAGATCAAGTAGAGCTCGACGTCGTCATCATCGGTGGCGGCCCGACCGGGCTGTCCGCCGCCCTCACGCTCGCTCGGGCCAAGCCGCCGCCACATTGGCGAATGCCCGGATCGCCACGCAGGGCGCGTGCGCCTATGCGGTGATGACGCCTGCCACGCGCGCCGCCTCATGACGGCTGCAGGGATCAGCGATCAGGCTCGGCTGCCGCGGCTGGTGTCTGTGACAGACCCGCCCAACCCGTCAGGGCGGCGTCAGCAGTACGTAACACGACCCTCACGTGGCGTTGCGACGCACGATATGGACAGGCCGCCCATATTGTGCAATTGTACTTCGCGACAAACTGTTCGCATCGTCATGGGAGTCGGTCAACGTGGATCGTTCGGAGTCGAGAGGCCCCAGTCGCCGCAGTGTGCTGGTCGGAGGGGGAGGGCTGATCGGATCGGTCCTGCTGGTTCGTGGGCAGGGACGCGCGCACGCGGCGCCACAGCATCCGCAGGAACCGCTCCCGGACGCCCTGCGTCGACTCGACAAGCCCGGTTTGGTGGTCTCAGAGGCAGGCGGTATCGAGGGCAACGGCTACCGCATCCGCTTCCACAAAGCGGTGTGGGACGGCGGCCACACGATCCTGCGTGACATCGAGATCGCAGACGATGGTGGGTGGAGGCCGGTGAACGACCCGACCCGACGCTTCGATGAGCAGTGGGTGATCCTTCGTTCGGACGAGCCCGTGCCGCTGGACTACTACGCTACGGCTGACCCACTTTGGGTCGGCTTCGATTCGGTCGAAATTCTCGACTCCGCATCGGCAAGACTTGTCGCGAGTGCGGGTGAGGAGTTCGAGTTCAGCGTCGTGTGGACGCTGACGGGCTCGGATCCGATCGCGCAGGTCGAACTCATCGCCGGCCGGCGTGCGCAGCATGTGATCGGGTATCAGGCGACCGATATTCGCGACCGGCAGGACATCAACGAGGTGCTCTGCGGTTCTCGTCAGCACGCGCGAGTGATCACGACCGCCGAGTCGCTCGGCGCGTGGGAACTCTTCGCTCCCATGTCATTGCGGGAAGCCGGGAACGAACGACCGCTCACCTGGGGTGTCTTCGCGCCCGCACACGATCTCGCCTTCGAGCACGAGCGCCACAACCAGCGATGGAACCAAGCCTTCGGGATGAGTTTGCGAAATGACGATCGGGGGGTCCAGCCGGTCATGTACGCGCCGCAGGCCGGTGAGCGTGCGGAGCTCGATCCTGGCGATGCGATCAGCACGATGTTCGGGGTCGTGGCCCGCTCCGAACCGCTCACCCGAACCTTCGAGTACCTCGCGCGGGAGCAGTACGGATTGACGGACTATCGGGAGAACGTCTTCGATACGAGTCTCACGCAGACCGCCTTCAACATCATCGACCTGATCCAGACGAGCGAGCCCTCGACCGAGGCGGGTGGGTTCGTGGCGTCGCCGAGTGGTTGGTGGGATCGAGCCAAGTCCTTCGTCGACCCGGAGTTCGACAACACCACCAAGACCACGACGGCCGGCGCGCTGCTCGGCGCGGCCCTCCTGACCCGGGACCACAGCCTCTACGCCGACCGGGCGAGACCGATGATGGAGTTTCACGTCTCTCGCGAAGACCACGCGTGGAGCCCCATCCCGGGAACGATGACCACCGGTTCGCGGTCCTACACCGAGATCGGGCATGTACCACGTGGATTGAGTGCCGTCGCGGCGATGTGGCACCAGACACGCGGGACCGCTCCGGGTCTGTACGCGCTCGCACTACGCGAGGCGAATGACCTCGACGCAACGGGAGCCACACCCATGACGAACCCGCTCATGGCGTGGAAGCTCACCGGTGACCGGGCGCACCTGGCTCGCCTTCGAGCCGAAGCGCGTCGGTACGTACGGCAGTGGATGCCCGAGCCGTACTCCACCAACGAGCCCGACAATGTCTTCCAGTACTACTACAGCAAAGCATGGACGGAGATCCTTCTCGCCTATGAGGAGACCGGCGATCGCGAGCTGCTCGAGGCCGCGCACGTCGAAGCGCGGCGATTCGTCACGCAGACCCAGGTGCGCCCGGTCCCGTCGGGTGATGTCACGGTGCCGACCGACGACATCATCCTCAATCAGTTCAATCGCTGGGACGGGGGGCGGGGAGTCTACGACTACCCGCGAACCGAGGTGGAGGACGACGACGTTCCCGCCTGGGTCGTGGCGACATCGGGCCTGACCTTCGAGCAGTTGAGCACCTACAAGATCGACGGCCCGCACCCGGGAGGTGGGTTCAGTCTGATCCCGATGTGGGCGCCGTATCTGCTGCGACTGGCGTCCTTGTGCGATGACGACCTGCTCCGGGATGTCGCTCACAATCTGGTCGTCGGGCGGTGGACGAACTATCCCGGCTACTACAACCGTCAACACATCGCGACTCACATGAAGCCCGACTTCCCCCACGAAGGGCCCAGTGGGATCTCAGCCGTCTACTACAACCACATCCCGGCACAACTCGCTCTTACTCTCCACTACCTGTTCGAGGAGGTGCGGCATCGTTCCCGTGGCGAGATCGACTTTCCCGGCCAGTTCGAATCGAACTACGTGTTCTTCCGCTTCAACACGTACGGGCACGAGCCGGGAGTGGTCTACGGAGATACGGGGGTATGGCCGGTCCTTGAGCCCGGCACCGTGACTTTGGACAATGCACAGATCAACTGGGTGGGCGGGCAATCGTCCGACGCATATCACCTCGTCCTGCTCAATGAGAGTCAGTCGGAGGAGGAGGTCACAGTCCGCTTCGGGGGGCGCCTCGAAGGTACGCGCGTGGGGCGCGGTGTTCTCCGTCCGAGGCGAGGAAGGATTCGCGCTGACGGGGCGAAGTCGTCGCGCCCGGTTGTCATCCGTAACGACAGTCTGACGGTCGATCTCACGGCCCGGGGGATGGCCGTCATCACGCTCGAGGATGTCTCGGACGGGCTCATCCACTACGCCCCCGAACGAGTCGACTACCGCGGTCGGATGGGGTACCACTTCGACGAGGAGAACGAGCGCGGAGTGGTGCGCGCCATGCTGATACCGCGGCCCGACTTCAGCGGTTACGACGCCTACGTGCAGATCGCGACGACGTCGGTCGCTGAATTGGACTATCGAATCGGTGAAGGTGAAAGTCACAGGGTCGTTCCTGCGAACTATCCGAACGAGTGGACAGTTTTCGTGGAGCCGATGGCGGAGACCTTCGAGTTCAACATCGAGGTGGACGGTGGTCTCGTCTACGACGAGCCCGTGTCATTGCGGTTGTCGAGCAGGATCACCGGAGCGGTCCCGGACGATACCCTTGCAGAAGGCGAGGCGACGGGGCCCGCGAGTACGACGGCAGGCGATGACGTCGACGTGACCGTGCGGGTACGCACGGCCTCGGAGCCGATCTCACCCCTGCGCGTCGATCTCGACCTTCCCTCGGGATGGTCCCGCACCGATGGCGACGAGTCGAATACACCGGCTGCCGGGGACGAAGCGACGTGGGTGTGCGGCGTCTCCATTCCCGCCGATGGTGCCCCGGGTCCGTACGAGATCCCGGTTCGAGTTCTGGGGGATGAGGTGTCGTTGGATCTTGAACCATGGCGGGTCGAGGTACTTCCTTCGGTCCTTCTGACTGCTATCGCAGCATCACCCATGATCCTGGAACGCCCGGGCGATCCGGTCGAGATGCGGTGTTCGGTGCTCAACCTCTCGCCCGTCGATCGCTCCGTCCGCGTCGCGATCCAGCTACCCGTCGGTTGGTCGGCGATGCAGGTCGAGCACGACGTGGAGGTCCCCGCACGTCAGGAGTTCGAACTTGTCGTCCCGCTGACCTCGCCGCTCGGCGCCGAGCCTGGATCGCGTCACCAGATCGTGGCACGGCTCTCCGACGGCTCCTCTCGCAGCGTGACGGTGAACGTGCCCTCGCAGGAGACGATCGTGGACAACGAAGACCCCTGGCCCCGCTACCGCGAGACGGGGTACTGGAACACCACGGGATTCACCGGGAGCTTCAGCGGCACCAGCCGGTGGAGCGCTTCCGGTCGCCTCGGCGGCACCGCCCGGTGGGCGCCGCAGATTCGCGAAGCGGGGCGCTACCAGGTTGCGCTCTGGTACCCCTCGAACGAGGAGACCACCACTGCAGCGACCTACGTGATCCGTCACGCAGAGGGCGAAGAAGTTCTAGCGGTGAATCAGCAGGAGAACGCCCGGGCGTGGAACGTGATCGGTGAGTTCAATTTCGCGCAGGGCGACGACGGATGGGTAGAGCTGCGAGTCGAGAGCGAGGGGTACCACCGCGCGGACGCCGTCCGATTCGTCCCGCTGGCCCACGAACCTGGCGGAGCGAAGTCACTTCGCTTCGCGGCGACCCTTCCTGGCGAACCGAGTGCAGGTGAGATCCTGGTCTCCGGCGGCTCTGCGGGATTCACCGGCGAGGTGAACCTCGACGTCCCAGCCGGTTGGACGGTTGATCCAGGTCTACTGGAAGTCGAGGTGGCTGCGGACGGGGAGCGCGCTTACGAGGTTCGCGTGACGCCTCCAGCCGGCCTGACCTCGGCGGTTGCGCAGGAAGTGCGGGTCCGGGAGGCGCCCGACGTCAGGGCCGCCGTCCACGTCGGCGACCTGCCGTTCGAGCCGCTCGGGCCCGGTGACCCTCGCTACGAGGAGACGGGAAGTTGGTCCAACAGCGGCCTGGCCGACCACGACGGTGGACCCTCCCGTTACGCGGGAGGCACCACTATGGCCGCTGCTCGTTGGCTCCCGGACCTGGCCGAGGCCGCCACCTACGACGTGATCGTCTGGTGGCCCGGGCCCGGGTCATCGACGAATCGAGCCGTCTACGAACTTCAGACGGAGGCAGGTCTGGTCACCTTGACCCGAGATCAGGGCGTGGACGACGGAAGGTGGGTCTCTCTCGGGCTGTTCGAGCTGGGCCGGCAGGGCGCCGGGCTCACACTGACCGCCCAGCACCCAGGTCACC
The DNA here is from genome assembly GCF_021049265.1 of Ruania suaedae. Classification (NCBI taxonomy): domain Bacteria; kingdom Bacillati; phylum Actinomycetota; class Actinomycetes; order Micrococcales; family Ruaniaceae; genus Ruania; species Ruania suaedae. The sequence goes on from NZ_CP088018.1 coordinate 3,346,868, forward strand.
ATCGTGCGGCGTCCGCACGCTTTGTCAGGGTCGTCCCGCTCTAGGTGTACCCGGCCATGAGGTTGGTGGCAGCGGGCGTGTCGAGATGGACGACGAGACCCCCTCGGTGGACTGCGGGTGTCGTGAGTCCGCAGCACCAGGAGGTTCGTGAGTACCACCGTAGTGCTAGAACCACGTTCCAGGGTCGGCTGCTGTCGCTCGGCCCGGTGCGCTACCTTCGCCCGGGCCCGACGCCCCTACAACAACGCCCGCGCCGTCCTCGCATCGGTGATCAACGTCGTGACCCATCCCCCCGCGAGCGCCCCACGCACCGGCTCCACCTTCCGCTCCCCACCGGCGATCCCGATCCGCCGCGGGATCCGCCGGAAGTCCTCGACCGGCACCGAGATCGTCCGCGCGTCCACGTCGCCCTCGATCGCCGACCCGTCCACCCGGAACACCCGGTGGCAGATGTCCCCCACCGCGCCGTCGGCCAGCAAGGTCTCACGATCGGCCGCATCGAAAGCGTTCCCGCTCTCGGCCAGCAGGTCACTCGGGTCGATGCTGCCGATGCCCACCACCGCGGCCGTCAGCTCGCGCCACCGCTCCATCACCGCCTGCAGTCCGGGCTCACGCAGCAGACTGTCCCGGGTCCCGCGATCGGCCACCACGCCCGGCGCCTGCACGTAGTACGCCTGCCCGCCCAGCATCCGCGCCAGCTCACTCGCCAGCCGCTGGGCCTGGGTCTGCACCTCGGGCACCCCGATCCCACCGAGCAGCTGGACCACCTCGCTCACCGTCGGCGTCACCGACGGACGCATCCGGTCCAGCGTCGCGAGCAGCGTCTGGCTCCAGGAAGCGATGCCCACCCGGTCGGCCCCGGAGAAGGCCGTCTCCAGGTACGCCGCCCCCGCTCCCCCGATGGCCGCGATCTGCTCGGCCTCGTCGGCGTCGTCCTCGACATCCACGATCACCGCCTCGGCCAGCCCGAACGCGCGCTCCAGCTCGGCCTCGAGCTCGGTGTGCAGACCCGGCGCGATGCTGACCGTCGTGCGCACCACCCCCAGCTGCGTCGCGCGCTTGAGCAGCCGCGAGACCTTCGCCTGCGAGAGCCCGAGCGCCTCGGCGATCTGCGCCTGGCGCACGCCTTGCTCGTGGTACATCACCGCCACCTTCGTCAGCTGCCGTAGCTGGACGTCGATCGGCGGACCGTATCGTGAGGGCATCGCTGCTCCTTCCCCAAGTGGCTTGCAAGTCTATTCGTAGTTGAATGAATTGCGCCAGCATCTGCCGCACCATTAGGCTCGCACCGTTCTCACCACGAAGGAGTGTCGACGATGATCGTCGGAGTGACCGGCAGCTCGGGCAAGCTCGGCAGCGCCACCGTGACCCACCTGCGCGAGCACGGGAACGAAGTCATCGGCTTCGACCGATCGGGCGCCCCCGGCCCCGGCTTCACCCAGGTCGACCTCGGCGACTACGGCCAGACTCTCGACGCGCTGCTCGGCGTCACCGCCCGCCACGGCGGCCTCGACGCGCTCGTCCACCTCGCCGCCATCCCGGTCAACGGCATCGTCCCCGACGCCGCCACCTTCGACGCCAATGTCGGCGCCACCTTCCACACCCTCTTCGCCGCGCACCGCGCCGGCATCCGCACCGTCGTCTTCGCCTCCAGCATCACCGCGATGGGCTTCCCCTTCGACGAGTCACCACCTTCACTCCCGGTGGACGAAACCTTCACCCGCGCGCACAACACCTACGGCCTCGGCAAGGTGGCCGAGGAGGCGATCGCGGCCCAGCTCACCGGCTGGGGCGAGGGCACCTCGCTCACCGCCCTGCGCTTCACCAACGTGGTCGCCCCCGATGAGTACGCCACCTTCGAACGCGCCGGCGAGCCTGGCTACCGGCGCGACCTGCTCGGCTCCTGGGTCGACTCCCGCGACGGCGCCCTCGCCGTCCGGCTGGCCCTCGAAGCCGCCACGCCGGGCTTCCGCGTCTACAACGTCGCCCACCCCGAGTCCGGCACGCAGGCGCCCTCGCGTAAGGTTGCCGAGCGCTGGTTCCCCGGCACCCCGGTGGCCGAGGACCTCGGTGAGTACGAGTCGCTGATGTCCGTGCGCAAGATCCAGCGCGAGCTCGGCTTCGCTCCCCAGCACGACTGGCGCTGAGTACCCTCGAGCACGTGGAGGACAGGGCGTGAGCAGGGTCGGCATCCGTGATGTCGCCCTTCATGCCGACGTCGCGACCGGCACCGTCTCGAACTACCTCAACCACCCCGAACGCGTCTCGCCCGAGACGGCGCGCCGTATCGCCGCCGCGATCGAGATCCTCGGCTTCGTGCCCAGCCAGGCCGGCCGGCAGTTGCGCTCGGGGACCAGCCGGCTGATCGGCTACCTCGCCCCCGACATCTCCAATCCCTACTTCACCGAGATCGCCGAGAGCGTCGAACGCGGCGCCGCCACCCGCAACGTCTCGGTGCTCTTCGCCGACTCCCACCGCAGCCGCGCCCGCGAGGACGCCTACCTCTCCGTCTTCGAGGAGCACCGCGTGCTCGGCCTGTTCGTCTCCTCGCACGAGCCGATCGAGGACAGGCTGGCGCAGGTGCGCCGGCGCGGGACGCCGTCGGTCCTCGTGGGCCAGCAGGCCCTCCACCCCGACCAGCCCTCGGTCTCCGTCGACGACGTCTCCGGCGGCCGGCAGGCCGCCGCCCACCTCATCGATCGCCGACGGCGCAGACTCGCCTTCGTCGGGGGCCCGCTCACCATCGCCCAGGTCGCCTCCCGCCTGACCGGGGCGAGCGCCGCCGTCAGCGGTGGCGGTGCCGGGCTGGAGATCATCGACACCGCCGACCGCACCGTCGAGGCCGGGCGGCGGGTGGGTGCCCAGCTGCTCGACCGCGCCGCCGGCGCCCGCCCGGACGGGATCCTCGCCGTCAACGACCTGGTCGCACTCGGCCTCATGCAGACGCTCGTGCACGGGGGCGTGCGGGTGCCCGAGGACGTCGCGATCGTTGGCTACGACGACAACGAGTTCGCCGAGGCCTCCCTCATCCCGCTCACCAGCGTCCGCGGCCGGCACGAGGAGTTCGGGAGAAGCATGATCGACCTGCTGTTCGAGGCGATCGCCGGAGAGTTCTCCGGGCAGGTGCACCGCACGTTCGAGCCGACGCTCGTGGTCCGCGCGAGCACGGCGGCGGGTGCCGGGACGTCGGGGCGCTCGGGTGACTGAGGCATCGGGGCATTCGGCAGGCGATGCCGGGACCAGTGTGGTCCCCTGTGTTCATGAGAATCACGAGCATCCTCCGAGCAGCCCAGGGCGCGCTCCGATCGGAGAAGGGGCGCCGGACCGGTCGCTCCGTCACCGACAAGGTCGCCGGGCAGGCGCGCAAGGTGGCCGGCGACAAGCACGCCTCGAAGATCGACTCGGCGCAGCAGGCCGCGCACGACTACATCGACAAGCAGGGCGGCCGCGGCACGGGCGAGCCCGGGTCCGGGCCCCCTCCGCGCGGCTGAGCACCACGCCTCACTCGAGCGTCTGCGCCACCCAGCACGACGCGCCCAGGACCTTCGTGACCGTCCCGCTGGGCGTCGTCACGCGCACCTCCTGCGCCACCGGGTGCAGGTTCGCCAGCAGCACCCTCGTCCGTACGCCGTCCGTGCTGCCAACCGCCCAGAGCAGCCCGTCGGGGCTGTCACCGCTGAGCAGCTGCGTCGTCGGGCCGCCGGCAAGACCGAGCAGCGCCTCGATGGCCTCCGCCACGGGGTACGGCGTGCCGTCGGCAGCCACCACCCCACGCGGGCCCCACTGTTCGAAGTAGCTGATCGAGGCGACGCCCGGCACCGCGAGCGCCGCGGCGCTGGCGATCGTCCAGGCCGCGAGCTCGGGAGCGTGCTGGCGCGCGTCGGTGGCGTCGGCGAGCGCCGGGCCGTAGCCCTCGGCCAGGTCCGTGCGGGTGGGTGAGGCGTGGTCATGGTCGGCGACGGCGTTGAACGGAGGGCGCAGGGTGACCGGGCCGATGTGCACGCCCGATCCAGCGGCGAGCGTCACCATCCGTCGCGCGAGGATCCGCTGCATCGCCACCGACTCCACCAGCTGCGGGGTGCCCAGGTCGTGGAAGAGCGGTGACATCGCCGCCGCCAGCCCGTCCAGGTCGCCAGGGAGCCGGTCCAGCCCGCGGTTGAGCTCGGTGAAGTGCGACCGGGCGCCGCCGACCACCGGCAGGTCCAGGCCGGCGGCCTCCAGTTCCCCCAGCAGGAGCGCGATGGTGGCCACATCCGAGACATGCCGCGGCGACCCGCCCGCGTAGGCACCCACCCGCAGCACAGTCTGCCCGACCAGGCCGGCGACGGCGGAGCGCACCTTCTCGGGGTGGTGCGGGTCCAGCACGAGCCGTACGTCCAGCGGGTGCCCGCTCCCGACGGCGCGCTCGAAGGCCGCCCGCCAGGTCGCCGTCCGTAGGTCGAGCTCGACCAGCAACGGCACGTCCGGCGCCAGGCCCGTCGACGCGGGAGCCGGGCCCGGTGCCGTGGCCGCGCCGAGCCCGAACTGCGGGAGAGGCCCGCCGGGGGTGAGGTCGATGACGGGCGGACCCTGCGCCGTCGTGGGCGGTGCCGGCGGGAGGCCGGCGGCTGGCCTCACGCTGAGCGTGAGGCGGTGCCGGATACGTTCCCCCGCACCGACCCGGTAGGGGAAGGGCAGGGAGAGGGGGCGGTTGTAGGTCTTGAAGGAGGCATCGGTCCAGTTGCGCTGGTCCTCCATCTCGAACACATCGCCGTCGAGCTCCAGTTGCGCCCGCAGCCCGCCCTGGTCCCAGGCCAGGCCGGCGATGTCGCGTGCGGGCTGATGGGGTGCGGGATCGTCGGGGAACGTGGTGGGCGAGCGGGCGGCGTCGGGGTGGCGAACGGTGAGCGGTGTGCCGGCCAGGGCCGGCGGGTGGAGCACGATCAGCCCGGCGCGGTTGGTCCACAGCTCCTCGGCGGGCTCCAGCTCCACGGTGGCGGTGAGCCGGTCGCCGTCGATCTCGGCGTGCAGGGTGCCGGTGATCTGTGGCTCGGTGGCCTGGAGGCGGACCGTGACCGAGGCGTCGGTCATGTCCACCGAGGTCACCGACCACGGCACGCTCACCCAGTCGGCCACCCGGACGATCGCGCGGATACCGCGCAGCAGCACCTGCCCGTCCACGGAGATCTCGGCGAGCTCACCGTCGCGGATGAGCAGTGCCCACCGCCCGCTCGCGAACGAGCGGGTCGGTGGCCACCACGCAGACGGCGACGCGGGCCCGCCCGCCATCAGCGCTCGATGGCGTCGAGGTGGAGCATGCGCGCGAGGTTCTTGTCGAGCTCGTCGTCGCGGAAGATCTTCTTCCAGTCCTCCTTGATGATCGACTCGCGGCCGTAGTCCATGGCGATCAGGCACGCGTCACTGAACGGGTTGTCCCCGCGCAGGCCGTTCGCGAGCGCCACCTGGGTGTGGCCGTAGAGGATGCTGCGCGCGGCGGCCTCGGGCACGCCCATGGTGTGCACGGCCTCCTGCAGTGCCTCGTTCAGCAGCTCGCCGATCATGCAGGCGACGGTCTCCACCAGGGTCGGCTCGAGCTGGGCGAGCTGCTTGACGGTGACCCAGTGCACGTCGACCACGGGGGCGTAGATGGCACGAACGGTGGTCTCCACCAGGGTCTTGACGGCGTCGTCCTCGGACTCGACGGCGGCGATCGCGTCCTGCGGGGCGGCGATGCCCCCGAAGGTGTCGGCCCACTCCTCGGGGGTCTGGCGCTGCAGGAAGACCGAGGGGTGGCAGGGGTGGGCGACGGCCTGGATGACGTCCTCGCGGGTGGCGAGCAGGCCGGCGTAGGCGGCGGCCGGGTCGAGCGTGAGCACCACGGCGCCGGCGCGCATCTGCGGCACCAGGTCGGCGGTGACCGAGGCGAGGGCCAGGTCGGGCACGGCGAGGACCACGATGTCGGCATCCTGGACCGCTGTCACGGCGTCCGTGAGCTCGCGGCCGGCCTCGAGGGTGCGCGCGCGCCCGCCCTCGGAGTTCTCCACGTACTTCACAGCATGGTCGGTGCGCACGAGGTTGTTGGAGACGCGCATCCCCATCTTCCCGCCGGCGCCGATGACGGCGATCGTGTACGTGTTCTCACTCATGTGGTGCTCCTCAGATAGTCGACGGCGGTCCGGGTCCATTCCCGTTCCGTGGCGATGGTGGTCTCGGGGTCGTCCTGCCAGGGCAGCCAGTGCTCGACGACCTCGTTGATGCCCCGCTCGCGCGGGCGGACGGTGCGCAGCAGGTGCGGGTAGTCGTGCAGGCCCGCGCCCATCGGCGCGCCGCTGTAGGTGAAGCCCACCCAGCCGGGCTGGCGGGCGAAGGCGTAGTCCTTCGCGTGCACCGCGCGGGTGAGATCGGCGGCCTGCTCCACGCAGATCTGCGGATTCTCCAACCGGGCGACGACGTTGCCCGGGTCCAGGCACAGGCCCAGGTTCTCGCTGCCCACGCCCTCGACCAGGGCGAGCAGGTCGGTGGTGGGCAGCTGCTCGTAGGTCTCCAGGGCGAGGGTGACGCCGGCGGCCTCGACGGCGGGCATCGTCTCGGTCAGCCACTGGTGGGCCTGCTCCAGGGTGGGGCGGGAGTCCGGCCCGTAGATCATGCTCCGGATGAGGGTGGCGTCGAAGACGGCGGCGATCTCGAGGAAGCGGGTCAGGTGCTCCGGCTCGATGCCCTTGGTGCCGAGCTCGATCACCAGGTCCAGGTCCTTGGCGGCCGCGGCGGCATCGGCGAGCTCGGCGTTGTCCATGTCTTCCAGCGGTGCGTAATCGCAGATCTGGTGCAGCCCCACGCCGAGGTCACGGGTGGCCTGGAAGGACTCCGTGAGCGTCATCGGCCGCGGGTTGCGGTCGGAGAGCTGCCAGAAGAAGGCATAGGTGCCGAGTCCGATCATGAGCCCATTTTGGCGAACCGGTTGACCAATTGCAAGAGCACGGGGCGTCGTGCCGGTAGCCTCGTGCCCATGCCAGCCAGCGACCGTTCCGCCGAGATCACGGCGTCCCTGGGCTCACTCCCGGGCACCACGCCGGTCTCGGAGGTGGCGCGGTTGCTGCTGGACCTGTTCACCGGCGGCTCGTTCGAGCCCGGCACCCGCCTGCCCGCCGAGCGCCAGCTCGCCACCACCCTCGGCGTGGGGCGCTCCGCGGTGCGCGAGGCGCTGGCCGCGCTGGAGATCCTCGGTATCGTGCACGTGCGGCCGGGTTCGGGCACCTACCTGCGCGGCACCGCCAGCACGCTGCTCCCGCGGACCTTGCGGTGGGGGCTGCTGATCGGCGAGAAGAGCACCGCCGAGCTGCTCGAGCTGCGCTCGGGGCTGGAGACGCAGGTGGCCGAGCTCGCAGCGAACCGCGCCGGCGAGGAGGACCTGGCAGAGCTACGTGGCTCGCTGGACCGGATGCGCGAGCGCACCGGCGATCTGGCAGCGTTCGCGCGCGCCGACCACGACTTCCACGACCACCTCGCCGCCGCCTCGAAGAACGAGACGATCGTCGATCTGCTGCACGTGGTGCGCTCGCTGCTGCAGGTCTACGCCGACCGGGCCGTGCACGACGAGGCGTCGGCCCTGCTGGCCCTGAGCGAGCACGAGTCCGTGCTGGCGGCGATCACGGCGCAGGACGGCGGCGCTGCGGCTGCGGCGATGGCGGTGCACATGGCCACGGCGAACCGGCGCCTCGCCGAGGACCCGGGGGCGGGAGACCACCTGGACTCGCCGCCCCCGGGTGCGACAATGACTCCATGAGCTTCCTCATCAAGGTCCTCATCAACGGCATCGCCCTGTGGCTCACCTCGCTGTGGATCACGGGCGTCGACTTCCGCACCGACGGCACCACGCTGAACACCGTGATCGTGATCGCCGCGGTCGCGCTGCTGTTCACAATCGTCAACGCGATCGTCAAACCGCTGGTGAAGTTGGTCTCGATCCTCTTCTACATCCTCACCCTGGGGCTGTTCTTCCTGGTGGTGAACGCGTTGATGCTGTTGCTGACCAGCTGGCTGACCGGGTTCACCGACTACGGGCTCACCGTCGACGGCTTCTGGACGGCGGTGCTCGCCGGCCTGATCATCACGATCATCGCGGTCATCCTGACGCTGGTGCTGCCGGACGGGCGCAAGAAGGAGAGCCGCTGAGCTCGATCGCGGTCCGGCTCAGGACTCCGAGCGCATCGACTCCACCCAGGCGTCGAGGTTCTGCTGCACCTCCTCGTCGGTGCGCGGCGTCGTGCGCGTCATGAGGGTCCAGCGCACGCCGTACGGGTCCTGGATGGAGGCGAAGCGGTCCCCGGTGACGGCGAAGTCGTCGGCCTTCTCGCGCACCCGGGCACCGTGCTGCTCGGCGAGCGCCAGCGTGGCGTCGACGTCGGGCACGTAGATCGCGAGGCTGAAGGCGGCATTGTCGCTGGTGGGGTCGTTGGCGACCGCACCGAAGACCGCGTTCGGGTCCATGACCGTCATGCGCCCCGTGCCGAGGTCGAGTTCGCAGTGCCACACGCCACCGTCGGGACCCTCCATCCTGGTGACGACGTGGGCACCGAACACGGTGGCGTAGAACTCGATCGCCTCACGTGCGGGCGAGACGACGAGGAGCGGTGACAGAGTGCTGTAGCCGGCAGGGCGATAAGAAGTATCCATGGCTCCAGCATCCAGAGGATCTGTTCGATGACGCTTGGACATCCGCGACAACCTCCCCTCGGCCCGGAACCAACCGCGCGGGACGGTGCGGTGCTGTGGCCGGCTGCCGGCCAGGAGGTGTTCAGCAGCCAACGCCTCGCCCTTCCCGAATCGCTCGAGATCGTGGCCTCGCACTACTGGTCGGTGGCCTGGCGCCGCCCCACGACCGTCCCCTTCCGCCAGCAGGTGCTCGGCCACCCGGTCACCCACCTCACGGTCGAGGCCGCGGACGGCGGGCGACTTCACGGTATGCAACTGCCCGGCGCGCTCGTGCACGGTCTCGTCACCAGGGTCTTCACCATCGACCTCCCGGTGGCCGGCCGGGTTGCCGGCCTGGCCTTTCTGCCCGGGGGGATGGCTGCTCTGCTCGACGTCGATGTCCGCGACCTCAACAACCGCGTAGTCCCCGCCGAGGCGATCTTCGGAGAGTCCGTCGGCGACCTCGCCGCCCACGTGCTCGCCGAGCCCGACGACGGCGCCCGCCGCGACCTCTTCGCCGACGCTCTCGCCGAGCGTCTGGGTCCGCAGCGGGAACGGATCGCCCACGATTCCGGCTACCGCCTCACGCGTGAGGCGATCGCGTTGATGCGTTCCCGGCAACAGGTGACCCTCGCCCCGGTCGCCGAACAGTTGCACGTCTCCGGACGCACCCTGCAGCGCCTGTTCAGCCGGTACGTGGGCGCCTCACCCCTGTGGGTGCTGCGCCGGTACCGGCTCCAGGACGCCGTCGCTGCGCTCGATGCGGGCCGAGCTGGAAGCCTCGCGGAGCTGGCGGCCGCACTCGGGTTCGTCGATCACGGCCACTTCACGCGAGCATTCACCGCCGTCGTCGGCGTACCGCCGTCGCAGTACCGCCCCGCTCATGCAGGGGGTACGGAGCGAGCGTGAGTGGTCCTGGCCGGGAAGCCGGTAGCCGCTCACTCATCCCGCCTGATCTGGTAATAGATCGTCTCCGTCGTCACCTCCCCCGTGGCCAGCACCTCGGCCGACTGCGCGCGCCAGCTCTCGATCGCCGGATCGGCACTGGCATCGATGAGCACGCCGGTGCGCGCGAAGGCCGGCAGGTCGTGAGACTCCCCGATGTGGTTGACCTCGCCGTCGGCCGCCAGCGGGGAGCCGGAGAGCGAGCGGATGACGTTCACGCGGTTGCCGGCCACCGGGTTGGGCTCGTTCGCGAGATTCCCGACCACGTCCTCCTCGTGCTCGACATGCAGCACCGCCACCCCCTCGGGGGTGGGCAGCTGGCCGACCGGTCCGCCGAACGTCACGGCGGAGCGGATGTCGAAATCGGCGCGCACGGCCGGGTCGTTGGCCATGTTCATCACGATCATCCCGCCCTGGGAGTGACCGGTCAGCAGCACCGGCTCGTCCGGTTGCGCCCCCGCGGCCCGCAGCGCCTCGACGACGCCGTTCTGCGAGGCCGCCTCCTGCCCGGTGTAGAGGCGCAGGTTGGAGTTCCAGTCGAGCGGGTTGGGATTGCGGATCGCACCGGCCAGCCGGTCACCTGCCTGCTGCAGCACCGGCCCCGCCAGCGCGGGTGCACCGGGCAGCACGCCCGGCACCAGCCGCGGCGCCGGGGCGTTCCGGGCCAGCGGTGCGAGCCCGGCCAGCGGGGTCATGGCCAGCCCCACCCCGAGTGCCCGCGGGACGAAGGGCACCGTCGCCGGCCGCGGATCGTCCCAGGAGGTCTCGGTGCCGGGCACGTAGACCTGCCAGGAGGCGTTGCCCTCCGTATCGGTGACCCGGTCGAGGCGCACCGTCCCCTCCGGGAGGGCGTCGGAGATCCGCGGGACGCCGAGCCCGACCGCCATGTCGGCGGTCCCCGCCGCCGCCCTGGTCACCGGCACCCGCAGCCGGCCATTCACCACCTGTGGCGTGGGATAGACCCGCTGGATGGCCACCCCGGTTCCGGTGCCCAGCAGCAGCCCGGTGGTCCAGCTCAGCCCGGAGGCCAGCAGCACCGACCTGTTGACGTCCTCGAACCCGGGAACGACCCAGTCCAGCAGGGGTCCGCCGGTCGCGGTCCAGCTCATCTCCTGCAGGAAGTAGCCCATCCCCGCTCCGGTCGGCGTCAGCTGCCCACGCTCGGCCGCCAGGCCCATGTTCCCCGCCGCGATCGCTGCCAGCCGTGGCAGCGCCCAGGGCAGCACGTCCAGCCCGAGCAGCCAGGGCACCGGCCGGGCCGCACCGGTCAGCGAGCGCGGCAGCGTGAAGGCCGAGCCCTGGCGGACCTCGCCCTCGGCCCGCTCGTACTCCTGCCGGGCCAGCTCCAGGGCCTCGGCCAGGTCACCGGCCTCACGTGCCGCGGTCAGCAGGCTGCCCTTCGCGAAGCCGCACTGGGTCTGCGCATCCGCCCCGGTGCCGGCGGCCAGCGCCGTGGTGGCACGCACGGCATCCTGCGCGCTGCGCACCAGACCGTAGATCTCGTGCAGCCGGTCCTCGACCGCGCGGGACTTCGCCGTCAGGGCCACCAGCTCGCCGGTGTCGGTGTCGATCGCCGTGCCGGAGACCACCAGCTGCTGAGCCGCCACTCGCCGCCAGTAGCCGTCCCGGGTGCCGTCCGGGACCTGGTCGATCCCACTCATACCGGAACCGGCGCGCCGGTCAGCAGCGCCTGACGGACGTGGTCGAGCGCGAGTTCGTGCCCCCGGGCGGAGGCCGTGGCGGCGTCGAGGACGTCCGCGGCGGACTCGATAGCACGCGCCAGGTCCCGCACCCGGCGGGTGTACTCCCGGGCCGCCGGCGAGCGCCAGTGATCGGGTTCGAGCGCCGCTGCGGCGGCGCTGACGTCGCGCGCCTGCGCGGCCGCGGTGGCCAGCGTCAGGGACGGGGTCAGGGTGGCGGGTGCATAGGGCAGGATCAGGGGCGATCGCACGGCTGGGTTCATGGGCTCCTCCACGTCTCGCCCCGACGCTAGGCAGGCCCTGCCCTCCCCGGACGTGCCCTGCGGTGGGGCTGTGGACGGAGGTGCACCGGCCCGGCTCGCCCCCCGGCGGCGCTCCTCGGCACAATGGCAGGCATGGGATACCGGATCAGCGTGGTGTGCACGGGCAACATCTGCCGCTCGCCGATGGGCGAGGCCGTCCTGGAAGACGCCTTCGCGGCGGCCGGACTGGCCGATGGCGTCGAGGTGGTCTCCGCCGGCACGGGGGCCTGGCACCTCGGCGATGATGCTGACGAGCGGACCCTCGCGGTGCTGGAGGCCCACGGTCACCGGTTCGAGGGGCACGTCGCCAGCCAGTTCTCGGCCGACGACTTCGCCGACCTCGATCTCGTCCTGGCCCTCGACCGCGGCCACGAACGGGACCTGCGCCGCCTCGCCCCGGACGAGAGCGCGCGCGCCAAGATCCGGCTGCTGCGCAGCTTCGACCCCGACGCACCGCACGGCGCCGAGGTCGCCGACCCCTACTACGGCGAACAGCAGGACTTCGAGACGGTCTACGCGCAGGTGAGCTCCGCCGTCGAGGGCCTCGTCCGGTACGTACGCGAGACACGGGAGCGGTGATGGAGACCTTCCGCAAGACCGACTTCCCGCAGCCGGAGGCCGCCCTCGCCGAGGCGGACGGGTTGCGATGGCTCGCAGCCGCCGACGGCGGAGCCCGGATCGCCGAGGTCCGTCACGCCGAGCCCGGGGTGCTCGAGCTCGAGCGGGTCGCCGACGGCCGCGGCTCACCGGCCCACGCGCGCGAGTTCGGGGCGGCGCTGGCGCGCACGCACGCCGCCGGGGCGCCCGCCTTCGGGTATGTGCCGGGTGAGACCACCGGCTTCATGGCGGGTGCACCGATGCCGGGCAGCAGCACTACCGAGAGCTGGGGCGAGTTCTACGCCGAGGCGCGGGTGCTGCCGTTCCTGCGCCGCGCGCAGGCGAGCGGAGCGTTCGGCGAGCGGGACGTGGAGGTGATCTCCGCCGTCGCCGAGCGGTTGGCGGCCGGGGAGCTCGACCACCCGCAGCCGGCACTGGTGGAGGGGGTGGCGCGGCTGCACGGGGATCTGTGGAGCGGGAACGTGCTGTGGTCGCCCGGCGGCGTCGTGCTGATCGACGCCACCGCGCACGGCGGGCACGCCGAGACCGACCTGGCGATGCTGGACCTGTTCGGCGCCCCGCACCTGGAGGAGATCCTCGCCGGCTATCAGGAGGTCTCGGCGCTGGCGGAGGGCTGGCGGGGCCGGGTCGCGCTGCATCAGCTCAACCCGCTGCTGGTGCACACGGTGCTGTTCGGCGGCGGGTACGCCCAGGCCGCAGTGTCGGCGGCCGGGCGTTACGTGTGAATCCATGTGAATCGGGCGATACCATCGGCCCATGGCTGGTGATGGAGGCGCCCTGATCCCCGAGCAGCGGCGCGAGCGGCTCCTCGGCCTGCTGGAGCGGGAGATCGTGCTCTCGGTCCGCCAGCTCACCGACCTCCTGGGCGTCTCCCACATGACGGTCCGGCGCGACATCGCGACCCTGGAGGCCGAGGGGCGCGCCGTCTCCGTCGCCGGTGGGGTGCGCGCAGCCGGCCGGGTGCGCGCCGAGCCCAGCTACGCCGTCAAGGCCGTCACGGACGTGGGCCTCAAGGCGGCCATCGCTCGTCAGGCCGCTGCTCACCTGCGGCCGGGGGCCACGCTCTTCCTGGACGCCGGCACGACCGTCGGTGCCCTGGTGCCGCACCTGCTGGAGGTCGGCGACCTGACGGTCGTGACGAACGACTTCACCACGCTGGCGCGTCTGATGGACACCGAGATCGCGCTCGTGCACGTCGGCGGGCGGGTGGAGTCACGCAACCGCTCCAGCGTCGGGCGGCTGGCCGCCGCCACCCTGGGCTCGCTCAACGTCGACGTCGCCTTCCTCAGCGCGAGCTCGTGGGACGGCGCCCGCGGGGTGACCACGCCCTCGGAGTCCAAGATCGAGCTCAAGCAGACCGCGCTGCGGGTCACCTCCGCGGCCGTCCTGCTCGCCGACACCACCAAGTACGGCACCTTCAGCGTGCACCGCGTGGCCGCGCTGGAGGACTTCGACGAGGTCATCACCGACGACGGCCTCGACGACTCGATCCGGCAGGACCTGGCGGAGCGCGGCGTGCGCCTGACGACGGCGGCCGCCGAGCCGGCAGAGTCGGTTCCCTCCGGTCGGTCCGCTCAGCCCGTCGAGGCGGCCCAGGGCGTGCCGTAGCGGGCGGCGAGCCCGAGCAGGCGGTGCTCCTCGAGCACCCGGCCGCGACCGCCGAGCAGCATCGTCACCCGCGCCGCCTCCTCGATCTCGACCGCGCCGGCGATCGCCTCCGCGAACGTGCCGCCGGCCACGACCGGCCCGTGGTTGGCGAGCAGCACGGCCCGCACCGGCTGGCTGAGGGCCTCGATCGCCTCCGCCTGCGCGCGGTCGCCCGGGTCGGCGTAGGGCACCAGCGGCACCTGCCCGAGCTTCATCGGCAGGTACGGGGTGTAGGGCGGCAGTGCGGTGCGCGCATCCCACGGTTCCAGGCAGGAGGCGGCCACGGCGTGGACGCTGTGAGTGTGCACCACCACGGCCGTGGCGCCATCGCGCCGGTACATGGCGCGGTGCAGCCACACCTCCTTGGAGGGCTTCGGGCCGCGGAGATGGCGCCCGTCGAGGTCGACCACGGACAGCGCGCTGGCCTCGAGCTCGTCCAGCGGGATCCCGCTCGGGGAGAGCAGGATCCTCTCCCCGTCCCTGGCGCTGAGGTTGCCGGAGGTGCCGGGCGAGAGGCCCGCGGCCACCAGCCGCCGGCCCGCCTCGACCAAGGACGGTGCGTCAGTCATCGAGCACCTCCCAGGCCCGCGTGAGGAAGTCCGGACCGCCGAAGTTCCCGGACTTCAGGGCCAGGGCGAAGGTGCGCGGTTCGTCCCCAGCGCTGTGCACCTCGGCGCGCGACCAGCACACCCCGGCTGCGATCGGCGGGCCGATCTCCAGCACCTCCACCCCCAGCGCGGCGGCGACGCTGCCCGAGGTCTCCCCGCCGCCGATCACCAGCCGGCGGACGCCGTGGTCGGCGAGGGCGGCGGCGAGATGGCCGAAGAACTGCTCGAACCACTGGGCTTGGGCAGGATCGGCGTCGCCGCGGGGCCGGGCGGCATGCACCACCACCGGGGTGGGGCCGGCGAGCTCGAGGCAGCGCTGCGCCGTCGCGGTCGCCGCCTGCTCGGCGGGGGCGGTGGAGTACTCGATCGGCAGGACCGGTTGCCCGGCGGCCTCGGCGGCGCGCAGCTGCTCCCGGCTGGCCTCGGACTGACTTCCCACGAGACTCACCGACGGGCCGTCCGCACTCACAGCCACCCCCGACGGCGGCCCGGTCACCGGCCAGGCCGTCACCAGCCCGGCGGCCCCCGTGGTCAGCGTCAGATCCGCCGTGGCCTCGTGCACGCGTTCGAGATCGGCCTCCTCGACGGCGTCCATCACGATCGCTCGGGCGCCCGCCTCGGCCTGCTGCTCCAGGGCTGCCCGGGCGTCGCGGCGGACCTCGTCCAGGCCGACCCAGCCGACGGCGTGGCCGGTGGGATCGTCCAGCTGCGGCGCGAGCAGGAGGCGGACGTCGCTCTCGCGCATCGGGTTCAGGGGATGGTCGCGCATCGCGGTCTCGGCCAGCGGGGTGCCGTGCACGCGCAGGATCGCGCCCTCGACGGTGCGGCCGGTGGCCGGGAACGAGGGGACGACCACCGTCCACGGCGCGCCGGTCTCGGCGAGCATCGCCTCCAGCACCGGGCCGATGTTGCCCTGGGGCGTGGAGTCGAAGGTGGAGCAGTACTTGAACATGAACCGCTCCGCGCCGATCCGCCGCAGCGCACGGACGGCCGCGACGCTGCGCGTCACCGCCTCCTGCACGAGCGCCGACCGGATCGGCAGCGCCACCACGACGACGTCCGCCGCGCGCAGGTCACCGCGCGTCACGTCCGCGGGGACCCCGAGGCAGACCACGGCCCGCCGGCCGCGGCTCGCGGCGGCGATCGCCAGGTCGGTGGCACCGGTGAGGTCGTCGGCGACGACGCCGACGCGGGAGCGAGTCGTCATGTGACGAGACGATACAGCAGTTGACGATTGTGTTAACTCACGGCTATTTTCGTTCTAATCTTCACAACCTTCTGATCGACGCAACGAGGCGAGGAACGTATGGCCGATCCATCCGCACCGATCCGGGTAGCCGTGAGCGGCGCCGCCGGCGGGTTCGCGGGCACGCTGCTCCCCCACCTCGAGGAGCAGGCCGACCTCGAGGTGACCGTCCTCCTCGACCGGGACGTGGACGCCGCCCGGCGGCTCGCCGAACGCCATGGCGGCCCGCAGGTGCTCGCCGACCCGGCCGAGTTGGACCCGGGCCGCTACGACGTGCTCGTCGAGGCCACCGGTCACACCGCCACGGGCCACCGCAGCGCGGCGAGCGCCATCGCCGCCGGGCGCAGCGTGGTGATGGTGACCAAGGAGACGATGGCGACGACGGGCCCGGCACTCACGCGGGCCGCGGCCGAGGCGGGCGTGCGACTGCTCAGCGCGGACGGCGACCAACCGGCGAACCTCGCCGCCCTGCTCGCCTGGGCACACGCTCGTGGCCTGCGGGTCGTCGCGGCCGGGAAGGCCGCCGAGTACGACGTGGTGCTGCACCCCGACGGATCCGTCGGCCACGACGCGGCCAGGGTGCCCGACCCCGGCCTGGCGCAGGCGTGGGGCCGCGGCGAGCGCACGGTCGCCGATGTGCTCGCCGCCCGCGCCGACGCCCTGCGCGGCCTTCCACTGCGCAGCGCCGCCGATGTGTGCGAGATGGTGCTGGCCTCGCACCTGACCGGCCTGCCTACCGACACCCCCGCCCTGCACTACCCGGCAGTGCGCCCGCACGAGCTCGCCGACGTCTACGCCGCCACCGAGGAGGGCGGGATCCGCACCGCTGCGCCCGTGCTCGACGTGGCCACCATGCTGCGCCGCGAGGACGAACCCAGTATCGCCGGCGGCGTCTTCGTGATCGCGCGAGTCCCGGACGCATCGACCGCGCAGGTGCTCGCCGGCAAGGGGCACGTGGTCAGCCGCGACGGGCGCTACCTGGCGGTGATCTGGCCGCATCACCTGATGGGTCTGGAGACGGTGGCCACCATCCGGGCCGCCGCGGGTCGCGAGCAGGAGGGTCACCATGCGCCCCGCGAGCGCACGGGCCTCCCGCTCGCGGCGATGTACGGGGTGGCCGGTCACGACCTCAGCGCCGGCAGCCGGTTCGAGGTACGCGGTCACCACCACGAGATCGAGGGCCTCCAGGGGCGCATCAGCACCGGCCCGCATGAGGACCTGGCGCCCTTCTACCTGCTCGACGGCGCCGAGCTGCGCCACGATCTGCCGGCCGGCGAACCGGTCCGGCTCGGGAACATCCGCGGCATCGACCCGGACCTGCTGGCCGCCGCAACGAAGGGAGAAGGCCGATGACGCATCCCATCCGACGACGAGACCTGCTGCTGGCGGGGCTCGGTGGTGCGCTGGCCGCACCGGCCCTGGCCGGGTGCGCCGGTTTCACCGGCACCGCCTCGCGTGGCGAGGGCATCCGGTTCTGGAACCTGTTCTCCGGTGGGGACGGGGTGCTGCTGGACGGAATCGTGCAGGACATCGAGGAGGAGATCGGCCCGGTGCGCTCCACCGTGCTGGAGTGGGGTCAGCCCTACTACACCAAACTCGCCATGGCCTCCAAGGGCGGGCGGGGCCCGGACCTGGCGATCCTGCACCTCTCCCGCCTGCCCGGATATGCGCCCGGCGGGCTGCTCGAGCCGTTCGACCTCGACCTGCTCGCCGAGCTCGGCATCCGGCCCGAGGACTTCGACCCGGGACTGTGGTCGCGCGGGGCGGTCGGCGAGGACCAACTGGCCATCCCGATGGACACCCACCCGTTCATCACCTTCTACGACCGTGAGCTGGCCGACGCCGCTGGGCTGCTCACCAGCGAGGGAGTCCTCCGGGAGTTCTCCTCTGCCGAGGACTTCCTCGACGGGCTCGACGAGCTCGGCGAGACCAGCGGCATGACGCCGCTGACATTCGGCCACATCAACCACGACTCCCAGGCGTGGCGGATCTTCTGGTCCCTGTTCGCCCAGACCGGTGCCGAGTTCGAGCTGAGCGAGAGCGGCGCGGAGATCGACATCGACGGCGTGGAGCAGGTGATGGAGCTCCTCGGCGCGATGTTCGACGACGGCCGCGCCGAGCCCAACCTGCAGACCAATGCGGCGAAGTCGGAGTTCACCAACGGCCGCGCGGCGATGACCTTCTCCGGCGAGTGGGAGCTGGCCACCTTCCGCGACGTGGTCCCCAACCTCGGGGCCTCACCGTTCCCGACGATCCTGGGAGAACCGGCCGGCGCCTCGGACTCGCACGCCTTCGTGCTGCCGACCCAGCTCGCAGCCGACCCGGTCCTGCGCCGCCAGGCGCACGAGTTCGTCGCAGCCTTCCTGCAGGGGAGCCTGGACTGGGCCCAGGCCGGCCACATCCCCGCCTACCGGCCGGTCACCGAGACCGAGGCCTACGCCGAGCTGGACCCCCAGCGCGACTACGTCAGTGCCGGTGAGATCGCGGCGCTCGATCCGCAGGCCTGGTTCACCGGCTCCGGCTCGGAGTTCCAGCGCCAGGCCGGCTTCTCGATTCAGAACGCGATCCTCGGACAGGATCCGGCGCAAGCAGCGCAGGATCTCGTCGCCTACGTCGAGGAGAAGGCGGCAGAACCCGACCCGACGAGAGGAACGACGTCGTGACACGCCTTGAGAGCACCACCGGTGCACCCGCCGCGACGCCGGGCACCGCGACAGGCCGCTCGGGTCGCGCGCGCGACCGGCGCGCATGGTCCGGTGCGTGGTTCGTGGTCCCCTTCGGGATCTTCTTCGTGCTGTTCCTGGTCTGGCCGATCGTCTACGGCTTCTGGCTCAGCCTCACCGACGCCTCCCTGGTGGCGAGCGAGGCACCGGGCTTCGTCGGGTTCTCCAACTACGCGAACGCGCTCTCGGACGCGGAGATGTGGCGCTCGCTGTGGCACACGATCGCGTTCACGGCCATCAGCACCGTTCCGCTGGTGCTGCTGGCCCTGGTGATGGCGATCGCCGTGTACACCGGCATCCGCGGTCAGTGGCTGTGGCGGTTCGCGTTCTTCGCGCCCTACCTGCTGCCGGTGGCCACCGTGGCGATGGTCTGGACCTGGTTGCTCGAGGAGAACCTGGGGCTGGTCAACCAGACCCTGGCCTCACTCGGCATCGCCGGGCCCGGGTGGCTCTCGGAGGAGACCCCCGCGATGGCCTCGGTGGTGATCGCCACGGTCTGGTGGACGGTGGGGTTCAACTTCCTGCTCTACCTGTCCTCGCTGCAGAGCATCCCGACGCACCTGTACGAGGCGGCCGCGATCGACGGAGCCGGGCCGATGCGCCGGATCTGGAGCATCATGATCCCGCAGCTACGCGGCATCACCAGCGTCGTGCTGGTGCTGCAGCTGCTCTCCTCGCTGAAGGTCTTCGACCAGATCTACCTGATGACCAAGGGCGGGCCGGACGGGGCGACCCGGTCCCTGCTGCTCTACGTCTACGACACCGGCTTCACCGGATACCGCCTGGGCTACAGCGCGGCCATCTCCTACATCTTCCTCGCGATGATCGTGATCGTCTCCATCGCCCAGGCCCGCATCGCGAGCCGGAAGGGACAGCAGTCGTGACCGCCTCCCCCGTCACCGAGACCACCCGCGTTCCGCAGCCGCGCCAGGTGCCCCGGCGGTTCCGGCTGAGCACGCCGCACGAGCGACTCGTGCTCGGCAGCTCCTGGGGCCCCCGGATCATCACCTGGGTCCTCCTGCTCACCCTCGCCGGCACCTGGCTGATCCCGCTGGCCTGGGCGGTGAACACCTCGCTGAAGACCGAGGCCGACGCCGGCGCCCTGCCGCTCTCGTGGCTGCCACCGAACGGCTTCACCCTCGACGCCTATGCGGACGTGCTCGCAGCGGGCAACGTCCAGACCTGGTTCGTCAACAGCATCATCGTGGCAGTGATGGTCACGGTGCTGACGATGGTGATCTCCTCGCTGGCCGCCTACGCCTTCGCCCGGGTCCCCTTCCGTGGCCGGCGCACGATGTTCGCCCTCACCGTCGCCTCGATCATGGTCCCGCCGCAGATCCTGGTGGTGCCGCTGTTCCAGCAGATGGTGGACTGGCGCCTGGTGGACACCTACTGGTCGATCGCGCTGCCGCAGGTGATCGCGCCGATCATGGTCTTCATCCTGAAGAAGTTCTTCGACGGCATCCCCGGCGAGCTGGAGGACGCGGCGCGGATCGACGGCGCCGGCCGGCTGCGGGTCTTCCGCTCCATCGTGCTGCCGCTCTCCCGGCCGATCCTGGCCGCCGTCTCGATCTTCGTGTTCATCAACGCGTGGAACAACTTCCTGTGGCCGTTCATCGTCACCAGTGAGCCGGAGCTGATGACGCTGCCGGTCGGGCTGCCCAACGTGCTCAGCGCCTACGGGGAGGTCTACTCCCAGGAGATGGCCGTGGCCACGCTCGCCGGCCTGCCGCTGGTCATCGTGTTCATGCTGTTCCAGCGCCAGATCGTGCAGTCGGTGGCCACCACCGGCCTCGGCGGACAGTGACCGCACCCACCCAGCTCAGCCCCACCCAGACCCACCCCCGGCCGGAGGAGACCTCATGACCAGCACCGCCCGCGTCGTCGTCGACGAGGAGTACTCGATCGCCGAGATCGACCCCCGCATCTACGGATCGTTCGTGGAGCACATGGGCCGATGCGTCTACGACGGGCTCTACTCCCCCGACCACCCCACGGCCGATGCCGACGGCTTCCGCGGCGACGTCGCGGACGTGGTGCGCGAGCTCGGCCCGACGATCCTGCGCTACCCGGGCGGGAACTTCGTCTCCGGCTACGACTGGGAGGACGGCGTCGGGCCGCGCGAAGACCGCCCGGAGCGGCTCGACCTCGCCTGGCGCAGCTTCGAGAGCAACCAGGTGGGCACGGACGAGTTCCTGCGCTGGTGCGGCCGGGTCGGGATCGAGCCGATGATGGCCGTGAACCTGGGCTCGCGCGGGATCCGCGAAGCGGTCGACCTGCTCGAGTACTGCAACGGGCGGGGTGGCACGCCCGCCTCCGACCTGCGCCGTCGGAACGGGCAGGCCGACCCCTACGGGGTGCGGACCTGGTGCCTGGGCAACGAGATGGACGGCCCGTGGCAGATCGGGCACAAGAGTGCCGAGGACTACGGCAAGCTCGCCGCGCAGACCGCCGTCGCGATGAAGCGGGCCGACCCGGGCATCGAGCTGGTCGCGTGCGGCACGTCGAAGCCGGTGATGCCGACCTTCGCCACCTGGGAGGCGCAGATGCTCGAGCACTGCTACCGCCACGTGGACTACGTCTCGATGCACATGTACGTCGACCCCGACCTCTACCCCGACACCGCCAGCCTGCTCGCCGCCGGGGTCGAGATCGACGACTACATCGCCGCCGTGACCGCCAGCGTCGACTACGCGCGCGCCGCCGGCCGGCACTCGAAGCCGATGCCGCTCTCCTTCGACGAGTGGAACGTCTGGTACAACTCCCGTCCGCGCGATCTCGGGGACTGGCCGCACGCGCCCCGGTTGATCGAGGACACCTACACCCTGGCCGATGCCCTGGTGCTCGGCTCGTTCCTCACCTCGATCCTGCGCGCCTCGGACCGGGTGCGGATGGCGTGCCTGGCCCAGCTGGTGAACGTGATCGCACCGATCCGCACCGAGCCCGGGGGCGGGCAGGTGTGGCGCCAGCCCACCTTCTACCCGTTCGCCCTGACGGCGCGCTACGGGCGCGGGACCGCCCTGCGGCCGGCGGTCACCTGCCCGCGGCTGAGCACCGCCGCCCACGACGACGTCCCCCAGCTCGACGTGGCCGCCACCAGGTCCGAGGACGAGATGGTCGTGTTCGTGGTGAACCGGTCGCTGGCGGAGGCGGCGAGCCTGGAGCTGGACGTGCGGGTGCGCGGACACCGCCCGGGGCGGGTCGAGCACACCGTGCTCGCCGGGCCCGACCCCGCCGCGGTGAACGGACCGGACGCACCGGACGCCGTCGTGCCGGTGGTGCGTGACGCCGTCGCGCTGCGCCCGGGCGAGGCCAGCGTCGAGCTGCCGCCGGCATCGTGGTCGATGCTGCGGCTGCTTCCCTGAGCAGCGGCGGGCGCGAAGATCTCACTCTCGCGTGTACGTCCACGCAGTCAGTGTTCGACGGCCCCGGCCCGAGGGTTAGTCACTCTTCTACATCTGCCTGCCGAGGCGACTCCCCGGATCAGCCCCTACCGCACGAGCCGCGGCTGGGGCCCGTGCCCCAGGCCGCCTCGCACTCCTCACATTCGCTCAACTTGTGGAAGCACCGCGACTACTGTCGAAGGCATTGCCACACGGTAGACTCTTCTTATGGAGATGCGCGGGGTGGTCGACATCTCCGAGTGGATCGCCGTTGATGAGGAGCCGGGCGGCGCGGAGGTAAAAACGTGGCTCGCACCCCGAACGGGGGATGATGAACGCTGGCTCTTCAAGCCAGTAAGGCGCGGCGACAAGGCCGTGAAAGGCGGCGGTGAGCCTGAAGTTTTCCTACAGGGGAACCCATGGGCGGAATCCATAGCTTACAGACTGGGGATTGCACTGGGCGTCCCCATGGCCCAGGCGGAACTCGCTAGGTGGGGCATCTTAGAGGGGAGCATATCTCGCGACGTCAGCCCTGAGGGCTGGAGCCTGCATAGCGGTTCGGTGAGACTCGCAGAGGTCGCTCCCGAGTACGTGCCGCGCACCTCGAAAGACAAACGGCCCGACCGAGTTGGACACAGCCTTCCTCGAATTTTCGAGGCGCTGCACGGGGTAGCAGGACCTCTTGGCAGTCCGTACGAAGACTGGCCCGCGATTGACGTCTTCGCAGCTTTCCTGCTACTTGACGCACTGATCGCGAATCAGGATCGACATGAGGAAAATTGGGCAGTTCTCGACGGACCGGACGGAGAACTACACCTCTCGCCCGCGTTCGACCATGGCAGCTCACTCGGGGCTGGGATGGACGACATCGCGCGCAGGCGCATCCTCGACACTGACCGAGTCACAAGGTGGTGTGAGCGAGGTCGCGCTCTGAAGATCGAACGTGCCGAAGGCCGTGTGCGTAGACTCGTCGAACTCGCCAGTGACGCGTTCGACATGTGTCACCCGTCGAACCGGCGGTACTGGAGCGCACGGCTGACAAGTCTCGATCTCGGACATGTTGACGAGGTGATCGCGACGACGCCGCGCATGTCAGAGGTTGCGCGTACGCTCGCGGGAGCGGTACTGAGGGTCAACAGGGAGAGGTTGCTGCAATGTCTAGCCAGGTCCTAGAGCAGCATCCGCAGCGACAGTCCGCGCCGAGGCCGGTTGAACGGCTCGTAGTGACGCGCCGAAGCGGCCAAGGGCGCTACGCCTCCTTGGGCTTCTTGGAGGCCCGCGGCGAGACGTACGAGTTCAGTTACCTGCGCTCAGCCGTGTCCAATCCTGAGTTCGTACCGCTTCCAGGCTTCTCGGATCCCCAACGACGCTACCGTGAATCCTACCTTTTTCCGCTCTTTGCGGAGCGGATGATGAGCCCGCGAAGGCCAGACCGACCCAGCTACTTACGGAAATTGGCGCTAGATCCTGATGCAGACGCCATGGAGATCCTGGCCCGTTCAGGCGGACGACGCAACGGCGACACCATCGAACTCTTCCGCGCGCCTTACCAAGACGATGACGGCCGCGTCCGTTCGGACTTTCTTGTCCACGGGATTAGACACATGTCGCCGGGCGCATCGGAAGAGGTCGCGCGTTTGCAACGCGGCGAAAAGTTGTTGCTGCAAACGGAGCCCGAGAATGTGTACAGCCCTCACGCGATTGTCGTCGTGAGCAGCCGGAGCGTTAAGTTGGGATACGTGCCTGATCCTCTGGCTGGATTCGTAAGCAACCTCTGTGAGATCAGTGCGCCCTGTGCGGAAGTTCAGGTCGCCAATGGCGTCCATGTAGTGCCACACATGCGATTGCTCATTTCCGTGACAGCCGAAACTCCTCGCGGCTACCGGCCCCTGAGTGGTCCGGAATGGGAAACAGTATCTTGATCCGTCGGCAAGCGACTAGTCTGGATGCGACCGTTCGCCTGACTAGACCGAAGCACCAAGGTGCCTGAGGCTCCCGCACCGCCCGCGCGCCAGGGCCTGCCAGATTCTGGGATGATGACCTACATGGAGCGCGTCCCCTTCGCCGAGTTGCCCGATATCGCCCTCGGCCCGTTGGACGGCCGCTACCGACGGGTGGTGGCCCCCCTGGTGGACCACCTCTCCGAGGCGGCGCTGAACCGGGCCCGGTTGCAGGTGGAGGTGGAGTGGCTGATCCACCTCACCACCACCCACGTGCTGCCCGGGGCACCCGACCTGAGCGAGCGCGAGATCGCCTACCTGCGCGAGGTCGTCGCCACGTTCGGGGCGGCGGAGATCGCCGAGCTCGGCGAGATCGAGGCCGAGACCCTGCACGACGTCAAGGCGATCGAGTACTTCCTCAAGCGCCGCCTCGCCGCGGCGCCGGACTCCCTCGGCGAGGACACGGTGCTCCCCCGCGTCAGCGAGATCGTGCACATCTTCTGCACCAGCGAGGACATCAACAATCTGTCCTACGCGCTGACGGTGCGCGACGCCGTCGAGCAGGTGTGGCTGCCCGCCGCCCGCACGGTGACCGACGCCGTCGCCGACCTCGCCCGTGAGCACGCGGCCGTTCCCATGCTCGCCCGCACCCACGGCCAGTCCGCCACCCCGGTGACCCTGGGCAAGGAGCTGGCGGTGCTCGCCCACCGGCTGCGCCGGCAGATCCGCCGCATCGAGGGCGGCGAGTACCTGGGCAAGATCAACGGCGCGACCGGCACCTACGGCGCCCACAGCGTCTCCGTGCCCGGTGCGGACTGGCAGGAGGTGGCCCGCACGTTCGTCGAGCACCTCGGGCTCACCTGGAACCCGCTCACCACCCAGATCGAGAGCCACGACTGGCAGGCGGAGATCTACGCCGACGTCGCGCGGTTCAACCGCATCCTGCACAACCTCGCCACCGACGTGTGGACCTACATCTCCCTCGGCTACTTCCGCCAGCGGCTCTCCGCGCAGGGCTCCACCGGGTCCTCGACCATGCCGCACAAGGTGAACCCGATCCGGTTCGAGAACGCCGAGGCGAACCTGGAGATCTCCTGCTCGCTGCTGGACACGCTCTCGGCCACGCTGGTCACCTCCCGCCTGCAACGCGACCTCACCGACTCCACCACCCAGCGCAACATCGGCGTCGCCTTCGGGCACTCGCTGCTCGCTCTGGACAACGTGCGCCGCGGGCTCGCCGGCCTGGACGTCGACGCCGCCACCATGGCTGCCGACCTCGACGCGAACTGGGAGGTGCTCGGCGAGGCGGTGCAGTCGGCGATGCGCGCCGCCGGGATCGCCGGGGCCCAGGGGATGGCCGACCCGTACGAGCGGCTCAAGGAGCTCACCCGCGGCCGGCGCGTGGACGGGCCCGCCATGCGGGAGTTCATCGCCGGGCTCGGCCTGCCCGATGACGTCGAGGCCCGTCTGCTCGCGCTGGGACCGGCCGACTACGTCGGGCTGGCCCCCGAGCTCGTCGCGCATCTGGACTGAGCGGCCCGCTTCCCGCCGACCGCAGAGGCCGGCGTGCCCGGGCCGCGGCCGAATGCCGACAGAAAGTGCGCCGTGGACCGCCGCCTCCTCCCCTCCCTCGTCGCAGCGAACCTCGTCCTCGCCATCATGTACGCGGCGGTGGCGGGCGTACTCGTGCCGGCTCAGATCGCCCGGGCCGAGCCGGAGAACAAGGAGGCCGTGCTCGCCGTCATCATGACGGCGTCCTCCCTGCTCACCGTGCTGATGCGGCCCGTGCTCGGGGTGGCCACGGACCGCACCCGGAGCCGCTGGGGGCCGCGGTCCCCGTGGCTCGCCGGCGGGGCCGCCGGTGCTGCGATCGCCCTGGTGCTCCTCGGCCAGGCGAGCACGGCGGTGACCATCGGCCTCGGCTGGCTGATCGTCCAGCCGGCGCTGAACGCGATCGAGGCCCCGCTGGACGCCGTGCTCGCCGACCGCGTGCCGGCCGGCGAGCGACCACGGGTGTCGGCGTTCTTCGGTGCTGGCGCGGCCATCGGCCTCGCCGTCGGAGCCGGGGGCGCCGGTCTGCTGGTCGGATTCGACGGCATCCACGCGGCGCTGGCCGTGCTGCTGCTCGTCACCATGGTCGCCTTCGTGCTGCTGAACCCGGGACGCATCACCCGGCCGCGTGGCGCCTCCCTCCCCCTCCGGCTCGCCTGGCGCTCCCGCGCGCTCCGGATCGTCTTCGGTGGCCGGTTCGCGCTCGTCCTCGGTCAGCAGCTCGTGCTCGGCTACCTGCTCTACCTCGTCATGGATCGCACCGGCGCGCAGGTGGAGGAGGCGGGCCGGCTGGTCACGGTGCTCACCGGTGCCCACATCCTCGCCATCGTGGCCGGGGCGATGATCGCCTCGCGAGTGGTGGGGCCGCGGCGGGTCCCCTGGGTGCTGGTCGCCACCGGGCTGATCGCCCTCGGACTGGTGATCGCGCTCGTGTGGCCGGGGCTCGGCGGACTGATCGGCTACGCCGTCGTGGCGGGGGCGGGGCGCGGGCTGTACCTGAGCGCGGACCTGGCGCTCATGCTCGACCTGCTCCCCTCGCCGGCGGACGCCGGCCGTGATCTGGGCGTGCTGGGCCTGGCGACGATCCTGCCGCAGGTGCTCGCGCCCGCCCTCGCCGGGGCTGTCCTCGTCCTCACCGGCGGGCACTACTCGTGGCTGTTCATCCTGGCGCTGTTGGCGGTGACACTCTCCGGAGTCATCATGGCGCGGCTGCTGCGCTTCCGGCGCACGCAATAGAGCAGGTGCCCCGGCCTCGCCGGGGCACCCGCTCCTCACCGCATCGACCGTGGCACGGTCACTGGGACGCGTCGTAGGCCGCCTGGTAGATCTCCACGTAGCGGTCACTGCCGTTGGCCACCAGCTCGTCCTGGAAGGCCTGCCACGCGGCGTCGTCGTCGATGTCTCGCACACCGGTGACGAACTCGGCGCTGGCCTGCAGCACCAGGGACTCCACGTTGGTCTGGACGGTCGAGAGCTCGCTCGCATCCTCCTCCGGGACCCACAGGTTCCAGTACGGGAAGGCCTCCTCGGGGCTGTTCTCCGCATAGGGCTGGGTGGCCTCGAAGAGCCGGCGCTCGTAGCCGGACAGGTCGTAGATGTCCTCCGGGACCACCTGGGACTGCCGGAACTCCTGGCTGCCGTAGTACTGCGCGAGCGGGCCCCAGGCGGAGTTGGTGTTCTCACTGGCCTCGGCCCCGCTCAGGCGGTGGCGCACGTACAGCGGGTCCAGCTCCTCGTTCAGCGCGACGTCACCCTCCTGGGCGTAGTCCCAGGCCACGCCCTCCTCGCCCCACTCGGCGCGCAGGTGGTTGTCGTAGTCGATCATCCAGTCCACGATCTCCACGAGCGTGGCCGCCTCCTCGTCGGTGGCGTTGTTGGTGACGACGAAGGTCGCACCGGCCGAGGACGAGCTGATCTGCGACGCGGGCGAGCCATTCGGACCCGTCAGCGGGGGCAGGGCGTCGTAGTCGGCGTCGCGCCCGTCCTCCTGGCCCACGGTGACGAAGACGCCCGGGTGGCCGACGCTCGCGGCACCGAGGATCGGGTCACCGGCGACGTCGCCGAGGGCGAGCAGCGCATCCTGGTTCTGGGTGAAGGCGGCCTCGTCGATCAGGCCCTCCTCGAACAGCGAGTTCACGTAGGTCAGCCCCTCGCGCCATCCCTCGCGGGTGGGCTGCAGCGTCACCTCGTCGCCCTGCAGCGCCAGCGAGCCCGGGTCGGACCCGCTCGTGCTGGAGGTGGCCATGTAGACGAAGGGGTTCATCAGGAACGGCAGCACCGAGTTCGCCCCCGGCGAGCCGGACAGCGGCACCTCGTCGGCCTCGCCGTTCCCGTTGGGGTCCTGCTCCTTGAATGCGGTCAGCACCTCCCGCAGCTCCTCCGGCGTGCCCGGCTGCTCCATCCCGACGGCGTCCAGCCAGGCCGTGTTCATCCACAGCTTCGAGGGGTAGGTGCAGTGGAAGCAGTCGTTCCACTGCGGCAGACCCCACACGTTCCCGTCCGGCGCGGTCGCCAGGGCCTCCCACTCGGGGGTGTCGGCCCAAGCGGCCTGCAGGTTCGGTGCGTTCTCCTCGAGCAGGTCGTTCAGCGGCCGGATCAGGCCCTGGTCGCCGAACTTGATGAGCTCGGCCTGGGTGAACTGGTCCACCCACGGGATCAGCAGGAAGGCGTCCGGGTAGTCGCCACTGGCCAGGGTGATCTGGCGCGATTCCGCGGCCGCCGCGGCGTCCCACGTGGTGGTCTCGAACTGCAGGTCGACGCCGAACTCCTCCTCCAGCAGCAGCGTGAAGGAGCTCGTGTTGAGGTCGCGGTCGGGGCCCTGCTGGCTGTAGATGGTCAGGACGCCGTCGTCGGTGGGCTCCTCCTCCCCGCCCGGGGCGCAGGCGCTGATCCCCAGCGCCAGGCCACCGGCGGCGAGAACAGCCGCGGCTCTGCGGTGCGTGCGTGTCATGTCGTGCCTCTCTTCGTCGTGAGGGAGTGCCACCGTCCTCGGTGGCGGGGGGGTTGAGGAGGTCAGCCCTTGACCGCACCCAGGAGCAGGCCCCGGGTGAAGTAGCGGGCGACGAACGGATAGATGAGCATCATCGGAACCGTGGAGACCACGATGAGCGAGTACTTCAGCAGGCTCGCCAGCTGTTGTCGTTCGATCGCGGCCGTGACGTCGGCTCCGGCGTCGGTGTTGAGGATGAGGATGTTGCGCAACACCAGCTGGAGCGGATAGAGACTGTCGTCGCGCAGGTAGATGAGCGCATCGAAGTAGGAGTTCCACTGCACGATCGCGTACATCAGCGCAATCACCGCCAGCATCGGGGCGGACAGCGGCAGCACCACCTTCCACAGGATGCGCAGGTCGCTGGCGCCGTCGATCTCCCCCGCCTCGCGCAGCTCGTCCGGGATGGCGGTGCGGAAGTAGGTGATGGCCAGGATCGCCGGCCACACCGCCACCGCCTTGGGGATGAGCAGAGCCCAGCGGGTGTCGAGCATGCCCAGGTTCTGCACCACGAGGTAGGTCGGGATCAGCCCGCCCGCGAAGAGCATCGTGAACACCACCGCGGCGGTGAGCACCTTCCTGCCCACGAAGTCGGCGCGCGAGAGCGGGTAGGCGAGCATGACGGTGAGCGTCACGCTGATCGCGGTGCCGGCGATCGTGTAGAAGAACGAGTTCGCGAAGCCGGTCAGGATCGTCGGGTTGGTCAGGACCACCTCGTAGCCGCGCAGCGTGAAGTCGACCGGCCACAGGAACACCCGCCCGGCCGAGACCGCCTCGGGGCTGCTGAAGGAGCTGACCACGATGTACCACAGCGGCAGCAGCACCACGAGCAGGAAGGTCGTCAGCAGGATGTAGACGCCCACCAGGAACACCCGGTCGACCGGGGATTCGCGCACCCGCCGGCGGCGCCCGGGGCGGTCCGGACGGCTGGTGCGGCTGGTGCGGCTCGGCTTCGTCACGGCGGCGCTCACCACAGCCCCTTTCCTGTCACGCGCTTGGCGACGATGTTCACGCCCACCAGCAGCACGAGGTTGATCACGGAGTTGAACAGGCCGATCGCGGTGGCCAGGCTGAAGTCGGCGTTCTGGATGCCGATCTTGTAGGTGTAGGTGGCGATGATCTCCGACTGCGAGAGGTTGAGCGGGTTCTGCAGCAGGAACGCCTTCTCGAAGCCGACCGCCATGATGGAACCGACCGAGAGGATCAGGACCACCACGATGGTCGGGGTGATGCTCGGCAGGTCGACGTGCCAGATCTTCTGCAGCCGGTTCGCGCCGTCCACCTTCGCAGCCTCGTACAGGCCCGGGTCCACGCCCGCGAGCGCCGCGAGGTAGATGACGGCGGAGTAGCCGGCGGTCTGCCACACCTCGCTCCACACGTACACGTGCCGGAAGAAGTCCGGCTGGGCCAGGTAGTCCGTGGCCGGTAGGCCGAAGAATCCGGTGAGCTCGCTGGCCAGGCCGATCCTCGGGGAGAGGATGAGGATCGCCATCGAGACCACGATCACGGTGGAGATGAAGTACGGGGCATAGGTGACCATCTGCACGGTCTTCTTGAAGAACCGGGCACGGATCTCGTTCAGCGCGAGCGCCAGGATGATCGGGATCGGGAAGCTGGCGATCAGCGCGTACAGGCTGAGCAGGAAGGTGTTGCTGACCACCGTGGTGAACATCGGGTTGTCGAAGAACCGCTGGAAGTACTCCAGCCCGGCCCACGGCGAACCCCAGATGCCCTGGACCACGTTGTAGTCCTTGAACGCGATGATGGCGTTGGCCATCGGGACGTACTGGAAGATCAGGAAGTACAGCAGCGGGGGGATGACGAGCAGGTAGAGCTGCCAGTGCCGGCGGATCGACCGGCGTAGCCGGCCCCGGCGGCCCCCGGCCCAGCGGCGCGCCGGCGGCGGCATGGCGACACCTCGCGTCGCGACCGGCGGCGGCGCCGCGCCGGCCGTGCCCAGACCGGTATGCACCACTGGGTGACTCCTCTCGATGTGAACCGAGGGCGTGGCGCCTGCCGCTCAGGGCGCAGTTTGCGAACCATGACCTCGTCGTCCGGTGAATCGTTTCTCTGATGCTAGCCAGGCGCCGAACCGGAACGCAACCCACCGAGATCAAATCGAGACCTTGCGCCGAATAATCAGTCAATCTCAGGCTTGCCAGGCTCCCACTCCCACCGGCTATGGTGGTGCTCCTCGCATTAAAACGATTCTCCCGAGGTGACAGTGTCGTCCACGTTCACGTTCGTGCAGCCGCCCCCTGAGCCGGCCACGGATCCCCGCGTCCACCAGCTCGCGTTCGCCGGCGCCGCCGCCGAGTGGGTCGAGGCGCTGCCCCTCGGCGACGGCCGCCTCGGGGCAATGGTCTTCGGCGGCGCCACCGAGGAGCTGATCTGGCTCAGCGAGGGCAGCGTGTGGTCCGGTCCGCCGGAGCGGCACCCCTCCCACCCGGTGACGGCGGAGGTCGCCCGGGAGGCGATCCGCACCTCCCGGGCCGCGCTCGCTGCCGGCGACCCGGTCGGCGCCGAGCGTGCCCTGCTCGCCCTCCAGCACTCCTGGCCCCAGGCGTTCCAGCCGCTGGCGCGGTTGCGCCGCACCGTGGCCGCCGCCGCAGCGGAGCCCGCCCCCCAGGATCAGGTGTTGCCCGAGCACGATCACGCCGACACCGCCGAGGTGCACACCCGCGGCTTGGACCTGCGCTCGGCGACAGCCTGGACCCGCGCCGGTTCCGGGGCCGCCACCCTCGAGCAACGCGCGTTCGTGAGCGCTCCCCGCAACGTCATGGTCCTGCAGGTCAGCGGCACGGCGGACGACTCGGCCCAGCCCGTCACCTTCACCCTCGACTCGCCGCTGCGGCTGGAGCGCAGCGGCGCCGAAGGCGAGGAGGCATGGGTGGTGCTGCGCGCCCCCGACGACGTCGCCCCCGCGGTCCAGCGTGACCCGCACCCGGTCCGGTGGTCCGACGAACCCCGCGGGGTCCAGGCCGCCGTGGCGCTGCGGGCGGTCGGCGGCGAGGTCCGCACCCGCGCCACCGGGTCCGGGATCGTGGTGGAGGTCAGCGGCGAGGCCACCCTGCTGCTGGCGGTACGCACCACCTTCGTCCAACTCGGCGCCGACCCCACCGGCGATCTCGCCGAGGCGCTGGCCGGCGCTCGCGCCGCGTGCCGCGAGGCCGCCCGTGCCGGGGTCGAGGCGGTCCAGGCCGAGCACGTCCACGCTCACCGCGCCCTGTATGACCGGGCCGAGCTGACGCTCGGACGAGGCGGCGAGGATGCGGCCCTGCCGGCCCTGCCGGCGATCGACACGGCGATCGACACCGACGCCCTGCTCGCCGCCGCCCAGGACGGCGAGAGCGCCCGCGCCGGCGCCGCACCGGAACTGACCGCCCTGCTGTTCCAGTACGGGCGCTACCTGCTGATCAGCAGCTCCCGACCAGGCGGCACCCCGGCGAACCTGCAGGGCGTGTGGAACCAGCGGATGCAACCGCCGTGGAGCTCGACCTTCACGATGAACATCAACACCGAGATGAACTACTGGCTCGCCGAGACCACGAGCCTGCCGGAGTGCGCCGAGCCGCTGTTCGACCTGGTCGAGGCCCTGGCCGAGCGGGGCCGTGAACCGGCCGATCGCATCTACGGCTCCTCTGGCTGGGTGGCCCACCACGCCAGCGACATCTGGGCGTTCGCCGACCCGATGGGCGATGGCACACATGATCCGGCCTGGGCATTCTGGCCGTTCGCGGGCGTCTGGCTCACCTCCCACCTGACCGACCGGCTCGCCTTCCACCACGACGACGCCCTCGCCCGGCGCTTCTGGCCCACCCTGCGGGGCGCGGCCCGGTTCGTGCTCGACTGGCTCGAGCCCCGCCCGGACGGCACCCTCGGCACCAGCCCCTCGACGTCGCCCGAGAACCGGTACGTGGTCGACGGCGAAGCCTCCTCCTCCGTGGCCACCGACGCCACCATGGACCTGGAGCTGGCGCGCCAGCTGTTGCGCTCCCTGCTGCGTATCGCCGAGCAGTACGGGCTGACCGACGAGGCGCTCCTGCACGAAGCCGCCGAGGCGCTGCCGCGGATCGCCCCGATCGGCACCGACTCGGCCGGGCTGCTGCGCGAGTGGGCGCAGGTGGAGGAGATGGTCGATCCCCGGCACCGCCACATCGCCCACCTCGTCGGGGTGCACCCGAGCGACGTCCCGCCGGCACCCGGGCAGGCCGCGGCCGCGAGCCGCAGCCTGGACGCCCGCGGCGACGAGGGCACCGGATGGTCGCTGGCGTGGAAGATGGCCATGCGCGCCCGCCTCCACCAGGCCGACGGCGTGGGCCGGCTACTCGACCTGTTCATGCGCCGCGCCGTGGACGTCACGCCCAAGCCCGGCGGCGGGCGGTGGCGCGGAGGCCTGTACCGCAACCTGTTCTCCGCCCACCCGCCGTTCCAGATCGACGGCAACTTCGGCATCGTCGCCGCACTCGCCGAGACCCTGCTGCACTCCCACGCCGGTGGCCTCGACCTGCTCCCCGCCCTACCGGCGGACCTGCCCGACGGCGCCGTGCGCGGCCTACGCGCCCGCACCGGGATCGCCGTCGACCTGCGCTGGTCCGGCGGCACCCTCCGGACAGCAACGCTTCGTTCCGACCACCACACCACGCAGACGGTGACGGTGCGCTACCGCTCGACCGCCCAGGATCTCCAGCTCCACCCGGGCCAGACGGTGCACCTGACCACCGAGGAGACCCGCTCATGACCGCATCCCCCACCATCGACCCGCTCGAGGGCTACCTCGTGCTCGACTTCAGCCAGTTCCTCGCCGGACCGGTGGCCGCCCTGCGGCTCGCCGACCTGGGCGCCCGGGTGGTCAAGATCGAGCGCCCCGGCACCGGCGACATCGGCCGCGGTCTGGCCTTCGCCGGCGCCCGCGCCGGCAGCGACACCGTCTCCTTCCATGCGATGAACCGCGGGAAGGAGAGCCTGGCCGCGGACCTGAAGAACCCTGAGGACCTGGCGATCGTGCGCCGGCTCGTGGAACAGGCCGACGTCGTCGTGGAGAACTTCCGCCCCGGGGTGATGGAACGCCTCGGCCTGGACTACGAGAGCGTCCGGGCCACCAACCCGGGGGTGGTCTACGGCTCGATCACCGGCTACGGGGAGGAGGGGCCTTGGCGCGACCGGCCCGGTCAGGACCTGCTCGCGCAGTCGATCGCCGGCCTGCCCTGGCTGCAGGCCGACCCCGAGCCCAGCCCGATGGGCATCGCCATCGCCGACCACCTCGCCTCCTGCCACCTGGCGCACGGCATCACCGCGCTGCTGCTGCGGCGCGCCCGCACCGGCATCGGCGGGCACGTGCGGACCTCCCTGCTGGAGGCGATGGTCGACCTGCAGTTCGAGATGCTCTCGGTGCGCCTGACCGAACCGGGGGCGCTGACCCAGCCCGTCCGCGGCCCGCACAGTGCGCACAGCTATCTGCCCGCTCCCTACGGGGTCTACCCGACGGCGGACGGTTACCTCTCGATCGCGATGAACCCCGTCCCCCGGATCGGTGAGCTGCTGGAGCTGCGGGAGCTGGTGGCGATGACCGACCCGCAGACCTGGTGGGAGCAGCGCTCGCGGATCGAGACCCTGATCGCGGACCGGCTGCGCACCGATACCACCGAGACCTGGCTGAGGATCCTGGACGAGGCCGACATCTGGTGCGCGCCGCTGCACACGGTCGACGAGCTGGTCGAGCACGAGGGCTTCCGCCGGATCGACATGGTCCAGACCCTGCAACGCTCCGAGGCCGACGGCACCCGCACCGAGGTCACCACCACCCGGATGCCGCTGCGTATCGACGGGGTGCGCCCGCGCTCCGCCAGTGCCGCTCCCTCCCTCGGCGCGGACAGCGAGCGCCTGCGGGACGAGCTCGCCCCCCACGCCGAGCAGGCCGCGGAGCGCGCGTCATGACCCTCACGCTGCGGGGGATGACGTGGGACCACGAACGCGGCCTGAACAGTGTGGTCGCAGCATCGGCCGCTTATCGTTCGCGTGCCTACGCAGATGCCGGCCACGACGTCGAGGTGGTCTGGGAGAAGCGCTCGCTGCAGGCCTTCGCCGACCAGGGCCTGGAGTCGATGGCGTCCGAGTTCGACCTGCTCGTCATCGATCACCCCCACATCCCCCACGCCGCCCATGCCGGCCTGCTCGCCCCGCTTCCCGACGGCGAAGGCCCGGCCGCCTTCGTCGGCCGCAGCTACCAGAGCTACCGGTGGCAGGGAGCCCAGTACGGGATGGCGATCGACGCCGCGGCGCAGGTGGCCGCCTACCGGCCGGACCTGCTGACCGAGCCGCCGCGCACGTGGGATGAGGTGCTTGAGCTGGCGGGCGAGGGCGTGGTGCTGTGGCCGTGCAAGCCCATCGACGCCTTCGCCTCCACGTTCACCCTCACCTCCGCACTGCAGGGTGAGGACGCCGGGCAGCACGGCCGCTTCGGTGAGCCGGACGCCTTCGCCGAGGCGTGGCGGACGCTGGGCCGGCTGCGCGATCTGGTTCCGCAGGAGTGCCTGGCCGAGAACCCGATCCAGGTCTGCGAGCGGCTCGCCGGCAGCGACCGCTGGTGCTACGCGCCGCTGTTGTACGGCTACAGCAACTACGCCCGGCCGGGGTTCCGCGAGCATCGGCTGGCCTGGACCGACATCCCGGAGATCGACGGCGAGCCGCGCGGGTCGATGCTGGGCGGGGCCGGCCTGTCGGTCTCGGCGCGCTCGAGCCACCTCGCCGAGGCGGTGGCGTTCGCGACCTGGGCCGGCACCGGTGAGGTGCAGCGCGGCGTCTACGCCCACGCCGGCGGGCAACCGGGGCACGTGGCCGCCTGGGAGGACCAGGAGCTGAACGCGCTGACCGCCGGATTCTTCACCGGCACCCGCCGCACGCTGGAGCTGGCGAGCCTGCGCCCGCAGCATCCCGGGTACATGGACGTGCAGAACGCCGCGAGCGCGCGGGTGCACCGGGCGCTGGTCAAGCGGGAGGGGCCCGCCGGTCTGCTGGCGGACCTGGACGAGATGGTCGCGACGCTGGGAGCACAGCATGCAGGTGGCTGACAGGTATCTGGAGGACTTCGCCGTCGGGGAGGTGCGCCGCACGCTCGGGCGCACGGTGACCGAGGCGGACGTGGTCCTGCACGCCGGCCAGTCCGGTGACTTCTTCCCCCACCACATGGACGAACGGTGGTGCGTGGAGGAGGCCGGCCTGGGCGGGCGCATCGCGCACGGCACGCTGATCATCGCGATCGCCGTCGGGATGACCGCCGGGGACGTGAACCCCCAGGCGATGAGCTACGGCTACGACCGGATCCGCTTCATCAAGCCGGTGCTGATCGGCGACACCATCACGGTCACCGCGGAGATCACCGAGGTGACCGATCATCCACGCCGGCCCGAGCTGGGCAGGGTGGACGAGCGGGTGACCGTGACCAACCAGCGGGGCGATACCGTGCTGTCGTTGGTGCACCTGTACGTCGTGACGAAGCGAGGCTCTGAGCAGTGATCGACGCCCACCTGCATGTCTGGGACCACGCCCGCTCCCCCTACGCCTGGCTCGCCGGGGCCCCGGAGGTGTTGCAGCGCAACCACCTCATCGACGAGGCGCGCGGCGCGCTGGCGCCCTGGGGCGCCGATCGGGCGGTGCTGGTGCAGGCCGACGAGACACTCGCCGAGACCGACTACCTGCTCGAGCTGGTGGCCGCCGACCCGCTGGTGGTGGGCGCCGTCGTCTACCTGCCGCTGGCGGACCCGGACACAGTCGCCGAGCAGCTGGAAGCCGGCCGCGCGGGCGTGGTCGGCGTGCGCAACCTCACCCACGACCGGCCCGACCCGGACTGGATCCTCGGCGCCGAGCAGCGCCGCAGCCTGCAGCTGATCGAGGAGGCCGGACTGCCTCTGGACTACGTGGCGACGCTGCCGCGCCACCGCGAGAACCTGCTCACCCTGGCCCAGGAGCATCCGGGTCTGACGTTCGTGCTGGATCATCTCGGCACACCGCCAGCCGAGCAGGGCGAGGCCTGGCAGCAGTGGCAGGACCAGCTCGCGAGCCTGGCCGCCCGGCCGAACGTCGTCGCGAAGGTCTCCGGGATCTACGGCGCCGACGGGCCTGTCGCACCGGAGCACATGCGTGCGGTGCTCGCCACGGCACTGGCGACGTTCGGCGCCGACCGGCTGCTGGTGGGCAGCGACTGGCCGGTGTGCACCGCGTTCGGCGGGGCCGAGGCCACGTTGCGGGTGCTGCTGGCCGAGGTCGACCGCCTGCCCGAGGGGCAGCGCCACGCGCTGCGGGAGAGGACGGCGGCGCGCGTCTACGGTCTCGACCGGTGAACGTCCCCGCCACCGAGAACGTCCCACGGCCGGAGCACGTGCCGGACCCGGCCTACCTGGCCGGGCCACCGGCACGGGCGCTGCCGATCGTCGTCATCGGGGCAGGCGGGATCGCCCGGGACGCCCACCTGCCCGCCTACCGCAAGGCACGGATGCCGGTGGCCGCCGTCGTGGATCTGGACGCGGGCCGTGCCCGCGATCTGGCGGCGGATTACGACATCCCGGCCACCTATGAGCGGCTGGAGGACGCCGTCGCCGAGCACGGCAGCGACGCCGTCTACGACGTGGCCGTGATGCCGGATGCGTTCGAGTCGATCCTGACGGCCCTGCCCGACGGCGCGGCGGTGCAGCTGCAGAAGCCGCTCGGCTACACCTATGCCGAGGCGAGCGCGCTGGTGACGCTCTGCGAGCGCAAGCAGCTGCGGGCCGCCGTCAACACCCAGCTGCGGTTCGCCCCGCACGTGGCGACCGCCCGCCGGCTGATCGCGGACGGCGCGATCGGGGAGCTGATCGATCTCGAGGCGCTCGTGCGGGTGGAGACGCCGTGGGAGCTGTTCCCGAGCGTGTTCGCGCTCGAGCGCATGGAGATGCCGATGCACTCGGTGCACTACGTGGACCTGGTGCGCTCCTTCGTCGGTGATCCGAGCGGGGTGAGCGCGGTGACCCTGCCCCACCCGCACAAGGAGCTGGCCAGCACCCGCAGTGCGTACCTGCTGCACTACGCCGACCGGCCGCTGCGCGTGACGATCAGCACCAACCACGACCATGCCTACGGCCCCGCGCACCAGGAGGCGGCCGTACTCTGGCACGGCACCGAGGGGGCGATCCGCACCGAGTTGGGGCTGCTGCTGGACTACCCGCGCGGCGGGCCCGACCTGCTCGAGATCACCGACGGCGGCGACTGGCGCGAGATCGAGGTCGAGGGGTCCTGGTTCCCGGACGCGTTCATCGGCTCGATGGGGGCCCTGCAGCGCTACGCGACCGGCGAATCCGCCACCCTGCCGACGTCGGCGGGTGATGTGCTGCGGACGATGGCCGTGCTGGAGGCCGCGCACGAGGCCGGCCGCTCCGGGGGGCACCCGCTGCCCGGGATGCTTCCCGGCCCCCAGGGGCCGAGTATTTGACCCGGACTCGGGTTCGACCCTGAATTCCAGGCCCCTCCATCGGCGCTTGGGTCGGTCGTCGCCCGGCCCAGCCATCGGGTGTGGCCTCAGGTACCGCCGACCGCCGCCGTGGACGCCCGCCGCACCAGCTCCGGCGCCGGGTCGTCCACCACCCGGCTGATCGGCCCGGTCGCGTCGCCGCTCAGCAGCAGCTCCACCGCCGTCGACCCCAGCGCCCCCATCGGCAGCCGCACCGTGGTCAGCGCCGGTGAGCAGGTGATGGCGGGCCAGATGTCGTGAATCGCGACTACCGAGAGCTCCTCCGGTACCCGGATCCCCATCTGGGCCGCCTCGGTGAGTGCCCCGATCCCGGCGTTGACGTTGCCGACCACCAGCGCGGTGGGCCGGGGCTCCCGCCCGAGCAGCAGCCGGACGGCGTCCCGCGCCGAACGATAGGTGTAACCCAGTGTCGTGAGGTGCTCCCGGGCGAGCGTCAGACCCGCCTCGGCGAGCTCCTTCTCCACCCCTTCCTGACGGCGGCTGCTGGTGTCGGAGGCAGGGACGCCGCCGACGTAACCGATCGTCCGGTGCCCGAGCTCGAGCAGGTGGCGCGTGGCGAGCGCCCCGGCGGCGACGTCGTCGAGGCCGATGGTGCGCACCCCCTCGACCGGCCCGGAGTTGATCATCACGGTGTGCTCGGGGTGGGTCAGGGCCCGGGCCACCAGTTCGGTGGGGGCGCTGTCATCCTTCTGCAACAGCACACCGTCCACCAGCCGCTCGTTGAGCAGCCGGTTGAAGCCCTCGCTGCCCGGTTGCATCCGCGGGCTGGAGGCGAGCAGCACCGAGTAGGAGTGGTCCAGCGCCCGGGTCTCCACGCCGTTGACCAGGTCGGTGAAGGTCGCGTTCGTCACGTCCGGGACCACGAGGGCGAGCAGGTGGGAGCGGGCCCGGCGCAGCGACCGGCCGGCCGAGTTCGGCGCGTAGCGCAACAGCCGCGCCGACTCCACCACGCGATCACGGGTCTCGGGCCGGATGCGGATGGTGGGATCGGAGTTGAGCACGCGCGAGACCACCGAGACCGACACCCCGGCGTGAGCGGCCACATCGCGCAACGTCACCATGCTCCGATCGTAGTGGCGACCGGACGGGCCCGCACAAACGATTCACCACCGTCTCCGGCCCGAACCTGCGCCACGAGGAAAAAGACGGCACCGATGTCGGCGGAGAAGCCTAAGCTGATCTCTCGTGCACGACTTCCCGCCGGACGTGGCGCCCTACCCCACCCGCCCCGAGGCCACCGCCTCGGTCCGCGGCGCGTTCCCGGACACCCGCAGCCCCGCCCGGTTCCTGTTCTGGCTGCTCGGCAAGCAGGCCTACGCCATGGTGGGCATGTTCGTCACCGGCATGCTGGTCTTCCTGCCCGGAGCGGCGGGACCGTACTTCGTGGGCCGCGCCGTCGACGAGGGCATCACCGCCGGTTCCTGGGACGGGCTGCTGACCTGGTCGATGATCCTGCTCGGGATCATCGCCGTCGGGGCCTCGGTCGGGGTGCTGATGCACACCTACGCCGTGCACGGCTGGTTGCACGCGCTCTACCGCACCACCAAGCTCGTCACCCGCAAGACCACCCAGATGGGCCACGTGCTTCCGCAGCGGTTGCCGACCGGGGAGATCCTCTCGGTCTCCTCCTCCGACTCCGACAAGTACGGCGCCCTCAGCGAGGTGGTGGGCCGTGCCGCAGCCGCCCTGTTCGCCTACTTCGTGGTCGTCGCCCTGGTGCTGAGCACCTCGGTTCCGCTGGGGCTGCTGACCCTGGCCGCCGGCCCGGTGCTGGTGTTCGTGGCGACCCCGCTGCTGCGACCGCTGCACCGGCGCCAGGCCACCGAGCGCAGCCGCTCCTCCGAGCTGACCTCCCTGGCCACCGACATCGTCGCGGGGCTGCGGATCCTGCGCGGCATCGGCGGGGAGCGCACCTTCGGGCGCAACTACGCCCGCCAGTCCCAGCTGGTGCGCAAAGCCGGGGTGGCCGCCGGGATCTGGCAGGGCGCCGTCGAGGCGGTGGGCACCCTGTTCTCCGGGCTCTTCCTGGTCATGCTCACCTGGTTCGGCACCCGGCTGGTCGCCCGCGGGGAGCTGCAGGTGGGCGAGCTGATCAGTTTCTTCGGCTACGCGGTGTTCATGGTCGTGCCGATCTACACGTTCTTCGAGCTGGTCCAGAAGTGGGTGCAGTCCCTGGTCTCGGCGCGCAAGACCATCGCCCTGC
This sequence comes from Ruania suaedae, assembly GCF_021049265.1. Taxonomy (NCBI): domain Bacteria; kingdom Bacillati; phylum Actinomycetota; class Actinomycetes; order Micrococcales; family Ruaniaceae; genus Ruania; species Ruania suaedae. Next base: position 3,386,895 of record NZ_CP088018.1, read on the forward strand.
TGGAGCAGCAGCCGCCCTGGGAGGAGCCCGAGACCACCGCGACGCTGCCCGCCCACGCGCCGATCCACGACGAGGCCACGGGCTTCACCGCGCACCCGGGCGAGCTGACGGTCGTGGTCTCGGACCTCCCGGACGACAGCGCCGCCCTGGCCGACCGGCTCGGGCGGTACCTGCCCACCGAGGCCGAACCGGTCAGCGCCGAGCTCGAGGAGGGCGTCAAGGGCCGGCGGGCGAAGCAGACCCGCGCCGAACGGCTCGCCGCCCGGCGCGCGCAGGCCGAACGGGACGCCGCCCGCGCACGACGGCGGTGGGGCGTCACGGTCGGGGGCGTCGACCTCTCCCAGGCTCGCCTGAGCGAGGTCCGCGAGCGCATCCTGGTCTCCGATACTGCGGCGATGGTCTTCGGCGGCACCCTGCAGCAGGCGCTCGACCCACACGGCCGGCTCACGCGGGCGCAGGCGGAGCAGGCGATGCTGGTCGCCTCCGCCGAGGACGTCTACGACGCCCTGCCCGGCGGCTGGCAAGGACACCTGGACGAGCGAGGGCGGGGCCTGTCCGGCGGGCAGCGGCAGCGGCTGGTGCTGGCCCGCGCGGTGGCGGCCGATCCGGAGGTGCTGGTGCTGGTGGAGCCGACCTCCGCCGTCGACGCCCACACCGAGGCCCGGATCGCCGAGCGCCTCAGCGCCCACCGGCGGGAGCGGACCACGATCATCACCTCCGTATCGCCGCTGCTGCTGCACCACGCCGACCGGGTGGTGCTGCTGGCCGGGGGCACCGTGGCGGCCGAGGGCACCCATGCCGGGCTGCTGGCGTCCAGCGCCGCCTACCGCCGGGTGGTGGTGCGCAGCATGGAGGACGAGCCGGAGCCACTGGGGGACGCCGAGGCCCCCGAGGCTCCTGACGCCCCCGGTACCGCAGAGGCCCCGAGCCATCACGAGCACGTCCCCGACGGCGCCCACGGCACCGGACCGCTGCACCTGGGCAGCCCCGGTCATCCCGACACCCAGGCCATCATCCGTGAGGGCACGCAGGAGGTGCGCGATGTCTGAGCACGACCACGGCACCGGCGCCGGCACCGACCCCGCGGCCGCCCTGCCCGGATCGGCGCAGACCTGGGCCGAGTCGAGCCCGGGTCCGGCGGTGCCCGACGAGCTGCGCCCGCCCCGCACCGGCCCCGTCCGCGAGCGCCTGGCAGCCTGGCGACGCCGGCACCTGCTGCGCGAACGCCGCGCCCACGAGACGTTTGAGAGCTCGCGCCACCCTGAACGCGGGCTGCCGGTGGCCACCGGGCCTGTCGTCTGGGCGTTCCTCAAGGAGCTGCTCGCCGGGCGCCGCCGGATCCTCATCGGCCTGTTGGTGCTGCACGCCCTCGCCGCGGTGGCGGGGCTGGTGGTGCCGCAGATCCTGCGGCGCCTGGTCGACAACGCTGCTGCCGGCACCACGGCGATGGCCACCCTCAACTCCCTAGCTCTGGCGGTGGCCGGGGTGGTGGTGGTGCAGGCCACGCTGACCTTCGCCGCGCGGGCGATCTCGGCTGTCTTCGGCCAGGACCTGCTCGCCGCCGCCCGCGAGTACGTGGTCCACACGGTGCTGCGACTGCCGCTGAGCACCGTGGAGGGCGCCAGCACGGGCGACCTGGTCACGCGGGTGACCCGCGATGTGGGCACGATGAGCGAGAGTGTGCGCTGGGGACTGCCCCAGGCGGTGGTGGCACTGGTGACGGTGATCCTCACCCTCGGCGCGATGGTCTACAACTCCCCGCTGCTGTCCCTGCCCTTGCTGCTGTCGGTGCCAGCGCTGGCCTTCGCGGTCACCCGCTACCTCAAGCGCGCCCCGGCCGGCTACATCACCGAGGGCAAGACCTACTCCGACATCAACTCCACGCTCACCGAGACCGTCGAGGGCGCACGCACTGTGGAGGCCTTCGGACTCGGGGACCGGCGCCGCGCGCTGGGCGACGAGGACATCGAGGTCTCGGCGCAGGCCGAGCGGTACACGATGAGCCTGCGGAACCTGCTGTTCATCGTGATCGACTTCGCCTACAACTCCCCGCTGGTGTGGACGTTGCTGCTCGGCGGAGTCGGCTACGCGAACGGCTGGGTGAGCCTGGGGCAGCTGACCGCCGCGATCCTCTACATCCAGGCCGTCGTCGAACCGCTCGACCGGCTGATCGCCAACGTCGACCGGCTGCAGGTAGGCGTGGCCTCGACCACCCGTCTGCTCGGGATCGCCGCGGTCCCGCAGGACCGCGAGCCGGGCGAGGCCGTCCCCGAGGGCATCACCCTGACCGGCACCGACCTTCGGTTCGCCTACCGCGAGGGCCACGACGTCCTGCACGGGGTGGACATGGACCTGCAGCCCGGCGAACGGCTCGCGATCGTCGGCCCGAGCGGGTCCGGCAAGTCCACTCTCGGGCGGCTGCTGGCGGGTATCAACGGCCCCCGCACCGGCTCGGTCACGGTGGGCGGCGTGGAGCTGCTGGAGCTGCCGCTGGACCGGTTGCGTACCGAAGTCGCGTTGGTCACCCAGGAGCACCACGTCTTCGTGGGATCAGTGCGGGACAACGTCACCCTGGCACGGGAGGACTCCGACGACGACGCCGTGGCTGAGGCGCTGGGCGCCACCGGTGCCTGGGAGTGGGTCCAGCGGCTGCCGGAGGGCCTGGACACGCTGGTGGGCTCGGGGAAGGTCCGGCTCACCCCCGCCCAGGCGCAGCAGATCGCCCTGGCCCGGTTGGTGGTGGCCGATCCGCACACGCTGGTGCTGGACGAGGCCACCAGCCTGATCGACCCCCGCACCGCCCGCACGCTCGAGGGATCGATGTCGGCGCTGATGGAGGGCCGGGCGGTGGTGGCGATCGCGCACCGGCTGCACACCGCGCACGACGCCGACCGGATCGCGGTGGTGATCGATGGCCGGATCGCCGAACTCGGCAGTCACGAGGAGCTGATGGCTGCCGACGGGGCGTATGCGTCCTTGTGGCGGGCCTGGACGTCCTGACGCCGAGCACTCCATGCTCCTGAAGAGGGCGGGCATGATCGATTCGTGATCGAGTCGCCCTCTTTGCTTGTTTTGATCGATATGGCGTGATTGCATTCATGGTCGTAGATCAAGGCAGAGCAAAGGAGCCCCATGCACTCGATGCCGAGCGCACCTGCACCGATCCCCGGTGCCGCGCCCGCCGCCCCCGCACTGCGGAGGCGAACCGCCGGTCTGGTGATCGGCGCCCTCGTCGGTTCGGCGCTGATCGCAGCACCCGCTGCCGCAGCGCCGTTCGACCCGGTGACCGCAGCCGCGTACCTCGGTGCCGACAGCGCCGAGGACACCTCGCTACCGGAGACCGTCTCGGACGGCAGCACCGACCACGAGGTCACCTGGGACATCGGCGCGGACACCTTCGCGCTGCCGTACAGCACCGTCGAGGTCAGCGGCACGGCCGACGGCGAGCCCGTGACCGCCGTCGTGGAGGTCGTCCCCCCGGCCGAGTACCCGCTGACGTACTTCGTCGACGCCGGCCACGCCGGCGACTCGCAGAACCAGTGGTGGTCGGCCGACAGCGTCGACTCCCCCGCCCACACCGCCGTGGAAACCCTGAGCACGCTGCGCAACGAGGTGCCGGACCAGCGCTTCGCCGACGACGCGACCTGGGGCTACACCTACGACCTGCCCACCGACTACAAGCTCACCGTGCCCGGCGGCGACCCCGCGGCCGGCACCGACCTGTCGACCTTCGGCAAGTACGAGATCGGCGCCCGCACCAACAGCGACCACATCGACTACCGCCTCGACCTGGACCCGGGCACCTACACGCTGACCAGCGGCTTCTACGAGTTCTACGCCGCCGGGCAGTCCAGGAACCGCCAGATCGACCCGACCCTGAGCTACCAGCTCGACGGCGCGGACGAGTCCCAGACCCTCGGCCGCGTGGCGGTGAGCACAGCCGCCAACAGCCCCGAGCCGATCCAGGACACCAGCGCCTTCACGATCCCCGACGGCGCCACGGAGGTCTCCCTGACCTACCAGCAGACCGGTGGCGAAGCCCCGGTGCTGAGCTGGTTCGCCATCGCCGAGGGCGACGCCGAGGATGTCATCGAGGGCGCCGTCGACGCCGTGCCCGAGTACGTCGACGTGGCCATCGACGCCGCCGACATCGCGGCCGACAACGTCAACGGCCTCACCTTCAAGGGCTTCGGCACCCTGACGGCCAACAGCACCAGTGCCGTGCTGCTGGACTACAAGGCCGAGCACCCCGAGGCCTACGCCGAGATGATCCGGATCCTGTTCGCCGGTGAGCACCCGATCATGAACCACGTCAAGATCGAGATGGGCAACGACCGCAACAACTCCACCGGCTCCGACGTGGCCACCATGCGCACCGAGGACGAGCCGGCGAACGTCACCCGCCACCCGGGCTTCCAGCTGGCTGCCGACGCCCTCGCGGTCAACCCCGACCTGCAGGTCTCCATCCTCCGCTGGAACGCACCGGCCTGGGTGGACGGCAACGACGACATCTACACCTGGTACAAGAACACGATCCTGGCGGCCTACCGCGAGTACGGCTACATGGTCGACTACGTCAACCCGGGCGTGAACGAGCACCAGGCCGACCTGGCGTGGACCGAGGAGTACGCCGAGCGCCTCGCCACCGACACCACCGGCTACGTCAGCGACGACCCCACCCTGGCGGGGTTCCGCGACGGCGAGGCCGACCTGTTCCACCAGATCCAGACCGTGATCTCCGACGAGGTCGGCATCGGCACGTTCGGAGACGAGATCATCGCCGACGCCGACCTGCGCGAGGCGGTGGGCGCGGCGGCGTACCACTACAACACCAACGACGACGGCAACGGCAACTTCACCCGCCTCGCCGAGGAGTTCGACATGCAGGTGTGGAACAGCGAGGCCCAGGCCACGTTCTCCAACACCGCCTTCCGCCCGAACAACAACACCGCGGACCCGACCGTGCCCGGCACCGGGATCGGCGGGGCGTACAGCTCGCTGGAGATGGCCAACACCATCGTCAAGGGCTTCGTGAACTCGCGCCGGACCCACTTCATCTACCAGCCGGCGATCGGCTCGTTCTACGAGGGCGGGCAGTACTCCTTCAAGGAGCTCGTCAGCGCCCGCGATCCGTGGTCGGGGTGGATGCACTACGACGCAGGCCTGGCCGTGCTGCAGCACTTCTCCAACTTCGCCGTGACCGGCTGGGAGAACGCCGACAACACCGCTGGTATCTGGCGGGCCATGCCGGAGGCCAGCGCGTCCGGAGCCACCGGCACCAACCCGGTGGTCGGGCGCAATGGTGACCCGAACTACCTCACCCTCGCCGCTCCGGACGGCTCCGACTTCTCCACCGTCATCGTCAACGACTCCGAGGAGACCCTCACCTACCGCCTCAGCCCGGAGGGCTTCGGCCTCGACGGCGCACCGCTGGCGGTGTGGGAGACCCGCGCCGCCGAGGACGGCGAGGCCTTCAACGCGAACTACAAGGAGCGTCGGGCGGACGCCACGTCCGACGGCGGAGCCTACGTCGTCGAGGTGGCACCCTTCTCCATGACCACGGTGACGTCCCTGGACGTGACCGGTGACGAGGGCTGGACCGACCCGCTGCCCGTCGAGGGGGAGCGCACCGTGCTGGGTGAGGGCTCCGAGGACGGCGTGCTGTGGGCCGACGACTTCGACTACACCGACCGCACCGTCCCGCAGCTGACCGCCGAGGGCCAGGTCGGCACCGGGACCGACCCGTTCGTGGAGGCCCGCGGCGGCGAGACCGGCGCGATCCCGCTCTACACCTGGGACCGCAACGGCGCCTTCGAGGCCTACCTGGACGGCGAGGAGTGGGTGCTGCGCCAGCAGCTCGACCGCGAGGCGACCGGAGTGGGTGGCGCCTGGAACGGTGGTGACCCGATCACCGCGATCGGTGACCGCCGGTGGACCAACTACCGCGCCACGGTCGACGTGCGCTTCGAGCGGGAGACGACCGAGGGCAACTACGCCGCCGTCGGCGCCCGTTCCAGCGGCGGCGACAACTCCCAGAGCCTGGGGACCACGCCGTACGTGCTGCGGCTGGACCGTGACGGTGACTGGCAGTTCCTGCGGATGGGCTCGGTGGCCGATTCCGGTTCCGTCGGGTCCGCCGAGGATGTCGGCGAGGCCTGGCACGAGCTGTCCCTGCAGGTGGCCGGCGATCAGATCACCGGCTGGATCAACGGCGAGCAGGTGCTCGACTGGACCGACCCGGCGCCCATCCGCTCCGGGTGGGTCGATCTGGCCAGCGGCTTCCACCACACCCAGTTCGACAACCTGTCCATCGAGCCGGTCGACTCCTACCTGCCCTACTACGGGGAGTACCTGGACGACCTGGAGATGACCGACCTGAGCGACCCGCCGGGCACGCAGCTGGTCTACTCCGGCAGCTGGGACCACGCCGTGACGGCGAGCATGTACGAGTACCAGCGCACCACCTCGCGCACCTCCGAGCCGGGCGCCACGGTGGCGTACACCTTCACCGGGTCCGGACTGGACGTGCTGGGCCAGAACAACGGATCGGCGCGGTTCGAGGTGCGGGTGGACGGTGAGCTCGTCGAGGCCGCCGCCGGCACGCAGGCCAGCGGTCAGTTCGAGCAGATGTACTCGCTTCGGGGACTGCCTCACGAGGAGCACACGGTCAGCCTGGAGCTCGTCTCCGGGTCGTTGACCGTCGACGCGGTCGCGGTGCACACCGAGACCCCGGCCGAGCCCGCGAGCACGCAAGGTCTGGCCGAGCTGCTCACGCGCGCCGAGCAGATCGAGCGGTCGGACGACTTCACCGACGCCGGCTGGGAGGCGCTGCAGCACGCGATCTCCTCCGCGCAGGCCGCGGTGTCCGACCCGGCCGGATACGGTCTGGGAGCCGAGGGCGCCGCCCAGCTCGCTGACCGGCTGCGGGCCGCGCAGGCCCCCCTGTGGGACCAGATCGACTCGGTCGAGGACGTACGGGTGGCCACGCTCGTGGGCATCCAGCCCGAGCTGCCGGAGACGGTGACGGTCACGCTCACCGATGAGAGCACGCGGGAGATCACCGTCGAGTGGCCCGCCGAGGTCGACGTCTCCCAGGCATGGGATGGCGTCACGGTGAACGGTCAGTACGGCGGAGCGAGCATTCCCGCCACGGTCGAGGTGATTCCCTCGGGCGTGGTGGCCTTCGCCGACATCAACGGCACCGAGGCCTCGCTCGGATCCACCTCGCCGTCGTGGGAGGTCATCGCTGACGCGGCGGGCGATCTGATCAATGAGACCCCCGACCAGCCGTTCGACGGCGACTGGGGTCACGCGGGCCAGAACGCCGGCGGCTCGGCCGAGGTCAGCTTCAAGGCGCCGGTGGACGGCGTCCACAGCAAGCTGACCACCACCGGCATGTACACCTCGAACGCCGAGGGCTCGCAGCTGTCGTACACATTCACCCTGCCTGCGGGTGAGTACGAACTCGCGGCCGGGAGCCACTCCTGGTGGGCGGACAACGCCCGCACCGCGGACGTCGTGCTCAGCTACGACGGCGAGGAGCAGGTGGTCGACTCGGTGACCCTGGACTCCGGCTCCCCGAGTGCGCTGCTGGAGTACGACGTCGAGCTGGAGGCCGACGGTCCCGTGACGCTGACGCTGCGCAACACCAGCAGCCAGTCCCCGATGCTGAGCTGGGTGGGTGTGGCCGAGGCCGAGCCTGCGCTGACCGGCATCGAGGTCACGAGCGCTCCCGACCAGGTGGAGTACGCCCAGGGCGAGGAGCTCGACCTGACCGGGCTCGAGGTCACCGCCTCTTACTCCGACGGCGTGGAGACGGTGCTGGACAACGACGCGCTGGCGATCACCGGGTACGACTCGCAGACCCTCGGCGTGCAGGAGATCGGCGTGCTCTACACCGAGACCGCGCCGCCGCTGCACACCCGGGCGGTCGGCGACGTCGCCTCCACCACGTTCGAGGTGACCGTGGTCGAGCAGTCCGACGGTTCGGACGGCGGTAGTGATGGCGGATCGGACGGCGGGGCCGATGGTTCCGACGGCGCAGCTGACGGTGGTTCGGACGGCTCCGACGCCGGCTCCGACGGCGCAGCTGACGGTGGTTCGGACGGTTCCGACGCCGGCTCCGACAGCGGGGCCGATGGTTCTGACGCCGGTTCCGACGGCGGCACTGACGGCTCCGACGCCGGCTCCGATGATTCGGTCGGCTCCGATGCAGACTCCGACAGCGATCCGTCCGACGACCAGACCGACGACCAAGCCGGCGAAGGCGAGCTGCCCGTCAGCGGCGCCGCCGTGGGTGGCCTCATCGCTCTGGCCCTGGCCCTGCTGGTCGCCGGCGCACTGCTCATCGTGCGGCGTCACCGCAGCATCGCCTGATCCCGACTCGGCCCGGGTCCTGATCTGGACCCGGGCCGAGTCCGGCCTGCCTCTCCCCTGCCTTCCCTGTGCCCTGCTCCGGGGCACCCCGCGGCCCAGCGCCGCACCCGACCCCAGAAAGTCCCCCATGAACGCTCTCGCGACCACCAGGCCATCCCGCCGCCGCACCGCCCGTCGCGCCCTCGGCGCCGGGACCCTGCTCGCCCTCGTCGCCACCCTGTGGACCGGGTCCGCCCAGGCCCAGGGCGCACCCGAGATCGCCGCCGAGCCGGCGATCCCTGCCCCGGACGGTTCGGTCTGGACCGACGTCGACGGAAACCCGATCAAGGCCCACGGCGGTTCCGTGGTCGAGGTGGACGAGGAGGTCGTCGGGCTCGACATCACCGGTGACGGCACCCTCGATCAGCAGGTCTACCTCTGGTACGGCGAGGACAAGACGAACGCGACCCGGCCGGTCGACGGTGTCCGCGGGTACTGGTCGACCGACCTCGTCTCCTGGCACGACATGGGCCTGGTGCTCCCCAGCCACCAGCACTTCACGCTGCAGGTCAACGACGAGGGCACCGCCGTCGAGGTCGACCCGGAGCGGGTCGAGGAGATCAAGGCGACGGCGAACCTCACCGCGCCGACGCCCGAGATCTCCCAGGAGGACATCGACGACGCCCGTGCGTTCATCGAGCCCTATGTCACCGCCTGGGCCGACGAGGACGCCGGGATCGCGGCGGAGTACGACGAGGAGAACCTCGCGAACGCCAGTTACCGCCTCAACGGCAACATCAACATCATGGAACGCCCCAAGATGCTCTACAACGAGCTCACCGGGAAGTTCGTCATCATCTACCACGCCGACGGTCCGCTCGCGAGCAGCCCCGACCTGATCGACTGGGTGCGCGACGGCGGCCGGCGGGAGAATCAGGACATCGGCTCGAGGTACTCGCGCGCCGAGGTCGGCTTCGCCACCTCCGACACCCCGTGGGGTCCCTTCACCCTGGTGAACACCACCAAGATGAACTGGGCCGAGGATGTGCCGAACGCCGGCCGCGAGGGCGACTCACGGGACATGACCGTCTTCCAGGACGCGGGCGAGCGTACGGTCGATCCCGCTGCCGACGACGCCTACGTCGTCTACTCCTCCGAGATGAACAAGTGGATGTACGTCTCCCGGCTGAACGCCGAGTACACCGGACCCCTGGCCGAGGGCAGTGACGCGGAGCTCGGTGAGGACTTCAGCAACCGGGTACTTCCCGACTTCAGCCGCGAGGCCTCCAGCGTGCTGAAGTACGACGGCTACTACTACATGATCACCTCCGGTACCGACGGCTGGGCCTCGACTCCGGTGGTGGCCTACCGGTCTCCGTCGATGATCACCGACACCGAGGCCGTCGTCGGGAACAACAACGGCCACCCCACCAGCGGCCAATGGGAACGCATCGAGATCGCCAACCCCTGCGTGGGCCTGGCCTCCCGGGACGACGTCGGGACGGCGAGCCCGGCGCGCTGCTTCGACTCCCAGCCCACCTTCGCCATCGCCGTCGACCAGGAGGCGGGACAGTTCATCTACATGGGCGACCGGTGGATCACCGAGTCCAACGGCTCGGCCGGCGAGCGGTCCCGCTACGTGTGGGCGCCGATCCAGGTGGACACCGAGGCCCGTTCGGTCACGGTGGAGAACGTCGGGTCGTTCGACCCGCGGAACGAGAGCCTGTACTACCCACTGGAGCCCGCTGAGCCGCTGGTGTTCCGGGTCGAGCCCGGCGACGGGAGCGACTTCGACCCCACCTTCGACGTGAGCGCCGGCGACCGGAGCTTCTCCGATGTCACCGCCGACTGGGATCTGGCCGGTGCGGACTTCTTGACCCCGGGCACCTACCGGATCTCCGGTCACGTGAGCGGCAAGGGCGGGACCGCCGACCTCGACGAACGCTACGTGGAGGCGGCCGTCGTGGTCGGGGACGTGATGGACGCGTGCCGGCTGCCCGGCACCACCGTCTCAGCCTCGTTCCACCAGACCGACTGGGGCACGTTCCCCGCCGCGAACGCGTGCGACGGCGACGAGTCGACCTCCTGGTCGACCTGGGCGTCCAACTCGGGTCACCCCAGCGAGGCGACGTTCACGAGCGAGTTCGCGCGTCCGCTGCTGGTGGGCGAGGTGGGCCTGACCAACGTCGAGGGCGCCCCGAGCGGGGTCACCGTGGAGTACCGCGACGCCGTGACGGGCGAGTGGTCCGCCACCAGCGCCGCTACCGTGGCGCCGGCCGAGAACGGCGAGCAGACCTCGATCGAGTTCGAGCCGGTGACAGCCACCGGGATCCGGCTCGTGATCGACACCCCGGGCTCCTACCTGAAGATCTCCGAGGTGATGATTCCGGCAGCCCAACCGCTCTCCGACGACGCCACCCTGCGTGAGCTCACGCTCGACGGCCTCGCGGTCGAGGGGTTCGACCCCGACGTCTCCTCCTACGAGGTGCTCGTGCAGGGATCGGCCTATCCGACCCTCGCCGCGACCGCGGCCGCATCGGCGTCGGTGACGATCACCCAGCCGGCGCAGGCCGACGGCGTGGGCTCGGTGGCCGTCGTCGCCGAGGACGGGACCGAGTCGATCTACACCGTGGAGGTGGCGCGCCAGGCGGTGGTCGAGGACGTCACGCTCGACGGGGCAGCTCGTGCCGGTGCCGAGACGGCAGCGCAGGTGACGGTGGACCCGGCCGACGCAGCCCTCGGCTACCAGTGGTACCTGGACGAGGAGCCCCTCGACGGTGCCACCGCGGCGACCTACACCCCGGCTCCGGACGAGGCCGGCGGTGCATTGAGCGTCGAGGTCTCCGCCACGGCCGCCGGTTTCGTCGATGCGCTCACCCTCCGGTCGGAGTCGGTGGTCATCGAGGCCGCGGAGACGGACGAGGATCCGGGCACCGACCCGGGCACGGACCCGAGCCCCACCGATCCCGGCGAGGACACCCAGAGCGGGGACGACCCGATCGAGGACGACGTCGCCGACGGCGCCACCGGCGACAGTGACAGCGAGGACGAGCTGGCAACGACGGGGGCAACCGTAGGCGCTATCGCCGTCCTGGCACTCGCGCTGTTGCTCGCCGGCGCACTGCTGATCGTGCGACGTCACCGCAGCATCGGCTGAGCTGCGACGGGACACCATCGACGGGTATACCGCCAACCAGCGCTCCCTACGCACTGGATGGCGGTATACCCGTCGTTGTGGTGTCAGAGGTGGTCGAGCCGACGCAGTAGCGGCCCCCGGTCCAGAGCAGTGGTTCAGGAGACGCCGGAGAGCACGTGGGTGACCTTCATGCGTGGGTTCGGTGAGGCGAGAGTTGGCGGAACGCACCCTTGAGGCCCACGACGAGAGCGAGCATGACGGCTGCCGCCGCCAGCGCGGCACTCGTCGTGGCGAGCGGCTCGTCCTGCTGAGCGAGACCGAGCACTGAGAAATTCACGCCGAGATGCACGATGACCGCGGGAATCATCCGTTGCCACAGACTGCCGATGAAGATCGACGTGATGGTGAGGCTCATGAGCGTTGCGGTGACCGCGAACACGAGGACTGGGAGAGGGCCGAGCGACCAGTATCCGAGATGAGTGGAGCCGAAGAGAAACCCCGCGACAGCCGACACGACCGAGGGACGGGCAAACCTCTCGCCGGCTCGCTGCACAAGACCCCGCCACCCGACTTCCTCGCACAGGACCCCGATCGTCTGCAGGCCCAGAAACACACCGACCGGCACCACAAGATCGCTCGGGGGCCATGTGGGCGTGCGTCCCGACACGAGCATCAAGCATCCGGCGAAAGCAAGCACAGCCAGCCCCGCGATCGAGGCGGCACCGAGAACGCGACGCGCGGTCGCGCGAGGCCACCAGCTGCCCAGCCACGCCGGACGAATGAGGACGATCGCGCATGCGAGCGCGGGCGCGAACATCACGAGCGACACGACGTCGTAGGGAACACCGAGCGCACTCTGTGCCCACGGAGCGATCGCCGCGGACGCTACCAGGAGCACCGACCACGTGGTGAGCAACAGGACCGGACGCTGACGGGGGCCCGCCGGTGGGGCGGTGGTCTCGACGGGCACGAGGTACAGGCTAGCGCGGCGGCAGTCGCAGTCCTTCCCATCCCGCTGCATGCCAGGGCCGGCGCCGTGGTGACGCGCTCCACGCCATCCCTTGATGGGCCCCGAGTGGACTCTCATCGGACGCACTGCCGGGCGGGGCCGGGTCTGTGCCACATCTGGCACGCTCCGCGTTCTGCTTGTCAGTGGCGATTCAGAGGTGATCGAGCCGACGCAGCAGCGCCCCCTCGCGCAGCGCCCAGGGGCAGATCTCGATCCGCTCGACCTCCAACGCACGCAGCGTCTCCACCGCCACCACCGCTCCGGCGACGATCTGGTAGGTCCGCTCCGGGGTGACGCCCGGCAGCTCCATCCGCTGCTCCGCGGGAATCTTCGCCAGCCGCGGTACCCAGTCCTCGAGCTGGCTGGTGCTCATCTGCCAGCGCTCATCCGGCCCGTAGCCGTTGACCGACATGCCGGCGAGCCGGGCCAGCGATCGGAAGGTCTTCGATGTGGCCACCACATGATCGGGCGCCGAACGGGCGCTCACCCGCGCCACCAGCGGCTTGAGCTGGCTGCGGATGGCCGAGCGCAGTGCCTTGAGCTCCTTCTTCTTCGGCGGGTCGCTCTCCAGGTACGCCCGGGTGAGGCGCCCGGCTCCGAGCGGGACCGACTCCGAGACGTCGGGAATCTCGTCGATCCCCGCCGCCACCTCGAGCGAGCCGCCGCCGATATCGAGCACGAGGAGCTGGCCGGCGCCCCAGCCATACCAGCGCCGGGCGGCGAGAAAGGTCAGCTCGGCCTCCTCGGCTCCGGAGAGCACCTGCAGGTCACCGTCGAGGCGGGAGCGGATCTCTGCCAGGATCTCCTCACCGTTGGTCGCCTCCCGGATCGCGGAGGTCACGATCACGAGCGTCTCGTCCACCGCGTGGGTGCGGGTGACCTCCATCAGCCCGTCCACGGCCTCGAGCAGTGCCGCCTTACCCTCGCCGACGATCTCCCCCTCGTCGGAGAGGTAGCGCATCAGCCGCATCGAGACCCGCTCGTCCACCTCCGGGATCGGCCGGGCGCCACGGACGACGTCGAAGACGAGCAGGTGGATGGTGTTCGAGCCGATGTCGAGGACGCCCAGTCGCATTCCGCCATCGTAGGAGGCCCGGCGCCCGCGGCGGCCCACATGCGGACGGGTCCCACCCCGATCGAGGTGGGACCCGTCCGCGCGCACGTGATCAGCCGAGGTCGGCTGCGCCGGCCTGCTCGGCCTCCGCCCGCGCCTCGCCCTGGCGCTCGGCGACCCGCTCCTGCAACGCCTGATCACGCGACTGCGCCGGCCCGGCCGACCGACCCGAGCGCTCCATCAGCGACACCGCCGCCTCCTCGGCGCTCTCCCCTACGACGCCCCCGCGAGCCATCACACCGTCGCCGATGACGGCGGCCGGGTCGTTCTCGGCCACCCGCAACCGGCCGTTGATGATCACGTCGTCGACGTAGACCCCGCCGGTGTTGCCCTCCGCGACGACGTTGCCACCCACGTAGGAGCCGCCTTCGCACGGGAAACCCGGACCATCGGCACCGATCTGCACCGTCCCGGCGTTGTCGCGCAGCACCGCCACGCCCTGCACGCTGGCCTGGCACAGCAGCGACCCCGCCGAGGCGGTCTGCACCCGCACATCACCATCGACAAAGCTGGCGTAGACGTCGGTGTAACGCGAATCGCGCGAGTTCACCGACCCGGTGATCTGCGACTGATCCACGAACACCTCACCACCCCGCGCCACCAGATCCGCGCCCAGGTCACTCTCGAGCACCAGCGCGAAGGTGTAGTCGGAGGAGTTCTCCCGCACCAGCACCCGCTCGCTGACCTCGCTGCGCTCGATCAACCCGCCGAAGGCATCCACCAGCCGCACCTCACCGGCCACCGAGGAGTCGGTCAGCTCCACATAGGCATCCGCCGCGCCCACCACCCGGCCCTCGAAGGTCGCCTCGGAAGCGATCAGATCCGCACCCTGGGCCACCCGCACATCACCGGCGACCGTGGTCCCCGACAGCAGACAGGTCTGGCCCGAGGGGACCACCAGATCACCCGGCACGGTCACCGCACCGCCTTCACCCACACACCGCGTGGTCAGCGCCGCACTGGCCGGCATCGCCGTCAGCATCGTCGTCGACGCCAGGGCAACCGCACCCAGCGCACCAGCAAGAATCCGCTTCATCGTCTCTCCTCGTGTGGAACGTCGTCGGTCCAAGGACTGGTCGCTCACCTCGGTCAGGTCGACCTAACCAAAGATGTGGTCCATCCCACAAGGGTCACGGAACTCTCACGCGATCCCGTTCATGCACCGGATGCGCCGCGCTCCGCTCGCCGCCCCCGCACCACAGCCAGAACCACCAGAGCGATGAACACCCCCGCTCCACCCAGCCCCACCAGCACCGGCCCGGCCGGCAGACCCAGGATCTCGCGCATCCGGACCACGTGTGCGACCTCGCGGTGGTCGCCTGCCTCCGGGGCCGGCGCGAAGGTGAAGTCCGAGACGATCTGCTCCCCGGGATCGGTGAAGCGCTGGTCGAACACAGTGAGGTAGGCGCCCTCGGTCGCCAGCCAGGAAAGGGTCTCGTCGCCCGCCTCCTGCTCGAGCGGCCCCGCATACCGGCGCTCTCCCGTGGCGTCGTCCCAGGTGGGGTCGGTGCGCTGCACCTGCTGGTCGGTCACCACATAGGTGCGCACGAACTGCTCCTGGGTGGCCGCGGCCGAGATGCGCATCGGGTAGAGCAGCGCCATCGAGTCGAACGTCAGGTGCAGCGGCTGGATCTCGCCGTCCAGCGCCTGCGAGTCCGGGTCGATACGCACCGCCACGTAGAACCACCCCTCGGACACGTAGGGAAGCAGGGCCTCGGCGACGGCGTCACCCATGACGTAGTCGTGCGCGTCCAGCCACTCGGAGAGCCCGTCCGCATCGCTGGCCGAGAGCACACTCACCTCGAGCGGACCCAGCGTCACGGAGCTCATGACGTCGACCGTCGACCCCGCCGCCGACGCCTCGTCAGCAGAGGCGCCACCGGCGCCGCTCTCCGGCCACCAGCGGTAGTCCACCTCCACCCGGGGGGCGATCATCTGCTCGAGGCGTGCGAAGACCGCCGGATCGGCGAGCTCGACCTCCGCGGGCGAGGGCGTGGGGATCAGCAGGGCCCCCTCCGGTGCCTGGGAGAGCATGTCCAGCTGGAGGACGATCTGCTCGGTCTCGCCGTCCCACGCGACGACCGCCTCCTCCCGGCCGACAGCGATGTCGTAACCCTCCTCGGCCACGGCCGCGCCGCAGCCGCAGGCCTCGGCGGGCTCGGGCACGAGCACCAGCCCGGACGTGAGGCCGAGCGCGAGGCCGGCCGTGGCGACGGTCCGACGAATGAGAGAGCTGCCGCGAGTGCGGGGGCCCCGGAGCGTCGTCATACGTTTTACGGTAGGGCAGCGATCGGCGCGAAACCGGGCTCGATGCCATATCGAGACCTTGCCCGAGGCGATCGTGACCATTCCGTTGTCCGCCCTGCACAGGACCTGCACAGCGAGCCCCGCGTCGTGACAGACGATACCCACCGGGGGTACCATGAGGCGTGACCAAGCGGCGATGCAGGGGAGCACTCCGATGACCGAGCAGACCATGGCGCCCGACGCCCCCGTCGAGGCGACCTCCCACGGGTACACCCCGGAGAAGGAGGCCTACCTCAAGCGACTGCGGCGGGTGGAGGGCCAGGTGCGAGGGATCGCCCGAATGGTCGAGAGCGATACCTACTGCATCGACGTGCTCACGCAGATCTCCGCCGTCACGAAGGCCTTGCAGGCCGTCGCCCTCGGGCTGCTCGACGATCACCTCGCGCACTGCGTGGTCGACGCGGCCCGGCGTTCTCCCGAGGAGGGCGCGGAGAAGGTCGAGGAAGCCAGCGCCGCCATCGCCCGGCTCGTCCGTTCCTGAAATCGAGAGGATCCCCATGACCACCACCACGATCGAGGTCACCGGCATGACGTGCGGCAACTGCGTCGCCCACGTCACCGAGGAACTCCAGGAGATCGACGGCGTCACCGACGTCAGCGTCGACCTCCGGGCCGGCACCCCCTCGCCGGTGACCCTCACCTCCAGCACCTCGCTCGAGGAGGCCGCCATCCGGGCCGCCGTCGACGAGGCCGGCTACGAGGTCACCGCCATCCGCTGACCTCCACCACACATGCAGGCGCCCGGTGCGATGGTCGCACCGGGCGCCCGTGGGTGAGGCCGGCCGTCAGGCCGACTCGACCTGCGGCGTCGTCGCGGCGTCGCTGGTCTGCACCTCGATCTTGCGCGGCTTGGCGCGCTCGGCCACGGGGATCCGCAACGTCAGCACACCGTGCGCGTAGTTCGCGCTGATCGCCTCGGCGTCCAGACCCTCGCCGAGGGTGAGCTGGCGCCGGTAGGAGCCCGAGGGGCGCTCCTGGGCGAGCCATTTGCCGCCGTCGGGCTGGGCGACGGTGCGCTCGGCCTGCACGGTGAGCACATTGCCGTCGACGTCGAGATCGATCGAGTCGGGCGCGACGCCCGGCAGATCGATGTCGACGACGAACTCGTCCCCGGCGCGGTACAGATCCATCGGCATCCACCGCGGGCCGCGGCCGGAGAGGCGGTCGAAGTCGCGGAAGGGATCGAACATCAGGTTCATCGCAGTCCTCCTGTGGTCGGTGGCCTGTGGGGCCAAGGGCACTCGGCGGGAGATCCGCCGTACACCCCGTCCAACGGCGACGGCGGCCCTCCTGTTCCCAGAGTTGAGTCGCCTTCGCTCAAGGTGAACATCGAGGCGAACACCAAGGCGTCCACGACCGGACCGACACGGCTCCGTCAGTCTGCGGCACCGTCGCCCCGCAGACTGACGCTCCCGTGTCGATCCGGGCAGCGCACCGGCGGCACCACCTCCGGTAACCGCTATCCAGGCGGCGTCCCGCCTGGCAGAATCACCCTCCATGGCTTCAGAGCAGATCCAGACGGTCCAGATCCAGACCTTCAACGACAACGGCGCCTGGTGCTGGTTCCAGGACGAGCGCTCCCTGATCGATCCCGTCGCACAGACGATGCTGATCGGCTCCGTCGCCGCATCCGAGGGGCCGGGCGGCCAGAACCGCTCCGGCAACATCGAGCTGGCCGTGGTGGACCTGAGCACCGGTGCCTCCGAGATCGTGGTGCTGCACGCCAACCTCGAGGCGGACGACCACAACGATCCGGCGCTGTGGATCCGCCCGGACGGCCGCTACCTGGCGATGTACACCAAGCACAAGACTGACAACTTCCAGCGCTGGCGCATCTCCACCCGCCCGCACGATGCCACCGAATGGGGCCCGGAGCGCACCTTCGACTGGACCGAGCTGACCGAGGGCCGCGGCGCCACCTACTCCAACCTGCACTACCTCGCCGAGGAGGGCCGCCTGTACGCCTTCGCCCGGGCGGTCAACGACGACCCCTCGATCCTCATCAGCGACGACCACGGCGAGACCTTCCGCTACGGCGGCAAGCTGCTGACCCGCCCGAAGATCGGCTACGTCAACGGCTACACGCGCTACGCCTCCAACGGCATCGACCGCATCGACCTCATCACCACCGACCACCACCCGCGCGACTACGACAACTCGATCTACCACGGCTACATCGCCGCCGGCGCCCTGCACGACTCGGCCGGCACGGTCATGGACGCCGAGGTCCTCTCCCCCGCGGCGCCCTCGCAGGTGGAGCTGACCACGCTGCTGGCCACCGGCACCACGCTGACCGACTCGCCGCTGACCCACGCCTGGACCACCGACATCCGGCAGGGCCGGGGCACCCAGGCGGGCCACCTGGCGGCCGTGCTCACCGCCCGCGCCCACGATCAGCCGGAGAACAGCAACTACGCCGACCACCGCTTCGTCTACGCCCGTCACGACGGCGCAGCCTGGCGGGTCCGCGAGCTCGCCCCCGCCGGGGCGAACCTGCTCCCACACGAGCAGGACTACACCGGCCTGGTCTCGATCGATCCCTACGACCTGGACTCGCTGTACCTGTCCGCCCCGGTCGACCCGCGTGACGGCGCCGCCCTGGCACACCACGAGATCTTCCACGGACGCACCACCGACGGCGGAGCCACCTGGTCCTGGACGCCCGTCACCGAGGACTCGGGCGCCGACAACCTGCGCCCGATCGTGGTCCCCGGCGATCCCACCACCCTCGCCGTCACCTGGTTCCGTGGCTCGATGACGGCGTCGCAGCACTACGACTGCGCGGTGGTCGGCTTCCTCACGACTCGACCTTGACGTCGCCGGCCAGCAGCTCGTCGGTCTCGGCGAACTCGCGGTCGATGTTGTCGTTGCGCAGGTAGGTCACCTTGCTCACCACCACCGCGACCAGCAGGCAGCCGAGGAATCCGGGCAGGAGCTCGTAGATACCGGTGCCCAGGAAGCCCCAGGTGAACACGATGACGGCGCCGGTGGCCATCCCGGCCAGCGCACCCCAGTGGGTGAGGTTGCGCCAGAACAGGCTCAACAGCACGATCGGACCGAACGCGGAGCCGAACCCGGCCCAGGCGAAGGAGACCAGGCCCAGGATCGTGTCGTTGGGGACCAGCGCCATCAACGCCGCCACGACCGCGACCAGGAGCACGCACGCACGGCCCAGCACCGTCAGGTGCCTCGGCGAGGGGGCATCCCGGCGGACCACCTTGTACAGATCCTCGACCAGCGCGGAGGAGCACACCACCAGCTGACTCGAGATGGTGCTCATGATCGCTGCGAGCACCGCCGCGAGGACGAAACCGGCCACGAGGGGGTGCAGCAGCAGCTGGGCCATCACCAGCACGACCGTCTCGGGATTGTCGAGGCTGTTCCCGGTCTGCTCGAAGTAGGCCACACCCACCAGGCCGCAGACCACGGCACCGATCATCGACAGCGCCATCCAGGTCATCCCGATGCGCCGGGCCGAGGTGGCCGCCTGCGGGCTCGGCAGGGCCATGAAACGCACGATGATGTGCGGCTGGCCGAAGTAGCCCAGACCCCAGGCGAGGGAGGAGATGATCCCGATGAGCACGCCGCCGGTCACGGCGGCGCCGCCGAAGACCTGGAGATGATCGGGTCCGGCCGCGGCGAGCGCCGGTCCCATCTCGGCGAAACCGCCCAGGCTGACGATGGCCAGCGCCGGGACCACCAGCAGTGCCGTCATCATCATCAGGCCCTGCGCCACGTCGGTCAGCGACGCACCGAGGAACCCGCCGAACAGGGTGTAGCTCAAGGTGACCGCAGCCACCAGCGCGAGGCCGAGGTGGTAGTTGGACCCGAAAGAGCTCTCGAAGAACACCCCGCCGGCCACCATGCCGGAGTTGATGTAGAGGGTGAAGAACACCAGGATGATCAGGCTCGAGACGATGCGCAGCAGCCGGGAGGAGTCCTTGAGGCGGTTCTCCAGGAAGCTGGGGATCGTGATCGAGTTGTTCGAGACCTCGGTGTAGGCGCGCAGCCGCGGTGCCACGAACTTCCAGTTCAGGTAGGCGCCGATCGTCAGACCCACCGCGATCCAGGCATCGATGAGGCCGGAGACGTAGATCGCCCCCGGCAATCCCATCACCAGCCAGCCCGACATGTCGGAGGCGCCGGCGCTGAGCGCCGCCGCCCAGGGCGGCAGGTTGCGCCCGGCGAGCATGTAGTCCTCGTGGTCCTTGGTGTTGCGGGCCGCGAAGACGCCGATCGCGATCATGCCGGCGAAATAGAGGGCCAGTGCGATGTACAGATACGTCTGATCGGACATCGTCGTCCTTTCATGGGGTTGTAGCTGAGACTACGCGGGCTGCGTGGTCACCGTCGGGATGTCGTAGCGCCGGATGGTGCCGAACCGGTGAGCGGTGATCGAGACCGCCTGCTCCTTCAGGAAGGTCAGCAGCTCGATCCGGCCTGCGGAGACCACCTCGTGGGTGTACAGCGCCACGGCCGGCGATCCCTGGGTGAGCGAGGCCAGCTCGACGGCGGAGCCACCGATCAGGCGGATCCTCCCGCCCGTCTCGGCCAGGTCACGTGCGTGCGCGGCCCAGGCTGCGCCGTCGGCGATCCGGAGGTCGGCCACCTGGGCGACGTAGTCCGCCACCGGCGGTGGCAGGGGCGCGGCCGCGCTGACGGTGACCGGCGCACCCGAGCGCGCGCCAGCGGCCACCACCCGCAGGAGCTCGACGTGCCGCTCACTCTCGAAGCGCACGGTGACCGGCTCCGGGTGGTAGCGAAAGGCGTTCTGTTCACTGGCGAGCCCGGTCGCGTCGCGCACGATGCCGAACTCGCCGGCCCAGGCCGCCTCGTCGGTGGTGAGGGCCCCCGCCAGCCAGTCACGATCGGCGGCCGGCAGATCCGCGGCGGCATCCAGGGCCCGGCGGCTGATGGCGTCGGATGCCCCGGAGACCGACACGGGGGCGTCGGTCCAGGCGCCGAAACCGGTGAGGTAGTTCGGCCCGCCGGCCTTGGTGCCCGCCCCGACCGAGGCCTTCTTCCAGCCGCCGAAGGGCTGGCGCTGCACGATCGCGCCGGTGATGCCGCGGTTGACGTAGACGTTGCCGGCCTGCACCTGGGCCAGCCAGGTCTCGATCTCGGCCGGGTCGAGCGAGTGCAGCCCGCTGGTGAGTCCGTACTCGATCCGGTTCACGAGGTCGATGGCCTCGGGGAGCGAGGCCGCCGTCATGACGCCCAGGACGGGGCCGAAGTACTCGGTGAGATGGAAGGGCGAGCCCGCCCGGACGCCCTCGCGGACCCCGGGGCGCCACAGCGCACCGGCGTCGTCGAGGCGCTGCGGCTCCACCAGCCACCGCTCCCCCGGCTCGAGGGTGGTGAGCGCGTGCAGGAGCTTGCCCTCCGCGGGCCCGATCAGCGGGCCGACCTGGGTCTGCTCCTGCCACGGCTGGCCCACCGGCATCGAGGTGACGGCGTCGAGGAGCTGGCGCCGGAAACGCTCGGAGGTCGCCACGCTGCCCACCAGGATCACCAGCGAGGCGGCCGAGCACTTCTGGCCCGCGTGCCCGAAGGCCGAGGCCGCCACGTCCCGTGCGGCCAGGTCGAGGTCGGCGCTGGGGGTGACGATGAGGGCGTTCTTCCCACTGGTCTCGGCGAGCAGCGGCAGGTCGGGCCGGATCGCGCGGAACCGCTCGGCGGTCTCGTACCCCCCGGTGAGGATCACCCGGTCGACCCCCTCGTGGCCGATCAGCCGGGACCCCAGGTCGCCCTCGGAGAGCTGCACGTGGCGCAGCACCTCCCGCGGCACCCCGGCCTCCCACAGTGCCTCGACCATGACCGCACCGCTGCGCCGGGCCTGGGGGGCGGGCTTGATGATCACGGCGGACCCGGCCGCGAGCGCCGCCAGGGTGGAGCCGGCAGGGATGGCCACCGGGAAGTTCCACGGCGGCGTGACCACCGTCAGGCGATCGGGCACGAAGGTGGCGCCCTCCACCGCGTCCAGCTCGCGGCCGCGCTCGGCGTAGTAGTGGGCGAAATCGATGGCCTCGCTCACCTCGGGGTCGCCCTGGGCGAGCACCTTGCCGCACTCCGAGCCCATCACCTCGAGCAGATCGGCGCGGCGGGCCTCGAGCACGTCACCGGCGCGGTGGAGGATCTCGGCCCGCCGCTCCGCTCCGAGCGCGCGCCAGGCCTCGCCGGCCTCGATGGCCCCGTCGATCACCTGCTGCAGCTGATCGGGGGTCTCGATCTGCGACCCCTCGACCGTGTCTGTGCCGAGCGTGCTGCACGGCATCCGGGCGCGGATCGCCTCGCCCCAGGCGCGGTTGGCCGCGATCGCGGGATCGGTGTCGGGAGTATTGACGAAACGGCGCGGGGAGTCGTGGCTGGGGGCCACGGGCTGGGAGCGGTCCTGGTTCCGGTGGGGCTGCGGCACCTCGGTGGGGATGGTGGCGATGGAGTCGAGGAAGCGCTGCTTCTCCCGCTCGAACAGATCCGGTGTGTCCAGATCGAAGACGGCGGACATGAAGTTCTCGGGCGAGGCGCCCTCCTCGAGGCGTCGCACGAGGTAGGCGATCGCCACATCGAACTCGCGCGGGTGCACCACCGGGGTGTAGAGCAGCAGCTGCCCGACGTCCGCGCGCACGGCGGCCGCCTGGGCGGTGGCCATGCCGAGCAGCATCTCCAGCTCCAGGCCGTCGGTGACGCCGCGCCGCTGGGCCAGCAACCACGCCAGGGCGATGTCGAAGAGGTTGTGGCCCGCGAGACCGACGTGCACGGCACCGATGTGATCGGGCCGCAGGGCGTAGTCGAGCACAGCCTTGTAGGAGGAGTCGGTCTCCTGCTTGCTGCCCCAGGTGGCCAGCGGCCAGCCGTGGCTCTCGGCGTCCACGCGCTCCATCGGCAGGTTGGCGCCCTTGACCACGCGCACCTTGATCGGGGCACCACCGCGGGCTACGCGCTCAGCGGCCCAGGTCTGCAGGCGCATCATCAGACCCAGCGCGTCCGGTAGGTACGCCTGGAGCACGATGCCGGCCTCGAGGTCGCACAGGTCCTCGGTGTCCAGCAGGGTGGTGAACACCGCCTCGGTGAGGTCGAGGTCCTTGTACTCCTCCATGTCGAGGTTGATGAACGTCCCACCCGCGTCCCGGGCCTGCCGGAAGAGGGGCAGCAGCGAGTCCACGGCGTGGGTGACGGCGTCGTCGAAGGACCAGGGGCTGTGCGGGGCCACGGTCGAGGAGACCTTGATCGAGACGTAGTCGACGTCCGGGCGGGCGAGTAGCCGGGCGGTCCCCGCCACCCGGCGCCGGGCCTCCTCGTCCCCGAGGATCGCCTCACCGAGCAGGTTGATGTTGAGGCGGACCCCGTGCTCCTTGCCTGCGAGGGTGGCGATGGCCCGACCGAGCCTGCGGTCACCGGCGTCGACGATGAGGTGGCGCACCATCCGGCGCAGCACCGCGCGAGCAGCCGGCACCACCACCCCCGGGGCCACGCGGCCGGCAAGACCCCCGGCGCGGATCGCCGCGCGCAGGTGCCAGGGCAACAGGCGCGGGGTGAGCGGCACCAGGCCGCGTAGCGCCCGGGCGGCCACGCGGTTGTCCTCCGGCCGGATGACGTCGTCGACGAAACCCAGGGTGAACGCCAGGCCGTTCTCGTCCCGCAGGATCGTGGCCAGGCGCTGAGCCGCCGGGTCGACCGGATGGTCGGTACTGTTCGCCAGCCACCGCCGCACCAGGGCGATGGCATCCTGCGCCAGGGCGTCATCGATCGCCGCCGCCGGCTCCGTCGGCCTCGTCGGCTCCACCGTCTCGCCCACCGGTCCTCCTCCGCTCTGTCGATCGACTCAGTGTGGTGGTGAGGGACCTGTGAATAAAAGTGATAGTTTCCGAACTTGTCTGTTCGATTTCATCGAAACGACGGGGCATATGACCATGTGGGACTCCGGCCGGCTGCGGTTGCTGCGTGAGCTACAACTGCGCGGCACGGTCACGGCCGTGGCCCAGACGCTGAACTTCAGCGTCTCGACCGTCTCACACCAGCTCGCCCGGTTGGAGCGCGAGGTCGGCGAGAAGCTGCTGGAGCCGGACGGCCGGCGGGTCCGGCTGACGGCGCAGGGCCGGGTGATCGCCGAGCACGCTGCGCGGATGATGGACGCCGAGGAGGCGGCTCGGGGCGCCCTGGAGGCATTGGAGCCCGGTCCGGAGACCGTCCGGGTGGCGTCCTTGGAGACCGCAGCCCGCGCCCTGCTGCCGCGGGCGCTCGACGCGCTGGCGGTCTCCCGACCCCAGCTGCGGGTCGAGGTGGCCGTGGTGCCGCCGGAGGTGGGCCTGTTCGAGCTGGAGGCGCGCCACTTCGACCTGACGATCGCCGAGGAGTACCCGGGTTCGACCCGACGGCTGCGCCCGGGCCTGGACCGGGTGAGCCTCGGCACGGACCCGGTGCGCCTGTGCGCGGATGCCGCCACCACGGCAACCCGATTGGAGGACATGGCGGATCAGCCCTGGGTGATGGAGCCGCCGGGCGCGATCGTGCGCGACTGGGGGATCCAGCAGTGCCGGGCCGCGGGGATCGAACCGGATGTGCGCTACGAGGCCACCGACCTCACGGTGCACATCCGGCTGATCGCCGCAGGCCACGCTGTCGGGATCCTGCCCGATCTGGTGTGGGCCGGCTACTCGGCCGAACTGGCGCTGATCGACCTTCCCGGCAACCCGCACCGCGAGCTGTTCACCTCCGCCCGCCCGGGATCACGGGAGCGACCCGCGGTGCAGGCCGTGCACGACGCGCTGGCCCGGGCGCTGCGCTCACCGGCGGCCCACCCGGCCTCGCGCCGGTAGCCGCGAGGGTCAGCCCTTCACGGCTCCGGCGGTCAGGCCCTGCACGATCCACTTGCTGGCGAGTGCGAACATCACCATGGTCGGCAGGATCGTCAGCACGGCGGCAGCCGACATCGATCCCCAGTCGATGTTGAAGGTGGAGATGAAGCCGTTCAGCGCCGCCGGGATCGTCCGGTTCGACTCCGCGTGCATCAGCACCACGGACAGGAACAGCTCGTTCCAGGAGTTCACGAAGTTGAAGATGAACGCCGCGATGATCCCTGGTGTCATCACCGGCACGATCACCCGGAACAGCGCTCCCAGCCGGGAGCACCCGTCGATCATCGCCGCCTCTTCCAGCGCATCGGGCACGTTCTGGAAGAAGCCGCGCAGCATGATCGTGGAGAACGGGATGCTGATGGCGATGTAGACCAGCACCAGTCCGAACTTGCGGTCCACCAGCCCCAGCTCGGACATCATCGAGTACAGCGGCCCGAGCGCGATGAACGCCGGGATCATCTGGGTCAGGAGGAAGGCGATCAGCACTGCACCTCGGGTGCGGAAGTGGAACCGGGCCAGCACGTAGGCGCTGAGCAGGGCGATCAGCGTGGCCGTCACGCCGGCGGTCGTCGCGACCACGGCGGAGTTCGCCATGAACACCCCGAAGTTGCTCTGCTCGAACAGGCCACGGTAGTTCTCGACCGAGAGTTCCCCCGGCCAGTACTCCAGCGGGAAGCGACTGATCGTTCCCGGCGCCTTGAGCGAGGTGATGGCGATCCAGTACAGCGGGAACAGCGTGATCAGGAGCCAGGCTCCCAGACCGACCACACGCACGATCGCGCCGAGGGTGACACGCCGTGGTGCCTCCCGGTCGGCCACGGGCTCGGTGGGCGCGGGGGTGAGGGTCGCCGTCGTGCTCATTGGTTGTCCGCCTTCCGGATGGCGAGCAGGTAGAAGGCGCAGAACACCAGCAGGAAGCCCACCACGCACAGGCCGATGGCACTGGCCAGGCCGTAGTTGCCCTGCTGGGTGTAGTTGATCATCCAGGTGGTGACGATGTGCGTGCGGTTGGCCGGCCCGCCCCCGGTCATGGCGTAGATGATGTCGGGGAAGTTGAAGATCCAGATGATCCGCAGCAGCACCGTGAGCAACAGGGTCATCGAGATGGTCGGGATGATGATCGAGAACAACGTCCTCGCCTTCCCGGCGCCGTCGAGGCTGGCCGCCTCGAGCATCTCCTCCGGCACCGACTGCAGCGCCGCGAGGATCATGATCGCGAAGAACGTCACCCCGTACCAGATGTTCGCCACGATCACCGCGGCCATCGCCAGGGTCGGGTCGGCGAGCCACGGGATCGGCGCGTCGATCAGCCCGACCTTGCCGAGCAGGTCGTTCACCACCCCGAACTCGGCGTTGAACATCCACCGGAACAGCATCCCGATGAGGAACCCCGAGACAGCCCAGGGGAAGAACACCAGCGCCTGGTACACGCCGCGGAACCGGAACCGCTTGCGCAGGGCGAGCGCGAGCGCGAACCCGATCAAGAGCTGCGGTACCAGCGAACCGACCACCCACAGCACCGAGTTGCGCACGACGGTGGGGAAGACCGGATCGCTGAAGATGGTGGCGAAGTTGTCGAACCCGATGAACGGCGTCGAGGTGAGGTCCCACAGGTTCCAGTCCCGGAAGGCCATCGTGGCCCCGCGCAGCATCGGGTAGTACGTGAACCACCCGACGAAGACGATCGCCGGGGCCAGGAACGCCAGGATCGTCAGGCCGTGACGAGCCCGGAACGCCGGCCGGCGGCGGCTGCCCGGCGTCCCGCCGCCCGTGGGGGCGGGACGCCGGGTGGAGGTGGTGGTCACCTCAGTCACTCCGCGGCGTACTTCTCGGTCCAGAACTCATCCCAGGAGGTCAGCAGCTCCTCCTGCGTCATGTCCCCGAGGAGCACGCTCTGGATCTCCTGGTCGGACTTCTGGATCCACTCGGTCCACCAGCTCACGTCCCGCGGCTGGGTGACGTTGACATAGGTGTCCGGGTTCTCGGTCATGGTCACGTAGCTGGTCCACGGACCCTCGGAGTAGAACGGGTCGTCCGAGGCGGACGCGATCGGCGGCACGAGGCTGTTCGCCTGCGCGAACTCCGTGCCCGGCTCCTCGGAGGCGAGGTACTGCACGAGTGCCACCGCCTCGTCGCGGTGCTCGCTGAACTCCGTCACACCCCATCCGGCCACGGCCAGCGGTTGTGCCGCCCGGCCCGTGGGCCCGACCAGCAGCGGCGCGGTGCCCCACTGGTCCTCGGAGAGGGTGTCCGAGCCCTGGATGGTGGCGATCACCTCGGGGTCCTGCAGCAGGAAGGCGGTCGAGCCGTTGTTGAAGCCCTCCACCATCTCCGGGTATCCCCAGGAGACGGCGGACGGCGGGGAGGCCTCCTCGAAGAGCGCGAAGTAGGTCTCCAGTGCATCCTCGGCCTCCGGGGCGGCGAAGATCGTCGATCCGTCCTCCATCAGGAAGGCGTTCTCGGTGTCGAGACCGTCGATCACGTACGCCTCGATCGCGGCGACGACGTTGCTGTTGGCGTTCTGACCACCGCGGAAGGCGTATCCGTAGGTGTTGCTGGAGGGATCCTGGATCGCCGAGGCCTGCTCCAGCAGGTCCTCCCAGCTGGACGGCGGCCCGTCGAACCCGGCCTCCTCCACCAGGTCGGTGCGGTAGAAGAGCGAGAGCCCGTAGAAGCCGTAGGGAAGGAAGTAGCTCTCGCCGTCCCCCTCGGCCACGGCGCGGGCGTTGTCGGTGAGGGCGTCCCATCCGTCCCAGGACTCCAGGTCACCGCTCATGTCGTAGAGCCAGCCGTTGTTGGCGAACGGACCGACGGTGATGTCGCGGACCTCCAGCACGTCCACACCGGAGCCGGACTGCAGCATCTGCTGGATGGTCTGATCCGCCTGCTCGGTCGGGGGCGAGACCAACTCGACCTCGACCCCGGGGTTCTCGGCCTCGAAATCGTCGAGCAGGCCACGGATCAACGTGGTGCGATCCGGGTTGGTCAGGGACTCCACCATCTGGAGGGTCACGGTGCCGTCGGAGGCTCCGGCATCACCGGAGTCACCCGAGCACGCCGCCAGGGCGATCATCGACAGGCCGGCCGTCGCGGCGGCTGCGGAACGCAGGTGTCTCATGTGTTCTCTCCTTTGAGGGGGACGGGTCGGGAGACGATGGTGCGTGACCAACGGAGCGGGTTCGCCCAGGCGAGGCGGCCAGTCCGCTGGCTTCGAGCACGAGCGGGATGGCCCGCTCGATGAACTGGTGGAAGTCGGACTCCTCGGTGTACAGGTGCGCCGAGAGGCGCAGGTAGGGCCGGGAGTCGAAGGTGGTGAACGCGGCCTCCACGCCGGCGCGCTGGAACAGCACGTCACGCAGCCGGTCTGCGGCTTCGCGGCGGTCGGCGAGGGTGTCCGGCATCCGCACCAGACGCATCGACGGCACCTGCGCGGCGCTGACGACCACCGGATCGGAGTCGAGGTAGGGCGCGATGGCCTCGCCGATGATCGTGGCGCCGTGGTCGACGAGCTCGGTCATCGTCTCGCGAGCAGCCGACCAGCCGTACTCCTGCTCGATCCAGGAGATCGCGAGGGGCGCGGCGAGGTAGCTGGTGGCATCGATCGTGCCCTGGGTGTCGAAGCGTGCCGGGAACGGCTCCTCGGCAGCCCAGGAGTCGATGAGGGGCCAGAGGTCGTCGCGATCGGCAGCGGTGCTCACGAGCACGGCAGCGCCTCGAGGGGCGCACGGCCACTTGTGGAGGTTGCCGAACCACCAGTCCGGCTCACCGCACTGGGCCGGGGCATCGATCAGCCCGGGTGCGTGGGCACCATCGACGAGCACGCGAACGCCGGAGCGGCGGGCCTGCGCCGTGATCTGCTCCACCGGGAAGCGACGGGCAGTGGGGGAGGTGATCTGGTCGACCACGATCAGCCGCGTGCGGGGGGTGGTGGACGCGGCGAACCGGGTGAGCACCTCCTCGTCCGAGGCGAGCAGCGGGATGGAGACGGTCCGCACGTGCGCCCCGAAGCGCCGGGCGAGCCGGCGGGCACCCATCGTGATCGCGCCGTAGCCGTGGTCGGTCACCAGAATCTCGTCACCGGCCGCCAGGCGCAGGCCGTTGTAGACGACCGTCGCGGCGGCGGAGGCGTTGGGGACGAAGACCATGTCCTCGGCGCGAGCGCCGATGAACGGGGCGATCTCCTGGCGTGCCTGGGCCACCAGCGCGGGAATCTGCGGGAACCAGCCGACCGGGTTGCGATCGGCATGGGCCCGGAGCTCGTCCTGGCGGCGCACGACCTCGATGGGGACGGCACCGAACGAGCCATGGTTGAGGTGCACGACCTCGGGGTCGAGCGGCCAGGCGTCCCGTGCCCGGTCGTACCCGCGCAGGCTCACGGCGGCCACGGAGCCTCGACCGACCGTCTGTTGCATCGCGCCTCTCCACTCTCTGCACCCATGTTGTTCGATGACTTATCGACAATCTTGGCTGCTGGCGCACTATGAGACCACCTTTCGCGCTACTTGTCGAACAACTCAAGACGCTCTAGCGTGGTCCAGACCACGAAGGGGCGAGAATGCGAGCACTGGAGACAGCACTGGACGGGCTGCGTGCCCTCATTGCCGGAGGCGACCTGCAACCGCGGGATCGGCTTCCGAGCGAATCGGAGCTGTGCGAACGATTCGGGGTCTCGCGCGGTTCCTTGCGCGAAGCGATCCGCATGCTCTCGGCACTGGGCGTCCTGGACACCCGGCACGGTTCCGGCACCTACGTCGGTGATCTGCGCGCGGCGCCGATCCTGGAGAACCTCTCGCTCACGGTGGGGCTCCTGCCCCTGGACTCCTTGCTGGAGCTGACCGAGTTGCGGCGCGCCCTGGAGTCACACGCAGCATCACTGGCCGCGGCGCGCATCGGCGATGCCGATCTGGACGCACTCGACGTCCTGCTCGCCGAGCTCGAGGTGACCACCGACGATACCGACCAGTCCCGGCTCGATCACGAGTTCCACATGCGCATCGTCGAGGTCGGGGCCAACACCGCCTTCGCGGCGATGGTCGCCGTGCTCCGTTCCCGCTCCCGCGCCTATCACCTGTTCAGCACGGACGACGGGGCCGCGGTCAAGCAGCTCTCCGACGCCGGGCATCGCGCCATCTGGCACGCCCTGCGGTCCAGGGATCCCATGGCCGCGGCCGCGGCTGCCGCCGCCCACGTCACCCAGACCGAGACGTGGTTGCGCAAGCACCGCCCGCCGGCCGTCGTCGCCGGTCCGTGAAGGCAGGGGCGACTGCGGGCTGAGCGATCTGACGGGCGAGGCCAGGTGAGACTAGTGCCATGGACACCGCCCCGGCCTCCTCCGCCCCGCCCCCCAGCCAGCGCGCGCGCTCGCGGCGGCTCACCGCTGAGATCTGGATCGTGCTCGGACTGAGCCTGGGACAGTCGGCCGTGTACGCCGTGGTCTCGATCATCGCCGCCCTGACCCGCGGCCCGCTCAGCGAGCAGACGACGGCACTGAACACCTCCCAGTCCCCGCGCCCCTACCTCGACCTGACCTACCAGGTCCTCTCCGTGGCGTTCGCCCTCGTTCCGGTGGCGCTGGTGCTGTACCTGCTCAGCGATTCCGGGCGCAGTGCGTTCCGCCGGATCGGCCTGGACCTGCGACGGCCGGTCACCGACCTGCGCTGGGGCGTCGCTCTGGGCGCCCTCATCGGGATCCCGGGCCTGGGGCTGTACCTCGCCGGTCGCGCGCTCGGCATCACGGTCGCGGTGCAGGCCTCGGGGCTCGACCCGTACTGGTGGACGATCCCGGTGCTGATCCTGGCCGCGCTGAAGAACGCACTGCTGGAGGAGGTGATCGTGGTCGGCTACCTGATCGAGCGCCTCGGCGAGAAGCGCTGGGGCGTGCCCGCGATCATCGCGACCTCCGCCCTCCTGCGCGGCGCTTACCACCTCTACCAGGGGTGGGGCCCGTTCGCGGCGAACGTGATCATGGGCGTGATCTTCGCGCTGTTCTACCTCTCCCGGTTCGGCCGACGGCGGGTCATGCCCCTCGTGGTGGCGCACACCCTGCTGGACGTGGCCGCCTTCGTGGGCTACCAGTACCTTCCCGCCGAGTGGCTGGAGGCGCTGGGCGTCAGGACCTGAGCGCGCGCCGGCTCCTCACCGCGAGCGTGAGCAGGCCGGCCGCGACCAGCAGCAGGGCCAGTGCGGACGGGGCGACCCACGCGGCGCCGGTCTCGGGCAGCTCCGCGGGCGGGTCTGCGGCGGGGGTGGGCTCGGGTGCGGGCGCGGGCTGTGTGGGCTCGGGCTCGGCAGCCACGGCCGTGATCTCGATCGGCTGGGATCCGATGACGACGCCCTCGCGGACGAGCTCGAGGGTGTGCTCCCCGGCGCTGGTCCCGGCAGGGATGGTGACCTGCACCTCCAGCACGCCATTGACGATGGTCGCCTGACCAAGGGTCGCCGGGGTCGAGTTGAGCACGATCTCGTAGTCCCCGTCGGGCAGGTCGGTGCCGGTCAGCGCGATCTCGGTGCCGGCTTCGGCGCTCGCGGGTGCGGCGAACTCGCTGGAGTGCACATGCACGACGAGCTCGACGGTCGCCGTCGCCGGGTCGGGACGGCTGGCGTCGGCCACGGTGATGCTCACCCGGTGCTCACCGGCCGCCGTCGGGGTGCCGCTGAGGACTCCGCCCTCCAGCTGCAGGCCCTCGGGCAGGCCCCCGGCGGTGAACTCGTGCGGTTCACTGCCGCCGGTCACCGTCAGGGTGTGCTCGTAGGGGTGGCCCTGGATCGCCTCCGGTAGCGAGCCGATCGCGAGTTCGGGCGCCAGGACGGTGATGGTGACGGTGG
This sequence comes from Ruania suaedae, assembly GCF_021049265.1. NCBI lineage: Bacteria > Bacillati > Actinomycetota > Actinomycetes > Micrococcales > Ruaniaceae > Ruania > Ruania suaedae. The sequence continues at coordinate 3,418,496 of NZ_CP088018.1, forward strand.
CGGGCTCGCTGGCCCCGCCGGGCCCGGTGGCGGTGTAGGTGAAGGAGTCGGTGCCCACGACGTCGGCGTCCGGGGTGTACACCAGGTCCATTCCGTCGGCGGTCGCCTGCCCGAACGACGGCGGTGTCTCCACGCTCAGGCCGGTCGCACCGTCGACCTCCGGCGTCACTCGCACGGGGCTGCCGTACTCGGTCTCCACGCCGGCATCGTCAGCGATGGCGGGGCCGGGCATGAGGTAGGCAATCGTGATCGACCCCTCACCGGCATTGGTGCCTGCCGAACCGGGTACCACGCTGACGCGCTCATCGTCGGCCAGGAACCCTGAACCACCACCCCCGGCGCCGCGGTCGTCTATCGATCCGAGCCCAGAGTTGAGACCGTAGTCGGTCGTCCCGCCTGCGCCGCCGGCGTAGCCGGACCCGCCACCACCGCCTGCCCACCCGCCGGCGCCCCCTGCGCTGAGCGTGATGGTCTCTCCTGTGCTTCGGGGTGGGCCGTCCTGACCAGGGTGGCCGCCGTCACGAACGTCGCCGTATCCCTCGGCTTCCGGGTCCGGCTGACCGCCGGCTTCGGTGGCGCCACCACCGGGAGCGTGGGAGTCGAAGAGCGCGCTGGGTGTCCCAGGGTCCCCCGGGCCCACTCCCGGCGTTGTGGCGACACCGCCGTCACCACCGGCGACGCACCCGTGGTCGGGGTCGACATCGACGTGGACATGTTCCCGCCCCGCACCGCCGCCTCCGCCGACCACGGCAAGCAGGTCGCCGCCGTAGCTGAGCGCGGTGCCCCCGCCGCCTCGCTCGTCAACTCCATCGCCCGGGCTGCCTGCACCCACGCCGCCGATCGTGTATCCCACCGTTGACCCGGCAAGATCGTCATCCAGCCTCAGCGTCACCGCCCCACCGGCGCCCCCGTGGCGCGATTCCTCCGACCCGAAGAAGCACTCGCCGCCCGCCGCGCCACGAAGCGTGACCGTAACCTGCGTGGCCAGGCCGGGCACCTCCCACGAGCCAGGACCCTCGTCCGCCACCTCGACGGTGTGATGGACCGGATCCACGGCCGCCACCGCGAGCCCCGCAGGTCCCACCGCCCCCAGCAACGCCATCCCCAGCACGCTCGTCACACCCAGCCCCCTACCCACACCACGACTACGCACGAACCCGCTCCACCGCCTCGACTCCCGGACCCGACGACCGTAGGGCGCCGCTTTACACCCGCGCAACGCTCCCGGGTGGCCGATCCAGGCCCCTGGCCGGAAGTGGCCAGGAGCCCGCCATCGGGCTCGTGCACGACCCGCGGCCGTCGTCTGCGTCCGTCCACCCGGTCCGGCGCCCGGGTGAGCACCGTCACAGCACCGCCCCCACCCGTGGAAATGGCCGGGGCGTGGCCACCTCGCTCGCCTACGATCGGGGTCATGGCCGCCGAGACCCCGCACACCCCGGAGCCGCCGCGCGGTCCGGTGCGGACCGTCTCCCTGCTCGACCTGCCGGTCGCCCGGGTGCGCCGGCCGGTCGACCTGGCGCTGATGCTGGTCACCCTGGCCACGGTGGTCGCCGTGCTCGCGCTGTCGGTCTATGCCTACCGCACCGCCACAGGCGTGACGGCGGACGTCCGGTCGGTCTTCTCCGAGGTCATCCGCAACATCCTGCTGGTCCCGGTGAACGCCATCGAGGGCTTCCTGACGCTCATCCTGCCGATCCTGGTGATCGTCGATCAGCTGCGCCGCCGCCAGCCGCGCAACATCCTCGATGCGATCGGCGCCGCCGCCGCGGCGGTGCTGGTGACGGCGGGGGTCTCCTGGCTGCTGAGCACCTACGCGCCCATCGAGGTGCTGCGGGCGTTGCGCATCCTCTCCGACGAGGGCTGGATGATGACGGTCACGCCGATGGTGGCGGGCCTGGCGGCGTTCCTGACCGCGATCGGCACCCGCTCGCGGCGCCGGCTGGTGGCGATCTCGTGGAACCTGCTCTGGATCGTGCTCGTGGTCTCGGTGATCGCCGGCGAGGCCACGCTCGTCGGGGCGATCGTCTCGGTGCTGATGGGTCGCGCCGTCGGGCTGGGCATGCGCTACGCCTCGGGCGTGCGCTCCGAGCGCGCCCACGGTCAGGTGCTGGTGGACGGCGTACGGCGCGCGGGGGTGGACGCCGTCAGCGTGATCCGGATCGGTGACTACACCGACGTCAGCCGGATGCCACGCGAGACCGTCACCGTCTCCAGCCCCATCGGGTACGTGCCCGACCGCACGCAGAGCCCAGGCGTCTCGTCCACGGCGAGCGAGACCACGACGTCGGAGCCGGCCCCTGTGGAGGCCGGCGTGCTCCCGCCGGCCGCACCCGCCGAGACCGCCCAGGTGCACCGCCCGCACCACCACGCCACCGGGCATGTGCAGGACTCGGCCACGGTGGCCACCGAACGTGAGGGCGCGAACCGGGTCTACGCCGTCACCGATGCCGACGGGGTGCGCTGGGACGCCGTCGTGCTCGATGCGGACCGGCAGGTGATCGGCTGGCTGAACGCCGTGGTCTCGACGCTGGCCCGCCGTGGCCTGGACCGCCGGGCGACGGTCTCCCTGCGCCAGGCCGCCGAGCGGGCCTCCCTGATGTACTACGCGGCTGCGGCGGCGGATGTGAACTGCCCGCGACTGCACGGGATCGCCGAGGCGGGCGACTCGGTGCTGCTGCTCGGTGAGCACGTCCCGGGCGCCTACCAGCTCAGCGACCTGCCGGCCGGGGAGATCACCGACGAGGTGATGCTGGGCGCGTGGGAGCAGATCAGCCGGGCGCACCGCGCGGGCCTGGCCCACCGCAACATCAGCGCCGACACCGTGCACGTGGTCACCGAGGGGCAGGACCGCGATCAGGTCTGGTTCAACGGCTGGGAGGAGGGCGAGATCGCCTCGAGCTCCCTGGCCCGCCGGGTCGACCTGATGCAGCTGCTCACCCTGTTCGCGCTGCGGGTGGGCGCCCGGCGTGCCGTGGCGGCCGCCTCCCGCGTGCTCTCGATCACCCAGCTCGCCGAGATCGCCCCCCTCCTGCAGCCCATCGCCCTTCCCGCCCAGACGCGGGCCGAGGCCCGGGGCCGCAAGGAGCAGATGGCCGAGCTGCGTGCGCACCTGGTCGAGCTCATCCCGACCGCCGAGTCGGTCCAGCCGATCCAGATCGCCCGGTTCACGGCACGGACCGCGATCACCCTCACGATCGCCGTCGTGGCGGGGTGGGTGGTCCTGACCACGCTGAACTTCCGCCAGCTGGCCGACGTGGTGGCCGATGCCAACCCGGCGTGGATGGTCGTGGCCTTCGGCTTCGGCCTGCTCACCTACCTCGGCTCGGCGATGGGGCTGGTGGCCCTCTCGCCCACAGCCCTGGGGCTGTGGCGGACCATCCTGGTGCAGGTCGCGGCCTCGGTCGTCACCCTGGTCGCCCCGGCCGGCGTGGGTCCGGCGGCCCTGAACCTGCGGTTCATGCAGCGCCGCGGCCTGGAGACCCCGATGGCCCTGGCCACGGTCGCATTGCTGCAGCTCTCCCAGTTCGTCACCACGGTGCTGCTGCTGCTGGCGATCGCCCTGCTCACCGGCAGCTCCAGCGCCCTGCAGCAGCTGCCCTCCGGCGCCGTGCTCGTGGTGATCGGGGCCCTCCTGGTGATCGGCGGCGCCGTCTTCGCGATCGGCCGGCTGCGGCGCTGGGTGATCGCCAAGACCAAGCCGACGCTGCAGCAGGTCTGGCCGCGGGTGGTGTGGGTCATCGGTCAGCCCCACCGGTTGCTGCTGGTGATCGGCGGCAACCTGGTTATGACGCTCGGCTTCCTCGCGGCGTTCGGCGCCTCCCTGGCCGCCTTCGGCCAGTCGCTGCCGCTGACGTCGCTCGCGATCGTGTTCCTCACCGGCACGGCGGTCGGCTCCGCCATCCCCACCCCGGGCGGGATCGGGACCGTCGAGCTCGCGCTCTCCACCGGCCTGACGACGGCGGGGATCGCCGCCGCGGCCGCCGCCTCCGCCGCCGTGTTGTTCCGGGTGCTGACGTTCTGGATCCGGGTGCCGCTCGGCTGGTGGGCGCTGCGGCACATGCAACGGCGGGAGCTTCTCTGACCGGTAGGGTGGGAGGCAACGATCGGCAAACCCGGACACCCGATGTCGAAGGCGGTGAAGGATGGCGGTGAGGTTCCGCTACGCCTTGGGGACCGACCTCGGCACCGTCCGCACCAACAACGAGGACTCTGCCCTCGCCAGCGACCGGTTGCTCGTCCTGGCCGACGGCATGGGCGGTCACGCGGCCGGCGAGGTGGCCTCGGCCGTGGCCCTGCGGGTGTTCGGCGAGTTGGTCGGCGATGACGGCGCCCGGCCGGCCGACGGCACGGTGGACGAGGCGATCGTGCAGGCGGGCCGGCGCACTCGCCGCGCGCTGCACGCGATGTCGGAAGCCGATCCGCAGCTGGAGTCGATGGGGACCACGCTGATCGCGGTGGCCTGCGAGGGCGACCAGGTGACGGTCGGCCACATCGGCGACTCCCGGCTGTACGCGCTGCGCGAGGACGCCCTCTACCAGGTGACCACCGACCACACGCACGTGCAGCGCCTCATCGACACCGGCCAGCTCACCCCCGAGCGCGCCCGGACTCACCCGTACCGGTCGATGCTGCTGAAGTCGCTCGACGACCAGCCGGCCGGCGCCGATCTCGACGTCATCGACTGCGAGCTCCACCCCGGGGACCGGCTGCTGCTGTGCTCGGATGGGCTGTCGGACTACCTCTCCCCGGAGGACATCGGCAGCCTGCTCTCGACAGCCGACCTGGACGAGGCGATGCATCGGCTCATCGATGCCGCGCTCGCGGTCGGCACCCGCGACAACGTCACCGTGGTCGTGGCCGACCTCACCGACGACGACGCCACCTCCCGGGGCGCCTCCCCCGCCGCGGTCGTGGGAGCCGCGAGCGAGCCGATCGACCTGTCCACCGACGCGGCGGCGGCGCTGCGCTCCAGCCTTCCCGACCTGCCGCTGGACTCCACCGCACCGATGGCCGGGGTGACCCGGACACTGTCGGGCGAGCCGGGCGAGCCCGACGAAACGGACGAGGTGCACGGCCTGGACGACCCGGCCGACCTGGACGACCTGAACGACCCGGCCGAGCCGGACTCCTCCGACCGACCGGAGGGGGCCGCCGTCGGTGAGGAACCGGGCGAGGGGCAGGATCAGCGCCCCCTGGCAGAGCACCCGAGCACACCGGGCGAGGCCGCCGTGCCCACCGGGGTGACGCCCTCACGCCTGCCGGCGGCCCTGGCGGCACTGGCCGTCCTGGCGATCGCCGTCGCCCTGTGGATCATCCTCGGCTGAGCGCCCTGCGCTCCTTCAGGTCTGCCTCACCCTCCCGCGCCTGACCGCGGGTGAACACGCGCGCGGTCTCGCTCGAGAGCGCCAGCAGCACCAGGATCTCCACCGAGGTGCCCAGCAGCTGGCTCGTCAGCGCCGCCTCGGGGGCACCGATGATCCACAACACGGCGTAGGTGAGGACACCGAAGGCGCCGAGCAGGAGCGTCGCGGTGCGGGCCCAGTTCGCCCGGCGATAGACGAAGAACGCGAGCACCAGATACGCAAGCAGGTAGGCCATCAGGCAGACGCGCACCGCCACCACGACGGAATCGATCGTCACGCCGATCTGCGTCAGCGGCGTCACCACCGGCAGGTCGATCAGTTGCGCCGGTGTCAGCTGCGCCAGCCACGCGAGCCCGACGATGCCGGTCACCACCCGCAGCAGCATCATCAGCATGCCGAACGCCACGGTCAGCGGGATGGCCCGGCGCTGGTGGTTGTCCGCGTCGTCGGCTTCGACCTCCTCGACGATATCGGGCGAGGGCGGTGGCGTGGCGCGCAGGTCCACGATCGGCAGGTCGCCGTCGGTGCGGATCTCGTCACCGCCGCCGTTGCGGTGGTGGTAGCCGGTGGAGAAGTTGAGCAGGTGCTTGACGGCGATGCCCTGGTTCCCGGCACCGGGCGCCGTGAGCGTGCCGAGGATGTGGTCGCGCTCGGCGTCGATGTCGGCGTCGATGCGGTGGGTCACCTGCAGGGTGAAGTGGGACAGGCCCACGGCGGTGTCGTAGGTGCCGGCGGCGAGCCAGTCCACCTTCTTGCCACCCGGCAACCGCCACCCGGCGGGGCAGGGCCAGAACCGCACGTGGTGGCGCTTGGCGGGGTTTCCCTCGACCTCCTGCTGATAGGTGAAATTCTGACGCCGCCCGAACAGGAACAGCGGACTGACCGGCGCGTCCGGGTAGCTGCGGCGCAGCAGCGTGGAGACGATCATCCGGCGGGAGGACTCGAGGTTGACCTCGTCGGCGCGGTGCCATCCCGCGCGGAGCATCGCGGTGTGGATCTGTTCCTCGGTGCCGCGCAGGCCCAGGTTTACCGGGTCGCCGAGCAGGCCCTCACGGGTGCGGGAGCGCCCGATGAAGTAGTTGGGCACGTAGACCAGCGTCAGCAACCGGTGCAGCCGCGGCAGCAGCAGGTAGGTGACGATCACCCAGAACGGCACGAAAGCCCACAGGTGCCGCCATCCGGCGGTGAGCAACTGGTGGACGAGCAGGAACGCGAGCCATCCGGAGGCGACCGTACCGACCACGAAGAACACGTGATCGGCGAACCTCACCGGGTTCTCGTGGACGACCTCGACGGCCGCGTGCGCCCGCTCGCTGAGCGTCCGTGGCATGCTGCCAGGATACTCGCGTGTGCGGCCCGCGCCGGCTATCCCCTCGACCGCCGAACGGAGGTCCGGTGGCTCACCCCCAGATGTTCGCCGACGGCGACCCCTACCTCGCCCACGTCCGGCAAATCTGCCTGGCCTTCCCCCAGGCCGAGGAGCGGATCTCCCACGGCCGGCCCACGTTCCGCGCGAACAAGATCTTCGCCGTCTACGGTGGCGGCACGAAGGGCAGTGTGGACGAACGGCTGCGATACGACCATGCGATCCTGCTCCTACCCGACCCCGCGGAGCGAGAGGCCCTGGTGCAGGACCCGCGCGCCTTCGTCCCGGCCTACTACGGCCCGTCCGGCTGGTTCGGCTGGGATCTCGCGCACGCACGCACGCCCGCCGACCAGGTGGACTGGACCGAGGTGTTCGAACTCGTCGACTCCTCCTACCGTGAGGTGGCCACGACCACGCTGAGAGTCCTGCTGGACGAGGCGGACCTCTCACCACCTGCGCCCCGTGCGGCAGGATGAGCGGTGGGCGCCGCACCGGCGTCGCCCCACCGACACCCGCCGAACCGCAGGGATGAGATGGCCGACCAGGGCGTGAGCACCGACGAGGGCGACGTGACGGCGTCGGACCCGCAATGGCTCAACGATGCCGAGCGCGACGCCTGGCTGGCCCTGGCCGGGCTGCTGCTACGCCTGCCCGGCACCCTGGACACCCAGCTCGAGCGGGACGCCGGCCTGAGCTTCTTCGAGTACATGGTGCTCGGGATGCTCGCCGAGCAGCAAGGCGGTGAGCTGCAGATGAAGAAGCTCGCCGTGCTGACCAACGGGTCGCTCTCACGCCTGTCGCATGTGGTGCAGCGGCTGGAACGGCAAGGCCTGGTCCGGCGCATCCCGTGCCCACAGGACCGCCGTGCGCGGCACGCCGTGCTCACCGATGAGGGCCAGGCGCACGTCCAGGCCGCCGCGCCGGGTCACGTCGGGCACGCCCGCGCACTCGTCGTCGACGCCGTGGACTCCGCCGATCTCGAGGCCTTCGGCCGGGTAGCCGCCACCATCCTGGACCGGGTCGACGCCTGGCAACGGGGCTGACGTTCGCCCAGACCTCACCGTCAGTGCGAGCCCTCGGCCGCGACGCAGAACACGTTCTGTTGCGGGTCGGCGAGGATCACCCACCGGAAGTCGCCCATCGCGTGCTCACCGACGAGCCCGGCGCCGGCGGTCCGCAACCGCGTGACCTCGGCGTCCAGATCGGGCGCCAGCAGATCGAGATGGGTCCGGCCCTTGCCCGGCGTGGGGTCGTCGACCTTCTGGAACGCCATCCGGTGGCTCGGCGAGTCGACGACGTAGAACCAGCCGCCGTTCTCCTCGACGACCGAGCCCCCGAGCTGCTCGGCCCACCAGAGGGCCAGGGGCCCGGGGTCGGTGCTGTCGACAGTGACCATTCCCAGTCTGAGTGTCATGCGTGTCAGGCTACGACCAGGCACTGACAACCGCCCCACTCACCGCCGCCCGGGCTCCCGGGCCAGGAAGGACCACTCCCACGATGACCACACTCGAGGTCGAGCTCTCCGTGCAGGACCCCGCCGGTGTGACCACCGCCGCCCACCTGCACCCGGACCGGATCGAGTTGTGCGCCGCGCTCGATCTGGGCGGACTCACCCCGTCCGCCGCTCTCATCGACGCGGCCGTGGCGGCCCGCGAGGCCGGCGGACCCGAGGTGCACGTGCTGATCCGGCCGCGGGCCGGTCACTTCCACTACAGCAAGGCCGAGCTCGACGTCATCCTCGCGGACTGCCGGGACGCCGTCGCGCGGGGAGCGGACGGCGTGGTGGTGGGGGCCGCCACCGCGGACGGGCAGCAGCTGGACCTGCGGGCGATCGAGGCGATGGTCGCCGCGGCGGGCGGCCGGCAGGTCACCGTGCACCGGGTGCTGGACACGGTGGCCGACCCAGTGGCCTCAGCCGGGGAGCTGCGGGGGCTGGGCGTCACGCGCCTGCTCACCTCGGGAGGGGCGGCCACTGCCGTCGAGGCGCTCGAGGTGCTGCGCGCCATGGTCGAGGTGTGCGGGCAGGAGATCGCCGTGATGGCAGGGTCCGGCGTGCGGGCGGAGACGGTGCCCGACATCGCCGCGACCGGCGTGCGGGCGGTCCACGCCTCGGCCGGCACGCGCCAGGCGCCGGCCGGGGCCTCACTCGCCCTGGGCAGCACCGACGACGGGTCCTATGCCACCACCGACGTCGATCTCGCGCGGCGGTTCATCGCCGCCGCGCGGGCCCTGACGTCGGCGGACGCGCACCGGTGACCCCTTCCAGGCCCAGCAGCACCCGTTTGGCGTCGAGGCCGCCGCGGTAGCCACCCAGCGTCCCGTCGCTGCGCAGCACCCGGTGGCAGGGGACCAGCACCGGCACCGGATTGGTCGCGCACGCCGTCCCCACCGCACGCACGGCGCGTTCGGAGCCGACGGTCCGGGCAACCTGCGTGTAGCTGGCGGTGTGTCCGAACTCGATCGTGGGCAGCGCGAGCAGGACCTGGCGGCGGAAGCCGGAGGCCAGGGCGAGATCGATCGGGACGTCGAACCGCCGTCGGGAGCCGGCGAAGTACTCCTCGAGCTGGCGTGCGGCCGCGTCCAGACGGGCGGGGGCGGCGAGCACGCGCGGACTGAGGCGTGCGGCGAGATCGGCGAGGACGGCGTCGAAACCCTCCTGCGCGAACGCCACCCGCACCACCCCGGCCGGCGTGGCGGCCAGCAACAGCTCCCCGACGGCGGAGCTCACCGTCCGGTAGGCCACATCCAGCCGGCCCTCGGCCTCGGCCGCGCCGGCGAGACGGGCATGCAGGTCGTGCAGGTGGGAGACGTCGTCGGGGGACGAGAGCGCCTCGGTGAGCGAGAAGGACGCGGGGTTGCTCATGGGGTTGCCTCCAGGTAGCGACGGCGCAGGGCGGCGATACCGTCGGCGGCGGCGCGCCTCGCGGCTGCCGGGCTGCCGCCGAGCACGGCCGCCACCTCGGCGTGCGGCAGGCCGGCGATGTGGTGGTGGACGACGGCGGCCTGCTGCTTCGGCGGCAGGAGGGCGATGGCCTCCCACAGATCCCGTTCCCAGCCGCCAGGCCGGCCGTGCGGGCTGGGCTGTTCGGGCAGGGGGTCGATGGGGACGGTGCGCCCGCGGGAGCGGTGGGTGTCGATCGCCTTGCGCCGGGCGATGGTGACCAACCAGGCCTGGACGTTAGCGCCGTCCGGGAGGTCGGGGTAGGCGCGCAGGGCGGCCAGGAAGGTCTCGGACCAGGCGTCGTCGGCGTGGTCGGGGCCGGCCACGGCGCGGCAGACCCGCAGCACGGTGGCGCCGTGCTCGGCGACGACGGACTCGAACGGTCTCACACGGGGTAGACGCGTGGGGCGGGTGTGATGTGAGGTGCGGATCTCACGAGGTCTCCCCGCCACCGATCACCGCGGTCTGCTCGACCGGCTCGAGCTCGGTGCCGTCCGGTCGGACGATGCTCCGGCCGGCGAGCGGGTCGGCCAGGCGGACGGTCTCGACTGCGGTGAGGAGGTCGTCGGAGCAGCCCTTGCCGATGAGGCGGGTGCCGGTGGGATCGACCCGTTGGCCCTGCAGCTCGACGGTGTCCTCGGTCTCGATCACCTGCACGCCGTACGGGTCGTGGCAGTTGGAGGACCCGACCTGGTAACGGACCAGGAGGTCCCGCTCGTTCACCACCGCGACCGCCTCCACGGGGGTTGGCGCCACGACCGGGAATCCGATCGCCAGGGCGTAGATGGCCGCGAGCGCCGCGATGACGGTGAGGGCGCCGAAGGTGGACAGCATGGCGGCCCGCAGCCGGGTGCGCCGCTCCTCCGGCAGTCCTCCCTCGCGTGCCATAGGAGCATCATCGCGCAGATGGCCACCGATGGCTCCCCCCGAGCCGCTCCTGGGTCCCTCCAGGGGTCGAATATTTGACCCTTCCAGGTAGACGGGATCAAATATTCGACCCCTGGGGTCAGATCAGCAGGTAACCCGCGCCGCCGATGGTCAGCACGATCACCGCTCGCTCGAAGAGCGCCTGGTTCATCCGTGCGGCGAGCCAGCGGCCCACGAACGCGCCGAGGACCACGGTGGGGACGAGAACGAGGTCCATCGCCAGGGTCGGCACGGTGATGAGGCCGATACCGATCGAGAACGGCAGCTTGACGAGGTTCACGACGGCGAAGAACCAGGCGGCCGTGCCGAGGAAGGTCCTCATCGAGAACTTCGAGGCGAGAAAGTACATCGACATCACCGGCCCCGCGGCGTTGGCGACCATCGTGGTGAACCCGCCGAGGGTGCCGTAGATGCCGGACTGGACCCGCTGGGCAGCTCTGCCCGGGGCCGGGGGCACCACTGCCGACCCACCGGCCGGCTCCCCGGCCGACCCACGTGCGGCCGACTCACGCGCCGCACGCGCATCGCGACGCCGCTCGGAGTGGCGCCGCCAGATCGTGATGGCGATGACGAGCAGCAGGATCACGCCGATCACGCGCCGGACCTCGGCGTCATCGGCAAGTGCGAGGAAGACTGCTCCGAGAGCGAGGCCCGCGAGCACGGTGGGTACGAGTCGGCGCAGCACCGCCCAGTCGGCGTGCTTGCGGTAGGTCCAGATCGCGAAGGCGTCGGCCACGATGAGCAGCAACAGGAGCGCCCCGGTGGACTCACGCGCGGGGAGCAGCGCCGCGAAGATCGCGATCGAGATCGTGTTGGCGCCGGGTAACGCCGTCTTGGAGATCCCGACCAGGACGGCGGAAACACCGAGCAGGATCCACGCGAGGGCGGTCAGTTCTGGCACGGACGCCACCGTACTGGCGTCACCGCCGCGGCCGAGGCTCCATCCGCCCACTGGGCCCCGGGGCTCGGAGCGAGACGGGCGGGTGCAGCAGCACGCGGCCTGGACTCGGCGTCACCCCGTCTCAGGCCATGCCTCGTCGTCCTCGAAACCCGTCAGCACCGCCGCCGCTGCCTCCCGGAGCTGGGCGCTCAGCACCGTCAGGTCGCTACGCTCCGGCGCCCTGGTGTAGACGTGCCCGGTCGGAGTCCACCACGTGGTGATCCCGCTGCGGGGGTCGCGCTCGACCCGGAAGGCACGCTCGGTCTTGCCCTGGTGATGGCGCCGGCAGAGCACTTGCAGGTTGGTCTCGACCGTCTGCGCCCAGGCCTCGATCGCGGGGACGAACGGCACGATGTGGTCGATCTGGCCGCGCCACGCGGGCACCAGGCATCCCGGGAACCGGCACGTCTGGTCGCGCTCGAGCACGGCATCGCGCAGATGCTGGGACGGAGCGTAGGAGTCGCACGCGAGCAGACCGAGCTCGGTGGCCACGATCGTGCACGGATCGGGGCCGTCGCGCTCACGGCGGTGGACCCAGGCCACCACGTGCTGGGCGTTGGTGCCGTCGGGGACGCCACGAGGCAGGGCGGGAGGCAGTACGGCGTTCATCGGGTCCCACCGGGCGCGGACTCGCCGGGCTTCCTCGTGGGCCGCCTCGTCGGGGGCGGCCTCGTCGTGGACGGCCTCGCCATCGGCCGTTTCGCCGTGGACCGGCTCGCCCACGGCCCGCAGTGCCGACCCGGTGAAGCCGCGGTGCTCGAGGGTCGCGTCCGCGGCGAGCCTGCGCACCGCCGCCGCGCTGATCGGCCCGTAGCCGTGCAGCACGGCAGGGCTCTCATCGTCTCCGGCCAGGACCGACTCCGTCACCGTGATGCGGATGGCCGGCCGCCGCCCGTGTCTGGTGGGCAGCGCGTCACCGCCGGGTGTGTGCCCGCTGGTCAGGATCTCCCGGAACAACTCGGCGAAGGCGTCGGCCCGCCGCTGATCGAGGGTGCGCGGGTCACCGGCGGCGCAGTCGGCAGCGAGCCCGTCGACCACGCTGTAGGCCATCGCCGCAGACTCCGCGGAGAGCAACGCACTGACCCATTCCATCTGATGCGGCGCGGGTTCTCGCACCACCCGCCGCCGGCTCCACTCCTTCTCGCGCACACGCTCGGCCCCCGCAGGATCGACGGCGAGCACTGCGGCCTCGAGCTCTCGGCGGAACTGCGGGGCGGTGTGATGTTCGCCGTACGCCACGCCGTGCTGCTGCACTGCCCGTGCCTCACGCAGCGCGAGATCGCAGGTGGCCTCGGTGATGAGCTCCGCCTTGCGCGGGGTCAGGACTCCCCGCCTGAGCGCGTCCCACACCTCCGGCGCCTCGACGAGTCCCTCGGCCCGTCCGACCAGAGCCTCTGAGCCATAACCCGTCGTGGCGAGGCGGGCGGCCAGCTCGTCCACCGTCCGCGCCGCGCCCGCCGATCCCCGGCGTCGTTCCATCAGCTCGACGACGAACTCCGCCTGCAGCGCCGCCACGTGATTGACCAGCCGATCGCCGGCAGCGATCATCTCCACCAGCAGGGCCTCATCCGGGGTGGCGGGGCCGTCGCACTCCTGCTCGAGCAGCGCGAGCAGATCCACATCCGGCTCCGCCTCGGCGACGACGGTCGCGGTGTGTGAGGCCCACGCATCGAAGGACCCCGACGGCGTCGACCGGTCGGCCCTGAGGGCCTCGGCGAACCGTGCGCCCAGCGGCAGCGCGCCGGTGGGTGCACCACCTCGTCCGGCCCATTCCGTGGCCATCGCGCTCACCTCCGCCGCTCGTGTCGTCTGATGTTCAGTAGATCAGCGACCTCTGACATCGAACCTCGGTGCGCACCCAGAACCTGTTGACATTGACGCGACGTCAACGCCCAGACTCGTGGTCGAGCCAAGGAGGAGCACCCATGACCGACACGACCGAGTGGTCGATGCACGAGATCACCCGCGCGGCCGGCACCACCAGCCGCACGCTGCGTCACTACGACGAGATCGGTCTGCTCCCGCCGGCCCGGATCGGTACCAACGGCTACCGGTACTACGACGCCGACGGGCTCGTGCGACTGCAGCGCATCCTGCTGCTGCGCGAGCTCGGGCTCTCCCTGGCCGCCATCGCCGACGTCCTCGCCGGCGACCAGAGCGAGGCCGAGGCCCTACGCACCCATCTGGACCTGCTCGAGATCGAGCGCGGCCGGCTGGAGCGCAGGATCACCTCGGTCCGCACCACACTCACCACGAGAGAAGGAGGTGGACCTCTCATGGCCACCGAGATGTTCGACGGCTTCGACCACACCCGGTACGAGCAGGAGGTGACCGAGCGCTGGGGTCGCGATGCCTGGCAGCGCAGCGACACCTGGTGGCGCTCGCTCACCACAGACCGCAAGGCCGAGTTCCAGGCCGAGCAACAGCGGATCGCCGCCGGACTCGTCGCCGCGTACAAGGCCGGAACGGACGCCGGCTCCGCGGACGTCGCCGAGCTCTGCCGGCGCCATCACGACTGGCTGGCCCAGTCCGTAGGCACCGTCAGCAAGGAGTACTACCTCGGCCTGGCTGACATGTACGTGGCCGACCAGCGATTCGCCACGAACTACGGCGGGCCCGACGGCGCCCGGTATGTCCGGGAGGCGATGCGTGCCTATGCCGACACCGCGACTTTCGTCCGATAGGCCGCCGGGCGCACCCGGACCCACCGATCAGCGAATCGTCCAGCCCAAGCGCCGGATCGTCCCTTCCCGCCGCCCTCACCGACTTCCTAGCATCGAAGCACCCACCCTGCGGCGCCTGACGTGCGCGCCCAGGAGCATGACCCGACCTCCAGCGCCGAAGGACCTTCCCCGATGCCCGATCAGCCCACCACCGCCCGCCCGATTCAGAACGACACCGTCATCGATCTGTCCGGGGCGTGGCAGTGCCGCCTCGACCACGAGGGCGTTGGCGAACTCGAGCAGTGGTTCCGCCGCGATCTGCCGGGCGAGTCCACCACCCTCACGCTCCCTGGCTCGATCCAGCACCAGGGCCTCGGCGATCCCGTCACGCTGGACACCCCCTGGACCGGCGGCATCGTCGACCGCTCCTACTTCACCGACGACGCCTACGCTCCCTACCGCGAGCCGGGCAACATCGCCGTCCCGTTCTGGCTGCAGCCACAGGTCTACTACCAGGGCGCCGCCTGGTTCCAGCGCGAGATCCACGTCCCCGAGGCCTGGCAGGGCCGGCGCATCGAGCTCGGCCTGGAGCGCGTGCACTGGGAGTCCACGGTCTGGGTGGACACCCACCGAATCGGATCCGAACGTAGCCTGACAACGGCGCACCGTTTCGATCTCGGGGCACTCACCCCGGGCACGCATCGCCTCACGATCCGCGTGGACAACCGCGCCGTGGTCGACGTCGGCCCGAACGCCCACAGTGTCTCCGACCACACCCAGGGCAACTGGAACGGCGTCGTCGGCGCCCTGACCCTGACTGCCCAGCCCGAGGTGAGGATCAGCCAGGTCCGGGTCTTCCCCGAGCTGGCCACCCGCTCCGCCGTGGTCAAGGTCGACATCTCCGGTGGCACCCGCAGTACGGGAAGCGGACGCGTCGAGGTCACCGCTCGCCCTTACAACGTCCCGGCGCACACCACCGGCACGCACGACGTCGAACCGGTCACCGCCCTGTTCCAGGCCGAGCACGGCCGCGACCTCGGCGAACGTGGCCTGACCGCCAGCGGAGCCCACGTGGACGTGAGCCTCCCCCTTGGCGAGGACGCGCGCGCCTGGGACGAGTTCGACCCCACGCTGTACGAGGTCACGGTCACCCTGATTACCGACCTTCACGGCGCCGAGCACCGCGACACCGTCACCACCACCTTCGGGCTGCGCGAGATCGGCACCGATGGCACGCAGGTCACGATCAACGGGCGCCCGACCTTCGTCCGCGGCACACTCGAGTCCTGCGTCTTCCCGCTGACCGGCTACCCTCCCACCGACGTCGATTCCTGGCGCGAGATCATCGCCACCGTGAAGGCTCACGGGCTCAACCTGCTGCGGTTCCACTCCTGGTGTCCGCCCGAGGCGGCCTTCGTGGCCGCCGACGAGGCTGGACTCTACCTCCAGGTCGAGGGTCCGATCTGGGCCAATCAGGGTGCCGCGATCGGCGAGGGCAGGCCGGTCGACGCCTTCCTCGACGAGGAGACCCGGCGCATCCTACGCGCCTACGGCAACCACCCGTCGTTCGTGATGATGGCGCACGGCAACGAACCCGGGGGGCGCGATGTGGAGCACCTCACTGCATGGGTCGCCGGCTGGCGCGCCCACGACCCACGTCGCCTCTACACCACCGGCGCCGGTTGGCCCGCCGCCCGTGAGAACGACTTCGACAACATCCCCCACCCCCGCGCCCATCGATGGGACGAGGGACTCGAGTCGCGCCTCAACGGCCACCCGCCGGAGACCGAGTCCGACTACGCCGAGTGGGTGCGCGATCGCCCGGTCGTCAGCCACGAGATCGGGCAGTGGTGCGTCTACCCGGACTTCTCCGAGGTCGAGCGCTACACGGGGCTGATGCAGCCGAAGAACTTCGGCATCTTCGCCGACTTCCTGCGTGAGGCCGGCATGGCCGACCAGGCGGAGGAGTTCCTTCGCGCCTCCGGCAAGCTCCAGACCCTCTGCTACAAGGAGGACATCGAGGCGGCGCTACGCACGGACGGGTTCGGTGGCTTCCACCTGCTGGGCCTATCGGACTTCCCCGGCCAGGGCACCGCACTGGTGGGCGTGGTCAACCCGTTCTGGGAGTCCAAGGGCTACTGCACTCCGGAGGAGTTCGCCCGCTTCTGCGGACCCACCGTGCCACTGGCCCGGCTTCCCCGCCGGATCTGGGCGGCCGACGAGCAGATCACCTTCGAGGTGCAGGTGGCCCACTTCGGGCCGGCTCCCCTGCAGGCGCAGGTGCGCTGGAGCCTACGAGCCGACGACGGCGCGGCCTTGAAGGACGGTGTGGTCGCCGAGCAGGAACTCGCTGTGGGCAACGGCACCCGGCTGGGGCCGGTGGTGGTACCGCCGGCTGACCTGGCCGAGGCTGCGCGGGTCACGTTGGTGGTCACCATCGAGGACGACTCCGGCGCCGTGTACGAGAACGACTGGGACCTGTGGCTCTACCCACAGATCCAGGCCCAGCCCTCCGGGGCGGTGTGCACCTCTGACGTGCAGCAGGCGATCGAGCGCGCCACGGCCGGCGAGAGTGTGCTGCTCGAACTGAGCCCGGAGAGCATCGGCAACGACATCGCCCTCGGGTTCACGCCGGTGTTCTGGAACACGGCCTGGACCAAGGGGCAGGCACCGCACACGCTCGGTATCACCCACGATCCGGAGCACCCGGTGTTCGCAGGATTCCCCAGCGAGGGCCACACCTCCTGGCAGTGGTGGGAGCCGTTGCACGGGGCTCGCGCCATGCTGCTCGACGGGCTGCCGCAGACGATGCGCCCCCTCGTGCAGCCGATCGACACCTGGTTCGAGGCGCGCCGGCTGGGCTGCCTGATCGAGGCCCGGCTCGGCGAAGGGAGGATCGTGGTCAGCTCGCTCAACCTCGACCCGGGCGCCGACCGGCTCGCCGCGCGGCAGCTGCGGGCCAGCCTGCTCGCCTACATGGCCGGCCCGGCCTTCGCGCCCGCCGAGACCATCGACGCCGGCCAGCTCCGCAGTCTGCTGCGCTGACCGGCGCCGATGCTCCGGCTGGGTGCGCCTCAGCCCTTGACCGACCCGGAGGTCAGGCCACGGACGAAGAAGCGCTGCAGCAGGAAGAACACCAGGATCGGCAGGGCCATCGAGAAGAACGCCCCGGCAGAGAGGAGCTCCTCGCCCTGACCCTGCGTCCCGAGCAGCTGCTGCAGTTGCACGATGACCGTGGCGTTCGAGGGAGCCAGGAACAGCTTGGCGATGAGCAGGTCGTTCCACACCCACAGGAACTGCAGGGTGGCGAACGCGGCGATCGCGGGCATCGCCATCGGGGCGACCAGCAGCCAGAACGTCTGGTAGTGGCTGGCGCCGTCGATCTTGGCCGACTCCACCACCGAGTACGGCAGCGTCGACATGTAGTTGCGCAGCGTGTAGACGCACAGCGGCATCCCGAATCCGGTGTGCAGCAGCCAGGTGGCCACGAACTCCCCGGAGATCCCGATGCCGTTGGGCCCGAGCAGGTTCAGCATCGGCTGGAACGCCACCTGGATCGGCACCACCATCACGCCGACGATGATCACGAACAGCGTCTCCTTGAACCGGAAGTTCAGGAAGGTGAACGCGTAGGCCGCGAAGGCGGCGAACATGATCGGCAGGATCGTGGCGGGCACCGCCACCACCACGGTGTTGAGGAAGCCCACGCCCATGTCGGCGGCGCCGGTGAAGACACCGACGTAGTTGTCCCCCGTCCAGCCCTGACCGAACGGGTCGAGGAAGACCGTCCACCAGCCGCTGGTGACGATGTCGTCGCGGCTGCGCAGGGAGTTGATGAGCAGGCCGACGGTCGGGATCGACCAGATGATCGCCAGCACGACCGTCACGATGATCGAGGTCCAGCTGCGGCGCCGGCCGTCCTTCATGTAGGAGGGCTGCCGCTTCGGCTTCGGCTTGGGCGTGGCCGGTACGGGTGCCGTGGCGGTCATCGGGCCCCCTCCTTCCGGTAGTGCCGGACCTGGTAGATCAGGATCGGCGTCACGAGCAGCAGCAGCACCACCACGATCGCCGAGGCCCGCCCGGCCCGCTGGAACGTGAACAGCTCCTGGAAGAACTGCACCGCGATCACGTTGGTGCTGGCCTGGCCGTTGGTGAGCACGTAGATGATGTCGAAGACCTTCAGGACCAGAATCGTCACCGTGATGAAGACGGTGATCATCGTGCCCTTGATCTGGGGGATGATCACCTGGAAGAAGACCTGGGGCTCACTGGCGCCGTCCATCCGGGCCGCCTCCAACGTCTCCTCCGGCACGCCCTTGATGCCACCGGAGAGCAGGATCATCGCGAATCCGGCCTGCATCCAGATGAGGATCACCATCATCAGGAACGAGTTCAGCCGCAGCGTGTCCAGCCGGATCCAGTTCTGTGCCTCCCCGCCCAGGGAGGTCACGATGGAGTTCAGCAGGCCGATGTCCGGGTTCGGCGAATAGATCTGGATGGCCCAGATGGTCGAGGCAGCCACGAACGAGATCGCCATCGGCAGGAAGATGAAGCTCTTGGCCACCTTCTCGCCCTGCGCCGAGAGCCGGTCCGCGAACAGCGCCACCACCAGGCCGACCACCACGGTCAGCGCCGGCACCACGATGAGCCACAGCGCGTTGTTGGTCAGCGAGAGCCAGAACTCTCCGCTGCCGAAGATCGCGACGTAGTTGTCGAAGCCGACGTAGGCGGTGCTGTCCTGGTTGGCGAAGCTGTAGTTGATCGTCTGCAGCGTCGGGTAGACGAGCACGAGCCCCAGCAGGAAGAACGAGGGGAACACGAAGACGTACGGGATCACGCCCTCGGAGAATCGCTGCGGCAGGCCCTCGATGAAGACGTTCACGAAGAAGAACAGCAGCGCCGCTCCCCCGACCCCGGCCAGCATGCCGATCACGGCCATCAGCAACCGGTTGTCGAAGAACCATTCCGGGTAGTACGCGAGCGCCAGGAACACGTTCGCCGCGAACCAGGCGATCACCACCGCCCCGAGCAGGCCACCGACGATCCGCACCGGCCGGGCGCCACCGACCTTGCGAGGCCGGGACTGCTGCTCCGGTTCAGCGGCGGTGGCGGTGGCGGTCACGAGTCCTCCTCGCTCGTGGGCCAGCTCTCCTCGATAGCCGTCGTGACCTCTTCGGCCGAAGCCCCGTTGACCCAGTCGAGCATCCCGGTCCAGAACGTCCCGCCGCCGACGGCATTGGGCATCAGGTCCGAACCGTCGAAGCGGAAGACATCGGCGTCGGCGACGATCTCGGCGGTGCGCCGGGTGAGGTCGTCCGGATACTGGCTGATGTCGAAGGTCGAGTGCGGGGACAGCCACCCACCGGACTGCGCCCACGGGCCGCCGAAGGAGTCGGAGGTGAGGAACTGCATCAGCGCGATCGAGTCCGGGTCGTTGCCGTTCATCAACGCCGCCAGGTCACCGCCGCCGAGGATCGGCTGGTCGGTGTAGTCCCCGGAACCCGAGCGCGGGAAGACGAACAGCCCGACCTCGGAATCGAGGTTCTCCTGCACCTCCTCCGGCATGAACCCGGTGATGAAGTTGCCCTGCCGCTCCATCAGGCACTCCGCCGGGTCCTCGAATGCAGGCAGGATGGCAGCGCTGAAGGGCACCGCGAGCACGTTCGAGGGTCCACCGAGGACGTTGCCGTCCTCGAAGAGCAACTCGCCGTAGGCCTCGAAGGCCTCGATCACGCGCGGGTCGTTGAAGGGGATCTCGTGGGAGGTCCACTGGTCGTACACGTCCGGGCCGTGCAGGCGGAGCATGTACTCCTCGATCCAGTCGGTGCCTACCCAGCCGGTGGCCTGGTCCGACTCCCAGCCCATGCACCAGGGGGCGATACCGTCCGCGCGAATCTCCTCCGCGACCTGCGCCAGGTCCTCCAGCGTCTCCGGCTCGGTGTCGTACCCGCCGGACTCGTACGGCTCGAGCGGGTACCAGACCAGCGACTTCACGGCCATCCGCATCGGGGCGCCGTACACGCGGCCGTCGTCGTCGGTGGCCGCATCCAGGAAGCCCGGGACGAGCGTCTCCTCGAGGGAGGCCATGTCGAGGTAGAGGTCCACCGGCTGCACGTTGCCGGCGCCGGCCTGCTCCATCAGCCCACCGGGCTGAGGGAAGATCGCGACATCCGGCGCCTGACCGGAGCTGGTCCGCGCCCGGATCGTGTTGGTGAAGTCCTGGTCGGAGGTGTACTGCACGTCGATCCCGGTGCGCTCCTCGAACTCCACCAGGGACTCGTTGAACGCCTCGGCCTCGGCCCCACCGAAGGCTCCGAGGACCGTCACCACCCCGTCGCTGTCGGTCAGGTTGTTGTCGGGCCCGACTGCGTCGCCGCTGCCGCCACCCGGCTGCTGCAGGCAGCCGGCGAGGAGCAGCGCTCCGGTCGCAGCCAGGCTCGTCGCCGCAACCCTGCGGCGCACGCTCTGCGTCATCTGCAGACTCCTTCGTCCAGTCCCGAGGGCCGTCGTGACCCATCTGACTCGCAGGCTAGCGCTCCGACCGCCGTCGGGCAGGCCGAATGCGCGGTGGTGGCCACCCGTTGCCGAATCGCAACCTGATCGTGGATCTGATGTTCACGCTCACATCGGAGCGGACCGCACACGAACGAACGGGCGACGGCGGAAGGTGAGTTCCGCCGTCGCCCGTTCGGGTGGCCTGCAGGCGCCCGCGGGCGCCGTGGGATCAGAGGTTGAGCATGTGCCCGGAGATACCGTGCACGGCCTCCTTGATCGCCTCGCCCAGCGTCGGGTGGGCGAAGACGTTGCGGGAGACCTCGTCGGCGGTGAGATCCCAGCGCTGGGCCAGGTTGAGCACCGGCAGCAGCTCGGTGACGTCCGGGCCGATCATGTGCGCGCCGATGATCTCGTTGTACTTCGCGTCCGCGATCACCTTGACGAAGCCCACCGCCTCGCCCAGGCCCATCGCCTTGCCGTTGGCGGTGAAGGGGAACTTCGCGACCTTGACGTCGTAGCCCTTCTCCTTCGCCTGGTCCTCGGTGTAGCCGAAGGAGGCGATCTGCGGCTGGCAGTAGGTCGCGCGCGGGATGAAGTCGAACTCGATCTCCTGCGTCTCGGCGCCGGCGATGGTCTCGGCGGCCACCACGCCCATCGCCTCGGCGGTGTGGGCAAGCATGAGCTTGCCGGTCACGTCACCGATGGCGAAGACGTTCTCCACGTTGGTGCGACCGCGGGAGTCGACGGCGATCGCGCCGCGCTCGGTGGTCTCGATACCGAGGTCCTCCAGGCCATAGCCCTCCATCCGCGGGGCGAACCCGATCGCGGAGAGCAACTTGTCGGCCTCGAGCACCTGGGACTCGCCGTCCTTGGGACTCACGGTCACCTTCACCCCGGAGCCGGTGTCCTCCACCGACTCCACCTTGGTGGAGGTCATGACCTTCACGCCAAGCTTCTTGTAGTGCTTGCCGAGTTCCTTGGAGATCTCGGGGTCCTCCAGCGGCACGAGCCGGTCGAGGAACTCCACGATGGTCACGTCCACGCCGAAGTTGGCCATCACGTAGGCGAACTCCACGCCGATGGCGCCGGAGCCGGCGATGATGATCTTGTCGGGGAGGTTCTCGTCGAGGATCTGCTCCTCGTAGGTGACGACGTTCTTGCTCACCTCCACGCCGGGCAGCATCTTCGTGACGGCGCCGGTGGCGATGATCAGGTGGTCGAACGTCAGCTCGCTGGTGGAGCCGTCCTCCGCGGCTACCGACATCGACGTGCTCGAGGTGATCGTGCCCCACCCGTCGACCTCGGTGATCTTGTTCTTCTTCATCAGGAAGTGCACGCCCTTGACGATGCCCGCCGAGACCTGCCGGCTGCGGGCGTGCGTGGGGCCGTAGGACATGGAGGCATCGCCGGTGATGCCGAACTTGTCCTTCTCATGGGTCAGCGTGTGCGCGAGCTCGGCGTTGCGCAGCAGAGCCTTGGACGGGATGCAGCCCACGTTCAGGCAGACACCGCCCCAGTACTTCCGCTCCACCACGGCCACGTTGAGACCCTCTTGAGCCGCGCGGATCGCGGCGATGTACCCACCGGGGCCTGCTCCGAGAACAACGACGTCATAGTGTGAAGTCACGTCTCCGACTGTACTGGCGCAGCGCTGGTGGTGCGATCCCCGGCCGGTGAGCCCTGCATCACACCGGGCCGCAGGGACGGATGTGAGGGCCGCGCCCGAGGCGCACGAGCCCCGGCGCACGCATGACAGACTGCTCCTGCGGGGGCTCTCAGCGCGTCCCACGGGTGGGATACCGTGTGAAGTGCAGCCCCTGAACGCGTCAAGTACGAGTCAACCCCTGCTTCGTTCTCCTGGAGGTGCCATGGTCGCAATGGAACGCGTGGACTGGACCGACCCCGACCTGCAACGGCTCGTGGCCGACCAGGAGCAGGAGATCGACGCCCGCTACGACGACGGCGACCACGACAACCACCTCGACGCCGAGACCGTCACCGTGGCGGTGCTCGCACGCGACGAGGACACCAAGGAAGCCATCGCGTGCGGCGTCCTGCGCGATCCGGCCCCCAGCTTCGAGGCGGGCACCGGTGAGCTGAACCGCATGTATGTCCACCCCGACCACCGCCGCCGGGGCATCGGCAAGGAGATCCTGCGAGCCCTGGAGGCTGCCGCGAAGGATCGCGAGCTCGGTCAGCTCGTCCTCGAGACGGGCATCCAGCAGCCGGAGGCGATCGGGCTGTACACCTCCGAGGGGTACCGGATCATCGACAACTACCCGCCGTACGAGGACGACCTCGACTCGCGGTGCTTCGCGAAGGCCATCGGCGAGGAGGGCTGAGACCTCACTCAGGGCTGCTCGGGCTGCTCGGGCTGGTCAGCGCTGAGCGCGGTAGGCCCACTGATGGGCCGCCGCGCCGAGCCAGATCAGCAGCCCGAGCAGGACCACCACGGCGAACGGAGCCAGGTCCGCGAGGACGAGCACGAGCGCCCCGACGGCGGACCAACCCAGGATCGCGCCCGCCACCCGCAGCGCGGGGCTCCACACGTAGGAACGCGCGAGCATGACGACCATCGGGCCGAGCGTGACCACGTGGAGCACCCCGCCGCCCAGGGCGGCGGCCAGATGCAGGGCGCCGGCCCCCGTCGTGGACAGCACGGGGGCGAGCACGCTCAACGCCAGGTGCGCCACGCCCGCTGCCCCCGGCACGACGACGGCCACCGCGGCGAGCGGTCCGGCCCACCCCGCGCCGCGTGTCACCTCCCGGTAGGCGGCCGCGAGGACGGCCAACGCGCCGGCTGCGATCAGGGTCATCCCCCCGGCGACCAGACTCGCCACCGGGTGGTCCAGGAAGTAGTCACGGGCGTCGGCAGAGCCCGGCAGCGGCATCGCCATGCCCGCCGCGCCACTACGCGCCAGTGCCGCACCCAGCTCGGCAACCACCAGCACGGCGGTCGCCACCACCGCCGCTCCGCCGGTGCGCGCTCCCATGGCCACACGGTAGGTGCTCGGCACGGCGAGCGCCGCGTCAGCCTGCAGCGAGAAGGTCCGCCACCTGCGCCACGAACTGACGGATGGGCTCGAGGTCGGTGAGGCGAGCGACCACGATGGCATCGTCCACCTCCACATACTCGTGCACGAGAACGTTCCGGAAGCCCACGGCCCGGCGCATCGACGACGCCAGGTCCACCTCCAGGACGCCATGCACGCCGAGTAGCCTCATGGCGTCCCCGTTGTCCGCAGGCGGGCCCCAACCGGATGCAGCGCAGACGTGCTGCGCCACGTCCACGCACGACTCGATCATCGTGACGAACGAGTACTTGACGCCAGGCATCCACATGGCGTCTTCACGGCGGGACTGCTCAGCCGAGGCTTCACGGTGCAGGACGTGCACGTCGTCGGTGATCCGGCGCAACAGGCGCTGGAGCCGGAGCGGATCAACCACGACGTACGCTCTCGAGGAAATCGCGGTGCGCGCGCTCGAACCGTGGGCGTTCGTCGAAATAGATCTTGCGGGTGGTCGCCTCCCACGCGACCCGTTCGGAGGCGTCCTGCTCGAACAGGAGAGTGCCCGAGGCCGCCACTCTCCCGGCGAGCTCGAGCGGCGCGGTGTCCAGGACGAGCAGGTCGACTCCCGGTTCGAGGAGGACGTCGGACGCCACCAGATCGCTGCGACCGAACAGTGCGGCGAGGTCGACATCCGAACGCTGCCTCGCACGTCCCGTCGCGCGGCTGCCGTGCAGGTAGCAGAAGCGGGCGCCGGCAGCGCGAAGCGCCGCTATCGCACGCTCGATCACCGGCCCGTCCTCATCCATGAGGGTCATCATCCCAGTCTCGTGCGGACACGGCCAGAGCGGGCTACTCGAGATGGCCGCGGAGTACTGCGACCGCGCGTTCGACATCCTCAGCCGTGGTGTGCACATGGAAGGAGAACCGCACTCTCCCGGCCCTCCCGGCCGTGACGATGCCGGCATCAGTGAGCGCTGCCCTCCCTCGCTCGCTCACCGGGAGGGACACGATGGCCGAAGCGGTCTCCCCCAGCCCCAGCCCGGTGGTGAACCGGTTCGCGAGACCCACGGCGTGCGCGTGCAGCGCTGCCGGCCCGATCTCGGTCAGCAGCTCCAACGCCGGCTCAGCCCCCACCCAGACCGGCCACGCCGGGGAGACGTCGAAACGGCGCGCCGAGCTCGCCAGCCGCAGCGGGCCGCCGTAGATCGACGACCACCGGTCCTCGCCCGCGTACCACCCGGCCTGCGAGGCGACCACGGCGTCGAGCAGGTCCTCCCGCACGCTCAGGTAGCCGGTGCCGCGGGGGGCGAGGAGCCACTTGTACCCGGCGCACACGGTGAACGCGACGCCGTCGAGGTCCGTCGGGAGCCAGCCGGCGGACTGGGTGAGGTCGAGCAGGATCTCGGTGCCGTGGGCCCGGCACGCGGCCCGCAGCGCGGAGAGGTCGAGCACTGCCCCGTCCGCGGACTGCACCATCGAGACGGCGACGAGCGCTGTCTGGGGGCCCACCGCCGTGGGGAGGTGCGCCAGCGGTACCTCCCGCACCCGCACGCCCCGCCCCTGCTGGGCGAAGAAGGGGAACGTCACCGAGGTGAATTCGCCCTCGGCCACGAGGACCTCGGCCCCATTCGGGACCCACGCGGCGACCGGGGCGACCATCGCCGATGCCTGGCTCCCGACCGCCACGGCAGATGGGTCGAGGCCGACGAGCGCGGCGTAGAGGTCCCGGCACCGGGCCACCACGGCGTCCAGGTCCTGCGGCTGCACCCGGCCGGCGGCCCACGCGTCCAGGTGGGCCGTCATCGCCTCGCGGGTGCCGCGGCTGGGCAGTCCCATCGAGGCCGCGTTGAGGTAGATGCCGTCGGGGACGAACTGTTCGGCCCAGGGCCAGTGGTTCATGCGGCCATGCTACGAGCGCGCTCCGGCCCCACCCTCCGTTCGCCACCCTGGTTCAGGTCGGCGGCACCCAGCCCTCCTCCGGACGGATCGCGCGCAACACCCGTGCGGAGATCTCCCGCAGCTGCCGGCGCTGGGCCTTCGTCAGCGGGTCGAGCACCAGGCGGCGCACGGCGGTTTCGTGCCCGGGGGTCGCCGCCTCGACCTTTGCCAGTCCTTGATCGGTGAGCGTGGCCAGGGTGTAGCGCCCGTCGGAGGGGTCGGGTGCCCGACGCAGCCACTCCTTGGCCTCGAGACGAGTCGCGGCGCGGGAGAGACGCGAGAGGGAACTGTTCGCATAGCCGGCCAGCACGCTCATCCGCAGCGTCGCCTCCGGTGCGCGGGCGAGCGCATAGAGGACTCCGTACTCGAAGTGGGTGAGCCCGGCGTCCTGCTGCAGTTGCTCGTCGAGAGCAGCCGGCAACCACTCCAGCACGGTCGCCAGCGCCGCCCAGGTCTGCAGGTCCTCACCGGTGAGCTCAGGCGGGGAGCCGGGTGTCGTCATAGGGTAAGCCTATCGCCGGATTGACTTGCTCAGTCACGTCATCCATGCTGAACGTCGCTTGACTGAGCAAGTCATCGTGGATGGCTGGACAACGAGAAGCACGGGGACCATGGATCTGGAACTGGTAGGCAGGCGCGCGTTCATCAGCGGTTCGACGCAGGGCATCGGCGCAGCGATCGCCGAGGTGCTGCTGATCGAGGGGGCCTCGGTGGTCATCAACGGCCGCTCCCAGGAGCGGGTGGACGCTCGCGTCGAGTCGCTGCGTAGCGCTCACCCGGGTAGCGACGTCATGGGCATCGCGGCCGATCTCGAGGACGCCGGCCAGACGCAGACGCTGCTCGATCGCCTGGGGCCTGTCGACATCCTCGTCAACAACGCCGGGGTGTTCGAGATGACGGAGTTCTCGGCCATCTCCGACGAGGAGTGGCAGCGCTACCTGCAGACCAACCTCATGTCCGGCGTCCGGCTCTCCCGTCACCTCCTGCCCGGCATGCTCGAGCGCGACTGGGGCCGCATCCTGTTCATCGCGAGCGAGTCCGGGGTGGACGTCCCGCCCGGGATGATCCACTACGGGGTCACCAAGGCGGCAGTGCTGGCGCTGGGCAACGGACTGGCCAAACTCACCCGCGGCACGCAGGTCACGGTGAACACGATCCTGGGCGGGCCCACCTACTCCGACGGCGTCGCCCAGGCGATCGAGAAGATCGCCCGCGCCCAGGGCGCCGCGCCGGGCGACCTCAAGGCGGCGATCGCCGCGCAGAACCGGACCTCACTGCTGGAGCGCTTCCTCGAGCCCGCCGAGATCGCGAGCCTCGCCGCCTACCTCGTGAGCCCGGTGGCGTCCGCCACCAACGGCGCCGCGCTACGCGCCGACGGGGGAACGCTCACGACCACTCTGTGAGGTCGGGCGGTGGGTGTTCAGAGGCCGGACTTCTCCCGCACCTGCCGCTTGATCCGGCCGAGCATGCTGCCCATCCCCCGCAGCCGTAGCGGCGTGATCGCGCGGGAGAGGCCGAGCCGATCGGAGACATCGTCGGGCACCGCGAGCACCTGGGCAGCGGTGAGCCCGTCCAGGCCCTCGTGCAGGATGCCCGCGAACCCCCGCGTGGTGGGGGCCTCGGCCGGGGCCGAGAAATACAGGCGCACGACGGCGTCCGCCGCCGCGCCGCTGTCGTCACCGATCACCTCGGTCACCAGGAAGATCGGCGACTGGCACTCCGGCACCGGCTCCAGCAACTCGGGGTGCTCGGCATAGCGCTCGGGCAGGTCGGGCAGACCTTCACTGAACTCCAGCAGCAGCTGCAGCCGGTCGGGCTCGCCGAGGGCGTTGAAATCCTCGACGATCGCCGCGAGCGCCTGCGGCAGCGGGACTGGGGTGGCGCTCGCCGTCATCGAGCAGCAACCCCGCTGGGGACCTCACCGGGCTGCTCACCCTGCGCGATGGGCACGCGCACTGCGTTGCCCCACTCGGTCCACGATCCGTCGTAGTTGCGCACATCGTCGAACCCGAGCAGGTGCGAGAGCACGAACCAGGTGTGGCTGGAGCGCTCCCCGATCCGGCAGTAGGCGATCACCGGCTCGGCCGGGCTCAGCCCCTTCTCCTGCCGGTAGATCTCCTCCAGCTCGGAGCGGGACTTGAAGGTGCCGTCCTCGTTCGCGGCCCGCGCCCACGGCACCGACTGGGCGCCGGGGATGTGCCCGCCGCGCAGGCTGCCCTCGTCGGGATAGTCCGGCATGTGCGTGCGCTCGCCGGTGTACTCCGGAAGTGAGCGCACGTCCACGAGCTGACCGCCGAGGAAGGAGAGCACGTCCTCCTTGAAGGCGCGCACCTGCGAGTCGTCCCGCTCGATCACCGGGTACTGCGTGGGCGCCGGGCTCGGGACGTCGGTGGTGAAGTCGCGACCCTCGGCCACCCACAGAGCGCGGCCGCCGTCGAGCAGGCGCACGTCGGGGTGTCCGAACAGCGTGAACACCCACAGCGCGTAGGCCGCCCACCAGTTGTTCTTGTCCCCGTAGATGACCACCGTCGTGTCGCGGCTGATGCCCTTGGCCGCCATCAGCGCGGCGAATCCCTCACCGTCGACGTAGTCGCGCGTGACCGGGTCGTTGAGCTCGGTGTGCCAGTCGATCTTCACCGCACCGGGGATGTGCCCGGTCTCGTACAGCAGCACGTCCTCGTCGGACTCGACCACCACGAGGTCCTCGCTGCCGAGGTGGGCAGCGAGCCAATCGGTGCTGACCAGGCGCTCCGGGCGCGCGTAGGCGGTGAACTTCTCGGCATCGTCATAGGGCAAAGGCATGAACGTTCCTCCTGGCAGATGTTGCTCGGGGGCGGACGGGCACTTCCTCGATCCTCTCACCGGGCGCGCGCGGGCTCCAAGGCAGCGGGGCGGGTCCGCATGGTGGTCACCTGCCGGCCGGAGCAGGATGGGTTCATGATCAGCGAGACCGACCGTCAGCACCTGCGCCGATGCCTCGAGCTCGCCCGCACCGCCCTGGCGGCCGGCGACGAACCGTTCGGCTCGGTGCTCGTGGCAGCGGACGGGCGCGAGCT
Source organism: Ruania suaedae (assembly GCF_021049265.1). Classification (NCBI taxonomy): domain Bacteria; kingdom Bacillati; phylum Actinomycetota; class Actinomycetes; order Micrococcales; family Ruaniaceae; genus Ruania; species Ruania suaedae. The sequence goes on from NZ_CP088018.1 coordinate 3,447,196, forward strand.
GTTCGCCGATCACAACCACGTCGCCGTCGGCGACCACACTCAGCACCCGGAGCTGGCGATCGCACGATGGGCCGCCCAGCACCTGGATCCGGACGCGCGGGCGCGAGCCACGGTCTACACCTCCGGAGAGCACTGCCCGATGTGCGCCGCCGCGCACGGCTGGGTCGGCCTGGGTCGGATCGTCTACGCCAGCAGCTCCGCCCAGCTGACCGCCTGGCACGCCGAGTGGGCTCTGCCCTCCGGGCCGGTACGGCCGTTGGCGATCACGGACGTGGTCCCGGACGCCGTCGTGGATGGGCCTGATCCCCGCCTGGCTCCGCAGGTGCGGGAACTGCACCGGCGCCTGCACGGACGGGCCGGGCCAACGTAGAAGTCCCGGTCCGTCGATCGCAGGCTCGGTCTGTGGCCTCACGCCATGTCGATGAAGCGCTCGGCCTTGGCGGCCGGCCCCATCACGATCACCGTGTCGTTCCAGTCGAGCACCGTCTGCTCGGTGGCGTGGACCCACCCTCCCCCGCGCTTGCGCACGGCGGTGACATTGAGGTTGTGCTTGGAGCGCAGGTCGATCGCCCCGATCGTCGACCCCACCCACGAGGGCGGCACGGCGGCCGTGACCATCGCGAAGCCGCCGCCGATGTCCTGGTAATCGGCGATCGAGCCTCGCAGCAGGTGCGCCACCCGCCGCCCCATCTCCGACTCCGGGTAGACCACCTGGTGCACCCCGAGCTGATCGAGGATCTGACCGTGCGGCTCGGTGATCGCCTTCGCCCACACGGTCGGGATCCCGAAGCGCACGAACCACGAGGCCGTCAGGATCGAGGCCTCCAGGTCGTTGCCGATCCCCACCACCGCGTGCGTGAAGTCGGGCACCGCCAGCTGCTCGAGCACCTCCCGCTTGGTGGAGTCGGCGCGCACGACGTGCGTGAGCCCACCGCTGAGGGACTGCACGATCTCGGCGTCGGTGTCGATGCCCAGCACATCCACCCCGGCCTGGGCGAGCTCGATCGCGAGCGCGCTCCCGAAGCGGCCGAGCCCGGCCACCACCACCGAGTCCGACGGGCTCAACGACGTGCGGGACTTGCCCCCTGCCATGTCAACCAATGATCGGCCTCTCCTTGGGAAGTTCGAACATGAGCTTGCGCTCGCGGAGCGCCAGTGCCGAGCCGACGGTGATCGGGCCCAACCGCCCCACGAACATGATGACCACCAGCAGCAGGTGCGCCCCCGGCGGCAGGTCGGCGGTGATCCCGGTGGACAGACCCACCGTCGCGAACGCCGAGATCACCTCGAACAGCACCTGGTCGAGCGAGAACGGGGTGACGATCAGCAGCACCCAGGTGCCGCCTGCCACCAGCGCGACGGCCAGCAGCGCCACCGTGATCGCCTCCCGGTGCACCGCCCGGGAGAGCCGGCGGCCGAAGATGTTCACCGCCGTCTCCCCGCGCAGCTCGGTGACGATGAGGAAGAACAGCACCAGGAAGGTGGTCACCTTCACCCCGCCGGCGGTACCGGCCGGCCCGCCGCCGATGAACATCAGCAGGTCCTGGGTGAACAGGGACTGCGTGCTCATCGCCGCGGTGTCGATCGCGTTGAAGCCTGCCGTACGGGTCATCACCGAGGCGACGAAGCCGAGCAGCAGCTTCTCCGCCACCGTGTACTCGCCCAGGGTCCCGGGATTGCTCCACTCCAACGCCGTCAGCGTGATCCAGCCGAGCAGCAACAACGAGACGGTGCCGAGCACCACCAGCTTGGTGTGCATGCTCCACCGCGGCCAGCGGATGTGCTTGCGCAGCTCGAACAGCACCGGGAAGCCTAACCCGCCGATGATCACCGCGACACAGACCGGTACCAGGACCCACGGATCCCTCGAGTAGCCCATCAGGCTGTCGGAGTCGAGAGCGAAGCCGGCGTTGTTGAACGCCGAGACGGCGGTGAACACGCCCTTCCAGAGGGCCTGCGGCAGCGGGACCTGATAGCTGACCACGTAGCGGGTGACGAGGATGGCCGCGACCAGCGCTTCCACCGCGAAGCTCACCTTCGCCACACCGACCACGATGCTGCGCACGTCTCCGATGCCCACCGCTCGCACGGAGGCGCTTGCCACCAGCCGCGAGCGCAGCCCGAGCCTGCGCGCCATCACGATCGCGATCAGCGAGGCCGCGGTCATGATGCCCAGGCCGCCGATCTGGATCAGGACGGCGATCACCGCCTGCCCGAAACCGCTCCAGTAGGTGGCGGTGTCCACGACGATCAGTCCGGTCACGCAGACGGCGGAGGTCGCCGTGAACAGTGCCTCCTCCCAGGTGGGAGGTGCCCCGGCAGATGCGGTGACCGCGATCGGCAGCCGCAGCAGCAGGGTGCCCACGGCAATGGCCGCGACGAACGCCAGGGCGAGAACCTTCGCCGGGTGCTGAGGGCCGGCGCTCCGGCGGCGGGCCGAGCGCGGACGTGCCCGACCGGAGAGTGCCACGGCTGAAATCTAGACCTGTGCGACGGCGTTTCCAACGGCCGTGCCGGTGAGGTGGCTCACGCTCGGGCCGTCGGGCGACTGCGCGGCCGGCGCTAACCATCCCTGTAGACTGTGGATCGATGTCAGCCCCCACCCGTGTCTCGTCGGCGGCGTTCACGCCGATCGTGCGGGTTCTGCCGCCTCTGGGGACGAATGGGCACATCTCCACCTGGGGAGCCGAGCTCGCCGGGACCGCGCCCCCCGCCGTCGCTGACTGAGCTTCGGCCCGATATCGTCCCCCCATGGCGTGGACGACGTGACCTCGGACCGACCTGGCCCTTCACCGACCGGACCGAGGTGTTGACTTGCTTCTCACGTGCGTCGCGATCGCGGCCGGCACCTGTGCCGCCGCTCCCTTCCTGACCCGCGCCGTCGGCCGTCGGGCCGGCTGGATCCTGGCGCTCCCGCTGCTGGTCGCAGCCGCCCTGATCGTGGGCACGTCCGACCTGGGCACTCCCGTCGCCCAGGAGATCCCCTGGATCCCGCAGCTGGGCGTGGACCTGGCCCTGCGCCTGGACGGACTCTCGCTCGCGTTCGCGCTACTGGTGCTGGTGATCGGCGCAGCCGTGCTGTTCTACTCCGCGCGCTACCTCGGCGACAAGAGTAAGCACCACTCGTTCTACGGGTGGATGACGGCCTTCGCGGCCGCGATGCTGGTGCTGGTCCTCTCCGACAACCTGGTGCTGCTGTTCGTGGCCTGGGAGGGCACGACGCTGTGCTCGTTCTTCCTCATCGGTCGCTCCGGGCCGGCCGGGCGGGAACCGGCGATCCGGACGTTGCTGGTGACCGCCTCGGGTGGGCTGAGCCTGCTGGCCGCCGTCGCCGTGATGGCCGTCGGCACCGGCACCACCCGGATCAGCGAGGTCCTCACCTCCACCGCGTGGCAGGAGGGGGGCTTCACCACCGCCGTCGCGGTCCTGCTCGCTGTCGCCGCCTTCACCAAGTCGGCCCAGTTCCCTTTCCAGTCGTGGCTGCCGGAATCCATGGTGGCGATCACCCCGGTCTCGGCCTACCTGCACGCTGCCGCCATGGTCAAGGCCGGCATCTACCTGCTGCTGCGCTTCTCCCCGGCGCTGGCCGAGGTGCCGATCTGGACGATCCTGCTCGTCACCAGCGGCCTGATCACCGCGCTGCTCGGTGCGGCGGCGGCTCTGCGGCGGCACGACCTCAAGGAACTCCTGGCCTACTCCACCATCAGCCAGCTGGGACTGCTGGTGACGATGATCGGCGTCGGCACCCCCGATGCGCTGAAGGCAGCGGTGGTGCACACCCTGGCGCACGCGCTGTTCAAGTCGGCGCTGTTCATGTACATCGGGGTCATCGACAAGCAGGCGGGCACGCGGGACATCCGTGAGCTCGCCTCCCTGCGCCTGCGGATGCCGGTGACCGTCGTCGCCATCGGCCTGGCGGCCGCATCGATGGCGGGGGTTCCCCTGCTCCTGGGCTTCATCAGCAAGGAGTCGATGTTCACCGCCTTCGTCGAGGCGCCAGGGGTGTGGGTGCCGCTTCTCGCCACGGCGGGCGCCGCCGTCGCCTCGGTGCTGACGTTCGCCTACTCGGGCCGGATCGTGCTCGGTGCGTTCTCGGGCCGCACCGGAGAGGTCGTGCGCGAGGCCTCCACCCCCTTCTGGATCGCGCCGGCGCTCGCGGCCGCGGCCGGCCTCGTGCTCGGCGTGGTTCCCGCAGTGCTAGACCCGCTCGTCTCCAGCGCCGCCACGGCCGTCGTGGGATCGCAGGTCGAGACCCATCTGGCGATCTGGCACGGTGTGAACCTCCCGCTGGGCATCTCGGTGGCGATCCTGACCCTGGGGACCGTCCTGGTCCTCACCCGCGCCAGGGTCGAACGCTTCACCGCACCCCTGGCCATCCCCATCTCCGCCCCCGCGATCGTCGACGCGATCCGCGCCGGCATCATCCGGACCGGGACCGTCGTCGGCTCCTGGACCGGGAGCACCTCGCCCCGGCGCCATCTGATCATCCCCGTCGTGTGCGTGACGCTGATCGCCGCCGTCGCGTCGACCCGCATCGACTCGCTGCCCCCCGTGGTCGGCAACCCGACCCGGGTCGAGGACTGGGCCCTGGTCGCTCTCGTCGCGGTCGGCGTGGTGGCCACCCTGCGTGCCCGCACCCGGATCTCGGCGATCGTGGTGATCGGGGTGGTCGGCTTCGCGATGACGCTGTGGTTCTTCGTCCTCGGCGCCCCCGACGTGGCGCTGACGCAGTTGCTCGTGGAGATCCTCACGGTCACGGTGATGGTGCTGCTGCTGCGCCGCCTGCCGGACAGGTTCGCCACCCCGTCGGCGCGCGGGCGGCTGCCGAAGGTGCTGATCGCCCTCGGGGCAGGCGGCGCGACCACGCTGGGGGTGTGGGCGCTGACCGGCCGCCGAGAGATGTCCGAGGCGGCGACCTACTATCTCGGTCAGGCCGAGGAGGCCACCGGCGGGGCGAACATCGTCAACACCATCCTGGTGGACTTCCGTGCCCTGGACACCCTCGGCGAACTGACGGTGCTGGGCGTGGCCGGGGTCGCCATCGCCGCCCTGCTGACCTCCAGGCGGGCGGCACCGACCCGGTCGGCGAAGCTCGCGAAGGACTCACCACTGGCCGATGCCCGCGACAACGCGGTCTTCGCCGGGACCGCCGCCAAGGTGCTCGCGCCGCTGGTGGTGCTGGTCTCCCTGATGCTGTTGCTGCGAGGCCACCAGGAGCCCGGCGGCGGCTTCATCGCCGCGCTCGTCGGTGGCGCCGGGTTCGCGCTGCTCTACCTGGCTGCACCCTCCGACGTCGCCGCCCGGATCCGCTGGCCCTACCTCACCCTGATCGGACTCGGTGTGGTAGTCGGGACCGGGACGGGGTTGCTCGGCTACATCGACGGGTCCTTCCTGACCCCGCTGCACCCCGAGGTGCTCGGCATCAAACTGACCACCGCCCTGGTCTTCGACATCGGCGTCTACCTCGCCGTGGTCGGGATCGTGCTCACCGCCTTCAACCTCCTCGGCCGGCAGCACCGGATCGTCCACCGCGATCGTGAGGACGCCGAGCAGCCCGCCGACCCGAGCGCGAGGGAGACCCGATGACCATCGCCATCACCGCAGGGCTGCTCGTGGCCGGAGCGGTCTACCTGTTCATGCAGCGCGAGATGCTGCGCATCGTGCTGGGTTTCATCCTGCTCAGCCATGCGGTCAACCTCGTGATCATCGCCGCCGGTGGCACATCCCGCCGCGACGCCCCCTTCGGCGCCCCGGAGGACGTCTCCACCGTGGCCGACCCGCTCCCCCAGGCCTTCGTCCTGACGGCGATCGTGATCGCCTTCGCGATCACGATCCTGATGCTGGTCCTCTCGGTGACCGGGCGTGAGGACGGCGACTCCACCGAACCCACCCACGACGACCAGGAACCGCCCGCCGGTGAGGGCCGCGGCCGGGCGGGCCGGGGCGACCCCGAATCCGGCGTCGAAGCCGGAGCAGGTGCGGGCGCCGAGAGCGACCAGGATCGGACGGTCACCTCATGATCTCCTCCCTCCTCCCCCTGCTGGTCGCCGTCCCGCTGCTGACGGCGGGTGCGCTGGTCGCCGTCGGGAACCGGCCGCGCCTGCACAAACTGACCATGCTGACCGTGCTCGTGGCCTCGCTCGCTGCCTCCATCGCGATGGTGGCCACCTTCGCCGACGGCGGGGCGCTCGCCCACGGGGTGGCCAACTGGCCCTTCGGCGTGGCCATCCCCTTTGTGGCGGACATGTTCAGCGCGCTGATGCTGACGGTGACCGGACTGCTGACCGTGACCTGCACGGCCTTCGCGATCGCCTCCCGGCGCGCCGAGTCGCCCTACTTCGCCCCGCTGGTGATGGTGCTCATCGCGGGGATCAACGGGGCACTGCTCACGGCGGACCTGTTCAACCTGTTCGTCTTCATCGAGGTCATGCTGCTGCCCTCGTACGGTCTGTTCATCCTCGCCGCCCCCGGGAAGGCCCCCCTGCGCCAGATCGCCGGTGCGCGGCTGTACGTGACCTTGAACCTGCTGACGTCGACGATCTTCCTCGCCGGGGTCGGCTTCGTCTACGGCACTGCCGGGACGGTCAACCTCGGCGAGCTCTCCGCGGCTGCCGCGGAGGACTCGAGCGTGGCCATCGCGACCGCGATCTGCATCTTCGCGCTCGGGATCAAGGCCTCGGTGGTACCCGTGCACGGCTGGCTCGCATGCGCCTACCCCAGCACCTCCCCCGCGATCACCGCGCTGTTCTCGGGGCTGCACACCAAGGTGGCGATCTACGCCATCTACCGGATCTACGCGGTCGTCTTCGACGGTGACGCGCAGTGGTTGTGGATCGGGGTGGCGATCTGCGCCGCCACCATGGTCATCGGCGTCCTCGGCGCCGTCGGCGAGAACAACACCCGCTCGATCCTGGCGTTCCACATGGTCAGTCAGATCGGCTACATCCTCCTGGGCGTGGCCCTGTTCACCCAGGCCGGGCTGACCGCCGGGATCTTCTACCTGTTGCACCACATGATCGTGAAAGCCTCGCTGTTCCTGTCCACCGGCGCCATCGAGGTGCGGTACGGCACCGGCAATCTCGGCCAGGTGGGCGGAATCGGCCGCCGTGAACCGGTGATCGCGGTCGCCTTCTTCGTGGCAGCCCTCTCGCTCGCCGGGATCCCCCCGTTCTCCGGATTCGTCGCCAAGCTCTCGCTGATCCTCGCGGCGCTCGACGACGGCCAGATCGTGGCGGTGGTCGTGATGCTGGTGGTCAGCATCGTGACCCTGCTGTCGATGCTCAAGATCTGGTCCGGGGTGTTCTGGGGCAAGCCCACCGAGGCCGACGACAACGACGAGGCCGACGACGGCCCCCGCGGTGCGGGCGCGAGCACGCAGACCGCCGTCCGGCCTCGTATCGGCGTCGCGCTCGCGGCCCCCGCCGTCGCCCTGGCAGCGCTCACGCTGACCCTGGGGATCGGAGCCGAGGTGCTGATGTCGCTGTCGGCGACCGCCGCGGAAGGCCTGATGGACACGACCAGCTACGTCGAGGCGGTGAGGGGCTCATGACCTGGTTGACCTGGCCCGGGCGGCTGCTCGTCTTCGCACTCTGGTTCGCGAAGGAGGTCATCGTCTGCAACCTGACCGTCCTGCGTGACAACGTCACGCCCGGGCAGAACTCCACACCCGGGATCGTGCGGCTGCCCACCCGGTGCCGCACCGACGGCGAGGTGACACTGCTCGGCGCGCTGATCACGCTCACGCCCGGCACCCTGACCCTGGGCACCAACGTCGTCGGCTCGGGCACGCGGGTGCTCTTCGTGCACGGGATGTACAACTCGGGCGCCGAGGACCTGCGCTCGGACCTGGAGGAGATGGAGTCCCGCATGCTCCACGCGGTCCGCAGGCGGGGTGATGGACGATGATCGGCGTCGACATCGCCATCGCCATCATCGTGCTGGCCTGCCTGACCACCACCTACCGCATGGTCAAGGGCCCGACGGACGCCGACCGCGCGATCGCCTCGGACCTGCTGATGTTCGGCATCGTCGGGCTGGTGGCCCTGTTCGGTGTGCGGACCGCGAGCGCGTACACCTTCGACATCGTCCTCGTCGGGGCGCTGGTGGGCTTCCTCAGCGCGCTCGCACTGGGTCGTGCGCTCACGAGAGGGAAGAGATGACCACCGTACTGTCCGTGATCGGCAACATCGCCATCGTCCTGGGTGCGCTGGTGCTGGCCTCCGCCGCGCTGGGGATCCTGCGCTTCCCCGACGCCTACACCCGCGCCTCGGCGGTCGGCACGGCCGGCGGCGTGGGCATCGTGCTGGTGGTGACGGGATCGCTGCTGCTGCAACCGACGATCCCCGACCTGATCAAGGTGATCGTGATCGTCCTGCTGCAGCTCGGCACGTCGGCGATCGGCAGCATGGCCCTGGCTCGGGCCGCCTTCCTGGTCGGCTCCCCGCTGAAGCGGATGACGTTCGACGAGCTCTCGGACACCTCGGGACCGAACCGGCGCGCCTGACCCACCGGCCGGGACGGGTCGCGAGGGAGCGATGGACGAGCAGATCAGGATCGAGCAGACGGTCGTGGACCGGCTGTACGTACGCCTGGACGCCCTGCGCGGCGGGGTCGAGGAGGAGCTGAGCAGAGTCCGCCGTGAGCCGGCGAGCCGCCCGGGTGACCTCCTCGACCGCGACGCCAGGGTCGCACGACTGCAGGATCGGCTGACGAGTCTGGCCAGCGCCGAGGAGTCGTTGTGCTTCGGCCGGCTGGACCGCCGGGACGGCACGACCACCTACGTCGGCCGGATCGGCCTGCGATCGGCCGAGCTGGACACGCTCCTGGTCGACTGGCGCGCACCGGCGGCGGCGGACTTCTACCGGGCCACACCGGCTGGGCGTACCGACGTGGTCCGCCGGCGTCACCTACGCACCCGCGCCCGCCGGGTGGTCAGCATCAACGACGAGCTGCTCGACACCACCGTCGAGGCCGAGGGCTCGGGCCTGGTCGGCGAGGGCGCCCTGATCGAGGCGCTGACCGCCGAGCGCAGCGGTCGCATGAACGACATCGTCGCCACCCTGCAGGCCGAGCAGGACCGCATCATCCGCTCCCCTGCCGAGGGCACGCTGGTGGTGCAGGGCGGGCCGGGCACCGGGAAGACGGCGGTGGCGCTGCACCGCACCGCCTACCTGCTCTACGGCCACCCGAGGCTCGCCGAGCGGGGCGTGCTGGTGCTGGGGCCGACCTCGGCCTTCCTGGACTACATCGCTGACGTGCTGCCCTCGCTCGGCGAGAACCAGGCGGTGCTGGCCACCGTCGACGGGTTGGTCCCGGGCCTGCTCGCGGACAGGTCGGAGCCGATCGCGGCGGCGGCGGTGAAGGCCCTGCCGGTGATGGCCGACGTCGTCGGCGCGGCCGTGCGTGCCCGCCAGGGATCAGGCCATGACGTCCGGCTGGTCTACCAGGGCGACGAGTACGTGCTCACCGCGAGGACCATCGGCGCCGCCGTCGAGCGGGCACGGCGGACCGGATATCCGCACAACGTCGCCCGGCGCACGTTCCGCAGCGAGGTCCTCGATCATCTCCTGACGCAGGTGCTGGCCCGCGAGCGGCAGCTCTACGACGACGCCGATCGCGGTTTCGAGGCGGAGATCGCCGGCGTGGATGCGGCGCTGCGGCGCTCACCGGACCAGTTGCCGGCCGCGATGGCGGGGGCGGGGACCGAGGTGACCGGTCTGGCGGCCCGGCACGAGGCGCCGCGGGTGCGGCGTGAGCTCGCCGCCGACCCGCACGTGGCCGCGGCGCTCGAGGCGCTCTGGCCGACCCTCGATCCGCAGACCCTCGTGACCGAGCTGCTGACCGGCGGCGCCCGGCTGGCCGAGGCCGGCGCCGGCCTGCTCGACGACGATCACCGCCGGGCGCTGCTGCGCGCGCCGCGACCGGGCTGGTCCAGTGGCGACATCCCGCTGCTGGACGAGGCGGCGGAGCTGCTGGGGGAGGACGAGTCGGCCGGACTCGAGCAGCAGCGGCGCCGGCGTGGCGCCGATCTGCGCCACGCCCGGCAGGTGATCGCTGCCGCCGAGGGGGCGGGCGGCGGTGTCAGCGCCGAGGAGCTGGCCGACCGTTTCGCCGAGCGGGACACGCGCCCGCTGGCCGAACGGGCCGCCGACGATCGCTCCTGGGCGTACGGGCATGTGATCGTGGACGAGGCGCAGGAGCTGACCGCCATGCAGTGGCGAATGGTGTTGCGGCGGGTGCCGAGCGGCTCGATGACCGTGGTCGGTGACGTGCACCAGACCGTGTCCGTGGCGGGGACCACCTCCTGGGAGGCTCTCGCGCGTACGCAGCCGTCGCGGCGGTGGGTGCGGGAGGAACTGACGATCAGCTACCGCACCCCGGGGGCGCTGATGACCGCGGCCGACGCCGTCCTGCACGCGCTCGACCCTGCGGCGAGCCCACCGCGCTGCGCCCGGGCGGACGGCGCGCAGCCGTGGCTGAGATCCTCCCGCGGCGACCTCACCGGCGCGCTGACCGACGCTGTCGTGGCGGAGCGACGGGCCGTGGGCGCGGGCACGCTCGCGGTGATCGCCCCCGGGGAGCGGCTGGCGGAGATCGCGATGGCGGTGACCATCGCCCTGCCCGGCGCCTCGTTCGGGCCGGACCTGGACCTCGCGGCGCCGTGCGTGGTGATCACGCCGGCCCAGGCGAAAGGGCTGGAGTTCGATGCCGTGGTGGTGGCCGACCCGGGCACGATCCTCTCCGGGCCCCGTGGCCTCAACGCCCTGTATGTAGCGATGACCCGGCCCACCCGTCGCCTCGGGGTGCTCTGCGACGGACCGGTCCCGGCGGTCCTGGCAGGGCTTGCGACCGACCGGGGCTAGCTGACATCACAGCCAGCTCAGCACCCGCAGCTGCGCCGGCGGACCAGGGCCGGTGCCAGGATGCTCTGCTGCGGCTCCCCCGGCTGGAGGAGGAGGTCGAGGGCACGCCCGACCATCTCCTGCGTCGGCTGGGTGACGGTGGTCAGCGGCGGCCACGCATAGGCGGAGGCGATCGACCCGTCGAAGGCCACCACCGCGACGTCCTCCGGGACACGCGCGCCCGCCTCGTGCAGGGCCAGCAGTGCCCCCAGCCCCTGCTCGTCGGACCCGGCGAGCAGCGCCGTCGGGGGCTGGTCGAGCGCCAGGAGCCGGCGGGCGCCACGGTAACCGCCCTCCCGCGAGTACTCCGCCTCGACCGCCGGACCCTCGCCCAGCCCGGCCGCGCGCAGGGCATCCGACCAACCACGACGGCGATCCTCGCCCGGGGCCGCGCCGATGAAGGCGACCGACCGGTGCCCGTGGCCGAGCAGGTGCTCCACGGCCGTACGGGCACCGCCGAAGCGGTCCACCCCGACGCTGGCCACGCCGTCGGGGGCGGTGGCCTCGTTGATCAGGACCGTGGGCACCCCGGTGGCCCTCACCGCGGCGGTGCTGGCCTCGTCCATCGACTGGGCGATGAGCAGGCCGTCGACCTGACGTTCGGCGAGCTGCTCCACGGCGGTGGTCAGGTCACGGGCGGAGTTGGTGCGCACCAGCAGGGCCAGGCCACGGGCGGCCGCCGCGCGCTCGGTCTCGTCGGTGAGCTGACCGAAGTACGGGTTGCTCATCGTGGCCACGACGAGCCCGATCTGCCCGGTGCTGCCCAGCCGCAGCGCCCGCGCGGTGGCGTTGGGCCGGTAGCCGAGCTCGCGCACGGCGGCGAGCACGCGATCGCGCGTGGCCGGCGCCACGTTCTTCGGACCCCCGTTGAGCGTGTAGCTCACGACGGCGGTGCTCACCCCCGCGCGGGCGGCCACCTCCGCGCGGGTCACCCGGCCCGTCGGGCTCATCGAGGACTCACCGGTGGCTGCTCGCCCGGCTCACTGGGGCGCGTCACCGAGATCGTCGATGCGCAGGCGCTCGCCACCCCGCCGCGCGGACTCATGGGCCACGATCCCGGGCAGCGTGTAGCGGGCGGCGACCCAGGCGTTGACCGGCGGCAGCGCCTGGTTGTTCACGGCGGTGACGAAGTCGTGCACCAGCAGCTGGTGACTGCCCATGTGCCCGTTGCCCATCCCCACCAGCTCGGGCGGCAGGTCGGAGGTGTCGTGCACCGGGGCGTGGCCGGAGACGAAGGAGTCGTGCAGGCGCGGGTCGACCGCCGCGAGGCGCTCGGCCTCCGCGGCGTCGATGTCCGCGTGGCCGGGACGCACCAGGTCCGAGACGTCCTTCAGCTCACCCGAGCGCTCGTGCCAGACGGTCGCGGCGGCGCTCTGCTCGAGGATCCCCTCGGTGCCGTAGAAGGTGAATCGTGACTCCGGCACGCCCTCGGCCAGGCCCACGCGGCGGAACTCGTTGGTGCGCAGACTGCCGCCGTCGGCGGTCTCGAAGAACGCCGTGGCGTTGGAGAAGTCGTTGTCGAACATGCTCACGGAACGGTCGAAGACGCCGTCGCCACGGCGGTCGGGCACCCCGATCGCACTGACGCTGACGGCGTGGGTGCCCCAGGCGCCCAGCACCCCGCCCAGGGCGTGGGTGGGGTACATCAGCGGCGGGTAGCTGGCGGTGCGCTTCCAGTCGGCGCCGCCGCTGTACTGGTAGGCGGCGTAGAAGCCGTGGTCCATGTCGTGCACGTAGTCGCCCTCGGCGTAGAAGACCTGCCCGAACGCGCCCTCGGCGAACTTCTGCCGCGCCAGCACCGTGGTGGGGTTGTACTGGCTGGTCTCCCCCATCATGTAGGTCAGGCCGGTCTCCTTGACCGTCTCGACGATCTCCGCAATTTCGTCGCTCGTGAAGGCCATCGGCACGGCCGAGTAGACGTGCTTGCCGGCGCGCAGCGCCTTGACCACGAGGGGGCCGTGCGTCCACCGCTGGGTGAAGATCGCGACGGCGTCCACATCGCTGGCGAGCATCGCGCCGGCGTCATCGACCACGCCGGCCAGACCGAGGTCGGCGTGCAACGCGGCGGCGCGCTCGGCGAGCAGGTCGGTGGCGGTGACCCGGGAGACACCCGGGTGGGCCTGGAAGAGCTTGGCGAAGCTGCCGGCGAACTGTCCGGCGCCGATGAATCCGAGCGAGAACGTCATGGGATGGATCTCCTTCGAGCGTGGGGTCGACTCCAATCTACTCGAGTAACTTCGTCGGTCAAGGCCCGATCGGCGATCAGGATCCTGGTGCAGCGGGACACGGCCCGGCGGCCGTGGTTGACTGCCAGCACCCGACGGGCGAAGGAGCCCTCATGAGCACCAGCTCGACCGAGACGAATCTCAGCCACGAGCGCGCCCGGTTCCTGCATCCCGGCATGCTCGTGCCGTTCGTGCTGCTGGTGGCGTGCTTCGCCGCCTGGGGCACGGCGGCGAACATGACCGACACGCTCGTGTCCACGTTCACCGCCGTCTTCGACGACATGTCGACCGTGCAGGCCACGCTGGTGCAGTCGGCGTACTACGGCGCCTACTTCCTCCTGGCGCTGCCCGCGGCGTTCGTGAACCAGCGCTTCAACTACAAGGTGGGGGTGCTGCTCGGGCTCGGCCTGGCGGCCTCCGGCGGCTTCCTGTTCCTGCCCGCCGCACAGGCGCAGACGTTCGGCTTCTTCCTCGCCGCCATCTTCGCGCTCGCCGCGGGGCTGTCGATCCTGGAGACCTCCGCCAACCCGTACGTGATGAGCATGGGCCCCGAGTCCAACGCGACCCGGCGGCTGAACTTCGCGCAGGCCTTCAACCCGGTCGGCACCAACACCGGCGTGCTGCTGGCGGCATTGCTGATCGCGCCGAACCTGAGCACCCTCACCGCCGAGGAGCGCGACGAGCTGCCACCCGTCGAACGGGAGGCGCTGCTGACCACGGAGCTCGATGCCGTGATGACCCCCTACGTCGGCCTCGCGGTGGTCCTGCTGCTGATCTGGGTGGGGATCGCCGTCACGCGCGTGCCCGGGCTGAAGGTGGGGTCCAGCGGCGAGGTGGACCCGCGGGGCTCCTCCTCCCGGGTGAAGCGGCTGGTCACCAACACGCACTACTCCTTCGGCGTGGTCGCGCAGTTCTTCAACGTGGCCGCCCAGACCTGCATCTGGACGTTCACCATCACCTACGCCCGCGACCAGATCGAGGCCAGCCCGACGGCGGCCAACTGGTGGTTGCAGGCGAGCCTGCTGGTGTTCCTGGTGGCACGGTTCACGATGGTGGCACTCATGGGCAGGATCGACTCCCGGGTGCTGATGCTGACGATGACCTCCCTCGGCGTGGTGCTGTGCGTGGTCGCGGTGGCCTTCCCCGGGATGGTGGGGCTGGTGGCGGTGGTGTCGCTCTCGGCGTGCCTGTCGCTGTTGTTCCCGACGATCTACGGGATCGCGCTGGAAGGGCTGGGGGGCGATACCAAGTTCGGCGCCGCCGGTCTGGTGATGGCGATCGTCGGCGGGGCGACGGTGCCGCTGCTGCAGGGCCAGCTGGTCGACTCGGTCGGCTCGGCGTTCTCCTACGTGGTGCCGGCGGGTTGCTTCGTGGTGATCGTGGCCTATGCGATCTTCACGCTGCGGGCGAAGCGACCGATCCGGGAGACGGGCTGAGCGTATATACTGGCGCCATATACACCCAGGAGGTCGCATGCGGAGCACGGTGTTCAGAAACAACCGGACGCAGGCCGTCCGCCTGCCGAAGGCTGCTGCACTTCCGGAGGACGTCCGCGAGGTGAATGTGCGCGTGATCGGGCGCAGCCGCGTGATCGAGCCCGTGGGGTCCAGTTGGGACGAGTGGTTCGAGCACGGCCTGCGCACGAGCGCCGACTTCCTCGCCGACCGCGACCAGGGCACTGCAGAGGAGCGGCCCGGGTTGTGAGCACGCTCTACCTGCTCGACACCAACGTGCTCGTCGCCCTCCTGCGTGGCCAGGCTGAGCGTGCGCACCCCCGGCTGCGTGCCGCCGAGGGCCGGATCGCCGTCTCCACGATCAGCGAGATGCAGCTGGAGTACGGCGTCGAGCGTTCACAGGAGCCGCTGCGGAATCGGCAAGCGGTTGACGAACTGCTCTCGCTCGTCGAGATCCTGGAGTTCGACACGATCGCGGCCATGCACGCCGGACGGATCCGTGCGGTCCTGGCGTCTGCCGGGGCTCCGATCGGTCCGTTCGACAGCCTGCTGGCCGGACATGCGCGCTCACTCGGGCTGGTGCTCGTCACGAACAACACCCGGGAGTTCACTCGCGTGCCCGGCCTGGAGGTCGAGGACTGGCTGGCCTGACTCAGTCCGTCGGCATCCGTTTCTGCGGGTGCAGCGTCTCGTGCCGGGCCAGCATGGCGACGAACTCGGTGATCTTGCGTTCGCGGGTCTCGGCCCGTTTCACGTTCTCGATCCGGTAGATCAGCGCGAAGCGGTTCTGCGAGGTGAGCACCTCGAACATCGCCTGGGCGTCCGGGTTCGCCGCGATCGCGGCCGTCAGATCCTCCGGCACGACGGCGCTCGCCGGGCCGGCGTAGGCCGCCTCCCAGCGGCCGTCCGCCTTGGCCTCCTCGACGGCGGCGCGGCCGGCGGGAAGCATCTTCCCCTCGGCCTCGAGGCGTGCCACACGCTCGACATTCTTGGCCGACCAGCGGCTGCGCGGGCGACGCGGGGTGTAGCGCTGGAGCGAGGTGGCTGCGTCGCGGGACTTCGCCTGCCCGTCGATCCAGCCGACGCACAACGCCTCCAGCACCGCGCTCTCGTAGGCCACCGTGGTGACGTTGCCGCCCTTCTTGCCCAGCACCAGCCAGACGCCGGGCGAGGCGGCGTGATTCGCGATCAGCCACTCCCGCCACGTGGCGGGATCGGGGAGCAGGAGCTCGGGCAGCGGCGGGGCGGGCATAGCCGGAGCCTAGCCAGTGGCACCGACATCGACGAGGCTGTCCTGCCGCGGCCGCCGTGCTCGTGCCCTCAGTCCCGGCGGACCCGCCCGTCGGCGAGGAGCCGG
This sequence comes from Ruania suaedae, assembly GCF_021049265.1. Lineage (NCBI taxonomy): Bacteria > Bacillati > Actinomycetota > Actinomycetes > Micrococcales > Ruaniaceae > Ruania > Ruania suaedae. The sequence continues at coordinate 3,463,133 of NZ_CP088018.1, forward strand.
GTGACGGACTCCTCGATAGCGGCGAACGTCGAGTAGCGCGGCGTGTGCCCGAGCAGCCGCACCGCCTTCTCGATCGAGTGCGAGGGGGAGCGCCCGATGTGGTCGAGCGTGGCGCGAGCGTCGTCGGGGTCCTGGGCGACCGACCACTGATCGAGTGGTTGGAACTTCACCCGCGGCTCCTGCCCGAACCACCGGTACATGTGCTCGGCGTAGCCGCGCAGGTTCACCGCCTGAGGCGAGACGGCGTTGAAGGCCTCCCCCACCGCGGCGCCCCACCCGGCGATCGCGCGCTCGAAGATCTGCGCGACGTCGTCGGCGTGGACGTGGTGGACCGTCTCGAGCCCGAGGTTGGGCAGCACCAGCTCCTCGCCGCGAGCTATGCGGGAGAAGATCTCCGGGTCGAAGTGCCCGGCAGGGTTGAGCGGCACCCATCCGGGGCCGCAGATGTGGCCGGGCCGGATCACCGTGGCCGGTAGGCCCGTGCGGCGTGCCTCGTCGAGCAGGTAGGTCTCGATGGCCGCCTTCTGGACGCCGTAGGTCCCGTACGGGTTGAGCGGATGGTCCTCGGTGGCGGGGACGGTGGCGTTGTGCCCGTAGACCCAGATGGTGCCGCAGTGCAGGAGGTGCTGGACGCGGCCACGCAGGGCCTCGACCAGCTCGCGGGCACTGTCGAGGGTGAAGCAGATCAGGTCCACCACCACATCCGGCTCCAGCGCCGCGATCGCGCCACCGAAGGCGCCGTCCCGCTCGGCGACGTCGCGGTCCAGGACCACCTGCTCGACGCGCTCCCAGGCGGCGTGGGGCGTGTAGGGGGTGGCCTTGCCGCGGCTGACGCTGATCACCTCGTGGCCGGCGTCGACCAGACGGGGCACGAGGTAGGTGCCGACGTGGCCGCTTCCTCCGATGACGACGACGCGAGCCATGGCTTCCTCCGGGTCCGAGCGGGTGTGCTGGTTCCTCGCCACGCTACAGCGACCATGCGCACCCGGCACAGGCTCGCGCTCCCGCCGCCTACACGCCATGATCGGCCCATGCTCATCTGTGCCACCTGCGCGGTGGAGTACGACGAACCGGTCCCGGCGGTATGCCCCATCTGCGCCGACGAGCGCCAGTACGTCCCGGCCGACGGGCAGAGATGGACCACGGTGGCCGAGCTGCGCGCAGCCGGCACGACGCTGACCTGGACCGAGACCGAACCGGACGTGCACGGCCTCAGCACCCGGGACGCCGTCGGGATCGGGCAGACCGCGCAACTGGTCCGTGCCCCCGGCGGTTCCCTGCTGTGGGACCCGCCGGGCTATCTGGATGACGACGGCGTCGCCCGGGTACGCGAGCACGGTCCGGTCCTGGCGGTGGCCGCCAGCCACCCGCACATGTTCGGCGTCCAGGTGGAGTGGGCCCGTGAGCTGGACGCCGAGGTGCTGGTGTGCGAGTCCGATGCCGGATGGCTCGGTCGTTCCAGTGACCGGGTCCGGTTCTGGTCGGGCACCCGCGAGGTGGCGCCGGGTCTGACCTTGCACCAGGTGGGCGGGCACTTCCCCGGGAGCACGGTGGTCCACTGGGGCGCCGGGGCCGGTGGGCGGGGACTGCTGCTGACCGGGGACACGATCTTCCCCAACCCGGACCGGGCCTCGGTGGGGTTCCTGCGCAGCTACCCGAACAAGATCCCGCTCTCGGCGGCGGTGGTGGAACGGATCGCGGCCCAGCTCGCCTCGCTGACCTTCGACCGGATCGTCGGGAACTTCGGCAACGCGATCGACTCCGACGGGCAGGAGGTGTTGCGAAGATCAGCTGAGCGGCACATCGCCTGGGTGCGTGGCGACTTCGACCGCCTGACCTGAGAGGTACCCTCGCGGTCGTTACGCCGTCGGGCGCTCGGGCCGATCGACCTGGGGGCGCGACGGCAGGGCGCCCGCGATCCGTTGCTCGAGCGCGCCGGTGGTCGCTTCGGGAAGGGCGATGAGCCCCTCCAGTTCACGGGTGGCGCGGCGGTAGGCGGACTGGCGTTCGGCCTGGGTGGCGCCGGTGTCGTCAGCGAGCGCCAGCAGCTGCTTGGCCCGGTTCAACGATGCCCGCTCGGTCTCGGAGAAGTCGGACGTGCGTCGGCGCCGCGCCTCACGTTCGGCGATGTCGAAGGCGAGCTGGTAGTCGCGGACCGCGTCGCGGTAGCGCGAGAGCGCGTCCGGGTCGCGCAGTTCCTCGGTGTCGTCCGGCCGCAGGCCATCAGCGTTGCGTTTGGCGCGGTGGAAGTCGGCGGTGACCTGTTCGCGCATGTCGGTCATGACGGGGTAGTCGATCAGCTTGGCGACGTCGAGCTCATAGGCGAGCCAGCGGCGGTTCACCTCGTCGTGGTCGGCCAGGACGCGTTCGATCTCGCGGGTGCGCACCTGCGCGGGTGCCGCCGGCTGATCCGGCGCATGGGGTGGAGTGGCCGCGCTGTGCTGTGCGCCGTACTTCAGCCGGTACATCTCCAGCTTGTCCCGGCGGCGGCGCTCGTCCCACTTCTGGACGCCCTTGAACCAGCCGCCCGTGATCCCGGCGAGCGGGAACACCAGCCACCAGTAGCCGCCGACGAACTGCCAGAAGTCCTCCACCTGAACAGGATAGTGAGCCGACCCCCTCTTCCTGCTCCTGGCGAGCACGAGGCAGGATGGACCGATGAGCATTCCCCCGCCGCCGGAATCAGCGCCCGTGCGCGTCGCCGTCATCGGCTGCGGCGCCCGAGCCTCGCTCGCGCGGCACGTCGACCCGGTCGGCCGTGCCACTGCTCTCGTCGATCCCGATACCGAAGCGCGCGCCCGCACGGCTGAGTTCCTGCCCGGCGAACCCGTGCAGTACGCCACCGTCGCCGACCTCCTCGAGGCCCCCGGCGCCGTCACAGCGGCCCTGGTCCTGACCCCCGACGACACCCACGCCGAGGTCACCATCCCGCTGCTGGAGGCCGGGATCGCCGTGTTCTGCGAGAAACCGCTCGCGATCACGACGGCGGACGCCGACCGGATCCTGGCCGTGGCCACCCGCACCGGGACACCCCTGTACGTGGGCCACAACATGCGACACATGAGCGTGGTGCGGCTGATGCGCGAGATCATCGACCGGGGCGAGATCGGCGAGGTCAAGGCCGTCTGGTGCCGCCATTTCGTGGGCCACGGCGGCGACTACTACTTCAAGGACTGGCACGCCGAGCGCGCCCGCAGCACCGGCCTGCTGCTGCAGAAGGGTGCTCATGACATCGACGTCATCCACCATCTGGCCGGCGGCTACAGCACCCGCGTCACCGGGATGGGCGGCCTGACCCTCTACGACCAGGTCACCGACCGCCGCGACAACTCCGATCGCCGGATGGCGGACTGGTTCTCCCTCGAGAACTGGCCGCCACTCAGCCAGCGCGAGCTGCACCCCGTCATCGACGTCGAGGACCTGTCGATGGTCCAGATGCAGCTCGACAACGGCGTCCACGCCTCGTATCAGCAGTGTCACTACACCCCCGACTACTGGCGCAACTACACCGTGATCGGCACCGAGGGCCGGCTGGAGAACTTCGGCGACGGCGAGGGCGGCGTGGTGCGGGTGTGGAACCGACGCTCGGGCTACCGGCCCGACGGTGACGCCGAGTACCCGATCACCGGCGACGAGGGCGGGCACGGCGACGCCGACGCGCGCACCGTGGCGGAGTTCCTCGCCATGGTGACCGACGGCGCACCCACCCTCACCTCCCCGCTGGCGGCGCGCCACGCCGTCGCCACTGCCGTGGCGGCCACCGAGTCGCTGCGGGCCGGCTCCGCTCCGCGGGAGGTCCCGGCACCGGACCTCGACCGAAGGACGACCTCATGACCCCTCCCGCTCCCGCGCTGCGCGTGGGTCTCTTCGGCGCCGGCGGGATCGCGGGCGTGCACGCCCCCGCCTGGCGAAGCCTCGGTGCCGAGCTGCTCGTGCACTCCACCCGCGGGGCGCCGGACCTGGTCGCCCGCTTCGGCGGCACGGTCACCGACAGCCTGGAGGAGCTGCTCGACCGGGTCGACGTGGTCGACGTCGTCACCCCGACCGCCACCCATGCCGACCTCGCCCTCGCCGCGATCGCCGCCGGTAAGCACGTGGTCTGCGAGAAGCCGCTTGCCCTCACCTCCCACGACGCCACCGTGATGGTCGAGGCCGCCGAGCAGGCAGGCGTGCGGCTGTTCCCGGCGCACGTGGTGCGCTACTTCCCCGCCTACGCCGCGGCCCACGCCGCCGTGGCGGCAGGCCGGATCGGACCGCCGGCCGTCAGCCGCTTCCGGCGGGTCAGCGCCGCTCCGGCGCAGGACTGGTTCTTCGACGTCCCGCGCTCCGGGGGCATCGTCATGGACCAGATGATCCATGACCTGGACCAGGCCACCTGGCTCTCGGGCCCGGTCACCGAGGTGTTCGCCCAGTCCGTCACGCGCACCGCCGACAGCGCCCGGACCGCGAGCGCCACCGTCACCCTCACCCACGCCTCCGGCGCGATCAGCCATTGCTTCGGCGTGTGGGGCCACCCGCACCTGCCGTTCTCCTCCTCCTTCGAGCTGGCCGGGCGGGACGGTCTGCTCCGGCACGACTCGGCCCGCGAGGACGGCGTGCGGTTGCACCTGCCGCCGACCCCCGGAGGCGGCTACCTGCCACCGGCGGACGTGGCCACCAGCCCCTACACCACCCAGATCGTCGACTTCGCCCGGGCCATCCGGGAGGGTTCACCGGCACAGGTGGGCGGACCGGACGGGATCGCCGCCGTACGCCTGGCCGAGGCCGCCAACGAATCCATCCGGACCGGCGCGGTGGTCGCGCTTGCCGGATCGGACGCGGACGCTCCGGCCACCGGCCGACCCACCACCGAGGAGGCCCGCCGATGACGCTGACCGTCGCGATCCTGTCCTTCGCCCACCCGCACGTCCACGGTTACGCCGCCTACCTGAGGGCGCAGCCCGGGATCCGCGTGATCGGGACCGACACCGGCGCTCCGGACCCGGGCACCCGGCGCGGCGCCGAGCTCGCCGCCGACCTCGGTCTGGAGTACCTCCCGGACGTGGCGAGCGTGCTGGCGCAGGCCCCGGACGCCGTCGTGATCTGTGCGGAGAACACCGCCCACCGCGAGCTGACGGAGCAGGCGCTGGCGGCGGGGGCGCACGTGCTGTGCGAGAAGCCGCTGGCCACCAGTGACGAGGACGCCGCGGCGATGGTGGCCGCCGCGGAGGCCGCGGGCCGGATCCTGATGACCGCCTACCCGGTGCGGTTCGCGCCGGTGGTCGAGGACCTGCTCGCGCGGGTCCGTGCCGGCCAGCTCGGGCAGATCATGTCGGTGCACGGCACCAACAACGGCAAGATGCCGCGGCCACAGGAGCGCTCCTGGTTCACCGACCCGGAGCGCTCGGGGGGTGGGGCGATGATGGACCACGTGGTGCACGTGGCCGACCTGCTCGACGCACTACTGGGCGAGCCGGCCGAACGGGTGCACGCGGTGACCAACCAGATCCTGCACCCGGACGCCGGGGTCGAGACCGGGGGCGTGGTCTCGGCGTGCTACCCCGGTGGCGTGATCGCGCAGATCGACTGCTCGTGGTCGGTCCCGGACTCGGCACCGACCTGGGGCGGGCTGACGCTCGAGGTGCAGGGCACCGAGGGGTCGATGCGGATCGACCCGTTCGCCGGCCATGTGGGCGGCTACGACTCCGACGGCTCGATCTGGCAGGCCTACAGCACCGACCTCGACGCCCGGCTGATCACCGCCTTCCTCGAGGCGGTCCGCACCGGGACCGCCCCGCAACCGGACGGCCGCGTCGGTGCGCGCACCCTCGCGCTCGTGACGGCGGCGCAGCGGTCGGTGGCCTCGGGGCAGGTGGAACAGGTGCGCGCCGTCGGGTGACGGGAGCGATCGGATGACACCTGTCACACGGAGCTCGTGACAGCACCCCCTCGCGGTGGACACCTCCGCGGCGCCACCGTGGGGGTATGAGCACATCACCGGCCGTCGAGCTCGACGGCATCGTCAAGGAGTTCCGGTCCGCCGCAGGGCCCGTCCGTGCGGTCGACGGGATCGACCTGACCATCCGGACCGGCGAGATCGTCGCCTTCCTCGGACCGAACGGCGCCGGCAAGACCACCACGCTCGACATGGTGCTCGGCCTGACCGACCCCACCGCGGGCACGGTGACGGTGGCCGGTCAGCAGCCCCGCCGCGCCGTGGCCACCGGCCGGGTCTCGGCCGTGCTGCAGACCGGGGGGCTGCTGCGTGACCTCACCGTGGCCGAGACCATCCGGCTGATCGCCTCCACCTACGCCGACCACGCCGGAGTCGGCAGCGTGCTCGAGCGCGCGGGCCTGACCGACATCGCCGGCCGGAAGGTGTCCAAGTGCTCCGGCGGGGAGCAGCAGCGGCTGCGCTTCGCCCTCGCGCTGCTGCCCGACCCGGACCTGCTGATCCTCGACGAGCCCACCGCCGGGATGGATGTGACCGCCCGGCGCGAGTTCTGGCGCACGATGCACGCCGAGGCGGCGAACGGGCGCACGGTCGTCTTCGCCACCCACTACCTGGAGGAGGCCGACGCCTTCGCACAGCGGATCGTGATGGTGGCAGGCGGGCGCGTCGTGGCCGACGGCACCACGGAGGAGATCCGTGCCCGCGCCACCGGACGGCGGGTCTCGGCCGCGTTCGGCGACCCGTCCGGTGCCCTGGCTCGCCTGCGCGACCTCGAGCTCGTCACCTCCGGCGAGCACGACGGCGAACGCGTGCACCTGCACGCCACCAACTCCGACGCCCTGGCCCGCACCGTGCTCGACCTGGGCGGCACCGACCTGCTCGTCACCTCCGGCTCGCTCGACGACGCCTTCACCACTCTCACCCAAGGAGCCACCCGATGAACACCACCTACCTGCGCATCGAGCTCGCCCGCGTGAGCCGGGACCTGGTCAGCATGTTCTTCATCGCGGTGATGCCGGCGTTCTTCTTCATCGTCTTCGGCGCCTCAATGGACTACGGCGCCTACCCGATCGGCAACGGCAACGTCTCCATGCACACGATGATCTCGATGGCGGCCTTCGGGGCCGTGACGGCGACCACTGGCGTAGGCGGGATGGCCGCCGTCGAGCGGATGCAGGGGTGGGGTCGCCAGCTCGGCCTGACGCCGATGTCGGATGCGCGCTACGTCACGGTGAAGACGACCGTGGCCTTCACGATCTCGCTGATCCCGATCGGCCTGGTGTACGTGATCGGCGCGTTCACCGGCTCCAGCGCACCCGGGTGGGTGTGGGCCGCGAGCGCCGCGATCGTGATGCTGGGGGCGGCGGTCTTCTCGCTGTACGGCCTCATCGTGGGCCTGCTGTTCCGCAGCGAGGCGGCGGTGGGGGCGGCCAGTGGCGCCCTGGTGATCCTGGCATTCCTCGGCAACATCTTCTTCCCCCTGAGCGGCGCGATGCTGACGATCGCGAAGTTCACCCCGCTGTACGGGATCATCGGCCTCGCCCGCTTCCCGCTCACCGACGGCGCCCTGGTGGCCACGGACGGCGTCGGCGGGTCGGACCCGCTGTGGGTGCTGCTGGCCAATTCCGTGGCCTGGACACTGATCTTCGCCGTCGGGGCGGTGCTGCTGGTGCGGCGCGGCCGCTCCCGTCAGTAACGCAGGGCGCGAGACAATGACTCCCACCATGACGACGCCCAGTGAGGTCCCGACCACCGGTACGGCCGAGGCGAGCAGCGGCCCGGGCGACGCGCTCGAGGAGCCGGCCCTGCCGCCCGCACCCTGGCTGCGGTTCAGCTGGCTGCTCGCCACCCCGTGGCTGGCCTTCCTCGCCTTCCCGGTGGCCGGGATCCTGCAGTCCCCGCTGACAGGTCTGGCCGCGGCGATCCCGCTGACGGCGATCGTGGCCTTCGCGGGCCTGTACGTCTACGCCTTCATCGTCAACGCGCGCACCCTGGGTCAGGACGGTCACGCCGCCGTGCTGCTGGGGATTCTCGGAGTGCTGACCGTGCCGGTGTTCGTGGCCGTGGGGGTGGATGCCTTCGGGATGTTCACGTTCCTGGCCACCTATGCGATCTTCAGCCAGCCGCTGCGGCGCGCGGTGCAGTTCGTGGCGGTGCTGCTGCTGGCGATGGCGGTGGTGCTGATCAGCACCGACCATCTGGACCGGTGGTTCTACCTGATGATCACCGCCGGCACGGCGGCCTTCGTCGGCATGATCCGGTGGATCGACGGCCGTCAGCAGCAACGCGATGAGCTGGAGAACCAGCTCGTCCTGACCGCCGAGCGGGAGCGGGTGGCACGGGACGTCCACGACGTGCTCGGGCACAGCCTCACGGTGGTGACCGTCAAGGCCGAGCTCGCCGAGCGACTGGTCGATGCCGATCCGGAGGCTGCCAAGGCGGAGATCGCCGCGATCCGATCCCTCACGCGGGAGGCACTGGGCGAGGTGCGCGCGACGGTGAGCGGACTCCGGGTCGCGAGGCTCGCGGACGAGCTGGAGTCCGCCCGCGCCGCGCTCATCGACGCCGGCATCACTGCCGTGGTCCCGGCCGACCCCGCCGTGGTCGACCCCCGGCACCGCATCGTGCTCGCCTGGGTGCTGCGCGAGGCGGTCACGAACGTGGTGCGCCACGCCCGTGCCACCCGCTGCGAGGTCACCCTGGCCTCGGCATCGATGCAGGTGATCGACGACGGCGTGGGGCCGGGGGCGGCCACCGAGTCCGGCGGGTTGCGGGGTGCGCGGGAGCGGGTGCGAGCCGCGGGTGGCACGCTGACGGTCAGCCCCGGCGAGGCCGGGGGAACCCGGGTGGAGGTGCACTGGTGAGCATCCGCGTACTGCTGGCCGATGACCAGGCGCTGGTGAGAGGGGCCCTCGCCGCCCTGCTCCGGCTCGAGGACGATCTCGACGTCGTGGCCGAGGTGGGCACCGGGGACGCGGTACTTGCCGCGGCCCGCGAGCACGAGGCGCAGGTCTGCCTGCTCGATATCGAGATGCCGGGGAAGGACGGGATCGCGGTGGCCGCCCAGCTGCGTGCCGAGCTGCCGGAGGTCCGCTCGCTGATGGTCACCACGTTCGGCCGGCCCGGCTATCTGCGGCGCGCCCTCGAGGCCGGTGCCGCGGGGTTCGTGGTCAAGGACACCCCCGCCACCGAACTGGCTGATGCGATCCGCGCAGTCCATGCCGGAAGGCGAGTGGTCGATCCGACCCTCGCCACCGAGTCGCTGACCGGGGGCCCGAACCCCTTGACCGAGCGGGAGGCCCAGGTGCTGCGTGCCTGCCTGGACGGCGAGCCGATCGCCACGATCGCGGGGCGGGTGCACCTGAGCCAGGGCACCGTGCGCAACTACATCTCCTCCGCCATCGGGAAGGTGGGCGCCTCGAACCGGGTGGAGGCGGCGCGCACCGCCGACCGGTATGGGTGGCTGTAGGCCGGGAGCGGGACGCAACTGACGGCCTGCACGGCATCCGTGCCCCATCTGGCACGGAGTCGCTGGGGCCCGTCAGTTGCGGTCGGCGGCTGCGTTCTCAGACGCCGGCGCCGGTGCGCGGTTCGCGGTACTTGCCCTTGAGGTGCACCGGCTCCGGGCTCGCGCCGGCCTTCTTCGCGCTGCGGTTGCGGTAGATGAGGTTGAGCACCTCCACGCCGATCGCGAAGGCGATCGGCCCGTAGATCATCCCCTTGCTGACGTGCACATCGAAGCCCTCGGCGAGCAGCGTGGCGCCGATGAGCACCAGGAAGGCCAGGCACAGCATCTTCACGGTCGGGTGGCGGTCGACGAAGTCACCGATCGACTTGGCCAGGAACATCATCAGCACGATCGCCACCACCACTGCGGTGATCATCACCCACAGCTGGTCGACCATGCCGACGGCGGTGATCACCGAGTCGAGCGAGAACACCATGTCGATGAGGACGATCTGCAGGATCACCCGACCGAAGGTGGTGGCAGCCTGGGAGGCCGTGCCTTCCTGCGCGCCCTCGGCGCCCTCGAGCTTGTGGTGGATCTCGGTGACGGCCTTGTAGATCAGGAACGCACCGCCGGCGATCAGGATCAGGTCGCGGCCCGAGAAGGCCAGCGCCTCGATCCCACCGATCGTGAACCACGGATCGGTCAGGCCCACGATCCAGGAGGCGAAGAACAGCAGGATCACCCGCATCACCAGCGCGAGCGCCAGGCCGATGACGCGCGCCCGCTGGCGCTGCTCGGCCGGGAGCCGGTTGGCGAGGATGGAGATGAAGACGACGTTGTCGACGCCGAGCACGAGCTCGAGTGCGAGCAGCGTGGCGAGGGCGATCCAGACGTCCGGGCTGGCGAGTGATTCCACGAGCCAGAGAGTAGCCCTATCGACGGCCCCGCGGTGGCGGTGTGCGGCGCGGCGAGTGCTTTCACCGCGCGCCACCGGCTCGGTACTACTACGTTGAGTGCTGCCCGGGCGAGATCCGCCCCGGGCCAGTTACTGCAGGAGGCAACACCATGGGAATTCTCGGCTATCTGATCGTCGGGCTCATCTGCGGCGCCCTGGCCAAGGCGATCCTGAAGGACCGTGCCGTCGGTGGCTGGCTCGCCAGCCTCGTGATCGGCGTGGTCGGAGCGATCGTCGGCGGTTTCCTCGGCTCCGCCCTTCTCGGTGAGGGCATCGAGGACTTCTTCAGCATCCAGACCTGGCTGCTGGCCCTCGCCGGCTCCATCCTCGTCCTGGTGATCTACACCGCCGTCACCGGACGCCGCAAGCGCACCTGATCTCGCGACCTGGGGCCCGTCCGGAGGGGCGGGCCCCAGGTGCGGGCCAGGATGGGTCCGCACCCACACCACCGAACGGGAGCACCGACCAGGAGCACCGCATGACCGAGGCGAATGTTCGACATCCCCGCATCAGACAGACGGTGATCGACGCGAGCGATGTGCGTGCGTTGGCCGAGTTCTATCGCCGTCTACTCAGCTTGGAGTACCGGCCCGGCGACGATGCCGACGCCGCTGGTCACCAGCCGGACTGGCTCGTCCTGCGCGATCCGAGCGGAGGCCCGCACCTCGCGTTCCAGCACGTGGCTGACCTCCCTCGCCCGGTGTGGCCCGATGGCCGGCCGCCACAGATGATGCACCTGGACACGAGCGTGCCCGGTGCTGAAGCGCTCGAGCAGCAACGGCAACGGGCCCTGGCGCTGGGGGCGACACTCCTCCTCGACCGGTCCGACGACGAGGACGAACCCCTGTACGTGTTCGCCGATCCGGCCGGCCATCCGTTCTGCATCTTCGTCAGTACCGACTGACCGACCCACCGCCGGCGCAGTGGGCCCCTACCACTCGGCGAGGCTGCCGTCCGCGTGGTTCCACGTCGGTGTGGTCCACTCGTGGCCGCGGGCGGCGGCCTTGCGCACCTCCGCCTCGTCGATCTCCACGCCCAGGCCGGGGCCGGTGAGGCGGTCGATGTGGCCGTCGCGTACCTCGAACGGGCTCGTGTCGACCAGGTAGTCGAGCAGGTCCCAGCCCTCGTTGTAGTGGATGCCCAGGCTCGACTCCTGGATCACCGTGTTCGCCGAGACGAGGTCGACCTGCAGGCAGGAGGCCAGGGCGATCGGCCCGAGCGGGCAGTGCGGCGCCAGGCCCACGCCGTAGGTCTCGGCCATCGTGGCGATCCTGCGGGTCTCGGAGATCCCGCCGGCGTGGGAGATGTCCGGCTGTGCCACCGCGATCCCGGACTCCAGCAGCGCCTTGAAGTCCCAGCGGGAGAAGGCCCGCTCCCCGGTGGCGATCGGGACCGAGCTGCGCGCCACCAGTGCCGGCAGGTGCTGGGCGGAGAGCTCGGGCACCACCGGCTCCTCCACCCACATGGGCAAGAGCTCGGCCAGCAGCGGCAGCAGCCGGTGGGCCATCGCCGGGGAGACGCGGCCGTGGAAGTCCAGGGCGAAGTCGCCGTCGGGCCCCAGCGTCTCGCGGGCGGCACGCGCCCGCTCGATCACGCCCGCCGTGGCGGCCGGGGAGTCGATGTGGCGCAGCGCGGCCGAGGCATTCATCTTCACCGCGGTGAAGCCCTGGTCCAGCCGGGCCTGGATGTGCTCACGTACGCCGGCCGGATCATCCCCGCCCACCCACGAATAGGTGCGCACCCGGTCCCGGACAGCACCACCGAGCAGCTCGTGCACCGGCACGCCGAGCCGCTTGCCCGCAATGTCCCACAGGGCCTGGTCGTAGCCGGCGATCGCACTGTTGAGGACCGGCCCGTGGCGGTAGAAGGCCGACCGGGTCAGTCGCTGCCAGATGTCCTCGATGCGACGCGAGTCGCTGCCCATGACCTGCGGCGCCATCTCGTGCACGGCCGCCTCGACCGTGGCCGCGCGGCCCTCGAGCACGGGCTCGCCCCAGCCGACGACGCCGTCGGAGGTCTCGACCCGCAGGAACAGCCAGCGCGGGGGGACCCGGAAGGTCTCGATCTTGGTGATGGTCGTCATGGTGGCTCCCTCGCTCCGTCCGTCAGCCGGAACCTATCAGACAGGTTGGCGGGTCGGTGCCGGTGATACGTTGCGCTGCGTGCCCACGCCGTTCGACGACGTCGTCTCCCGCCTCGAGGCGATCGTGCTCGCACATCCCGCGGGCGAGCGGCTCCCGGCGGAGAAGCAGCTCGCGGACGATCTCGGCGTCTCCCGGTTGACGGTCCGGGAGGCGTTGCGCGCGCTCGGGGCCCGCGGCCTGGTCGAGGTGAGCCAGGGGCGGCGAGCCGTCGTGCGCGACCCCACCAGCGCGGTGCTGGCCGGCTACTTCTCGGTCTCGGTCCGGCGCGAGCCCCGGGGTCTGGCCGAGCTGCTGGAGATCCGCCGCTCGCTGGAGGGACTCAGTGCCGCCGATGCCGCCCGGCACGCGACCCAGCCGGGGCTGGTCGAGCTCGACGAGGCGATCGCGCGGATGGCCGGCGCGGCACGCGCGCTCGACTCCGCGCGGGAGGGACCCTCGCCCGAGTCGGTGCAGGCCTACGTGACGGCGGACGTCTCCTTCCACGGCACGCTCGCCCACGTCAGCGGAAACAGACTCCTGAGCCAGCTGCTGGAAGGGCTCTCGGACGCCCTCGGCCACGCTTTCACCGAGTCGATCCGCGGGCACGTCGCCCGGGGCGGGACGCACCACGACGTGGTCGAGCAGCACCGCGGCGTCGTCGAGGCGGTCCGCCGCGGTGACCCGGTGGGCGCCGCCACGGCGATGGAGCGCCACCTGGCCGAGACCGCCGAGGACCTGCGGGCCGCCGTCGACGGCTGAGCAGGGTCGTCTCGATCGCCTTGACCACCTCGGTCTCCCTCCTGGCCGCACGACGCCCGGGTCTACGCTCGCACTCGTGTCCCCGCCCGCCGTGCCCCGCATTCATGGCCTGCTCACCGCCTCCGACGGTCAGCACCTCCAGTGGGAGGAGTCCGGCCATCCCGACGGCGTCCCCGCCCTCTACCTGCACGGCGGCCCGGGCGGTGGGCTCGGTCAGGGCGGGTACGTCTCCAGGTTCGATCCGGACCGGTACCGCGTCATCGGGCTCGACCAGCGCGGTTGCGGGCGCTCGCTGCCGCTCGCTCACGACCCCTCCCACGACCTCGTTGCCAACACCACCCCGCGACTGATCGCCGACCTCGAGGAGCTGCGCACGCACCTCGGGATCGACGCCTGGGTGCTGAACGGCGTGTCCTGGGGCAGCACCCTGGCGATCGCCTACGCCCAGGCGCACCCGGAGCGGGTGCTCGGCATGGTCCTGTTCGCCGTCACGACGACGTCCCGCACCGAGGTGGCCTGGCTCACCGAGGGGGTCGGGATGATCTTCCCGGAGGAGTGGGAGCGCTACGCAACCTTCGCCGAGACGCACGACCCGGCCTACCGCCGTCGGGAGTCCCGCCTGGTGGAGGCCTACGCGCGGCTCCTGCGTGACCCGGCCACCCGGGAGGAGGCCTCGCAGGCGTGGGCCCGGTGGGAGGACGTGCACGTCTCGATCGGAGCGGGTGGGTTCGCGCCGGACCCGCGCTGGCGGGATGCGGACTTCCGGCACGCGTTCACCGTGCTGACCAGCCACTACTGGGCCCACGACGGGTTCTGCGACCCTCCCCTGCTCGCCCGGGTCGAGCGCATCGCCCACATCCGGGCCGTCCTGATCCACGGGCGACGTGACATCAGCGGTCCGGTGCGCACGGCGTGGGAGCTGCACCGGCGGTGGCCCGCGAGCCGGCTGGTGATCGACGAGGGCGACGGCCACGGCGGCGACGGTATGGCAGCGGCGTGGACCGGCGCGAACGACGAGCTGGCGCGGATCCTCAGGGCAGCGAACCGTCGTAGTGGGGCCACAGGACGATGACCCGGATCGCGTGGTTGGAGCTGTCGAACCTCGCATAGCCGTGCGGTGGGGGATCGCCGTCCAGGACCCGGTCGACGTCCGGTGCGAGCCGGTCGAAACCACGCACCCGGGCGAAGGCGCGCAGTCGCTCCAGGGCGTGCCGCTGCGGTTCGCGCACCGCCAGCAGCCGCCGGCTCGGAGCGGTCGGGCGGTCGGGGTCGATCTGGTTCACCAGCAGGCGCACGGGCGTGTCGTACCCGATCACACCATCTCCTTCCGGGGGTGGTGCCGACGTCGTCGGCACGGCAGGAAGTTCCCGCGGCGCGCTCGTGCGCGCCGCGGGAACTGTGGCGGGAGGGTTACCGACCGGCGTTCAGCCGGCGGCGGAGGATGAGCAGGACCGTGCCGCCCGCGAGCGTGAGCGCGCCGAGCACTGCGAGGATCACCGTGGCCGGGCTCGTCCCGGTGTCGGCCAGGTCGCCGTCACCACCCACGTCGTCACCAGCACCCGCTGACCCGTCATCGGTCGGGTCCGGATCGGTGGGGTCCGGATCCGTGGGATCGGGGTCCGTGGGGTCCGGGTCCGTGGGGTCCGGATCCGTCGGATCGGGGTCCGTGGGATCGGGGTCCGTGGGATCGGTGGGGTCGACCACCTCGAGGACGATCTCCGCCTCGGCCGAGGACTCACCGTTCTCGGCGCGGATGGTGAGCGTGCCCGACGCTGTCTCCGGCAGCGTGAGCAGGGCCAGACCGGCCCCGTCCGCTCCGGTGGTCAGCGTCGCCAGCTCCTCGCCGTCGACGAGCAGCCGGTACTCGGTGTCCGGCTCGCCACCGGTGAGCCCGATGCTGATCTCATCCCCGGCGTCGGCCTTGCCGGGCGCCGTGATGGCGATCGGCATGTCGATGGTGCACTGCTGCGCCTGGTCGAGCACCGCCCGGATCTCGGTGAGAACCGGCGCCTCCCCGGCGGCGACGAGCTCGAGCTGGAGTGCTCGCACCGCCGCTTCCACGGTCGCGTCGTCGCCGTCGGTGCGGGCACTCTCCAGGTCGGCCAGGGCCGCCCCGAGTGTTTCGCGGACCTCGGTCGAGAGCTCCTCCCACTCCGGCGTCGCCATGAGCTCGCGCACGATCTCGAGCTCACCGAGCAACGCGTCGTCGGTGTCGCTGGTGTACGGGCGATCGGTCATGCACACCTGCTCGGCGTTGAGGAAGCGGGTCAGGAAGGTGTGCGCGGCGATCTGGGCCGTGCGCTCCTCCCGGAGCCCGTAGTTGCTCTCGGAGTTGTCGAGGTAGGTGCGCCCGTCCTCGAACCGGTCCTGCAGGTCGATCGCGTCCTGCAGGTGACGTTCGGCCCAGACGGCGGGCGGGGTGCTGACGTCCCCACCGACGCCGTAGGTCGCGGCGATCACGTCGCCCTGGGCGAAGTAGAGCGGGAAGGTGCTGCCCCAGTCGTTGCCGTCGGGGTAGTAGATCGAGGACTCACCGGGCACATAGATGGTGCCACCCGGCGCCTGCCACGGCGGGGAGTCGAACTGCTGGTCGACGAAAGCCTCGTAGGTCAGGTCGATGTTGTGGAAGAAGCCCTCCGCCGGCCGCTGGCCGGCCAACTGCTGGGTGAGGGCGGAGTTGACGTTCTGGTCGAAGGCGAGCATGTAGATCGGGTGCATGAGGTTGTGGTTCTCGACCGTGCCGTCGGACTCGACATTCGAGCCGGTCAGCAGCTCATCCAGGGCGCGGCCGTTGATGACCTCGTCGCTCTCGACGTCCTCCGGGGTCGCCCATGCGGCCAGGGCGAGGTCGATGGCGTCCGACCGCCATTCCTGGCTGTTGGCCGCGCCCGGCATCATCGTGGCGGCCAGGCCCGAGAGCGAGCTGCGCCAGGCGTTCTCCTCGGACTTGGTGTCACCCGGGATCACGATGGTGCCCTCGGCGTTGCGGTAGTACTCGGGGGCGACCATCTGGTCCGCCTCCATGGCGACCATGTTGGTCACGCAGGCCTGCTGGGCCGGGCTGAAGTCGTCCCAGAGGAGCCAGGCGGCGAAGCCGTTGTAGTAGGCCCACAGCGATGCCTGCCACCGGTCCGCCTCCGGTCCCCATCCGGCGGAGTTGTTCGACCGGTGCTCGACGGCGGCGGAGGAGACCATCCGCACGATGCGCTCGCGGACCTCGGCCTCGCTGACGCCGGTGTCCTCGGGGTCGTAGCCGCCGGTGGCGACCAGGATCGACATGTTGACCGCGGCCATCGACACACCGCGCAGTGCGTACTCAGGCGCTCCCACCCGGCGCGAGAGCGGGATGTAGTCACCGGGCTCGGAGGCGAACTCCTCGTCCCAGAAGGTGGTCGTGATGTAGCGGTTGGCGTTCTGCGCGGCTTCCAGGCTCAGCTGGGTGAGCTCATCGTCCGGGATCGCTCGATCCAGCACGGCCGCGTCTGGGGTCGCCACCGGCAGCGCGGCACCGTCACCGGCCTCGCACGCCGCCCAGGGCTCCTGCCTGGGGGAGGACGTGAGCGACATGCTCCCGATGGATCCGCGGTAGAAGAAGCCGTCACCGAAGTCGTTGCCGTTGCCGAGGCGCATCGGCATGTTGCCGCTGCTGATCAGCGGGATACCGATCTCGTCGGTGACGGTGACGTCGGCGCCGCCGCTGATCTCGGTGGTCACCGACCCCGGTGTGTAGGTGACGGTGATGTCATAGCTCGTGCCGGGCTGTGCGATCACGTCGGTGGGGAACTGCGCCCACTGGCTCTGGCCCACCACCCGGGCCCAGAAGCGGAACTCGCCGTTGGGCATGATGTAGAGGGCCCAGCCCTGGTTGTTGCTCGAACGGCTGGTCGCGACCGCCTGGTGGGAGCCGGTGCGCGTGCCGGGGACCACATCGGTCAGCTCGAGGATCCACTCGCCGTTGCCCGGCTCGAGGTTGCGCTCGTACGGGAGGCGGATCTCGGAGTTGTCGGCCGCGGTGAACTGGGCGCTGCCGTCGGCGAAGGTGACACCGGGCAGCACCTCACCGTCGCGGTCCTCGACCGAGTCGCTCGCGTCGCCGTCGAGCTCCCAGGTGGAGCTGAAGACGTCGCCTTCGTCGGCCACCGCCGGGGAGACGGCCAGGAGGCCGAGCGCGAGGGCGGTGGTCACGGTGCCGGCGAGCATCCGCCGGGCGTGCCTGGCCGGGCGCGATCGTCGTGGTGGGTGGGACGAGGACATGGGCAGGTCTCCTCAGTGCGGGGGATGGAAGCGAACAAAGCATGTGTAACAGGGATCACATGACATATGCAAGGTCAATTCATAAAGGATCTTTCGTTTGAGTAGGATGCGTGGGTGACTGCCGGCAAGAACGCGACCACGGTCGAGAGCACGCGCGGGACTGCGCGCCTCCGGGTGCTGAACACCCGGCGCGTGCTCACCGCGATGCGGCAACTACGCGAACCGGTGCGCATCTCCGAGCTGGCGGAGACGACCTCGCTGACCCGGCCGACGGTCTCGAACATCGTGGCGACCCTGGAGGCTCGCGGGTGGCTCGATCGGCACGAACCCGCCGGTACGGCGGGCCGGCCGGCGATCCGGTTCGCCGTGGCGCTCGACCGCTTCGCCGTCATCGGTGCGGACGCCGGAGCCCACCGCGCCGTCGTCGAGGTCGCCTCCCTGGACGGGACGCGCAAGGCACGCCTGCAGCACCGACGCCCCATCCAGCTCGGCGAGGACATGCTCAGCGTTCTCGGCACGCTGGTGAGCGATGCCCTGGTCGAGACCGGACTGACCCGGGCCGCCGTGCTGGCCGCCACCGTGGCGAGCCCTGGCATCGTCGAGGAGTCCTCCGGCGGTATCGAGCTGCGCCCCGGGCTCGGGGCCTGGACGGCCGCGGAGGTGGTCGGGGCACTGGCGACCTCGGTGAGCGGTCACGTCGCCGTCGAGAACGACGCCAACCTGGCGGCGCGTGCGATGCGGACCGTGCCCGATATGCCCGAGGACTTCCTGAGCCTGCAATGGGGCCAGCGCCTGGGCGCCGGCCTGGTGCTGGACGGGCAGATCTACCGCGGACGGCACGGCGCGGCAGGCGAGCTCGGAGCCCTGTTGGTCCGCGACCCCGCCACCGGGCGCCGGTGCCACCTCGAGCAGGTGGTCCGCTCGGATCGGCTCCCGCTCCACGGCGAGCTCCCCGAGCTGAGCACCGAGGAGCTGATCAGCAGGGCCGACGCAGGTGACGCCGTCGCGCTGAGCGCCCTGGCCCAGGGGATCGACCCGCTCGCCGCCGCGGTGGCTCCGCTCTGCGTGGGACTCGAACTGCGCACGGTCGCGATCTCGGGCGGGATCGCCCGCTCCGGCCCGGCGCTGGTCACCGTGTTGCAGGAACGGTTGGCGGAGCACGGCGCGACCGGTGTCGAGTGTCGCCTCTCGGCCTTCCAGGAGGACACGGTGCTCCGCGGCGCGGTGCAGACCGCCGTCGACAGCGGCTGGGAGACCCTGATGGAGGCGTGCGACTCCGACGCCGACTGAGGAGGGCGAACAGCACACCGACCCGCAGCCCTCGTACGATCGAGGCCATGCCCTCCCTGCGACGCCGTCGCTACTCGCTGTTCGCGCTCATCCTGATCGTCGGGATCGGGTTGTCCTCCTGGGTGACGCGCACCCCGGCGATCCGGGACGCGGTGGAGGCCTCGACAGCACAGATGGGGCTGATCCTGTTCGGCCTCAGCGTCGGCTCGATGGCGGGTGTCCTCAGTGCGGGCCGGTTCGTCCGCCGCTGGGGGACCCGGCCGGTGATCGCGATCGGGACGGTCTGCGTGATCGCCGGCACGGCGCTGGTCGGTCTGGGCGCCCTGTGGTCAGCGGCACCGGTCGTCTTCGCCGGCCTGCTGGTCTTCGGGATCGGTGGCGGTCTCGGGGAGATCGGCCTGAACATCTCCGGCGCCGACCTCGAACGGCTGATCGGCCGCCCGGTGCTGCCGATCCTGCACGGGAGCTTCAGCCTCGGCACGGTGATCGGCGCGCTCGCCGGCATCGGCCTGACGGCGATCGACTTCTCCCCCGCCTGGCACCTGCTGCTCGCCGCGACGCTCATGATCGGGCTCACGGTGTGGGCGCTCCCGGGGGTGATCGCCGGTACCGGGAAGGAGCCTGCGCTCGCCTCCGGGGCGGGGGCCGCGACGGCGCCGGCTCGCCCGAGCGTGTGGCGGGACCGTCGGCTGCTCCTCATCGGTGTCGTCGTCCTCGCGATGGCGTTCGCCGAAGGGTCGGCCAACGACTGGCTGCCGCTGCTCATGGTCGACGGCCACGACGTCTCCGCCACGGCGGGCTCGCTCGTCTTCGCCGGGTTCGCCGCCGCGATGACCGTCGGGCGCTTCCTCGGCGGGCCCGTGGTGGAGCGGTTCGGCCGGCCGGTGGTGCTGCGGCTGAGCGCCGTGTGCGCGATCGCGGGAATCGCCGTCGTGGTCTTCTCCCCCAGCGCACTCTTCGCGGGCGTGGCCGTGGTGCTGTGGGGGCTGGGCGCCTCGCTCGGGTTTCCGGTGGCGATCTCGGCCGCCGGGGACGATCCCGATCGTGCCTCCGAGCGGGTCAGCGCGGTGGCCACGTGCGGATACCTCGCGTTCCTGGTGGGCCCACCGTTGCTCGGTTTCGTCGGCGAGGAGGTGGGGCTGCGCCTGGCGATGATGATCGTGGTCGCATTGCTGGTGGCAGCGGCGTTCACCGCCGGTGCCGCCCGCCGGGTGCATCAGCCGCTGCCATCGGTAGGCGCACGCAACTGACGCCGCTGGGAACTTCCGTGCCATATCCGCCACGATCTGCCCCTCCGCCGTCGCGAGCGTGCGCGCTTCGGCGTAGCGTCGAGGCATGAAGGTTGCCGAACAGCTCGTCAGTCAGCTCCAGGCCGCGGGAGTACGCCGCATCTACGGGATCGTCGGGGACAGCCTGAATCCCGTGGTCGACGCCGTGCGCCGCACCGGCGGGTCCGCCGAGGGCGGGATCGACTGGATCCACGTGCGGCACGAGGAATCCGCCGCATTCGCTGCGGCCGCCGATGCCCAGCTCACCGGCGAGCTCGCCGTGTGCGCCGGTTCCTGCGGCCCCGGGAACCTGCACCTGATCAACGGCCTCTACGACGCCAACCGCACCGGCGCACCGGTGCTCGCGATCGCCAGTCACATCCCTAGCACCGAGATCGGTCAGGGCTTCTTCCAGGAGACCCACCCGGACCGGATCTTCACCGAGTGCTCGGTCTACTCCGAGCTGGTCAGCACCACCGACCAGGCGCCCCGGGTGGTGCACTCGGCCATGTCGCACGCCCTCGCCCGCGGAGGGGTCGCCGTCGTGACCCTGCCCGGTGACGTGGCCGACGAGGAGGCCACGGCGGCCACGCCCCCGTTCACCCGGGTCTCCCCCGGCGTCCTGACGCCGGACCCCGCCTGCCTGCAGGCGCTCGCCGAGGCGATCGACAAGGCGAAGAACGTCGCGCTGTTCGTCGGCTACGGCGCCATGGGTGCCCACGAGCTGGTGGTGGACCTGGCGGAGAAGATCAAGGCGCCGGTCGGCCACTCGCTGCGCGGCAAGGACCTCATCCAGTACGACAACCCCTACGACGTCGGGATGACCGGCTTGCTCGGCTACGGTGCCGCGGCCGCCGGGCTGGAGGATGCCGACCTCATCGTCCTGCTGGGCACCGACTTCCCCTACGAGCAGTTCCTCCCGGACACGCCCACCGCGCAGGTGGACACCGATGCCGCGATCATCGGCCGGCGCACCGCCGTGCAGTACCCCGTACACGGGGATGTCGCCGCCACGATCGAGGCGCTGCTGCCGCAGATCAAGACCAAGCGCAGCCGCCGCTTCCTGGACAAGATGCTCGACAAGCACGACCGGCTGATGAACAAGTCGGTGGGGGCGTACACCAAGGATGTCGAGCACCTGCGCCCGATCCACCCCGAGTACGCCGCCTCGGTGCTCGACCAGGTGGCTGCCGCGGATGCGATCGTCACGGCGGACACCGGGATGGGGAACGTGTGGACGGCACGGTACCTGAACCCGAACGGGAAGCGCCGGCTGATCGGCTCCTTCAAGCACGGCTCGATGGCGAACGCGATGCCGCAGGCGCTCGGCGCCCAGCTCGCCTACCCGGGCCGTCAGGTGATCTCGGTGTCCGGTGACGGCGGGCTCTCGATGCTGCTGGGCGACCTGCTCACCGCGGTGATGTACGACCTGCCGATCACGGTGGTGGTGTTCAACAACTCCAGCCTCGGCATGGTCAAGCTGGAGATGCTCGTGGACAAGCTGCCCGATCACGGGGTGGATGTGCCCGCCACCGACTACGCGGCGATCGGGGCGGCCATGGGTCTGCAGACCCAGCGGGTGGCGGATCCGGTGGAGCTGCGTAGCGCATTCGAGACCGCGCTGGCGCACCGGGGGCCCTCGCTGGTGGACGTGGTGACCGACCCGAACGCCCTGTCCATCCCGCCCAAGATCACGCGCGGTCAGGTGTTCGGGTTCGCGACGGCGCTGAGCAAGATCGTGTTGAACGGCGGCGCCGGGGAGGCGGTCTCGATGGCGCGCTCGAACCTGCGGAACGTGCCGCGCGGGTAGGCTCGCACGGGTAGCTGGGACGACCCCGGCGCGCTCCGTGTCCTAATCGTGATACTTCCGGCTGTTGTGCATCTGTGCAAGACACCGCTAGACATGGTCTGGGTGTGGTGACTCGGCCGCCCCATGACCCGGGGGTCCCATGTCTGCCAGTCCTGCGGCGTCGCGCACCAGCGCCTCGCTCACGCGCCTCGTCTCCTGCGCCGTCGTAGCGTTCCTCGTCCTGGTGGGGGTGGTCGCGGTGGCGGCGCCCGCGCAGGCGGCCACGCCAGTGGCGTATGGCGATACCTATGGCTCGCCGATGGACGTGCCGATCACCGTCCCGGCCCCGGGTGTGATGAGCAATGACGTCGCAGCCGCCGGCTATGAGGTGCTCGTGGTGGAGACGAGCGTGGGCATTGGGAACACCCTCGAAGTCAGTCCTACTGGATCCCTCACCTTCACCACCCGCCCGGGATTCGCCGGTGAGAGCTCGTTCGACTACTGTCTCGCCTCCGGTGGGACGTGCGTCTCGAACACGGCGACGGCGTTTCTCTACGTCGGACAGCCCTACCTCTACTCGAAGGCCTACCAGGCGCTCGAAGGTCAGACGCTGACCGTCCCCGCGTCCGAGGGCCTCCTCGTCGACGCCGGCAACATCGACGATGAGACGCTGCGGGTCCTTCGTTCGTCCGGGGGCACTGTGACCGTGGCACCGGACGGCTCGTTCAGTTTCGCGCCCAGCGCCGGATTCACCGGTCGGGCGTTCTTCGAGTACTGCCTGGCCAGGGACGGATCCTGCATCAGTGCTGGGGCACAGGCCTCGATCGCCGTCTACCCAACCCTGAGCGGCCAATCCTTCTCGGTAGCGCAGGATTCCTCCTACGGCGGCACGCTCTATCCCGCCCCGTCCGGTGGTGTCAGCTACGTCGGTCTCGTCACCGCCGACCCCGCGAACGGCGACCTGGAGGTGGCCAACAGCGGCACCTTCACCTACACCCCCGACGCCGGCTACACCGGGCCGGACTCCTTCTCCTACTGCCTGAGCATCGACGGCGCCGCCTGCATCAGCGGCACCTCCGCCGTGACGGCCTCGGTCACGGTGACCCCGAACGACATCGTCACCACCACCACCCTCACCGGCGAAACCTCGCTGCGCTTCGGCGAGTCGCTGGCGCTGACCGCCACGGTCGACCCAACTCCTGGCGGCGGGATCGTCGCCTTCTCCGAGGGCGGGGCGGTCTGCGCGGACCAGCCCGTCAGCGGGGGCACCGCCTCCTGCACGATCGCCCAGCCGACCGTCGGCAGCCACTCCTACTCGGCTCAGTACAGCGGATCCGGACTGTACCTCCCCTCCAGCGACAACCTCGAGGTCACGGTGAGCAAGGCGCAGTCCGCCCTCGCCTACACCGGACCGAACACAGCGACGGTCGGGGAGCCGTTGGAGCTCGCGATGCTCCTGACCAGCCCGACGCTCGATCTCAACGGAGAGAACGTCTCGCTCTCCTTCGACGGACAGAACTGCTCCGGCGCGGTCGATGACGACAGCTCCTTCTCGTGCACCGTCACGCCGAGCTCTGCCGGGCCGGTCGAACTGGCCCTCACCTACGGCGGGTCGCCCACGGTCGAGGCCGCCACCGAGATCGGCGACATCCAGGTCGCCCGGCAGACCAGCACCACCACGCTGACCGTCGACGACGACACGCCCGTGTGGGGTGAGGCGGTCATGTTCACCGCCGCCGTGCCCGGCAGCGCCACCGGAACCGTGGCGTTCTCCACGGAATACGGCCCGCTGACCGGCTGCGGCTCGGTCGTCGTCAGCAACGGCGCCGCCAACTGCTCGACCGCCTTCGACGTCGGTGACCACGAGGTCACCGCCACCTACTCCGGTGACGCCACCTTCGACGGCTCCTCGGACACGATCGCGATCGAGGCGCTGCGCCGCCTCACCACCCTCGCGTACACCGGCCCGCAGTCGGGCACGGTCGGCGAGGAGTTCACGGCGACGGCGCTGCTCACCCAGGGCGATGCCCCGCTCCCCGGTATCGACGTCGCGTTCACCCTGGCCGGCAGCGGCTCCGCGGACTGCATCGCGGCCACCGACGAGGACGGGATCGCCAGCTGCGAGCTGACGGTGCCGGCCGCTGGGCCGATCGCGCTCGAGATCACGCAGGCGGGCACCGCGCTCTACCAGCCGAACTCGATCACCGAGCAGCTGCAGGTCGGCGCCGCCGCCACGACCACCACTCTCACCGGTACCGAGCAGGTCGTCGTCGGGGGCACGGCAAGCCTCACCGCGACCGTGAGCCCGACCGACGGCGACGGCACCGTGACCCTCACCGCGGGTGAGGACACCATCGATGGTTGCGAGGAGATCGCGCTGACCGACGTCGAGGGTGTCTGGACGGCCGAGTGCACCACGGCCACCCTGCCCGTCGGTGAGAACGAGATCGTGGCCACCTACAGCGGCACGCCGGACTACCTCGCATCCTCCGACACCACGACGGTCGAGGTGCTCCGCGCCCCCGCCACCCTCACCTACACCGGCGATGTCACCGGCGTGGTCGGGCAGCCGCTGGTGGTCTCCGCCGACCTCGACGTCGACTTCGCCGGCTCTCCGACGGCCCTCGACGGTGTCGAGCTCACGTTCACTTTCGACGGGGAGACGTGCGTGGGGACCGCCGACGCCGACGGTGTCGCCGAGTGCACGTTCATCCCGACGGCGGCCCAGACCTCTCTCGTCTCCGTCTCCTTCGCGGGGACGACCGACATCACCCCGGCGCAGACCTCCGAGCCGGTGACCATCGCGGCCGCCCCCACCACCACCGAGATCAGCGGCCCGGAGGCAGGCGAGTTCACCGAGCCGCTGACCTTCACCGCTCAGGTCGCACCGACCGACGGCGCCGGCACCGTGACCTTCACTGCCGGTGGGGACGTGATCGAGGGGTGCGAGGAGCTGGCGCTCACCGACGTCGAGGGCACCTGGACGACCGAGTGCACCACGTCGGTCCTGCCGGTCGGCGAGACCACGGTCACCGTCTCCTACACCGGGACGGCCGACTACGAGACCTCCGAGGACTCCACGGTCGTCACCGTGGCACCGGCACCGACCGCTCTCTCGCTCGAGGCACCCGAGACGGTCATCGTCGGCGAGGAGGTCGCGGTCACCGCCACGCTGACCAACGATGTCGACGGATCCGCACTGGCCGACGCGCCGCTGACCTTCACCTGGGCCGGCGAGGAGTGCCTCGCCACCACCGGCGCCGAGGGCATCGCCACCTGCGGCTTCGACGCCGCGACCGTCGCCCAGTCCGGTGACGTGCAGGTCACCTACGCCGGGAGCGAGGACTTCGAACCCGGCTCGGCCTCCGCCGTCGTCGACGTGCAGCCCGCTGCGACCGAGACGACTCTCACCGCGACGCCGTCGGGCGCGTTCCCCGCCCCGGCGACCCTGGTGGCCACGGTCAGCCCGACCGACGGCGCCGGCACCGTCACCTTCACCGCCGGCGGCGAGCCGATCGCCGAGTGCGCCGAGGTGACGCTCACCGAGACCGACGAGGGTTGGATCGCGACCTGCGCGGCTGCCCCGGCCGGCGCCGGGCCGCAGGAGTACGGCGCCGAGTTCTCGGGTACCGCTGACTACCTGCCCTCCACGGGAACTGCCACCGCCGATCTGGACAAGGCCCCCACAGTGCTCGCGGGCCTCGGCCCGGACGAGGCGATCGCCGGGGAGCCGGTGACGGTCAGCGCGCTGCTGTCGCTGCCCGAGGCCACGACTGCGGCCGGCGAGCGCAGCCGGTTCGCCATCGCGCCGATCTCCTCCGAGGTCATCGGCGCCGACGCGGACGTCACCGGCCTGGAGGTCGTCTTCGCCGTCGGGGAGGCCACGTGCACCGCGACCACCGATGACGACGGCCTCGCCGAGTGCGAGCTGACCGTCGCCGAGGCGGGCGAGGCCGAGCTGGTGGCGACGTTCGCCGGGACCGACGATCTCGCCGCCTCCTCCGCCACGGTCACGCTCACCGTGGACGAGGCCCCCGCCGAGGCTCCGGACGGCGCCGAGGACGAGGACCTGCCGAGCACCGGCGCCGGATTCTCGGCCGCGGCCCTGGCGGCGGGCGTGCTGGTCCTCCTGGGCGCCGTCCTCATGGTGGCGCGCACCCGCCGCGCCTGAGACGCTCGACCGGCGCCCCGGTGACGATCAGGCCGTGATCGTCACCGGGGTGCCGAGCGGTAGACCGATCTGCTCGACCAGGGCCACGATCTGCTCGTTCGGCAGCCGGATGCATCCGGAGCTGACGTCCTGACCGACGAGCTCGGGCTCGTCGGTGCCATGGATGCCGATCACGGCATCGCCGCCGTAGAACTCGGTGAACACCGTGGAGAAGCCGGACAGGCCGTAGGCGTACGGCCCGTAGAGCCCCTCCGGGTCCGGCGGGGCCAGGAGCTCCTTGATGTAGTAGTTCCCGCCCGGCGTCGGGCGATCGGTCCGCCCGACACCGACGTCGGTGCGCAGCACCTCGCTGCCCCGCTCGGTCACCACCAGCTCGTGGTCGCTCAGGAACACCTCGACGGCGAAGGAGTGCCGGCTCAGGCGCACATCACGCGCGCGCACCCAGCCGGTGGTGCCGTTCGGCCGGATGGGCAGCTGTACGTGCACCCACGCCCGGCCGGTCTCCAGCGCCAGCAGCACCAGCTCACCGGAGATCTCCTCGGCGCGCTCGAGCACGCGCTCCTGGTCGACGTCGGCGTCCCGGTCGTCCAGATCGCCGGGCTGGGCGAAGACGGGCAGTGAGGCCACCACCGACGTCGCCACGGTGGTGGTGTACTCATCCGTCGGCCGCTCGCTGGGCTCGGGCTCGGTGGGCTCCGCGCTCGGCTGCTCGGTCGGTGAGGCCGATCGGGTGGATGCCTCGGGGCTCGGCTCGGCGTCCGGCTCGGCGGTGCACCCGGCGAGCACGGCAGCGGCGCCGCCGAGCAGCACCGCCCGGCGGCTGGCGAGCATTCCTGCGTGGGTCCTCACGCGGCTCATCGTAGGTCGGGGCACCGGGGGCCGGTACCCGGCGAGCATGTGGGGATCCCGACGCACATCCATGTGTGACGAATCACCGTCGGCGCTCATGTAGTCACCAAGGGCGGTTTCCACCGTCCTGATCCAATCGACGAGGAGCAGACCACGATGCGCAGATGGACCTACGCCCTGGGGGTTCCGACCCTCGTGGGCGCGTGCCTCATCGCGACGCCGGTCGTCAGCACGGCGGCGACCCTACCGGTGACGAGCACAGCCGACGACGCCGGTGACTCCGGTTCCCTCCGTGGCGCCGTCCTGGCCGCCGAGGCCAACGACGAGGCCGACACGATCGAGCTCGAGGCCGGGGAGACCTACGTGCTCGACATCGCCGGTGCCTCCGAGGACGACGGCGAGACCGGCGACCTGGACATCAGCACATCGATCACGATCGAGGGCAACGGCGCGACGATCGACGCCTCCGCCCTCGGCGACCGGGCCTTCCACGTCCTCTCCGGCGGCGAGCTGACGCTGGTCGACGTCACGGTCACCGGCGGCACCGCCGACGACGAGCCGTCGGGCGAGGGCGGCGGATCCGGTGGTGCGGTGCTCAACGCCGGCACCCTGACCGTCTCCGGCTCCACCTTCACCGGCAACAGTGCCGGTCGTGCCGGTGGTGCCGTCGAGGCCTCCGCGGGCAGCACCACCACCCTCAGCGACACCGACATGACCGACAACACCGCGGGCGAGGCCCCGGGTAACGGCGGCGCCTTCCACCTCACCGGTGCGGGCACCGTGGAGGTCACCGGCGGCACCGTCTCCGGCAACACCGCCACCGCCGAGGGCGGCGGTCTGTGGAACTCCGCAGCCGGCACCATGACCCTCACCGACGTCACCATCACCGGCAACACCGCCTCGGGCGCCGAGGCCACCCAGGGTGGCGGCGGCCTCTTCCAGGACGCCGGCGAGGGCACACTCACCGTCATCGGCGGCTCGATCACCGGCAACACGGCCGATGGCGAGGCCGGCTCCGGCGGCGGCATCCTCAACGATCAGGGCACCGTGGTCGTCGAGGGGACCACGATCAGCGACAACACCTCCCTGCGCGCCGGCGGCGGCATCGAGGCGAACGTGGGCAGCACCGCGCTGACCGACGTCACGCTGTCCGACAACTCCACCGGCGCTGCGCCGGGCAACGGCGGCGGCCTGCACATCACCGGCGCCGGCGAGGCCACGATCAGCGGCTCCACCGTCACCGGGAACACCGCAGCCCTCGAGGGCGGCGGTCTGTGGAACGGGTCCGGCACGATGACCGTGACCGACTCCGACATCAGCGGCAACACCGCCTCCGGCGCGGCTGCCGACGACGGCGGCGGCGGCCTGTTCAACAACGGCGGCACGCTCACCGTCTCGGGCAGCACCGTCTCCGGCAACACCGCCGACGGCGAGGCCGGCTCCGAGGGTGGCATCCTCACCCTGGGCGGGACCCTCGAGGTCACCGACACCTCGGTGGAGGAGAACAGCGCCACCCGCGCCGGTGGCGGCATCGAGGCCACCGAGGGCTCGGCCACCACCATCACCGGGGCGACGCTGTGGCAGAACAGCACGGGCAGCGCACCGGGGAACGGCGGCGCCTTCCACCTCACGGGTGAGGGCACCGTCGACGTCACCGACACGATGGTCGCCGACAACACCGCGGCGAACGAGGGCGGCGGGCTGTGGAACTCCGCGGCCGGCACCATGACCGTCACCGCGAGCACCATCAGCGGCAACGTCGCCTCGGGTGCCGAGGCGGACGCCGGCGGCGGCGGCCTCTACAACGACGGCGGCAGCCTCACGGTCGACTCCTCGACCGTGGAGGCCAACTCCGCCGACGGTGAGGCCGGCTCCGGCGGTGGGCTCCTGAACGTCGCCGGTTCGCTCACCATCACCGGCAGTGACGTGGTCGGAAACGACTCCGTGCGCGCCGGTGGCGGCATCGAGGCCGCGGGCGAAGGTTCCGAGACCGACATCTCCGACACCCTCCTGCAGAGCAACTCCACCGGTGCCTCCCCGGGCAACGGCGGCGGGCTTCACCTCACCGGCCCCGGCTCGGTGACCGTGGACACCTCCACCGTCTCCGAGAACAGCGCCGCCAACCAGGGCGGCGGCCTGTGGAACTCCGCCGCCGGCACCATGACCGTCACGCGGACCACGCTCTCGGGCAACAGCACCGACGGCGTCGGTGGCGGGCTCTACAACGACGGCGGCACCATGGCGGTCGAGGCCTCGACCGTCAGCGGCAACACCGCTGCCGACGGCGGTGGCGGCATCGCCGTCGCCGAGGCGACCGACCCGGCCGATGTCACGCTCGTGCACGTCACGGTCGCGGCCAACGACACCGGTGCGCTCGGCTCGCTCACGCTGGCCAACAGCGTGCTCGCCGGCAACGAGGGCGCGGACGCCGACGGCGAGATCGTCTCCGAGGGCGGCAACGTCGTCGGGACGGGCGTGGCCGCCGACGGTGAGGGTGACGTGCAGACCGACGACCCGGGTCTGGGTGAGCTCGCCGACAACGGCGGTCCCACGCTGACCCACCTGCCTGCCGCCGGCAGCCCGGTGATCGACGCCGGACTGGACGGAGCCGGTGAACTCACCACCGACCAGCGCGGGAGCGAGCGCCCGGTGGGCGACGCACCGGACGCCGGTGCGGTCGAGGTCGGCGCCGAGCCCGATGAGGACGACGAGGACGAGGACGACCGAGCCGGGAACGACGACGGTTCCGGCCCGGCCGCGCCGGCTCGCCCGGTCGTGGAGCAGCCGACCTACACCGGCTGATCCCAGGGGGTAGGACTCCGGGCGTGGTGGTTGGCGGATCGACCACCACGCCCGGACTTGTGTCCGCAGCGAGGGAGGAGCAATCGTCGAGGACTGCAGTATTGTCGACGGCATGGATCCCGGCGCGTCCGAGCGTGAGCTGCTCGCGCGGTTCCGGGATCTCGACCCGGACGCCTGGGAGACGGTGTACCGGCGCTCCTACCCCCGGTTGCGCGACTTCGCCCGGCGCCGGTTGCCCGCGGGCATGGACGCCGACGACGCTGTGAGCGAGTGCCTGGCGCGCGCGGTGCACCGGGTCGCCGACCTGACCGACCGCGGCCTGCGCGTCGAGGCCTGGCTCTTCGGCATCCTGCGGCTGGTGGTGCTCGAGCACCAGCGCAGCGCGGGCCGTCATCGCCGCGAGCACCCCGCGACCGCCGAGGCCTCCGCACACCCTGCCGAGCACGGTCCCCTGACCGAGCTGCTCGAACGTGAGCTCCAGGGATCGGTGCGCGAGGCCTTCTCCCGGCTGCGGCCCGACGACCAGGAGATCCTCTGGCTGCGCCTGGTCGCGGACCTGTCCGCCGCGGAGGTCGGCAGCGTCATCGGTCGAGCCGAGGGCGCCGTCCGGCAGGCACAGTCCAGAGCCCTGGAACGACTACGACACCAGCTGAAGGAGGTGCACCCGTGAGCGATCATCGTCAGGATCCCGCCGGTGAGCCTCTGAGCGACGCCGAGCTGGAGGCCGCACTGCGTGCCTCCCTCGCGCCCGAGCCCGTGGAGCCACCCCAGGCCCAGCTCGATGCCCTGCGCGCCCAGCTCGGCACGGCACGCACCTCCCAGCGGCCTGCCCAGGCGCCGGCCTCCCCCATCCGTCCCCGCCGCGCCCGCGCACCGCGCGCCCGCTGGCTGCTGGCCGCCGCGGCGGTCCTGCTGCTGGTGGTGGGCGGGCTCGTCGGTGCCGGGATCACCTCCGCCGGCCAGGAGGAGGACCTGCTCGCCCGGGGCACACCCGAGTTCGAGGCCACTCTCTCCGAGGGTGACCTGGCGGTCCAGCTCGAGGGCGACGCCGCTCCGGAGGGACGTATCGTCACGCTGCGTTCGGACTCCCTCCCGGTGCTGCCCACCGGCGAGTATTACGAGCTCTGGTTCGTCACCGATGGCACCGACGAGCCCACGCGGATCTCCGCCGGGACCTTCCATCCGGACACCGAGGGCCGCACCCTCGTCGTGCTGCACGCTGCGGTCGACCCGAACCTGGTCGGCACCCTCGAGATCACGCGTGAACCCGGCGACGGCGATCCCGCACCCTCGGGTGACGTGGTGCTCCGGGGGGCACTCGACCTGCTGTGAGGGCTAGCCGGCTCACCCCACGGCTGCGAGCGCATCCCGCACCTCACCGGCGTGCTGCTCGGCAAGGTCGACGATCCTGTCCTCGGCGGCGCTGGCCGCGGTCAGCGCCGGCGGGGTCCGCGGCGAGCCGAGCACGTGTGGGATCGCCGCGATCGTCTCCGCGAGCATCGACCCGAGGGTGGCCTCGGGTGCGCGGCCGAGCACCCGCACCGCCTTGGCGCAGCTGTAGGGCCGGTGGAACAGGAACGGGTTGGCGATCCCTGCCTGCGCGAGCGCGGCACCGGGCACCGACACCGCGCGTAACGGCACCCCGAGCAGCTCGGCGATCGCCGCGTAGTAGTGCCACTGGGTCGTGATCTGCGCGCCGACGGCGTTGAAGACCTCCCCGTCGGCGGCCGGGTTGTCCACCGTGGCCAGCACCCACGCGGCCACGTCGGCGGCGTGGACCGGCGTGGTCACCCCGCGGCCGCCGTCGATCATGGCGATCGGCAGCCCGGCGCGAAGCCGGGCGACGACGTGCTCGGTGCGGCCCCACAGGCCTGCAGTGCCGTATCCACGGCCGAGCATGTGGCTGGGACGGACCACCACCGCCCGTGAGCCCAGGCCCTCGAGCACGATCTGTTCGGCTGCCACCTTCCCGCGCGCATAGTCCGAGACCGGCGCGCAGGGCCGGTCCTCGCCGACCGGCGCCGCGCCCACATCGGCGCCGTAGACGTCGACCGTGCTGATCATCACCACCCGCCGGGTGCCGTCGAAGAGCTCGACCAGCTGCTGGGCGTGCTCCGCGGTGAAGCAGATGGCGTCCACCACCACGTCCGGACCGAACGCATCCAGCTCGTCCCGGTGCCGACGGAGATCGTGGCGATCGGCCTGGAGTGAGGAGAGCCGTTCGCTCTGCACAGTCGTGGCCGGTGCGCGCCGGCCCCGGGTGAGGATCATGACCTGATCACCACGGTCGAGGAAGGCTTGCGTGACCCGGGAACCGAAGGCTCCCGTGCCGCCGAGGACGAGTGTGCGCATCGGTGCTCCCGTTCGTCGTGGTCGGACGCTCACCCGCCATCGTGCCCGACGCGGACACAGCGTGCTCCACGTCGACCACGAGGCCGCACACAGTGGTAAGTTCGGCGCGTCGAACATTTGAGTTCTCACCACCAGGAGTGACAGCGATGCGCGCGCCCACCCCCCGCACCGACGCTCAGGCGGCCGGCTCGGCCACCCCGCGCCGCCCCCGCACGAGCGGTCTACGCCTGCTCGGGCCGGCATTCGTGGCCGCAGTGGCCTATGTCGACCCCGGGAACGTCGCCGCGAACGTCTCCGCGGGCTCGCAGTTCGGCTTCCTGCTGATCTGGGTGCTGGTAGCGGCGAACGCGATGGCCGTGATCGTGCAGTACCTCTCGGCCAAGGTCGGCATCGTCACGGGGAAGTCGCTGCCCGAGCTCGTGGGCGAACGACTCGGCCGCCGGGCGCGCCTGGCCTACTGGAGTCAGGCGGAGCTGATCGCCGTGGCGACCGATCTCGCCGAGGTGATCGGTGGCGCCATTGCTCTCAACCTGCTCTTCGGGGTGCCGCTGGTGGTCGGCGGTGCGATCACCGGCGTGATCTCCATGGCGCTGCTTGTGCTGCAGCAGCGGCGCCGGCAGCGCCACTTCGAGTTCGTCATCACCGCGATGCTGATCATCCTCACGGTCGGGTTCACCGCCGGGCTGTTCGTTGCACCCCCCGACTGGGGAGCGGCCGCCACCGGGCTGGTTCCCGGGCTGGCCGGACCGGACTCGGTGCTGCTGGCGGCTTCGATGCTCGGGGCCACGGTGATGCCGCACGTGATCTACCTGCACTCCTCCCTCGCCCGCGACCGGCACGGGCGCGGCCACGACCAGCCCACGATCACGCGTCTGCTCCGCGCCACCCGGTGGGACGTCGTCGGCGCTCTGGTCCTGGCCGGAGGCGTGAACATCAGCATGCTGCTGCTCGCGGCCAGCACGCTCCAGGGGCAAGCGGTCGAGGACTCCATCGAGGGTGCCCATGCGGCCATCGCAGGCGCGCTGGGGCCCGTGGTGGCGACGTTGTTCGCCGTCGGTCTGCTCGCCTCCGGCCTGGCGTCGACGTCGGTGGGCGCCTACGCGGGCGCGGAGATCATGCAGGGTCTGCTGCGGGTGCGAGTCCCGCTGATGCTGCGGCGCGTGGTCACCCTGCTGCCCGCGCTGATCCTGCTCAGCACCGACCTGTCCCCCACCCTGATGCTCGTCCTCAGCCAGGTGGTGCTCAGCTTCGGCATCCCGTTCGCGCTCATCCCCCTGGTGCAGCTCACCCGCAGCACCGAGCTCATGGGCCCGCGTCGCAACGGCCCGGTGCTCCAGGTGGCCGCGGTCGTCATCGTCGCGGCGATCGTGACGCTCAACGTGGCGCTGCTGGTGCTGACGTTCTGGCCGCGGTGACCCACACCGCGTCGGTGGCCGAACGCCCCAACGTCAGGGGGGCTGCGCCGTCGGGCAGGACCACCTCGAGCGCCTCCGAATAGGGGGCGCCGGCGCGGATCTCCAGCTCGGAGCCCACGCCGAGGCCGCGCTCGGCGAAGTGCTGCAGCAGCGCGGGATCGTCGTCGGAGATGCGCTCCACCCGCACCCGGGCACCGGGCTCGACCGTCGAGAGCACGACGGCGTCCGGTAGCTCGATCTGCCCGTCCGGGGTGGGGATGGGGTCGCCGTGGGGGTCGCGGGTCGGGTGCCCGAGGTGGTGGTCGATCCGGTCGACCATGAAGTCCGAGACGGCGTGCTCGAGGGTCTCGGCCTCATCGTGGACCTGGTCCCAGGTGTAGCCCAGCACCTGCACGAGGAAGGACTCGATGAGGCGGTGGCGGCGCACCATCGCCAGGGCGTGGAGGCGGCCGGCGTCGGTGAGGGTGATCGCGCCGTAGGGGGCGTGCTCCACCAGGCCCTGCTCGGCGAGTTTGCGGACCGCGTCGGAGACGGTGGACAGGCGCACACCCGCGCGCGCGGCGATCTGGGAGGGGCTCGCCTCCTCGCCGGTCCACTCCTGCAGCGCCCAGATCACCTTGAGGTAGTTCTGCGCACTCGCCGAGAGCTGGGAGACCGACATGCCAGCACGGTAACAAACATCAGTGTTCGGCTTGGTTGAACTCTCGCCGGCCGCACTACCCCGTGACCGGAGAGACACGGCTGCGTCGGTCTGCGGCAGCATGACGCCGCACCTCACGCATCCGTGTCGCTGCCGTCAGCGAGGCCCGGCACAGCAGAAGGGCCGGCCGACCTTGCGGTCGACCGGCCCTTCAAGGGTTGATCAGGCGATCACTCGCTGACCGAGCCCACGAGGTCCGGGTACTCCTCCAGCCAGGCGCTCACGCCGGCGGCCGGGTCGTCCGGGTTCTCGACCGTCACCAGGTTCTCGAGCTCACCGTACTGCGTGTCATCGAGGCTGATGGTGCCGACGAAGTCAGCCACCTCGGGGAACTCGTCGGAGAAACCGCTGGTGGCGAGGAAGTGCAGGCCCTCGGTCTCGCCCATCGCGCCCTCCGGGTCCTCCAGGTCACGCACGTTGTACTCGGCGTTGGCCCAGAACGGACGCCACAGGGTGACGACGATCTCCTCCTCGGCGGCGATCGCACTCTCGAGCTCGGCGAGCATCGCGGAGGTGGAAGAGGTCACGAGCTCGAAGCCCGCCTCGTCCAGACCGTAGGTCGGGAAGGCGGAGTCCTGCGTGACGCCGGTCAGACCCGCGCCCGGCTCGATGCCGACCACGCGATTGTCGAGCTCATCGGCGTAGTCCGGCAGCTCGTCGATCGAGGTGATCTCGCTGTACTCGGGCACCGCCATGGTCAGCACCGCGCCCTCGTAGTAGGTGCCGATGTCCTCGATGTTGTCGCCGTACTCGTCCATGTACTGCGCGTGCGTGACGTCGGGCCACGCGGACGGGTAGATGTCGACGTCACCCTCGGAGAGGGCGGTGTAGAGGATCCCCGCCTCGGTGAACTCCTCGTGCTCGACCGTGTACCCGGCCTCCTCGAGCTTGTTCTCCAGCAGGTAGGCGGTGCTCAGACCGTCGGTCCACGACGGGATGTAGCCCATCGTGATGGTGCCCATGTCACCATCGCTGCCGGTGTCGTCGCCATCGGTCGTCTCCGAGTCGCCGGAGTCGGTGCCGCAGGCGGCCAGCGTGAGCCCGAGGGCTCCGGCGGCGAACAGGGCGGTCGCCTGGCGGCGACGGTTCATACGGGGGGACTTCATGTGAACTCCTTCTCTCCAGAGGTGTCTGGTTCGAACGGTGGTCAGTGGGCGCCGGCAGTTGCGGGCTCGTGGCCCGCCTCCGCCTGTGCGTTCTGTGCTGCCGCCTTACGGCGCTTGCGGACCAGTGCGCTGATCGAGCCGCCCGTGGGCTGTCCGATCGCACCGGTCAGCCGGTCGAGGAAGATGGCGAGGAAGACGATGGCGAGGCCGGCCTCGGCACCGGTGGCGACGTCCACCGTCGAGAGGGCGCTGGCGACGACCTTGCCCAGGCCCGGCGCCCCGACGAGGCCGGCGAGCACGGCCATCGACAGCCCGAGCATGATCACCTGGTTGACGCCGGCCATGATCGTGGGCAGGCCGAGGGGGAGCTGGATGCCGCGCAGGATCTGCCGCGAGGTACCGCCGAAGGCCTCGCCGGCCTCGACCGTCTCGTGGTCGACCTGGCGGATCCCGAGCTCGGTCAGCCGGACCCCGGGCGCCATCGCGAAGATGATCGTGGCGACCACACCGGGCGGGTAGCCGATGCTGAAGAACAGCACCACCGGCACCAGGTAGGCCAGGGCAGGCATGGTCTGCATGAAGTCGAGGATCGGGCGCACGACGGCGCTGACGGTGTCATTCTTCGCCGCCAAGATTCCGACCGGGATCGCGATGACCGTCGCCACGAGTGTGGCCACGAGCACCATCGAGAGCGTCTGCATCGCCGGCTCCCACAGCTCCATGCTGATCACCAGGAGCATGCTGATGAGAACGAAGACGGCGAACTGGATCGAGCGGAACCAGGCTGCCAGCAGGAGGAACAGGGCGGTCATCACCAGGGCAGGCGGGACGAGCAGGAGCTCGGTCAGGCTCTCGGCCATCCAGCCGAAGCCCTCCTGGATCGCGTCCAGCAGCCAGGGCAGGTTCGCCTTGATCCAGTCGACAGCGCCCTCGGCTGCTTCACCGATCGGGATGCGGGGAAGAAAGCTCATCGCGGGCCTCCGGTGGTCGTCTCGACGTCGGGCTCGCTGCCGATTGCGCTCTCGGGCTCGCCGCCTGCCGGCTCGGGGTCGCTGGGAGCGGGCGTGTCGGTGTCCGTGCTGACAGGTCCGGCGAGGGCGCTCAGCAGCGTCACCCGGGGGATCACGCCGATGAGCGCACCCTTGTCATTGATGACGGCGAGCGGACTGCGGCTCTCGGCGGCGTCACCGAACAGGTCGGCCAGCGGGGCATCCGGGCTCACGGTGACGACCGTGCGGGACAGGCGCGGCAGACTGTCACTGCCCTGGCGCACCGCCTCGGCCACGTCGTCCTCCCAGACCACACCGGCAACCTTGCGGTCGCGGCCGACCACGAGCAGGGAACCGGTCTGGTGCTCGCGCATCAGCTTGTGCGCCGCGCGCGGGCCGGACTCGGTGCCGATCACGGCCACCGGGCGTTCCATCACGGCACCGGCGGTGAGCACCCGGGTGCGGTCGACATCCGCGACGAACTGGGAGACATAGTCGGTGGCGGGCTCGTTGAGGATCTGCTCGGCGGTGCCGATCTGCACGATCTTCCCGTCGCGCATCATGGCGATGCGATCGCCGAGGCGCATGGCCTCGTTCAGGTCGTGGGTGATGAACAGGATCGTCTTCCCGAGGTCGGCCTGCAGCTCGAGCAGCTGGTCCTGCATCTCCTTGCGGATCAGCGGGTCGAGGGCGCTGAATGCCTCGTCCATCAGCATGATCTCCGTGCCGGCAGCGAGCGCGCGGGCCAGGCCCACGCGCTGACGCATCCCGCCGGAGAGCTCCGAGGGCAGGTGACCGCCCCATCCGTCCAGGCCGACCATCCCGAGCGCCTCGTTCGCCGCCTTCTCGCGATCGGAGCGCGAGACGCCCCTGAGCTCGAGCGCGTAGGCGGCGTTCTCGCCGACCGTGCGGTGGGGAAGCAGAGCGAAGTGCTGGAACACCATGCTGACCTTGTTGCGCCGCAGGGCGCGCAGGCCGGCTGGGGAGAGGTGGGTGACGTCGTCGCCGTCCACGAGCAGCGTGCCCGCCGTGGGCTCCAGCAGCCCGTTGACGTTACGGATCAGCGTGGACTTGCCTGAACCGGACAGCCCCATGACGACGAAGATCTCACCGGGCTTCACCTCGAAGGTGGCATCGATGACCGCCGCCGTCAGCCCTTCCTTCATGAGCTGTTCACGGGTCGCGCCCTCGCGCAGCATGCGCACTCCGCGCTGCGGACGACGGCCGAAGATCTTCGTCAGACCTGTTGCCTCGATGGCCGGCACAGTACCCCCGGGTCGGGTTAGATGGATGGTTCACGGTGCGGACGATCATCCGCGTGGTGAAGATGCGGCAAGCACACGATCGGATACCCTCTCGGCTCGCTGCGACTCTCCACCATTGCATGACTCTTCGGCGCTATGCACATTCATACGGTCACGGCGTTGTAACGATCAGGGTCTGGTGGCACAGGCCTGTCACGGCCCCACCGAGGGCGCGCCGATGGCATCCGGGGTGCCGCCATCCGTCTCGTACAAGCGTTCAATGAACTGCTTGGCCGGCGCCTACGGCCGGATCGAACCGGTGCGATTCCAACGAATACCACCAGAGGAGTCGGAGCCCGGTGTCGCTGACGCCCGGCCCGGAGGGCGCCGGTTGAACGCAGGGCGACGGCGCGGTACTCGCCCCAGCTACCGCCACGATCCGGTCAAGACTCGGTGTGGTCCTCCCCACGTCGTCCGTGGGCGCAGTCAGCAGCCCGTTGCTCTCGGTGGCAAGCCCAGGAACCGCACAGATCCTGCCAGTGCTCGCGCACGAGTTGCGGCCGCGGATAGTCCAGCTCTGCGCTCACACCTGCCCCAGGGTGAGCACGGTGACGGAGTGGGGCGGCAGCAGCCAGCCGCCGCCGTCCGCCTCGACCTGGCCGTGGTCGCGGACGGTGACGGCGTCCGGCCGCCCGAGGTCGTTGACGGTGTCCACACCGTCCAGGTCGCCTCCCAGGCAGTGCACCTGCG
Organism: Ruania suaedae; assembly: GCF_021049265.1. Lineage (NCBI taxonomy): Bacteria > Bacillati > Actinomycetota > Actinomycetes > Micrococcales > Ruaniaceae > Ruania > Ruania suaedae. The sequence goes on from NZ_CP088018.1 coordinate 3,501,332, forward strand.
CACGGCGAGGCCCCTCGGTGCTGCCATCGATCACCGGGTGCACCCGGATCGACTCGTCCCGGTGCCGGTTGATCACGGCCAGGCGCACCGATCCATCCTCGGCCCGGGTGGCGCAGGCATCCACGTACGGCACGGTCATCGGCACCGACAGTTGCTCGCCGCGACCGCTGCGCTGATCGCCTTGGCGCACGTGGGCCGAGCGCGCAGGCCCCTCCACCGCGCACGGCAGCACCGTGCGGCCGAGGTGGTGCCGGTACATGTCCCACACGTGATAGATCGCTGACCGGAACGCCCCACCGGGCCGGGAGACCACGAGACCGTTGGCGTTGACGAGGTTGACGGGGTTCGCCATCGCCACCGGTGCCGGCGAACCGGCCGTGCGGTGAATGGCATGGAAGACCCCGGCACAGAAGACGGCGTCACCGATGGTGCGCGGGCTCCACCGGTTCACGCGCATCCGGCCCGGCCACTCCTCGACCGGCTCGAGCTCGCGTGGTGCTGTCCCGCCGTCCGCACCGGCCTCGGGCGCAGGCCATGACGCCGGTTCCAGGTGGCGCATCGTCCACTCGTCCAGCGCGAGTGCCGGCGGGCGGTCCAGGCCGGCCTCGGTGGCCAGATCGGTCACCAGCTGGGAGTAGGTGGAGATCTCTTGCTCGAAGTAGAGCGACTGGGCCACCATGGCGTCGTAGTCGTCGCCGGCCCACAGGTGGTTGCTGGCTCCGTACAGGTGTAGCGAGACGTAATCGAGGTAGCGGCCGGCGCGGGTCAGCAGCGGCCGGGTCCACGCCTCCTGATTCCACGGGATCCCGACGCCGATCAACCGGATATCCGGATCGACCGCCCGCATGAAGCGGGCGTGCTCCAGTGCGTCCGCGGCGTGCTGCTCGGGTGTGCGGTGGCCCATCTGCCACGGTCCGTACACCTCGTTGCCCACGCCCCAGTACCGGACGTTCCAGGGTTCGTCGCGACCGTTCGCGGCCCGGCGACGGGTCAGGGTGGTGTCCTGCCGCGCGTTCGTGTACTCGACCCACCGCACCGCCTCGTCGACGTCGCGGGCGGAGTGCGCGAGATAGGCGAGGGCACCCACCTGCTCGCACCAGGCAAGGAACTCGTCGGTGCCGAAGCGGTTGGTCTCCACGTCACCCCAGGCCAGTTCCAGCCGGGTGGGCCGCTGGTCCCGCGGGCCGATACCGTCCTCCCAGTGGTAGGCCGAGGTGAAGTTGCCGCCCGGCCAGCGGATGACTCCCGGATCGAGGTCGCTGACGAGCCTCATCACGTCCGAGCGCACACCCTGGAGCAGGCCGGGCTCGCTGACGGCGAGCTCGGAGCCTTCGTCGAGGACGCCGCCGTCGATGTTCCCGAAGAAGGCGGACTCCAGGAAATGACCGTAGATGTTGTCATCGACCCGGCCCAGGGATCGCCTCGAGTCGATGGCGACCACGGCCTCGCGGGCCGGGGCGGACGGACGCTGGTCAGACATGGTGGGGCTCCGTTCGGGTCATTGTTTGACTGCTCCGGCGATGGAGTCGACGAACTTGCGTTGCAAAGCGATGAAGACGGCCATGACCGGGAGCAACGAGATCACGGCGGCAGCAGCCAGACCGGACCAGTCGGTGGAGTATTCGCCGATGAAGGCGCTCATGCCGACTGCCAGGGTGCGCAGCGCCGGTTCGGAGAGGGTGAACACCAGGGGCAGGAGGTAGACGTTCCACGCGAACAGGAAGTTCAGGATGATCACGGTGGCGGTGATGGGCCAGGCCAGGGGGAGCATCACCTGGAAGAAGGTCCGGAAGTGGCCGGCGCCGTCCAGGCGGGCGCATTCCTCGAGCTCCTTGGGCAGGCCGCTGAAGTACCCGGCGTACAGCAACGTCGCGGCCACCTGCCCGCCGGCGCCCAGGCCAAGGATCACGCCGAGATGGGTGTTGAGCAGCCCGATCTGGTCGGTGAGCTGGACCACCGGGATGATGGTGTAGCCCTCGGGCAGGAAGAAGGTGATCAGGAAGATCGCGATCAGCAGCTTCTTGCCGACGAACTGGTACCTGCCCAGCACATACCCGGCGAGCGCACTGCGCACCACGATCAGCAGCACCGTCCCGCCGGTGATGATCACCGAGTTCAGGAAGTACCGGTCGAACCCGACCACGGTCCAGGCGCGGGAGTAGTTCTCCCACACGGGGGTCTCGGGGATCAGGCCCAGCCCGGAGCCGAAGATCTCCGGCTGGGTCTTCAACGAGGCCGAGACCAGCCAGATGAAGGGATAGATCCAGATCAGCGCGGCGATGAGCAGGCCGAGGAAGATGAGCAGGCTCCCCGGTCGCGTCAGCTGCGCCCGGAGCCCGTCGGGGCGGATCGCACCGCGACCGGGGGCCGGCAGGCGCCGGCCACCTGTGGTGCGCTCGCGCGTCGGGGCGCTCACTTCATGCCTCCCGTCGCCCGGCGTGCCCACCGCACGCCGACGGCCTGGGCGACGGCCAGACCCATGGTCAGCACCCCGAACAGCACAGCAGCGGCTGAGGCGTACCCCAGCTGAGGCACAGTGGCGCCGAAGGCGGTGCGGAAGATGAAGATCTCGATCACCTCGGAGGAGAAGGCGGGGCCACCGCCGGTCATCGTGTACATCAGGTCGAACACGTTCAGCGCACCGACGGTGTCGATGAGGGTGATGATCACCAGGAACGGGATCAGCAGCGGCAGCGTGATCGAGCGGAACTCCTGCCAGGGCCGGGCACCGTCGAGCATCGCTGCCTCGTGGACCTCGTCCGGGATGGTCTGCAGCGCGGCCAGCCAGTAGATCATCGTGATCCCCAGCCACTTCCACACCCATACCGCCACACCGGCGTACAAGGAGGTGCCGGACTCGGCGACGAAGTTGGCCGGGGAGTCGAGCAACCCCAGCCCGACCATCGCCACACTGATCGGTCCGCTCCCGTCCAGCAACAGCGTGAACACCACGCCGATGATCGCGCCGGTGGTGACCACCGGCAGGAAGAACAGCGTGCGCAGCAACCCCTTGAACGGGGTCCGCTTCCGGTTCAGCAGGATCGCCAGGAACAACGCCAGACCGACTCGCAACGGAACGGCAAGGGCCAGGAAGACCAGGGAGTTGCGGAAGGAGTTCCAGAACAGGTCATCACCGACGAGGCGCTCGAAGTTCTCGATTCCGATGAACGTGCCCGCATCGGCAAATCCAGGCCAGTCCAGGAACGCGAACCACCAGGAGGCCACCAAGGGGTAGACGGTGTACGCCCCGTACCCGACCAGCGTGGGCAGCAGGAACAGGTAGATCCACCAGTCCTTGCGCAGTCGACGCCACAGCCCGCCCTGCCGTGGCGCCTTCCCTGCCGAGGCGGCCAGATCGCGGCTCTTGTCGAGCGTCGCAGTCATCGTGCGTCGTAGTCGGCGAGTTCGTAGTCGGACTCGGGGTCCCAGTTGCCGAAGGCCCAGGCGTCCAGGCTGACCTCGTCGCCGTCCTCCTGCACATCGGCGATGGCGCGCTCACGCTCGGCACTGATCTCGTCCTTGTACCGTGCGAGACCATCCTCGATGTCGACGTCCTCTCCCGCGAGCATCGATTGCAGCAGGTCGCCGACATGCGGACGGATGTCGCGCATCGCGGCCTGGACCCGCCACACGCCGGGGCTGCCCACCTCGGGGCTGGGCGCAATGCGCACGTCCTCGGCGAAGTTGGCCACGGCCTGAGCGTAGGCGGGATGCACGTCGGCGTCCTCGACCACCTCGAGCAACGCAGGCGGCTGGTCCATCGCGGCAGCGAGCTCGGCCTGGAACTCCGGCGTGGCCATCTGCAGGATGAGCTCGGAGGCAGCCTGAGGCTCCCGCGCATCCGCGGACAGCCAGAAGACGCCGCCCGGCGGGGCGCTGTAGACGGGGTTGCGGGTGGTCTCCGGGCCGGGGATGCGCCAGCAGCCCATGCCCCGTTCGACGGCGTCCGGCTCGTCGACCATCAGGCCGCCGATGAACCAGGGACCCCAGGGGTAGATGGCCCCCTCCCCGGCGGCCCAGCGGGCGCGCGCGTCGCGCGGTCCCATCGACGGCGAGGCGGGGTGGATGACGCCATCGGTCTGGAGCGCTCGGAGGAACTCGATCGCCTGGATGAAGGCGTCGGAGTCCTGCACGTACTCGCCGGTCCTCCAGTCGATCTCGCCGGGCGCGCCGGCGGTCTGGGCGAGCCGGATGGCGAGCGCGTTCAGGTAGGCGGGCTCCTGGCCCGGCACGAAGATGCCGTGCGCGTCGGTGTTCTGGGAGACGCGCCGGGCCAGGGCACGCAGCTCGTCCCACGTGGCCGGCTCCTCCTCGGGATCGATGCCCGCCTCCTCGAGCAGCGCCGAGTTGTACCAGGGGGTGGCATCGTGCCACCGGCTGGAGAAGAGGGGCACGGAGTAGACGGCGCCGTCGAAGCGCTGCCGGCCGTCGTAGAGCTGGTCACCGAGCTCGCTGCCCTCGATGTCGACGTAGTCGCTGATCGGCTGGAACCATCCCTCGCTGACCAACGCAGCCGGGGCGGCGTCCAGCCCGGCCAGGGAGTGCACGTCGGGGAGCTGATTGCTCCGGCGCGCCACCTGCAGCGCCTGCCCGAGATCCGGACCCTCCAACTGCCGTCGCTCGACCGTGATGTCCGGATGGTCGCTCATGTACGGGGCGAAGAGCGCCTCATCGAAGGTGGTCGTCAGCGGACGGAACTGGTCCCACCACTGCACCGTGCCGTCGCCACCACCGCTCGGCTGCTCCTGCGAGCTCTGGCCACCACCGGTACAGCTCGCCAGTGCGCCGGCGAGCAGGCCCGCGCCCGATCCTGCGATGAGGCTCCGCCGACTGACGGATGCCCGCGGACGCCACTGCTGCCCAGTGCTGCGAGTCAAGCGCTTACTGCTCATCAGGACACTCCCTTGTCGTCCCTGCAGGTGGCTCCGTCACGCTGGCGGGCCGACCTGATCAGCGGGTGATGTTTGCGCAAACTTAACACAGCACGGACGACGGTCAAGGGCCAGTTTCCGTTGCCGCTGCACCAGATCTGAGCCCAAGGAGCCGCATCTGGTGCCTCAACGCGCGATGAGATACGTTTGCGCAAACATTAGGAGGCCCGATGACCGACCGCTCGAACATCCTCTTCGTGATGACCGACCAACACCGCGTGGACACGCTCGGTTGCTACGGCAATCGGCACGGCACCTCACCGCATCTGGACGCCCTCGCGGCATCCGGCACGACCTTCGATGCCTGCTACACGCCGTCAGCGATCTGCACCCCGGCGCGAGCGAGCCTGCTCACCGGTGTCCTGCCCTATCGGCATCAGCTGCTCGCCAACTACGAACGCAACGTCGGCTACGCCGAGGAGCTCTCGGACGAGTTCACCCCGTTCTCGCAGCGCCTGCGGGCCGCCGGCTACAACGTGGGGCTGGAAGGGAAGTGGCATGTCGGGCGGCAGCGGGGGCCCGGCGAGTTCGGCTTCGACGGGTCGCACTACCCCGGGTGGCACAATCCGATCGCCCACCCGGAGTACCGGGAGTGGCTGGCGGCCCGAGGGCTGCCCGAGCCGCGGATCACGGACGAGGTGCGTGGCACCTTCCCCAACGGTGAGCCGGGCAACCTGCTCGCCGGGGTTCTGCACCAGCCGGCCGAGGCCACCTTCGAGCACTTCCTCACCGACCGGACCATCGAACGGCTGGAACAGTATGCCGAGAAGCGGCACCGGGACGGCACGCCCTTCTACCTGGCGACCCACTTCTTCGGCCCGCATCTGCCCTACCTGCTCCCGGCGCAGTATCTGGATCTCTACGACCCGGCGCTGGTGGAGCTGCCCGCCTCGGTCGCGGAGACGTTCGAGGGCAAGCCCCCGGTGCAGCGCAGGTACTCCGAGCACTGGACGCACGACACTCTCGACGACGGCACCCGCCGCTGGCTCGTGGCCGCCTACTGGGGGTACGTGCGGTTGATCGACGAGCAGGTGGGCCGCCTCGTCGAGGCACTGCACCGCCTGGACCTGTGGGACAGCACGGCGGTCGCCTTCACCGCTGACCACGGTGAGTTCACCGGCGCACACCGGCTGCACGACAAGGGGCCGGCGATGTACGAGGACATCTACCGGATCCCAGGACTGCTCCGGTTACCCGACTCCGCGGGTGGCCGGCGATCGGAGGCGTTCACCAGTCTGATCGACTACACCGCCACGATCCTCGACCTCGCCGGGCTCGAGCCGGACGCGCACGCCGATGGCCGCAGCCTCCTCCCGCTCGCACACGGGCAGGAGCCGGCCGACTGGCGCCAGGACATCACCGCCGAGTTCCATGGCCACCACTTCCCCTACCCGCAGCGCATGCTCCGGACCCGCCGCCACAAGCTGGTCGTGAATCCCGAGAGCGTCAACGAGCTCTACGATCTGGAGGCGGATCCGGACGAGATGCACAACCGCTACCAGGACGAGGCGCTGGCCGACGTCCGCGCCGAGCTGCTCCACCGCCTCTACGAACATCTGCGGGAGGGCGGGGACAATTTCCACCACTGGATGACGTCGATGTACGACGTCGGCGGCAAGAGCTACGACACCTCGCTCAGCGATTTCGAAGGCGTCCAGCACCAGTAGTGGCGCGCGGGCGGACCGCCGGCACGCAGGTCGGGGCAGAATGGTCCGGCAAGCCGCCCGATGCACCGAGAGGAGCGAGCCATGGCCCGACGCCCCGGCACCGGCGCCACCAAGGGCGCGTCGATGGCCGACGTCGCCCGGCTCGCCCGCGTCTCCGGCCAGACCGTCTCACGGGTCGCCAACGGCAACGCCCGGGTGACGCCCGAGACGCGCGAGAAGGTCGAGGCGGCGATGCAGCAGCTGGGCTACCGCGCGAACGCGGCTGCGCGGGCACTGGCCACCGGGAAGTTCCGCACCATCGGCGTGGTGACGTTCAACCTCACCGCGGTCGGGAACATCCGCATCGTCGACGCCGTCATCGCCGAGGCACAGGAGCAGGGGTACTCCGTCAGCCTCGCCGTCGTGGAGACTCCCACCGAACAGGGAGTACGGGCCGCGGTCCGCGGCCTGACCGACCGCGCCGTCGACGGCATCATCGTCATCGAGGCACGGGTGCTGGACACGCCCAACCTGCAGCTGCCGGAGGAGGTGCCGGTGGTCGTGGCCGACAGCGGCGCGACCCGGACCCACCCGAGCTTCGGGATGGATGAGGCTGCCGGCGCCCGGGCTGCCGTCGAGCATCTGCTCGACCTGGGCCATCGCACGGTGCACCACGTCTCCGGGCCCACGGGATCGCACCCGGGTGCACGGCGCCGCAACGCCTGGCGCACGACGTTGCGGCGGGCCGGCCGCACCGTCCCCGCCCCGCTGATCGGGGACTGGTCGCCGCAATCGGGCTATGACGCCGGGTCCGAACTGCTCACGCGCGAGGGAGTGACCGCGATCTTCGCAGCCAACGACCAGATGGCCGCCGGGATTCTGCACGCGGCGCACGAGCGCGGGCGCCGGGTGCCGGACCAGCTCAGCGTCATCGGCTACGACGACAGCGATGTGACCCCCTTCCTGACCCCTCCGCTCACGACCGTCAACCAGGATCTGGAGGAGGTGGGCCGCCGCTGCCTGGGCCTGCTGCTGAGCGTGGTGAACGGCTCCTCCGACGCCCCCGGACCGCGCGAGAAGCTCGTCCGACCGCGCCTCGTGGTGCGCTCCTCGACGGCGCCACCCCCTCGCTGAGGGAGCACCGAGCGTTGGGTTCTTGACCCGTCTCGATGTTTGCGCAAACATGGCTGAGGGGTCCGACGCTGTCGCCGGACCCGCCCTGCCCCGTCTCGATGCCGAACGCCGGAGGAACCCCGCCATGAGCCGCCCGAGCATCCTCCTCATCTGCACCGATCAGCAGCGCTATGACGCCCTCGGAGCCGCCGGGAACCCGCACATCGTGACCCCGAATCTCGATCGCCTCGCCGCCCAGGGCGCGCGGTTCTCGAACTGCTACGTCCAGGCCACGGTCTGCGCCCCCTCCCGCGCCAGCCTGATGACGAGCCGCTACGTGCACAACCACGGCGTATGGGCCAACGGCGTGGACGTCAGCCCCGATGAGCAGTTCTTCACCCGCACCCTCGCCGATGCCGGCTACGACTGCGGTCTGGCAGGCAAGCTGCACCTGGGCTCCGCCTTCGGCGGCCGGATCGAGCCACGGATCGACGACGGCTTCCGCATCTTCCGCTGGGCCCACGACCCGTACCTGCCCTCCCCGGGCAACGAGTACCACCACTGGCTCCGGCGGCACTTCCCCGGGCTGCTCGAGGAGACCATGGCCCAGGGGCGCCAGGCGATCGACCGGTTGCCGCGGGAGGCGCACTACAGCCACTGGGTGGGTGAGGAGACGATCGAGTTCCTCACCAGCACCCGCGATCGGAGCGCGCCGTTCTGCTTCATCGCCAACTTCTTCGACCCCCACCACGGGTTCGGCGCTCCGCCGGAGTATCGCGACCGCTACGACGCCGGGGCCCTGCCCGCGCCGGTCACCTCGGATCTGAGCACCAAGCCGGCCATCTACTCCGACGCCTCACGCGAGTCCTACGCCGGCGCCCTCCCGGGCTTCACCGACTACACCGCCGAGCAGATCCAGGAGATCAAGGCGCACTACTACGCCATGGTCTCGCTCGTCGACGATGAGGTCGGCCGGATCCTCGATGCCCTCGCGCAGGAGGGACTGGAGGAGGAGACCATCGTCCTGTTCACCAGCGACCACGGCGAGATGCTGGGCGACCACCAGATGCTCCTGAAGGGGCCGATGATGTTCGACTGCGCGGTCCGGGTGCCACTCATCGTGCGCTGGCCGGGCCACGTTCCGGCCGGCGCCGTGCACGAGGAGCTGGTGGAGTGGATCGACCTCGCGCCCACGCTGGTTGCTGCGGCGCAGGCTGAGGAGATGCCCCGCGCGCAGGGTCGTGACCTCGCGCCGTTGTGGTCCGGTGAGCACTGGCCCGACCGGGACTGGGTGCTCTCGGAGTACCGCAACAGCGGTTCGGCCTACGACCCTGCGGTGCACACCACGATGCTGCGCACCCACGACTGGAAGCTGGTGGTCCACCACGGCGCGACGGCCTCGACCCGCGATCGCGATGGTGAGCTCTACGACATGGCCTCCGATCCCGACGAGCAGGTCAACCTCTGGCACGACGACGCCTTCCGGGCCCGCCGGCTCGAGATGCAGAGCGACCTGCTCGACGTGCTGGTGGCGACCGAGGACCGGTCGCAGCCGCGGATCGCCGCATTTTGACGAGGCCACGAGCCCCGGGAGGCCACGCCGTCAGGTCAGCACCACCAGCTCACGGGTGGACCGGGTCATCGCGACGTAGCGGTCCACCGCGCCGGTGATCCCGTCACCGAACTCCTCCGGTCGCACGAGCACCACCAGGTCGAACTCCAGACCCTTGGCGAGCTGCGGCGTCAGCGACTGCACCCGGTCGGTGCCCGGGAAGTCCGGGTGCCCGATCACACAGGCCGTACCGGGGTGCTCGGCCGGCCACTCCTCGACGATCGCCTCCAGCTCCGCGACCGATCCGCGCCGCACCGGTACGCCGCCGGCCCGGATCGAGGTGGGCACGTTCGCGTCCGGCAGCGCGGCGCGGATCACCGGTTCGGCCTCGGCCATCACCTCCGACGGCGTGCGGTAGTTCGTGGACAGGCTCGCCACGCGGGTGCGCGTGAGACCGATACGTTCCAACCGCTGCTGCCAGGACTCCGGGAAACCCTGGCGCGCCTGCGCCCGGTCACCCACGATCGTCAGGCTCGCCGAGGGGCATCGGGCGAGAACCATCTGCCACTCGGCGTCGGTGAGCTCCTGCGCCTCGTCCACCACCACATGGGCGAACGGTCCGGCAAGCCGGTCCCGGACCTCCCGCGGGAGCGCCGAGTCGTCCACCAGCGCCTCCTGCAGGTCCTCGTGCCGGAGCATGCTCATCACGCCGAGCTCGGAGTCGTCGTGCTCCATCAGGTGGTCGATGACCTCCCCGATGGCGGCACGTTCACTCGCGACGGCGGTCGCCCGCTCCCGTTCCCGGCGCACCAGATCCGCGTCCCCCAGCAGGCGGCGGGCCACGTCGAGCAGTGGCAGGTCGGCGGTGGTCCAGGCGCGGGGGTCACTGCGTTGGAGGAGCCGGATCTCCTCGCGGTCCAGCCACGGGGCGCAGAGTTTCAGGAACGCCGGCACCGTCCACAGGTCCCCGACGACGTCCGTCGCGGCCAGCCTCGGCCACGCGTTCCCGAGGGCGTCGGTGAGGGCGGTGCTGCGGGTGAGGTTGCGCCGGATCACCTCGGGGGAGGCCTCCTCGTCGCCGGTGAGCTTGTCGGCGACGATCTCGACCAGGGCGTCCCAGATGTCGGTGAGCGCCTCGTTGTGGGGCACGCTCGGGTCGACGGCGCGAAAGGCCTCGGCCCAGTCCTCGGGCGTGAGCACGATCGTCGCCCAGGGCAGCGTGACGCGGGTCTCCTCGGTGGGCGGCTCCTCGTAGAACCGGATGCCGGTGCGGATGCCGCGCACCATCGCGGCGGTGGACTTCAGCCGGGCGACCTCGGGATCGGTCTCGGGTGCGGCAGTGGCGCCCTCCGGCTGGAGGTCCGCCAGGGTGCAGGTGGCCACCCCGTCCTCCCCGAGGCTGGGCAGGACGTCGGAGACGTAGTGGAGATAGGGCCGGTGCGGGCCGACCACGAGCACCCCACCGCGACCCTCGCCGAGCTGCGGGTCCGAGTAGGTGAGATAGGCGGCCCGGTGCAGGGCGACCACGGTCTTCCCGGTGCCCGGTCCGCCGTCGACGATCAACGCACCGCTGCCCGGCGCCCGGATGATCGCGTCCTGGTCGGCGGCGATGGTGCCGAGCACGTCCCGCATCCGGTCCGACCGGGACGCGCCGAGGCTGGCGATGAATGCCGACTGGTCGTCCATCGCCGCGCTCTGCTGCTCACCATCGCTGCGGTAGACCTCGTCCCAGTAGTCGACGATGCGGCCCTGGCTCCAGCGATAACGCCGCCGGCTGGACAGACCCATCGGATCGCCGTGGGTGGCGCCGAAGAACGGTTCAGCGGCCGGGGAGCGCCAGTCCACCAGCAACCGGTGGCCGGCGTGATCGGTCAGGCCGAGCCGGCCGACATAGGTGCTCTCGCCGTCGGCGGAGACCATCCGGCCCAGCACGAGATCGAGCCCGAACCGGCGCAGGGTGCGGATGCGCGTGGTGAGCCGGCGGATCTCGGCGTCGCGCTCGAGCGCGGCCTGGCCGGACCGGCCGGGATCCCTCCTGGTCCTGGTGAGCCGGTCGGTGAGGGCGGAGATCTGGGACTGGAGCGCGGCGGCGACGTCGGCCAGATGCGCCGCATCGTCGGCGATCAGGGCCGAGTCGGACTTGGCGTGGAGGTGGCCGGGCAGCGCGAACGGGGCCGGGGGCGAGATATCGGCAGCGGTGGCGGTGGGCATGGTGAGGCTCCGGGGAGGTGGACGGGCCGGTCGGGGCGAGGGACGCCGTCGCCGGGACGAAGCGACGATTGTGAGTCACGACGGGGGCCTTGCCGCAAGGCCCCACCTGCGCTATACCTTGGAAAGGGCAAGGGGGCGCGCAGCCCCCGGTGTCGGCCCGATCAGGGCTCGGCGATCTCCACATCGGCCTCCCGCCGCTCATCGGCGGCGCCCCTGACCTGGCCGGACTCATGGTCGACCTCGAGGGCCTGGACCGAGCCGAAGACGGCGTCGGCGGCCGGGACCACCTCGACCGACCAGCCCAGGGCGTTCAGCTGCGAGGTCACCTCGGCAGGGGGTTGTCGCTCGGTCACCAGCACGGTGCCGTCGAGGATGAAGCGCGGCGCCGCCACCGCCTCCTCGAGGGACTGCCCGTGCAGCGCCCACCGGGTGATGACGGTGGCGAGGATGTTCGGGATCTGGCGGCCTCCGGGCGAACCGATGCCCAGGACCGGCCGGCCCTCGGCGTCGAGCACGACGGTCGGCAACGACCAGCTGACCGATCGCCGGCCCGCCTCGGGCGTGTTGGCGGTGCTGGAGATCGCCTCGAATCTGCTGAGCTGGTTGTTGAGGAAGAACCCAGCGACCATGTCACCCGAGCCCCAGAAGTTGGTCAGGGTGTTCGTCATCGAGACCATCAGGCCGTCGGAGTCGACGACCGTGAGGTGGGTGGTGTTGCCGGCCGTCACACCCTGCGGTGGCGCGGGCTCGCGCATCGCCGACGACGGTGCCGAGATGACTTGTGCGGCGCGGTCGGCATTGGCGCCGGGGTCCGTCAGCTCCTCGACGGGGACCTCCACGAAGGCCGGGTCACCCATCACGGTGTTCGCCGTCTCCTCCGCCACCAGCCACGCCCGGGACAGCGTCTCGACGTAGTCCGCCGACGACGGCGAGACCTCCCCGGCCCCACCGGACTCGGCGACCTGGAGCATCTGCACCAGGGCGGCGCCCGGAAGTGCGGGCGCCGCGGAGACGACCTCGTAGTCACCGACCTGGCCCGAGACCGGGTCGGACCGGACGGTCTCGTATCCGGCGAGGGCTGCGGCGTCGATCCCCTCGACCCGGGCGAGCTCGCCGGCGAGCGCGCCCTCGTAGAACGCTCTTGACCCGTCCGCGGCGATCGCACGCAGGGTGGTGGCCAGATCCTCCTGCACCAGCCTCTCGCCCGCCTCCAGGAGAGCCCCGCCCGGGGCGAACTGGCCGAGGGAGCCGACGGCGCCGGGACCGTAGTCGCTGCGCATCCGCAAGGCCAGGAAGTCCGAGACCTCGAAGCCGTCCTCGGCGAGGGCGACCGCCGGGTCGAGCAGGTCCTCCCACGCCACCTCGCCATGCTGCTCGTGCAGCTCGGCCATTCCGGCCACGAAGCCCGGGATACCGGTACCGCTGGCCGGGACCCGCCCGTCGCTACCCACTTCCTCGCGGTAGTCATACGATTCGGGCCGGCCGCCGGTGGGCGCGACGATCGCGGATCCACCGCCACCGATGCCGGAGGCGAACGGTTCCACCACGCTCACCGCGAAGGCGGTGGCGATCGCGGCATCCACCGCGGTGCCGCCCTGCTCGAGGATCCGCATCCCGGCATCGACGGCCCTCGGGTGGGCGGCGCTGACGCCGTGCTCGGCCAGGGCCGGTGGCGGCGGCTCCGGATCCTCGGTGGTCGGCTCCGGTGAGGGCTCCGCCGTCGGGCCCGGCGGCGCCGAGGATGCGGTGGGGCTCTCCTGCGGGGTTTCATCGGGGGCGGTGCAGCCGGCCAGCACGAGTGCCAGCGCGGCCGGGGCGGCGGTCAGGGCGCGGGTGGCGCGTCGCATGATCCTCCTACGGCGTGCGGGAGCGGTGGCGGAACGGGTGATGCATGAGCGCCTCGAACGGTCCGCGCTCGAAGCGGGATCGCCACAGGGTGGCGAGCAGGATGGAAACGGCGAGGATGGCGCCGGTGATGGCCAGGCCGGCCCACGCCGTCGTCGGACCCGGCCGGATCACGGTGGCCAGCAGGATCAGGTGCAGCACGTAGACCGTCAGCGAGAGCTGACCGAGAGCGATGAGCGGGCGTAACCATCGAGCGCGCGGTGCCAGCAACAGCATCGCGCCGAGCACGGCAGTGGCCAGGCCGGTGCCCGAGATCAGCCACAGTGGCATCTGCGAGTGAGCGACGGCCGAGACCAGCCGGTCGAACCCGACCTGCTGCTCGTCGGGCTGTCCGGTGAGCGCCACGAGCAGCCGGGATCCGAGCACGGCGAGCGCGGCGGCGCCGAGACCGGCCACGACCAGCCGCCTCTGCACCGCCGGCGAGGCGAGGTCGCACCGGCCGAGCCAGAGCCCGCACAGGAACGGGGCGAGCCAGGTGATCACCGGGTAGGGTCCGCTGAGCAGGATGGCGGTCAGGATCGCGACCGGCCCGGCGGTGATCGGGGCAAGTGCCAGGTCGAACGGCTCGGTCGGTTGTTGCGCGAGGATCCAGAGGATCGGTCCGACCACGGTGATGGCCGATGCTGCGCCGATCAGCGCCCACCGGGGCAGCCGGACCGCGCCGAGAGCCAGCGCGAAGAGCACGGCATAGGTCGGCAGGATGACGCTGACGTCGTGACTCAGCGGCTGCAGCGCGAGCCCGATGACGATCAGCACGCCTGCTCGCCACGCCAGGCTGCCGGCGACCCGCCCGGTACCGGTGCGGCTGACGAGCAGGCCGATGCCCACCCCGGCCAGCAGGACGAACAGCAACGACGCCCGGCCGTGCGCGGCGCGGATGACCAGATCGGCCGGTCCGGAATCATCCCGCGGGCCGACGTTGACCGCCACCATCCCGGCGATCGCGACGGCGCGCGCCAGATCGACTCCCAGGAGCCTGCCTCCCGCCCTCCCAGGCTGGTGCGCGGGCTCTGTGGCCGGGACCGGGGTGCTGGACTCGGGCGCCGACCCAGCTCTCGTCATCCGCCCTCGGCCGAGTCCGAGTCGCGGCGACCCGGATCCTCGAGCGCGGCGTCCATGCCTGTGATGCTAAGCCACCCACCTGGGCTCTGCCGGGTGATGCTGCCCGCCGGGACCCCCGGCACGGGGGCGGTCAGGGCAGGACACATAGGATCGCCGTCATGCGAGCAGTGCGGATCCATGGCAAGCAGGACATGCGACTCGAGGACGTCCCGGCGCCCGAGCCCGGGCCGGGGCAGGTCGCCATCCGTCCCACCTACGTGGGGATCTGCGGGTCCGACCTGCACTACTTCTCCGACGGCGCGGCCGGCATCTTCCGGATCGTCGATCCGCTGATCCCCGGGCACGAGATGTCCGGGACGATCGAGTCCGACCCCTCGGGACGGTACGAACCCGGCACGCCGGTGACCGTCCACCCCTCGACGTGGGGGCCGCCGTCGGACGGGCCACGGCACACGTGGGCCGGGGGCTCGTTCCTGGGAAGCGCCTCCACCTCCCCGCACACCCACGGGGCGATGGCAGAACGACTGATCGTGACCGTCGACCAGGTACGCCCCCTGCCCGCCGGCCTCTCGCTGCGCACCGCGGCGCTGGTCGAGCCGCTTGCCGTCGCCCTGCATGCGCTGTCGGTGGCGCCGGTGCACGGGCGCCGGGTGCTGGTCTCGGGCTCGGGCCCGATCGGGCTGCTCACCGCCGCGGCCGCCCTGGCGCAGGGCGCGGCGGAGGTGTGGTGCGCGGACGTGCGCTCGGGCCCGCTCGAGCGGGCCACGACGCTCGGGGCGAGCGAGGTGGTCGACGTCTCACAGGCGGGGTTGCCCGAATCGGCCTTCGACGTCGTCTTCGAGTGCGCCGGGCTGCCGCAGACCGTGCACCCCCTGCTGCAGGCGTGCCGGCGGGGCGGGACGCTCGTGCAGGTCGGCAACGTCCCGAACTCCGACCGGCCAGTGAACCTGGCACCGATCGTGTCGAAGGAGATCACGCTGCGCGGGGTGTTCCGCTACGACGCCGAGATCGATGAGGCGATCACGATGCTCGCCGGTAACCCGCAGATCGAGGCGGTCATCACGCACGAGCTCGCCCTCGAGGACGTTCAGGACGCCTTCGCGGTGGCGGCGGATTCGCAGGCCTCGGGGAAGGTGATCGTGCGCGTCGGCTGACGGCGCGCACCGGAGGTCAGGAGGTCTCATGCGTCGCACGATCGCGGTGACGGGCGACGCCTCGCCCGAGGAGGTCTGGAGCCGCTACGTCCATCCCGGCCGGTGGCCCGAGTGGGCCGGCCACATCCGCTCGGTCACCTGCGATGACGAGATTCTGCGCGTGGGCTCGCGCGGGGCGGTCCACGGCCCGCTGGGACTGCGCGCCGACTTCACGGTGACCGAGGTGGACAGCGCCGCGTGGGAGTGGGCGTGGCGGGTGCGCTGTGGACCGATCCGGCTCCGGCTCGCTCACGGCGTACAGCCCGGGTGCGGGGGGAACGCCGGCTCCCGGACATGGCTGACGATCGACGGCGCTGCGCCGGTGGTGCTCGGGTACGCGCTACCGGCCGCATGGGCGCTACGCCGGCTGGTCGCGCTGCGGTGAGACTCGCTGGTGCGCGCCGGGATGTCTAGCCGGCTTGACGCGAGTCCACGGCAAGGCGAGGTTGGCCTCGCAGGGCGAGATCGGTGTGCTGGCCGAAGCCCACAGGGACACAGGACATGCGATACGTCACCGTCGGTGACGAGAGCAGCACGCCAATCGAGCTTGCACGACGAAGACCAGGGTTCGGGTCAGCCTGTCGTGCTGATCCATGGGTATCCGCTGAACGGCGACAGCTGGGAGAAACAGACACGAGAACTTCTCGCGGCGGGTTACCGGGTGATCACGGACCACCGCCGAGGCTTCGGGGCAGTCCTCGAAGGTCGGCCGGATATGACTACGACACCTTCACGGCGGAGATCGACTGGATCGTGAACTCGGTCCCGACGTCCCCCGCGCCATAGACATGGCCGTCGGTCGTGGCGAAGGCCGCGCCGAGGCGCTCGGGGTCCGCCGCAGCGAGTTCCGGGATATACCCGGCAAGTTCGCCCGTTGTCGTCGGTGCCACCTCCGCGAGCGCCTGCTCCAGGTAGTCGGGGATCATCGACTGCACGTCAGGCTCCTCGCTCGGTCAGCACACATCACGGCTGCAATCCCACACGGTGTGGTGAGCACACGGTCAAGCCAGACCGCGCATCCCCCTCCCCGGCTGCCAGCCCGGGCCGGCGGGCTCGTCCGAAGCGCCCGACGGCGTTGCCGGGCATCAGTGGGCCATGTCGACGAACCGTGCGTAGTGCCCCTGGAACGCCACCACGATCGTGTCGGTGGGCCCGTTGCGGTGCTTGGCCACGATCACGTCGGCCTCGCCGGCACGGGGCGACTCCTTCTCGTACATGTCGTCGCGATGGAGCAGGATGACCATATCGGCGTCCTGCTCGATGCTGTTGTGGACAGCGATACCGTTCGCCACGAAGTTGTGGTTGCCCGCCACTGTGGCGTCATAGACCTCCTCCACGCCGTCCGGGGTGATGGACACCACCGAATCCCAGAGAAGGTCATTGACGGCCATCACCTCCAGCTCCTGGCTCTCCAGGAGGGTCGCCACCCTCCCGAGCCGCGCGCGCGATGGGGAACGCCTCCACATCGTCGAGCCGCAGAACTGTGTGCCCATGGCCGCGGCGAACTCACGATGAGTCATCGCACGCTCCGCCAGCACGTCCCGAACGTCGGTCCACACCTCTCGGGGCACTGTGTCGACGTTGGTGTTGGCTTGTACATCGCGGATGATTGCGAGGAGCCTCTCGGCCTGCTGCCCACGGGAACCGTGCACGCCGATCTCTTGGAGGAAGCGCCGCTGATCGTCCACCCCTGAGAGGTCGACGCTGTAGTTCGGGCGATACGCACCCTTGACGGTCGCGCGAACGCGCGTGGAGATCCCGAACCTGAGCAGGAGTCGGCTCAATCCGTCAGCCAAGCGGCGCGAGGTCGTGGCGTAGTAGATGCGGCCAGATCGTGCGCCCTTCGTGATGGTGACCGAACCGTCCGTGCTCCACAGGTGCCGGATGAACAAGGCAATCTGGGCCTTGGGCAGGTGGAAGACGGGATCGGGGATGAACTTCTCGTGACTGCGGCGACCGAACAGCGAGAACTCGTCCAGCCAGGAAGCAATGGGGTTTCTCCTGCCGTGAGTCAACCGGTACGGCGCGGGCAGCCGGAGCGTGGTGCACCGGGCAGCCGGGTAGTCGTCGCGCTGGGCCGTGATCCCGAACGCTTCGGCTGCCGTGGTCACTGCCGTCAGGTTGTCCGGATCGACGGAGGCGTACCGGATCGGCTGGCGCGGCACGAACGAGCCGTCACCGAGGAGGTGGGCGAGCATGATGACCTTCCGGTCATCCCACTCCATCGATTCGCTCGGCGCAGGCACGTGGCGTGGCACACCGATCCTCGAGCCTTCCTCCAGCTCTCCCAATGGCGTCCATCCCGAGTACGTGAGAAACGGATGGTTCGCAGTCGCACGGATCTCCTTGCCGGAGGCCAACCGCAACCGGTACACCTGCTTCGTCCCCGTGCTGAAGACGTGCGTGAGGTGACGGCGAACGTACTTGAGACGATCGTCCAGCGCCCATACCGGGACGTCCGTCGCACCCTGACGGAAGAGTTCACCCATCGTGACCTCGGCACCGGTGTCGGCGCGCAGCACTGTGGTCTCGGCCGTCAGGCAGCCGGACTCACGAAGGTCGCTCACCTGTGGCTTCTTGTCCGTGCGCTGTTCCGAGCCACGGTTCAGCTGCGAGATCGCGATCACCGGAACCTCGAGCTCCTTCGCGAGGAGCTTGATCGCGCGGGAGAACTCCGAGACCTCCTGCTGGCGGGACTCGACCCGCTTGCCCGAGCTCATCAGCTGCAGGTAGTCGATGATGACGAGCTTGAGATCGTTGCGCTGCTTCAGGCGGCGGCACTTGGCCCGGATCTCCATCAGCGACATGTTCGGGCTGTCGTCGATGTAGAGCGGTGCCTCGGACACCTTGCCCATCGTGCGGGCCAGCCGCGTCCAGTCCTCGTCGCGCATATTGCCCTTGCGCATATTCTGCAGCGGCACCTGCGACTCGGCCGAGAGCATACGCATGGTGATCTCGTTGCGGCTCATCTCCAGCGAGAAGATGACCGACGTCAGCCCGTTCTTGATCGAGGCTGCCCGGGCGATGTCCAGTCCCAGGGTACTTTTCCCCATCGCCGGCCTGGCCGCCACGACGATCATCTGCCCCGGGTGCAAGCCGTTCGTCAAGGCGTCCAGATCCGCGAACCCCGTGGGCACGCCGATCATCCCCTCCCCACGATGGGAGGCGGCGTCGATCTCCTCCATGGTGGAGTTGATGACGTCCTTCAGCGGCACGTAGTCCTCGGAGGTGCGCCGCTCGGTGACGGCGTAGATCTCCGCCTGTGCGGTGTTGACCAGATCGTCCACGTCGCCGCCGTCGGTGGCGTAACCGAGCTGGACGATCCGCGTTCCGGCATCGACCAGACGGCGCAGCACCGCCTGCTCGCGCACGATCCGCGCGTAGTAGCCGGCGTTCGCCGCCGTCGGCACCGACGACAGCAGCGTGTGCAGATAGGGCGCCCCACCGATCCGGCTGAGCTCACCGCGCTTGGTCAGCTCGGCCGCGATCGTGACGGCGTCCGCCGGCTCCCCCCGCCCGTACAGGTCGAGGATGGCGTCGTAGATGGCCTCGTGCGCCGGCCGGTAGAAGTCGTTGCCCCGCAACACCTCGACCACATCGGCGATGGCGTCCTTGGACAGCAGCATCCCGCCGATCACCGACTGCTCGGCCGCGACGTCCTGCGGTGGGGTGCGATCGAAGCTCTCCGGCGCCTCGGTGATCTCGGAGACGCTCATCGCCGCACCATCCTCTGCTCCACCAACACCGGTTCCTCCCTCGCCACGACCACGTCACCCAGGCCTATCAGGGACCACCGACACGGCACCGGGCGACGGTACGCACTCGCCCACACCGTGGCAAGCGGCTGCTCATGCGCCCTGGGGACGAAGACGTCCTAGGCTGTGCACGGCCTGTGGAGGACAGTGCTCGTGGTTGTGCACAGGTCGGCAGCGGCCATGTGGACAACCGTTCAGACCCCAGTGATTGCCGTGGTCCTGGCGCCCACCGCCTGTGGACAGAAGAAAGTCGGAGGATCCGTGGACGACACGCCGGACGCACAGGCGCGACCCGCCGGGCGCGTACTCGATCGCCGCATCCTTGACCTCGCGCTGCCCGCCCTCGGCGCCCTCGTGGCCGAGCCGCTGTTCGTCCTGATCGACTCCGCCGTCGTGGGCCATCTCGGAACCTCTCAGCTCGCGGGCCTCACCCTCGCCTCGACCCTGCTCATGACCACCGTGGCGCTGTTCATCTTCCTCGCCTACGCCACCACGGGCGCGGTGGCCCGGCGCCTCGGCGCCGGGGACGAGAAGGGGGCCCTCGCCGTCGGGATGGACGGCATCTGGCTGGCGCTCGGACTGGGCGCACTGCTGCTGATCGCCGGCTACGCCGCCGCGGATCCGGTGGTCCGCGCGATGGGCGCGTCGGCGGAGGTCGCACCCCATGCCCTGGCGTACCTGCGCAGCAGCCTCCCCGGCATCCCCGGGATGCTCGTGGTGCTCGCCGCCACCGGCGCGTTGCGGGGTCTGCAGGACACCCGCACGCCGCTGCGGGTCGCCGTCACCGGCGCCATCGCGAACGCCGCCGGCTCGGTGCTCCTCGTCTACGGCGCCGGGATGGGGATCGCCGGGTCGGGCCTGGCGACGGCGGTGGTCCAGATCGGCATGGGTGTGTGGCTGATCCGGGTGGTCGTGCGGGCGGCACGGGCCCGAGGGGTCTCGCTGCGGCCGGCGCCCGGCGGGATCCTCGCGAACGCGCGGGCGGGGCTGCCGCTGCTCATCCGCACCCTCACGCTGCGGGTGGCGATCCTGCTCACCGTCGCCACCGCCACGTCGTTGGGCAGCGTGCCACTCGCGGCGCACCAGATCGTCAACTCGGTGTGGGGGCTGGCCGCGTTCGCGCTGGACGCCCTCGCCATCGCGGCACAGGCGCTGGTCGGCCACGGACTCGGGGCGCGCCGGCCGGAGGAGGTCCGGGCCGTCGTCCGGCGGTGCCTGCAGTGGGGCACGCTCGCCGGGGTCGGGATCGGTGTGGTGATCGCGGGCCTCGGCGGGTTCCTCACCCCGCTGTTCACCTCCGACCCGGCGGTGCAGCACGCCGCGCACCTGGGACTGATCGTCATCGGAGTCCTGATGCCGGTGGCCGCCTGGCCGTTCGTCCTCGACGGGGTGCTGATGGGCGCCGGCGACGGCGTCTATCTCGCCGTCGCCGGAGCGATCGCGCTCGTCGTCTATCTGCCGCTGCTCTGGGCGGTCGCGAGATGGGCGCCCGAGGGCGCGCTGGGTCTGGTCTGGCTGTGGATCGCCTTCGCCGGCGGCTTCCTGGGCGCGCGAGCGCTCACGACATGGCTGCGCTCACGCGGTAGCCGGTGGATGGTGCTCGGAGTCTGAACGCATCTGACGGGCCTGGGATCAGCCGCGCCATATCTGGCACGGACCTCGCGTGGGCCGTCAGTTGGTGACGGCCCACCCCCGGACGCACGACGGCCCGGCCACCCTGGGGTGACCGGGCCGTGCGTCGGCGGAACGTCAGGCGCCGGGGACCACGTTCAGGTCCACGGTGGCCGAGACGTCGGCGTGCAGGCGCACCTGCACCTGGTGGCTGCCGAGGCTCTTGATCGGCTGACCGATCTCGATGGTGCGACGGTCGACCTGCTGACCACCCGAGGCCTTGATGGCATCGGCGATGTCAGCGGTGGTGACCGAACCGAACAGACGGCCGTTCGGGCCGGCGTTGACCTGCACCACGAACGTCTTGGCCTGCAGGGAGTCCCGCACCGCGCGAGCATCCTCGATCGAGGCGATCGCACGCTTGCGGCGAGCCGCGGTGATCTGGTCGATCTGCTTCTGCCCACCCTTGGTCCACGGAGTGGCCAGGTTGCGCGGGAGCAGGAAGTTACGGGCGTACCCGTCCTTGACGTCGACGATGTCGCCGGCAGTGCCGAGGCCGGTGACCTCGTGGGTGAGAATGAGCTTTGCCATGGCTGTTCCTCCCGGCCTCAGCGAGCAGAGCTCGAGTAGGGGAGCAGGGCCATCTCACGGGCGTTCTTGACGGCCCGTGCGATCTGACGCTGCTCCTGGACGGAGACACCGGTCACTCGGCGGGCGCGGATCTTCCCGCGGTCCGAGATGAACTTCCGCAGCAGCGCGGTGTCCTTGTAGTCGATGGGCCCCTCGAGCTTGACGGTCTTGAGGGGATTGGCCTTCTTCTTCACGACAGGCTTGCGGTTGTCGCGCTTCGCCATTGTTCTGTGCTCCTTGAATACTCGCGCCGCTCACGCGGGCGCGCAGTGGTGATGGTCTAGAAGGGAGGCTCGTCGCCGAAGCTCGAGCCACCCGTTGCCCACGGGTCCTCGGACTGGCCACGCGAGGGCTGTCCCCCGCCGTAGCCGCCCTGGCCACCCTGGTCTCCGCCGTAACCGCCGCCGGCGTTCCCGCCGCCGCCGAAGCCGCCACCACCGCCGCCACCACCGCGCTGGGCGCGGGTGACCTTGGCCGTGGCGTACCGCAGCGAGGGGCCGACCTCGTCGACCTGCATCTCGACGACGGTGCGCTTCTCACCCTCCCGGGTCTCGAAGGAGCGCTGGACGAGACGGCCCTGAGCGACGACGCGCATGCCCTTGGTGAGGGACTCCGCGACGTTCTCGGCCGCTTCACGCCAGATCGAGCACCGCATGAACAGCGTCTCGGCGTCCTTCCACTCGTTCGACTGACGGTCGAACGTGCGGGGGGTGGACGCGATCGTGAAGTTGGCTACGGCTGCACCCGACGGGGTGAACCGGAGCTCCGGGTCGGCCGTGAGGTTGCCGATCACGGTGATGACGGTCTCGCCTGCCATGACGCTCCTTTACGGGAGAACGCGCTCAGCGCGTCTCGGGTCGGATGAGCTTGGTGCGGAGAATGGACTCGCTGAGGCCGAGCTGGCGATCGAGCTCCTGGGCGAGCTCCGGCGTCGCGTGCATGTCCACGACGGCGTAGATGCCCTCGGGATTCTTCGCGATCTCGAATGCCAGGCGGCGCTTGCCCCAGATGTCGACGTTGTCGACGGTCCCACCACCACTGGTGATGACGTTGAGGAACTTCTCGAGCGACGCGGGAACCGTGCGCTCGTCGATCGCCGGGTCGAGAATCACCATCAGTTCGTAGTGACGCATGCTTGAACCCACCTCCTTCGGACTAGGCGGTCACGGTCCTTCCGTGACAGGAGGGTGATGCGTGCTCTCGTGCCCGCTCGCCGGACGGGTGCCCGGCATGACGGTGCACGAGATTCCCCACCAGCCTACCGGACCGGCGCGACATCCCGGGCGTGATCTCCGCGACGCCGCCGAGTGACGCATCTGCGGCAGAGCGAGCGACCGTCAGCAGTGGCTCCGACTGACCGCGGGGCGAGGGACCTACCGGCGGCAACGGGTCAGACTGCGGGCGGCGTGTCGGACGGCCCTATCCCCCGCCGGACCCGCCTGACCCACCGTCGGACCCGCCGTCCGAACCCTCGCCCGAACCTCCGTCGCTGCCACCGTCGGGATCCTCCGACGGTTCCTCGGTCGGCGTCGGGGAGGGCGACGGCGTCGGACTCGGGGTGGGCTCCTCGGTCGGTGTCGGCGTCGGGGTCGGAGTAGGCGTCGGCGTCGGCTCCTCGGTGGGCTCCTCGGTCGGCTCCTCGGTGGTCTCCTCCTCCGTCGGCTCCTCGGTAGGCTCCGGCGAGGGCTCGCGCTGCGGCGGGTTCGCCGGCGGCACGTACACCCGCTCGGGCGCGGACCGCTCCGGGAACTCCTCCACGGCGAGGCCCTCGACGGCGGAACTCATGTACTGCGTCCAGATGTCGGTGGGGTAGCTCCCACCGGAGATCGGCGCCACGCCGCCCCAGCCATCCACCATGGAGACCTCTTCGCCGTCGGCCCCGATCTGGTACATCGCCACCGAGGTGGTGATCTGCGGCACGAAGCCCACGAACCACGCCGATCGGTAGTCGTTGGAGCTACCGGTCTTGCCGGCCGCCGGCCGGCCGATCTGCGACGCCGTCTCACCCGTGCCGCTCTGGACCACCTGCTGCATCGCGAAGGTGGCGTCGGCGACCACCTGGGCCTCGACCACCCGCTCCCCCTCGGCGCCACCGGTGTAGACGACGTCCCCGTCGCGGTTGGTCACCGACCCCACGATGAACCGCTCGTGGTGCACGCCGCCGGAGGCGATGGTCGAGTACGCCTCGGCCATGTCCGCCGGGTGCGGAGAGGCGGTGCCGAGCACGTTGACCAGGTTGCCCTCCAGGCCGGAGGTGTCTTCGGGCAGGCCGAGCCGGTGCGCGACGTCGACCAGGTTGTCCGGGCCGTACTCGTTGTTGAGCTGGACGTAGGCGGTGTTGACCGAGTTCTCCGTGGCCGTCACCAGGTCGATCGAGCCGCGGTTGATCCGGTCGAAGTTGTTGACCTCGAACCCCTCGATCTCCATCGGGGCGTAGCTGGGGTAGCGCTGCTCGAGCGTGGCGCCGTTCTCGAGCGCCGCGATCAGTGCGAACGGCTTGAACGTGGAGCCTCCCTGGGCCACATCCTGTGTGGCGGCGTTGCGCTGGCGCTCCACGAAGTCGGGCCCGCCGTAGAGCGCGAGGATCCCGCCGGTGCTGTTGTCGATCGAGGTCAGCGCCACCCGCACGCCGTCGGGAGTGTCCTCGGGCAGGTTCTCGGCGGCCTCCACGGCCTGGGCCTGGAGATCGGCGTCGATGGTGGACGCGATCTGCAGACCGCCGCCGTCGATCTCGTCCTCGGTGAAGCCGGCGGCGATCAGCTCCTCGCGGATCATCGCCAGCAGGTACCCGTTCGGCCCGCCGTAGGTGTCGGTGCGGGTGGGCTCGGCGACCTCGGGGAACTCCTGGGAGTCCGCCTCGGCCTGGGTGAGCACGTCGTTCTCGACCATGAACGACAGCGTCCGCTCCCAGCGCGCCTGCGCCTGGTCGGGGGCCACGGCCGGGTCCCAGTTGCCCGGCGAGGGGATGATGCCGGCCAGCAGCGCCGACTCCGAGACCGTCAGCTCCGAGGCCGGGTGGCCGAAGTACTCCTGCGCGGCACGCTCGATCCCGTACGCCCCGCGGCCGAAGTAGATGGTGTTCATGTAGGCGCCGAGGATCTCGTCCTTGCTCTGCTGCTGGTCGATCTTCAGCGCCAGGATGGCCTCCCGGAACTTGTCGACGTAGCCGGAGGTCTGGCCGGTGTAGTACCGCTCGACGTACTGCATCGTCAGGGTGGAGCCACCCTGGGTGTCGTTGCCGCGCAGGTTGTTCCACAACGCGCGCGCGATCGCCACCGGATCGACGCCGACGTTGGAGTAGAAGCGGCGATCCTCGGAGGCCACGATCGCTGCACCGACGTGCTCGGGCACCTGTGCCGGGTCGACGATCTCGCGATCGACCTCTGCGAACGAGCCCATGCTCGTCTCACCGTCGGCGTAGGTGATGTCCGAGCCCTCGGCGAGGGCGAAGTCGTCCGGATCGGGCACCTCGACCATGGCGTAGGCGATGCCGAACAGGACCGCCCCCACGAGCACCAGGCTGCCCGCCGCGCCGAGCAGGAAGCGCCAGCCCGGCAGCCAGCGCATCACGGGGCCCTTGCCCCGGCGCGGGTAGTTCCAGAACCGCTTCCTGCCCCCGCCGCGCGCGCTCGCGGCGGTGCCGGCGGCTGCCGACGCCGGCCGCTTGCCCGACGGCGCACCCGACCCTCCCGAGCCCGAGCGCCCCGCGGAGGTGCTCAGCCCGGAGTCACGTACGCTGCGCCGCTTCGGCGCACTGTCACCCTCGCGGCCGGAGGAGTCCGATGATCCGCGACCTGTACCTCGTCCTTGTGCCACTGGGGGCCTTCCTGGTCGTCCTGGCCCGCACGGGGTCCGCCGCGCGTGCGCACTCTCCCCAGTATGCGTTCCACTCCTGGACCCCGCCGCCGCTCTTCACGTGCCTTCCACACAATCCGCGCCCCGCTGGTGAGCGTGCTCACACCGCGCCCGACGGCGGCCGCTGCCACAACGAGCCCACCTCGCCCTACCATAGGTACCAGACATACCTATCGGTTTGTCACCTCGCGCTAGTCATCCCGGCACCGCCGTCGACGGCCGGTGCCGCCACGTCAAGGAGAGAACATTGAGCAGCATCCGCGTAGCGATCGCGGGGGTCGGCAACTGCGCCGCCTCCCTCGTCCAGGGCGTGCACTTCTACGCTGACGCCGACCCCGCCGGCTCCGTCCCCGGCCTCATGCACGTGCAGTTCGGCCCCTATCACGTCCGCGACATCGAGTTCGTCGCCGCATTCGACGTCGATGCGAAGAAGGTCGGCTTCGACCTGTCCGAGGCGATCGGCTCGAGCGAGAACAACACCATCACGATCGCCGACGTCCCGCCGCTGGGGGTCTCGGTCCAGCGCGGCCCGACCCTGGACGGGCTCGGGAAGTACTACCTGGAGACGATCGAGGAGTCACCGGCCGCCTCGGTCGATGTGGCCGCGGCACTGCGCGAGTCGCAGGCGGACGTGCTCATCTGCTACCTCCCCGTGGGTTCGGAGGAGGCGGCCAAGCACTACGCCCAGGCCGCGCTGGATGCCGGCGTCGCGTTCGTCAACGCGCTGCCGGTGTTCATCGCCAGCGACCCGGTGTGGGCGCAGAAGTTCACCGACGCCGGGGTGCCGATCGTGGGCGACGACATCAAGTCCCAGGTCGGGGCGACCATCACCCACCGGGTGCTGGCGCGACTGTTCCAGGAGCGGGGTGTGGTGCTGGACCGGACCTACCAGCTCAACGTCGGCGGCAACATGGACTTCAAGAACATGCTCGAGCGGGACCGCCTGGAGTCGAAGAAGGTGTCCAAGACCCGGGCCGTGACCTCCAACGTGGACCACGATCTCGGCGCCCGCAACGTCCACATCGGCCCCTCCGACTACGTGCAGTGGCTCGACGACCGCAAGTGGGCCTACGTGCGCCTCGAGGGGCGCGCGTTCGGCGAGGTGCCCCTCAACCTGGAGTACAAGCTCGAGGTGTGGGACTCACCCAACTCGGCCGGCATCATCATCGACGCCCTGCGCGCGGCCAAGATCGCCCAGGACCGTGGGCTCGGGGGTCCGGTGCTGGCAGCCTCGGGCTACTTCATGAAGTCCCCGCCCGAGCAGTACGAGGATCAGGCCGGCCGGGTGAAGGTCGAGGAGTTCATCGCGGGCTGAGCGACCGATCGCTCGCCGGCCCGCGATGGTCCGGCGAGCGATCCGGGGCGCCGGCTCCCGGAACTCCCGGCCGGGGCCACGCGTTGAGCACGCTGGACCTGCCTGAAGGAGAGTGCGATGAAGTGCCCCACCGATGGCGCCACACTCGTGATGAGCGAACGCAGTGGCGTCGAGATCGACTACTGCCCCGACTGCCGCGGCGTCTGGCTGGACCGCGGCGAGCTCGACAAGATCATCGACCGGGCGGGTCCGGACCCGCTCGGGCAGACCACGCCCCCGCCTCCCCCGGCGGCGAGGTACGAGCCGGCTCCCGTCGACGAGGGTCGCTACGGCAGCCCGTTCGACGACGGCCCCGTCCCGGGACCGCCACCGCCCCCGGCGCCGATGCCGGGGTACGGACACCCGGGCGGCCGCGGCTATCACCCCGACGACCGCCGCGACCCGCGCTACCGTCGCAAGCGCAAGGACAGCTGGCTCGAGGACCTGTTCGACTTCGACTGAGGCGTCCACGATGAGGGCGGCCACGCACCACCGTCGAGGCCTGCCTTACGGTGGGGGCAGCGACGAAAGGGAGCACAGGTGCTGGCCTACGAGTACGGCAGCGACGGCCGATTGGCGTTGCGCGAGAAGGACGTCCCGAGAGCGGCCGAGGGCGAGGTGACCATCGACGTGGTCGCCGCCGGCATCTGCGGCACCGACCTGAAGATCGCCCGCGGGCAGCACCGGCTGTTCCCGCCCGGCACGGTGCGCGTGCCCGGCCATGAATCGGTGGGCCGGGTGCGCGAGAACCGCTCCGGGCGCAGCGACCTGGAGCCCGGCACGCCGGTGGCCATCGCCCCCAATATCGCGTGCGGGCAGTGCCCCCCGTGCCGCAAGGGCCTGGGGCCGCTGTGCGAGGACTACACCTCCGTGGGGCTGACCTTCGACGGCGGTTTCGCCGAGGTCGTGCGGGTCACCGCCCGGGGTGTCGCGGGCGGGAACGTGCTGCCGCTCCCGCCGGGGCTGGACCTGATCACCGCGGCGATGATCGAACCGGTCGCGGCCGTGGTGCGCGGCCTGCGCCCGCTGCGACTGACGAGCGAGGACACCGTGCTGGTGTGCGGCGCCGGCCCGATCGGGCTGACCGCGGTGGTGCTGGCCAAGCAGGCGGGCGTGCGCCGCATCATCGTCAGCCAGACCTCGGCCGCCCGCCGTGAGCTGGCACGCCACTACGGTGCCGACGAGACCATCGACCCACGCGCGGTGGACCTGGTCGAGACGGTGTTCGAGCTCACCGACGGCATCGGTGCCGAGGTGGTCATCGCCGCCACCCCGGTGCACCAGGTGTTCACCGACGCCGTCCGGGCCGCCGCCAAGGGCGGCAGGGTGAACTTCTTCGCCGGCCTCCCCTCCGGCAAGGGTGAGGTCACCGTGGATGCGAACCTCATCCACTACCGCGAGCTGCTGGTCACCGGCTCGACGGCGAACACCGCCGCCGACTGCGCCGAGGCGATGGAGATCGTCGCGAGGGCACCGGAGGCGTTCGCCGAGCTGATCACCCACCGGGTGCCGCTGCGCGAGGCTGACCGGGCGTTCGAGCTGGCCAAGGCCGGCGAGGCGCTGAAGGTGCTGCTCGAACCTCAGGCCTGATCGGCCGTCGCGGGTGGCTCCTTGCCCGAGCGATCCCGGCCGCGGCGGGGCCAGAACGCCCAGGTGACCAGCGCCGTCGCCGTGACGGTGAGGCCGCCCAGCACGAACGGGTGGCCGAACCACACGACGACGGAGGCCAGGTAGGGCACGGACGCCAGCACCAGCCGCACCCGCTCGACCGTGTAGGGGGCCGGGTCCGGGTCCTCGTTCGCGTCGCCCTGCATGGTGAAGGTGACCGACTCGCCGTCGGTCTCCAGGATCTCCAGCACCCGGTGCGTGACCGGGAGGGCGCCCGGGCGGTCGACGGTGACCACGTCGCCGGGCTCGATCTCGGTGGCGGGGATCTCCTGGACCACGGCGACCGATCCGGCCGGGATGGTCGGGGCCATCGAGCCGGTCGAGAACATGATCAGCGTGATGTTCATGACCACGGCCAGGACGACGGCGAGGATGCACAGGCCGCCCCCGACGGCGAGGGCGGTGAGGGCGGCGTCGCCGAGGCGGGCGAGGGTCGGGCGTGGGCGGGTCATGTCCAATAGCAATCACCGATGAGGCCACCGACCACTGTCACGATCTGACCATTGAGCCAGGCACTCTGCCACGAGCCCGACACCACGCGCACCTGGAACGTGCGTGTGGTCTGAGCCAGGGCCGCGGAGACCTGACGTTCTCGCGTACTGCTGGTCAGGGTTCCGTTGCTTGCGACACTTCCGTCGGATCTCAGGACTCGCCACTCATAGCTGAAACTGCTGGGAGCGGGTTCCGGGGCGAGCCATGTAAAGGTTGAGGTGCCGCTCAGTACGCCGATCGTGCAGGTGCCCGCCCGAGGTGAAGCAAGCGTCGCCGCCATCACCGACGCCCGCGCGACCTCGGCGTCCGTCCAGGCCGCCGTCGTCGGCTCAGGCCCCCCGGCCGCCACGGCCGCGAGCACCAGCACACCAGCCGCCGCGAGCGCCGCCCGCACCCGCCTCCCGCCCGTCATCGCAGCCTCCGCCGGGCCACGACCGCGATCGCCGCCCCGAGCAACACCGCACCGAGAGCCAGCACGGCCGGCCACAGCAGTGAGGCGCCCGTGGTCGGAAGGCCCACCTCGCCGTCGGTGGAGATCTCATCACCGGCCCCCTCGGCGAGCAGGCGTAGCGTAGTCGAGGCCGGAGCGGTGGCCTCCTCCGAGAGCTGGACGCTCACGCGGTACCAGATCGCCTCGGCGGCGGCCTGCGTGGCGATCTCCAGCGAGGACCCGCCGGTCACCGGTACCCGGTCGAGCACCGCGCGGCCACAACCGCTCGCCTCGGCCTCGCAGGCGGCGACCGAGACGGTGAACCCGCCCTCGGCCTGGACGGCCACCAGCGAGAGGTCGATACTCCCCTCGGGTTCGTTCGCGGACACCTGCACGTCCCACGGCACGGACTCGCCCGGCTCCATCGACCTCATCGCCGCGCGGTCCTGCACCGAGACCAGGCGGAGCACGTCACCGACGATCTCCTCGCGCTCGGGCCCGGCAGCGGCCGAGGCCGCCGAGCCCGCGGCCACCAGCAGCACGCCGGCGGTCAGCACCGCGCACACGGCGCGTGCCATCGGTGCGGCCCGGGCCGGGCACGGACGAGGGATCAGGTCCACGGGCTACTCCGACGTCGCCAGGAACTGCCAGGTGGCGATGAGCGTCTGCCCCTGGGCGTCGGTCGAGGCTCCGGCGATCATGCTCATCCGCACACAGAAGGACACCGTGCTCCCCGCCGCCGCCGTCAGTGGCCGCGCGTTCGGCAGCACCGCCGTGGCCAGCGCGGTCTCGTTCGGCACGATCACCGGGGCGGAGGTGTTGGTGAACAGCGCGGCGTTGCACGACGATCCGCTAGGGATCAGCCGTACGGCGTATCGCATCGCGTTCTGCAGCGCGGCCGGTCCCGCGATCGTCGGGGTCTGCATGGTCACCGAACCCCCGACGGTCGAGGATGCCGTGGTCCGGACGCCGAAGCTCGTGTACCCGGCCGTTCCGGGCGAGAAGGCGGGGACCGCCGGCGAGAAGGCGAGCGTGGCCGCGGAGCCGCTGGTGGGATGTTCGGAGAACGCACCCCCGTTCACCGACCCCACCACACCGAAGGTGCTGGCGGTGACCGTGGTGGTGGCGTACTCGCTGTCGTTCCACGCCGCCAGGGTCACCGCACTGCCGAGGCCGAGCACCAGCCCGCCGGCGAGCAGCGCACGCAGCCGGAGCAGCCGCGTGCGCCGCGGGCCCGAACCCCTCACCCGGGCGTGCCGTGGTTCGTGCCGCGTGCGCCCCACGTCACTCAGAGGTCGCGGTGTACTGCCACACGGCGGTGGTGTCGCCACCCTGCTCCAGGTCCTCGCCCGCGGTGACGACGGTGCACAGCAGCACGGCCTCGCCGGGCTCCGTGGTCGGGTCGCCGATGGTCAGCGGCACGGTCTCGCCGGCGACGGCCGGGTCGTCGGTGAGGGTGTCACCGGAGCCGAGGAGGGTGCCCTCGGTCGCGGTCTCGTCGCAGGTGGCGTCCACGGCGATGGCGTAGATCTCGTAGCTGAGGTTCTCCGAGTTCGTGCCCGTGCCATCGGTGGAGTCGAGGGTGACCAGGTCGAGCGTGGCCGGGCTGGTGGTCTCGGCCGCCAGGCGCACCCAGAACGGGGCGTAGACCACGTCCTCGGGCGCCAGGTTGTCGAACGGCGCGGTGAACGTGAGCTCGGCGGCGCCGCCGGCGGACTCGTGATCGGTGTAGCCCTCCGTGGCGCCCGTCGTCGAGCCCTGCAGGTCGAACTGCCCGGCGGTGAACAGGCCGGAGGCGAACTCGCTGTCGTTCCAGGCGGCGAGCGTGACGGCGGCGCCGACGCCCAGGACGAGCCCTCCGGCGAGAACGGCGCGGACCTTGCGGCTGCGGGTGGAGCGGTGGACCTCGGTCATGGTGTCTTCCCCTCGTGGTGACATATGCGGCGTCGACACGCGCCCAGCGCCCGGCCGTACCCCGTTGTTGAACAGCAGAGTAGGCCGGGTTGAACGGACGATCAAGGTGGGGCGGGCCACACACGACAACGGCGCCCGCCCCTCGAAGGGGGCGGGCGCCGTCGTGCACGGGCTGCTCGTCAGCCCGGTTCAGCTCGCTCTCAGCTCACCGAGGCCCCGCGCAGGGCGTGCACGGCCTCGCGCACCCGACGGCCCAGATCGGCGTCCACCTGGTCCCAGTAGGCGAAGGCACGCTCGCGGATGTCCTCCGAGCGGACCTCGCCCACGTGCCCGGCGATGTTGCCCACGAGCCGCTCGCGGGCGGCGTCGTCGAGGACCTCGCGCACGAGCGTGCCGGCCTGGACGAAGTCGTCGTCCTCGGCGTGCAGGTTCTGCGCCGCCCGCTGCATCTCGCCGTCGGACTCCCAGTTGCCCTCACCGGCCGCGGCCGGGTCAGCGGCGGGCCCGCCGAAGCTGTTCGGCGCGTACACCGGGGTGTCGGCCGGGCGGAAGTCGTGCCGCATGGCGCCGTCCTTGGAGTAGGAGTGCACCGGCGACTTCGGGGCGTTTACCGGCAGCTCGGCGTGGTTGGTCCCCACCCGGTAGCGGTGCGCGTCGGCGTAGGAGAAGATCCGCGCGAGCAGCATCTTGTCCGGGCTGGCCGCGATGCCCGGCACGAAGTTCGAGGGCGCGAACGCCGCCTGCTCGATCTGCGCGTGGAAGTTCTCCGGGTTCTTGTTCAGCGTCATCGTGCCGACCTCGATCAGCGGGTAGTCGCCCTTGGGCCACACCTTGGTCAGGTCGAACGGGTTGAACCGGTAGGTCTTGGCGTCCTCGTACGGCATCACCTGCACCTTGAGCGTCCAGGAGGGGAAGTCGCCGGACTCGATCGCGTTGTACAGGTCGCGCCGGTGGTGGTCGGCGTCCTGACCGGCGAGCTCGTCCGCCTCGGCAGCGCTGAGGAACTCGTTCCCCTGGTTGGTCTCGAAGTGGTACTTCACCCAGAAGCGCTCACCTTGAGCGTTGATCCACTGGTAGGTGTGGGAGCCGAAGCCGTCCATGTGGCGCCAGGTGGCGGGGATGCCGCGGTCGCCCATCAGCCAGGTCACCTGGTGGGCGCTCTCCGGGGAGAGACTCCAGAAGTCCCACTGCATGTCGTGGTCGCGCAGCGCCGAGCCGGGCAGGCGCTTCTGGGAGCGGATGAAGTCAGGGAACTTGATCCCGTCCCGGATGAAGAAGACCGGGGTGTTGTTGCCGACCAGGTCGTAGTTGCCCTCGCTGGTGTAGAACTTCACCGCGAATCCGCGCGGGTCGCGCCAGGTGTCGGGACTGCCCTGCTCCCCGGCCACGGTGGAGAAGCGGATCAGCATGTCGGTCTCCGCGCCCGGCTGGAACAGCGCCGCCCGGGTGTACTTCGACACGTCGCCGGTGGTGACGAAGGTGCCGAAGGCGCCGCCGCCCTTGGCGTGGACCACGCGCTCGGGGACGCGCTCGCGGTTGAACTGCGCGAGCTTCTCCACCACGTAGTGGTCGTGCAGCGCGATCGGGCCGGTGTTGCCGACGGTGAGCGAGTGCTCGTCACTCGCCACCGGGGTGCCGGTGTTGGTCGTGGTCACATCGGTCATACGGGACTCCTGGTGGGATCGGGGACGGGTTGTCCGGGAATGTCGAGGGGTGGGTACCGGCCGGCCTCGTGCCCGCCGGCCACCTGGCTGCTCTCGCAGGAGGCGCAGATGCCCTGGAAGAGCACGTCCGCCGTCAGGACGCGCATGCCGGTGCCGGGCGCGGGGGTCAGGCACGGCGCGTGCCCGACGATGCAGGGCACGTCCTCCACCGCGCCGCACCGGATGCACATCACGTGGTGGTGGTTGTCGCCGATCCGGGTCTCATAGCGCGCCGGGGAACCGGGGGTCTCGAGCTTGCGCAGCAGCTCCCACTCGGTCAGGTCGGCGAGCACCTGGTACACCGAGGGTGCAGTGAGGTCGGGCAGTGCGGTGCGCGCCTCGTGCAGGATCGCCTCCGCACTGGCGTGCGGCAGCCGGTGCGCGGCCTCGAGCACGGCGAGCCGCTGGCGTGTGACCCGCCGGCCCATGGCGCGCAGGGCGGCACTCCAGGCGTCGCGGCTCATCGGTGCGGTCATCGCCCCGACCCTAGCACGCTATTACGATCGATTCGCAATAAGGCTGACCTTGCCTGCCACGGCTGAGGAGCGGCAGGCGATAGATTGCGCAGCGATGAGCGTCCTGACCGACCTGCGCACCGTCGCGGTCCACCGCGGCTTCCGCCGCCTGTTCACGGTGCGCCTGGTCTCCCAGAGCGGGGACGGGATGTTCCAGGCCGGCCTGGCCACGCTGTTCTTCTTCTCCCCGGAGAATCTCGCGACGGCCGAGGCGGTGGCAGCGGCCTTCGCGGTGCTGCTGCTGCCGTTCACGATCGTCGGTCCGTTCGCCGGACCGCTGCTGGACCGCTGGCGACGGCGGCAGGTGCTCGCCGTCGGCAACGCCGCGCGGGTCGTGCTGGCACTGGCCCTGGCCGTGCTGATGGTCACCGACGGCGTGTCCGTGGCCGTCTACGTCCTCGCCCTGGTCACGCTCGGGGTGAACCGGTTCCTGCTCGCCGCACTCTCGGCCGCCCTGCCCCGCGTGGTGCCGCGCGAGCAGCTGCTCATCGCCAACACCCTCAGCCCCACCCTCGGCGCGGTCGCCGCGGTACTCGGGGCCGGCGTCGGGTTCCTGCTGGGACTGCTGGTGCCGGACGGGCCGGGCAAGGACGGACTCGTGCTGACCCTCGCCGCCGTCGTCTTCGGCCTCGCCTCGCTGCTGGCGCTGCGGCTCGGCAAGGATCAGCTCGGCCCCGACCTGGGCGCACGGCTGCGCGGCGCGGGCCAGGCGTGGGCGGACATCCGCGCCACTGCCGCGGACCTGGTGGCCGGGGCGCGCTATCTGGTGGCGCGGCGCACCCCGGGGGCGGCCCTGGGCGTGATGGCCACCCACCGGTTCCTCTACGGCGTGAACTTCATCGCGCTGATCCTCATCTCCCGCAATCTGCTGGCCGACCCGGCCGACCCGGCTGCGGGGCTGGCGATGTTCGGGCTGCTCTCGGGCATCTCCTTCGCCGGGAACGGACTGGCGATCGTGCTGACGCCGCTGGCCCACGAGCGGGTCTCCCCGTCGACCTGGGTGGTCATCTGCCTCGGGCTGGGGGCACTGAGCCAGGTACTGATGGCCACGGCACCGACGTTCGCGGTCATCGCCCCGGCGGCGGTGCTGATGGGCCTGGCGGTGCAGGGAGCCAAGATCGCCGTCGACACCATCGTGCAGCGCGATACCGCCGACGGCTACCGGGGTCGCGCCTTCTCCCTCTACGACACCCTCTACAACGGGGCCTTCGCCGGGGCCGCGGCGGTGGCGGCCGCGGTGCTACCCGACACCGGCTGGTCCCGGGCGGTGTTCCTCGCTCTCGCGGTCCTCTATCTGGTGCTCGGGGCGGGCTACCGCTCCGCCGTCAGGGCCCTGCGGGACGAGCCCCGCCCGGTGTCCGCCGGCTGAAGCGAACACCTCGGCTGGTGCGCGCCGCCGGCGGACGCGTGCTACGAATCGACCGCGTTCAGGCCTGCCGGTTCTCCCACCAGGTGAGCAGCTCGGTCGTGGCCTGCTCCCGCGACATCGGGCCTTGCTCCATCCGCAGCGCCAGGAGGTGCTGATAGGCGGCACCGACCTCACGGCCGGGCCCGATCCCGAGGATCTCCATGATGGCGTTGCCGTCGAGGTCGGGCCGGATCCGGCCCAGCTCCTCCTGTTCGGCGAGCGCCGCGATCCGGTTCTCGAGATCGTCATAGGCGTGGGACAGCCGCGCGGCCTTGCGCCTGTTCCGGGTCGTGCAGTCGGCGCGGGTGAGCCGGTGCAGCCGCTCGAGCTGGTCCCCGGCATCGGTGACGTAGCGCCGCACCGCCGAGTCGGTCCAGGAGGCCTCGCCGTAGCCATGGAACCGCAGGTGCAGGGCCACGAGCTTGGAGACCGCCTGCGTGGTCGCCTTGTCGAAGCGCAGCGCCTTCATCCGCTTGGTGGTCATCTTCGCTCCGACCACTTCGTGGTGGTGGAAGCTCACGCCACCGCCCGGTTCCATCCGGCGGGTGGCCGGCTTGCCGATGTCATGCATCACAGCCGCCAGCCGCAGCACGAGGTCGGGCCCGGGCACGGCACCGTCCGGGCCGGTCTCGAGATCCATCGCCTGGTCGAGCACGGTCAGCGTGTGCTCGTAGACGTCCTTGTGGCGGTGGTGCTCGTCGATGGTCAGCTGCAGCGCGGGCAGCTCGGGCAGCACATGGTCGGCGAGACCGGTGTAGACCATCAGCTCCAACCCGCGCCGGGGGGCCGGGGCGAGGAAGAGCTTGACGAGCTCGGCCTGCACGCGCTCGGCGGAGACGATGTCGAGGCGGCCGGCCATCGCCGTCATCGCGGCCAGCACCCCGGGGTGGACGTCCATGGCGAGCTGGGCGGCGAAGCGCACGGCGCGCATCATCCGCAGCGGGTCGTCGTCGAAGGACTGCTCGGGCGCAGCGGGGGTCCGCAGGATCCGTTCGGCCAGGTCGCTGAGCCCGCCGAATGGGTCGACGAAGACCAGCTCGGGCAGGCGCAGCGCCATGGCGTTGACGGTGAAGTCACGGCGGGACAGGTCGCCGTCGAGGGTGTCGCCGTAGACCACCTCGGGCTTGCGGGAGGTGGCGTCGTAGGCCTCGGTGCGGTAGGTCGTCACCTCGACGACGACGTCCCCCCGGCGTGCCCCGATGGTCCCGAACTCCTTGCCCATGTCCCAGTGCGCGTCACCCCAGCGCGCCAGGATCTGCTCGGTCTCGTCCGGGCGGGCGCTGGTGGCGAAGTCGAGATCGGCGCTCACCCGCCCCAGGAAGGCGTCCCGCACGGGCCCGCCGACGAGGGCGAGCTCATGCCCGGCGTCGGCGAAGGTGCGACCGAGCTCGATCGCCTGCGGGGAGTGCTCGGCGATCACCTCGAGGGCGGTACGCAACAGCTCGACGGGCTCGGCGTTCTCGGCGGGTCGGTCGGAGGTCGGCACAGCCGTCCAGCCTGCCACGTTTCCGGGCAGGTCTCGCACCGAATCCGCCGCCGCCCAGCGGATCGGGAGCGCTGCGGGCGCGGCCCGGGGCACGGCGGCACACCGGGGATTCACGCCGTCGGCGGCCTCGCGCGAGTGGGGGTCCACCCGGCCCGGCATGACGCACCTACGCGTGGCCTTGATTACAGTGTTGTTATGTCCGCCGCGATCCCGACCCCTGGCCCGCGGGTGCCCAGGCCCCCGCAGCCGGTGCGGTGGCGGCGCCCGCAGGCCTCCGGGCTGCCCGTGGTCGACGAGACCTCGGCGGGCGGCCTGGTGGTCGCCGTCCGCGGCGGACAGGCGTTCACGGCCATCATCGCCAGGCGCAACCGGGCGGGCCGGCTGGAGTGGTGCCTGCCGAAGGGGCACCTGGAGGGGGTGGAGACCGCCGAGCAGGCCGCCGTCCGGGAGATCGCGGAGGAGACCGGCATCGAAGGACAGGTGCTGCGCCACCTGGCGACCATCGACTACTGGTTCGCCGGCCACGACCGGCGCGTGCACAAGGTCGTCCACCACTACCTGCTCGAGGCGCTGCGCGGGGAGCTGACGATCGAGAACGACCCCGATCACGAAGCCGAGGACGTCGCGTGGGTGGGGCTGACCGAGGTCGCCTCCCGGCTGGCGTATCCGAACGAGCGGCGGGTCGTCGCCACGGCGCGCGCGATCCTCGAGGGTCGCGCGTGACGGGCCGCTGGTGATCCGGGCCCGATCCGAGGAGCCCATGGACGAGCCTGACCGCACGCACCAGGTGCGCGCTCGCCTCCTCGCGCGCTGGTGCGCGCTCACGCTCGTGCTGGTGGTGCTGGGCGCCGGCCTGGTGGCACCGGGCGGGACGCTCGGCACCGTCCCCGCGGCCGCAGCGCCGGTGCCCGGGGAGGTCACCTTGGAGCTCACCGAGATCTCCCCGGCGGTGACCCGTCCGGGCGACGACATCGAGATCACCGGCACCCTCGCCAACGGCACCGACGAGCCCCTCACCGCACCCCGCATCCAGTTGGTGCTGCAGTTGCACGTGCCCGCCACCCGCGGGGCCTTGGACTCCTGGCTGGCCGACGAGAACTCCTTCAACGCCCAGGTCTTCGCCGTCGAGTATCTTCCCGACGACGTCCCCGCTGACGCGAGCGTCCCCTTCAGCATCGTCGTCCCCGCAGACCGCAGCCCCTTCGGAGCGGGCTCGGCGTGGGGCCCGCGGGGGATCGAGGTGCGGGCCGTCTCCCAGGGGCAGGCACTGGCCGGGGAGCGCTCGGCGCTGCTGTGGTACCCCGACGAGCCGCAGCTCAGCGCCCCGACCGAGCTGTCCGTGCTGGCCCCGCTGACCCCGACGCCCCAGGAGTGGAGCGCATCGGTGGACCAGGGCGTCCCGGTGCTCGAGGAGTCCGCGCCGCGGCTGGCGCAGGTGCTGGAGCAGATGCCGGACGACGTCGCGTGGGCACTCGACGCTGCCCTGCTCGAGTCCGTCCCGGCCGACGTCCCCGTCTCCGATGCCGGCGAGCAGGAGGAGACCGGGGACACGGCCCCGGACGAGATGACGCCGAGCACGACCGAGGACGGCACCGCGGACCCGGACACCACCACCGGCGAAGAGGCCACGACCGAGGAGTCCCCGGACGCACCGACCGGCGACGCTGACGAGACCGAGGGAACCGAGGACACCGAGGGCGGGGACGGCACCGAGGACCCGACCGACACCGGCGAGACCAGCGAGACCGAGGACAGCGAGGAGCCGGTCACCGCCTCGTCCGTGCTCGAGGGCCTGATCGACGGCGCGGCCGAGCGCGACCTCATCGCCCTCGGCTATGCCGACGCCGATCAGTCGGTGCTCCAGGGCAGCGCGGGCGGTTCCCTGTTGCGCGCAGGCGACGAGCGGGCCCGGGCCCTGCTCGCCGAGCACGGGGTGCTGCCGCTGGAGGACGTGACCTGGCCCGCGAGCGCCGACGCGTCCTCCGTGGCCGCACTCGCCGCCGTCGACACCCGCGCCGTGGTCCTGCCCGCGCAGGCCCTGCCACCGCTGGACCAACTGAGCTACACGCCCTCGGGGCGCACCCGGATCGAGACGGCCGCCGGGCCACTGGAGGCGCTGCTGTGGGACGAGGGGCTCTCGGCGGTGCTGACGGCGGACGCGAGCGCTCTGCAGGTCCGTCAGACGCTGCTCGCCCAGACCGCCGTCATCGCCCGCGAGCGACCGGCGGACGCTCGTGGCCTGCTGGCCGCACTCCCGCGCGACCTGGGCGCCGACAGCGAGGAGCTGGCAGCCGCGACGAGTGCCCTCACCTCCCTCGAGCAGGCGCCCTGGGTGGAGACGACCAACCTGCGCAGCCTGCTGGGGCGTACCGACACCGGGGAGGTCCGGGAGGTGCTCAGCCCGAGCCCGACGAGCGGTTCGCCCCTCTCCGCCGGGACCGTGGCCGACCTCGACCGGGCCTGGTCGAACCTCGACGCCTTCTCGCAGGTCACCGATGAGCCTGCGCAGTTCCGCGATGACCTCGCCCCGCAGATCCTGACCGGCCTGTCCTCCGCGCTCACCCGCGCACCCCAGACCCGGTCCACCGTGGTCTCGACCGCGCTCGAGGCCTCGGCCGATCTCACCACCCAGATCAGGGTGGAACCAGGCAGCGAGGTGTTGCTCGTCGCCGCCTCCGGCGAGATCCCGATCACGATCGAGAGCGGGCTCGCCGTCGGTGCCACCGTCGCCGTCCGGCTGGTGCCGCAGGATCCGCGACTACGCGCTGAGGAGACCGTGCTCACCCAGATCCCGCCCGGGGGTGCCACCACCGCCCGGCTGCCCGTGACCGCCGTCGCCAACGGCAACGTCGATGTCTCGGTGGAGATCCTCACCGCTCCCCAGGGCGAGGTCCTGACCGAGGCGGACCCGTTCCGGGTCCGGGTGCGCGCCGACTGGGAGAACACCGGAACGGCCATCATCGCCGGGGTGCTGCTGCTGGGCCTGGCGTTCGGGATCGCCCGCACGATCCGCAAGGGTCAGCGGCGGTACGAGCCCGCGGCCCGCAGCGACGGGAGCGCCTGATGGCCGGTAGCTCGGGCCTGGCCGGCTCGGCCGCCCTGATGTTCTCCGGGACCCTGGTCTCCCGGGTGCTGGGGGTGCTGCGCAACGCGCTGCTGGTGGCCGCCATCGGCGTCACCGGCAGCGGAGCGGCGAACGCGTTCTCGGTAGCCAACAAGCTGCCGAACATCATCTTCATGCTGCTCGCCGGCGGCATCCTGAACGCCGTCCTGGTGCCGCAGATCGTGCGGGCGATGCGCAAGGACGACGGCGGCGCCGAGTACGTCAACCGGTTGCTCACCCTGGCCGCGACCGTCATGGGGCTGATCACCCTGGCGCTGACGGCCGCCTCCGGCGCCCTGATCACCATCTACGCCGCCGACCTGCGCGACGAGCCCTGGATGCCGGTGGCCGTGGCGTTCGCGATGTGGTGCATCCCGCAGTTGTTCTTCTACGGGCTGTACACCCTGCTCGGTCAACTGCTGAACGCACGCAGCAACTTCGGGCCCTACATGTGGGCGCCCGTTCTCAACAACGTCATCTCGATCGCGGGGCTGGTCGCCTACCTGGTGGTCTTCGGCGGGTTCGCGACCGATCCGGCCGGCGTGGGTGAGTGGGATGCCGGGCGCATCGCCCTGCTCGCCGGTCCGTGGACCGTCGGCGTGATGGCACAGGCGTTCATCCTGGTGGTGCCGCTCCACCGCAGCGGCTTCCGCTACCGGCCCCGGTGGGGGCTGCGCAACACCGGCCTGCGCTCGGCGGGCCGGGTGGCGCTGTGGGCATTCGCGGCGCTCGCCGCCGGCCAGGTGGGGTACCTCGCGATCTCCAACGTCGCCGCCGCTGCCGGGGCCCGCGCCGGCGCCGTGGCCGTCCCCGAGAGCGTGGCCGGCAACGCCGCCTATGACAACGCCTTCCTGATCTTCATGTTGCCGCAGTCGCTCATCACGGTCTCCCTGGTTACCGCGATGTTCACCCGGCTCAGCGAGCACGCCGCCTCGGGGCGGGCCTTCGCCGTGCGCGACGATCTCTCCCGGGGGCTGCGCACACTGGCGGTGTTCACCGT
Source organism: Ruania suaedae (assembly GCF_021049265.1). Lineage (NCBI taxonomy): Bacteria > Bacillati > Actinomycetota > Actinomycetes > Micrococcales > Ruaniaceae > Ruania > Ruania suaedae. Next base: position 3,541,869 of record NZ_CP088018.1, read on the forward strand.
CTTCGCCGCGGCCGCCTTCATGGTGCTGGCGATCCCGCTGACCCAGGTGGTGATGTTCGGGCAGGCCGAGTTCGCCTCCTATCGGGCGGTGGCCCACGTGCTGGTCGCCATGCTGGTGGGCCTGCCGGCGATCGCGATCTGGACGATGGCGCAACGGGTGTACTTCGCCTACGAGGACGCCCGCTCGCTCTTCCTGATCCAGGTACCGATGGCGGTGCTGCAGATCGTGGGCAGCCTGATCAGCTTCCTGGTGCTCGAGGTGCAGTGGTGGGTGGTCGGTGCCGGAGCCGCGACAGCGCTCTCGAACGTGTTCGGTGCGCTCGTGGCCTACCTCGCGCTCCGGCGGAAGTTGCCCAACCTCGACGGCGCACGGGTGTTGCGCACGCACCTGCGGGTGGTCCTTGCCGTGGTGCCCCCGACGCTTCTCGGGTGGGGCGGACTGCACCTGTGGGGGGCCCAGACCTCCTTCGCCGGGGCCGTGGTGCGGGTGCTGGTGCTCGGTGGCGCGATGGCGCTGGTGTACCTGGTGCTGCTGAGGCGGCTACGCGTCGACGAGCTGGACCAGCTCACCGACCGGGTGGCGGTCATGCTGGCGCCACTGACGCGCCGGCTGGCTCCGCTGACCTCACGGCTCCGCACGCCTCGACCGTTGCGTACGATATGGACCACGATCGTCGGTGAACGCACGGGGACAGGAGGGGTGGCGGTGGCCCAGGGCACCAGCACGTCCCTCGAGCCCGGGACCACGCTCGCGGACCGGTACGTGCTCGAGGCCAGCGGCCCGGCCGAGCTGCCCGGAGCGACCGCGTGGACGGGCCACGACGAGATCCTGCAGCGGCCGGTCCAGATCACCGTGCTGCAGGGCGACCAGCGCGACGAGGCGATGGATGCCGCGCGCCGCGCCGCACTCATCTCCGATCCGCGGCTGCGGCGGATCGTGCGCGTGGGCACCCACGACGAGGCTGCCTTCGTGGTGAGCGAACCGGCCGGTGGCGAGTCGCTCGCCGCACTGGTGCGCGAGGGACGGCGGCTGCCCGCGGCCCAGGCCCGTGCACTGGTGGGGGAGGCGGCCACGGCGCTCGAGCTCTCCCGCAAGCGCGGTGTGCATCACCTCTACCTGCGCCCGGGTGCCCTGCACATCGGAGCCGACGGCGCCGTGCAGCTCAGTGGGCTGGCGGTCGATGCCGCGCAGGCCGGGATCGTCCCCACCGATACCCGCGGTGCGGCGCGCACCGACGCCGTCGATCTGGTCGCCTTGCTCTACGCCGCCCTGACCGGCTGCTGGCCCGGCGACCCGGACCGATCGGGGGGCCTGCCCGCGGCTCCCCGCTCCGGCGACGAGCCGTTGCCCCCACGCGAGCTCGCCGACGACGTCCCCCACGATCTGGACACCCTGTGCGCGGTCACCTTCGGACCGCACGAGGACGGACCCTTCACCGCCGGCGAGCTCGTACGTGAGCTCGCGCCCTGGGACGAGCCGGCCGCCGTGACGCCGATCCCTGCCGCGACACCGGCCGCGCCGGCCTCCGCGGGGCCGGCGGCCGAGACCGGCGGCGCCGCGGACGATGCGGACGCTACGGCCGACGAGGACGAGGCGGCGGCTGCGGACGAGGCGGCTACGGACGAGCCCGACGAGGGCGAGAACGCCCCGGAACAGCCTGCGGATCCCAGCACCTGGACACCGCCGGCGCCCCCGGCCCAGCTCCAGCCCATGGCCTTCTCCCACGTGGTCGGAGACAGTTCCGCCGAGACCCCGGCCGGCTATCACGCCCGGCACGCGCCCACGGCCACTCACGCCGCCGGTGGCGGGCACGCACCGGGCCCCCGTCGGCCGGTGCCGCCGGCCCTGGGCTGGGACACCCCCGGCGACCGGGCTCCCGAACAGCCCCGGCCCTCCGCCTCCACGCCGTCCGTGCTCGACACCCTGGGCGCCTCGCTCAGCGCCGTCGGAGCCGCCGTGCGACGGCGGTTCACCCGCCGCGGCGAGGACGGGTCCGGGGAGGAGGAGCGTTTCAACCCGACGCCGTTCGTGATCCTCGCGATGGTCGCCGCCGTGGTGGTGGCACTGGTGCTGGCGATCGGCTCGCTCCGCCAGGCCGCCACGTCCTTCGACCCGGACGAGTACACCCGCGAGCCGATTGCCCCAACCACCCCTGCGGAGCCGACCGGCGATCCCGAGGAGGAACCCGCCGAGGAGTCCCCGGAGCCGACCACCGAACCGCCCGCGTCCGCCGAGATCGCCGGGGCGCAGTCGCTCGATCCCTCCACCGGGGTCGGCGACAACGAGGATCTCGCACGCTTCGCCGTCGACGGCGACCCGGAGACCACCTGGCAGTCGTTGCGCTACGACAACCCGAGCTATGGCATGAAGGAGGGCCTGGGCTTCGCCGTTGTGCTCGAGGAAGCGTCCACGGTGACCTCGGTGACCGTGGACGTGCAGGGCTCGGGGGGCCTGCTCCAGGTGCGCGCCACCAGCGCGGACGACCCGTCCGGTGGTGAGGTGCTCGCCGAGGGCGAGATGGGTTCCGACGTCACCTACACCCTGTCCGAGCCGACCGAGCTGGACACCGTCGTGCTGTGGTTCCCCGAGCTCCCCGTGGCCGACTCCGACGGACGCAACCGGATCGAGCTGGCCGAGATCGTCGTCGACTGAGGCTGCCGGCCTACCGGGAACATCGGCCCCGCAGGCATGGTTGAGCCAGGCAGTGACCCCACCAGAAGGAAATTCATGAGCAGCGAGAACGCCCGCGGTGTCCACGACGTCGTCATCATCGGCTCCGGCCCCTCCGGCTACACCGCCGCCGTGTACGCCGCCCGGGCGGGCCTGGCCCCGATCGTCTTCGCCGGGGCGATCACGGCCGGTGGCGCCCTGATGAACACCACCGAGGTCGAGAACTTCCCCGGATTCCCCGAGGCCGTCATGGGCCCGGACCTGATGGAGAAGATGCGCCAGCAGGCCGAGCGGTTCGGCGCCGACATCCGCTACGAGGACGTCGCCTCGGTGCAACTGGACGGCCCGGTGAAGACCATCGTGACCGACGACGACGAGGTGCTGCAGGCCCGCGCGGTCATCCTCTCGACCGGCTCGGCCTACAAGGAGCTGGGCATCCCCGAGGAGAAGCAGTTCTCCGGCCGCGGCGTCAGCTGGTGCGCCACCTGCGACGGGTTCTTCTTCCGCGACCAGGACATCCTCGTGGTCGGCGGCGGCGACTCGGCGATGGAAGAGGCCCTCTTCCTCACCCGGTTCGGGCGGACCGTGACCATCGTGCACCGCCGGGACGAGCTGCGCGCCTCCAAGATCATGGCCGACCGTGCCCTGGCGGAGGAGAAGATCAGCTTCGCCTGGAACAGCGAGGTCGCGGCGATCCACGGCGACCAGAAGGTCAGCGGCGTGACCCTGCGCGACACCGTCACCGGTGAGCTGCGGGAGATGGGTGCCACCGCCGTCTTCGTGGCCATCGGGCACCTGCCGCGCACCGAGCTCGTCACCGGCCAGGTGACCCTCAACGACGAGGGCTACATCGACGTCGAGCACCCCAGCACCCGCACCAACATCCCGGGCGTCTTCGCCGCCGGAGACGTCGTGGACCACCACTACCGCCAGGCGATCACCGCCGCCGGCACCGGCTGCTCGGCCGCCCTGGACGCCGAGCGCTACCTCGCCGCGCTCGACGCCGCGCCCGCCGCCCCCGAGGCCGCGGACGAGGCGGCCACCCTGCTGACCTGATCACACCCGAACCCGAGGAGAACGCATGGCCGCCATCAAGACCACCAGCGACGACAACTTCACCGCCGACGTCCTGGGTGCCGACAAGCCGGTCCTCGTCGACTTCTGGGCCGATTGGTGCGGCCCCTGCCGTCAGTTCGCTCCCATCCTGGAGGAGATCGCCACAGAGAACGCCGACAAGATCTCGGTCTACAAGCTCGACGTCGACGCCAACCCGCAGACGACCGCCGCCTACAACGTGGTCTCCATCCCGACGATCAACGTCTACTCCGGCGGCGAGCTGGTCAAGTCCGTGGTCGGCTCCCGCCCGAAGAAGGCGTTCCTGGCCGAGATCGAGGAGTTCCTCGGCTGACCCGCGTGCGACGCGCGTCACTGACACGAGCCCTGCGCCTCGTGGGAGACTCGACGGGCGTGCCCGAGCGGCGGGTGCCACGAGGAATGGAGGTCCGATGAACGACTCGCCCCAGCATTCCCCCGAACCTGCCGCCGCCGCGCCCGCACAGGGCACCCGGCTCGACCCGTGGTTGCGCCACTACGCCGCTCGCACCCATGGCATGAAGGCCTCGGAGATCCGGGCGCTGTTCGCCGTCGCAAACCGCCCCGAGGTGGTCTCCCTGGCCGGCGGGATGCCGTTCCTGGCCGGCCTGCCGCTGGAGACCATCTCCCAGGTGACGGCGAAGCTCCTCGCCGAGCGCGGGGCCGTGGCCCTGCAGTACGGATCCGGGCAGGGCGAGGAGTCCTTCCGTGAGCAGATCCTCGAGGTCATGCGCCCCGAGCACGTGCGCGCCCACGCCGACGACGTGATCGTCACCACCGGGTCCCAGCAGGCGCTCGATCTCGTGACCCGCATCTTCGTCGACCCCGGTGACGTCATCGTGGCCGAGGCGCCGAGCTATGTCGGGGCCCTGGGCGTGTTCCGCTCCTACCAGGCCGACGTCGTCCACGTGCCGATGGACGCCGACGGGCTCGTCCCCGAGGCGCTGGAGACCACGCTCACCGAGCTCGCTGCCCAGGGGCGGACGGTGAAGCTGCTCTATACGGTGCCGAACTTCCACAACCCCGGTGGCGTCACGCTCAGCGCCGAGCGCCGGCCGAAGGTGGTCGAGATCGCCCGGCGCTTCGGGGTCCTGATCCTCGAGGACAACCCGTACGGCCTGCTCGGTTTCGACACCGATCCGCTGCCGGCGCTGCACAGCTACGACCCCGACGGCGTGATCTACCTCGGGTCGTTCTCCAAGACGTTCGCCCCGGGATACCGGGTGGGCTGGGCCGTGGCCCCCCACGCCGTCCGGGAACGCCTCGTGCTCGCGGCCGAATCGGCCATCCTGTGCCCGTCGATGATGAGCCAGATGTCGATCTCGACCTACCTGGCCACCTGCGACTGGCGCGGGCAGGTCAAGGAGTTCCGCGAGGTCTACCGCGAGCGGCGCGACGCCATGGTCGGCGCGCTCGCCGAGCACCTGCCGATGGCGAGCTGGACCACTCCGGCGGGCGGCTTCTACACCTGGGTGCGCCTCCCGGAGGGCCTGGACGCCCAGGACATGCTCCCCCGCGCCGTCACCGAGCTCGTCGCCTACGTCCCCGGGACGGCCTTCTACGCCGACGACCAGGGCAAGGAGTTCATGCGCCTGTCCTACTGCTACCCGACGCCGGAGCGCATCCGCGAGGGCGTACGCCGCCTCGCCGGCGTGGTCACCAATGAGCTCGAGCTCGTACAGATGTTCGGAACCTCCGGCACGTCCGCGGGCCGTGGTGTGCATGCACCCGGCCCGGACCAGAACTGAGGAGCACCAGGTGAGCGAGCACAGCGCCGACCCCCTCGACGTCTTCATCCTGGCCGGGGGCCTGTCCCACGAACGCGAGGTCTCCGTGCGGTCCGGGCGGAGGGTGGCCGAGGCCCTGCGCGCCGCCGGCGCCTCGGCCACCGTGCACGATCTCGACGCCGGCCTGCTGGAGCACCTCCAGCAGGCCCGTCCGGACGTCGTCTGGCCGCTCCTGCACGGCAGCACCGGAGAGGACGGCGCCGTCCGTGACCTGCTGTCGCTGGCGGACGTGGCGTTCGTCGGCTCGGATTCGGCGGGTGCGCGCAGTACGTGGTTCAAGCCGGTGGCCAAGTCCCTGATGGAGCGGGCCGGCGCTCGCACTCCCGCCTCGGTGACCCTGCCGCAGAGCCTGTTCCGCCAGGTCGGCGCGGCAGCGGTGCTGGGCCGCGTGCTGGAGCGGCTGCCGCTCCCGCTGGTGGTGAAGCCGGCGGCAGGCGGCTCCGCCCTCGGCGTCACGGTGGTCACGGAGGCGGCGGAACTGCCGCAGGCGATGGTGCACTGCTTCTCCTACGGGGAGACCGCACTGATCGAACAGGCCATCCAGGGCCGCGAGCTCGCGGTCTCGGTGATCGACACCGGCGACGGACCGCGGGCACTTCCCGCGGTCGAGATCGTCACCGACGGCCCCTACGACTACGACGCCCGCTACAACGCCGGCCGTACCGAGTATTTCGCCCCCGCACGGCTGACACCGGAGCAGCTCGACGCCGCGCACCGGCTGGCCGTGCTCGCGCACCAGCAGCTCGGCCTGGCGCAGCTCTCGCGTACCGACCTGATCGTCGACGACGCGGGCACGCCCTGGTTCCTGGAGTCGAACGTCGCCCCCGGGATGACCGAGACCAGCCTGTTCCCGCAGGCCGTCCACGCCGCCGGGCTCTCGACTGACGCGCTGTACCTGGACCTGGCCCGGGAGGGCGCGCGGGGCTGACCCGGCTTCTCTCAGCTGTTGCTGCTGCCCTCGTCCTCGCGCAGGATGCCCGGGTCGCCGGGGTCGATGACGCCGAGGATGCGGTTGAGGTCCTGCACGCTGGCGAACTCGATGCTGACGTGGCCCTTGCGCTGCCCCAGGTTGACCTTCACCTTGGTGTCGAACCGGTCCGAGAGCCGGGAGGCGAGTTCGCCGAGCGCCGCCGAGTGGGCTCCGGCGCGCGGCCGACGGCGCAGCTCGGGCTGCATCGGGTCCTCACCGAGGGTGACGATCTCCTCGGTTGCCCGCACACTCAGACCCTCGGCCACGATGCGCTGGGCCAGACGTTCCATCGCTGCGCCGTCGGGCAGGCCCAGCAGGGCGCGCGCGTGGCCGGCGCTGAGCACGCCGGCCGCCACCCGCCGCTGCACGAGCGGGGGGAGCTTGAGCAGGCGCAGGGTGTTGCTGATCTGCGGCCTCGAGCGGGCGATGCGGGTGGCGAGCTCGTCATGCGTGCAGTCGAAGTCCTCCAGCAGCTGCTGGTAGGCGGCGGCCTCCTCCAGCGGGTTGAGCTGCACCCGGTGGAGGTTCTCCAGCAGCGCGTCCCGGAGCATGTCGTCCTGGGCGGTGTCCCGGATGATCGCCGGCACGGTCGTCTGCCCGGCCATCCGGGAGGCGCGCCAGCGGCGCTCTCCCATGATGAGCTCATAGGTACTGGCGCCCTCGGCGTCGGTGCCCGAGGGGCGGACCACCACCGGCTGGAGGACCCCGACCTCGCGGATCGAGCTGGCGAGCTCGTTCAGATCGTCGTCGTCGAAGACCTGGCGGGGCTGCAGCGCGTTGGGGGAGATCGAATCGATCGGGACCTCGGCGAATCGGGCGCCCGGTACGGCTACGAGCCCGTCCGGGTCCGGCGCCTGGTCATGGGTGGCGGTGTCGGTGCCGGTGGATCGACGGTCCGATTCTCCGGTCACGGCGGCGCCCGGAGCAGGCCGCGCGGTCGACGCCACATCCTCGAGGGCACCGGCGTCGTCGTCGGAGGGGGTGCTCGGGGCGGAGGTGCCATTGCGGGACGGCGCGCTGGTAGCAGTGCCGGCGTTGCCGGCCTCCTGCGCCTCGAGATCGGCCAGCATGCGCTCACTCGCGCTCGCCGGCGCGTCCCCGTCGGCGGTCGCCTCGTCCTCGCTCGTGGGTGGGGCGGGCTTGTGCTGCTCGGGGAAGAAGACATCGACCGGACGCTGGGCCCCTGAGGCCCCGGTCGGGATGAGGGCGCCCAGTCCGCGCCCCAGGCCACGGCGTCGCTCCGTCATCCTTGGTCTCCTTCATCGGGCGCCCCGGTGGGCGCGGCTGCGTGGGCGTACGCATCGAGGGGCTGCAGGCCGCGCTGGGCGATCTCGCGAGCCGCTTCGAGGTAGGCGAGCGCTCCCGTCGACCCACCGTCGTAGGTCAGCACTGTCTGACCATAGGACGGCGCCTCCGAGATCCGCACCGAACGCGGGATCGCGGTGCGCAGGGTCTGCTCCGGGAAGTGCTCCCGCACCTCCTCGGCGACCTGCTGGGCAAGGTTGGTCCGGCCGTCGTACATCGTCAGCAGGATGGTCGAGACGTGCAGCGCCGGATTGAGATGAGCGCGGATGAGATTGATGTTGTTGAGCAGCTGGCTGAGTCCCTCCAGCGCGTAGTACTCACACTGGATCGGGATGATGACCTCACGCGCGGTCACGAAGGCATTGACCGTGAGCAGGCCCAGGCTGGGCGGGCAGTCGACGAAGACGTAGTCGATGCGTGGTTCACCACGGCGTGACCGCCCCCTGAGGTAGGAGGCCAGGGCATTGCGCAGACGGTTCTCCCGGGCCACGAGCGACACGAGCTCGATCTCGGCGCCCGAGAGGTCGATGGTCGCAGGAGCGCAGAAGAGCCCAGGGATGGCCTCGGACTCCTGGACGACCTCCTCCAGGGGCGTGTCGTTGATGAGCACGTCATAGGTCGACGGCGTCCCGCTGTGGTGTTCGATACCCAGCGCCGTGGAAGCATTCCCCTGCGGGTCGTTGTCGATCACGAGCACACGCAGGCCCGCCTGCGCCAACGCCGCCGCGAGATTGACGGACGACGTGGTCTTTCCCACGCCACCCTTCTGGTTCGCCACCGTGAACACCCTCGTCTGGAGTGGGGGTGGGAACTTCTGACCGGTGAGCTCGATGCGGCGCCGTGCGTCCTGGGCCAGTTGCGCGGCGAGTGGCGTGGTGTCATCCATGACCGGGATCGCGTCGATCAAGGCGAGGCGGTGCTCGTCGTCCGGGGAGAGCGGCTTGGTCACATCGCCGAAAGGCCGCGATCCAGTGTCGACGTCGTCCTGATCCACGTTTGTGTTCCTCCGATGATGGGTGCGCTCTCCAAGAGTAGACGTCCATGGCGCTCGTGACCTACGCCCGGTGGCCATCGAACCGCAGAAGCGGGCGGCCGCCCGACGTTATCCACAACCCCCTGTGGAGAACGGCGGCACCAGTGTGGACATTCGCGACAGCTTGTGGACCTGGGCGAGTAGCCTGTGGATAACTCTGCAACCCGGACTCGTCGATCCGTTGCGCATGGCAGTGCGACCCTGCCGAAACCCTGCTATTGCAACGCTTGGCGGCAGTCTTCTCGAGCGTTGGACACTATCCACACCCCGATAATCGCCCGGTGGATAACAGCCGCCACCGCGTCACCCCCTCCCCGGTGGCCGGGGTCGAAAGGGCATCGGGCCGCTCGCTATCCACAGATGATCGCGGTTTCACGTGGAACAGAGGAGTCGAGGCTCACTACACAGAAGTGGATGCTCACGCCGACGCACGGGTGGGCGGCCAGAACGCTGCATGATCCTACCCGGCCTCTGCGTGCACCTGACTAGCCCGCGCCCCTGGGCCCGAGCCATACACCGCCAACACGTCTGCCGCGGGAGCTAGCGCCCACGTGCCAAAGCTTGCCTCGCGCGTTCCACGTGGAACAGGTCGTCCGCATCAACGGCGTTATGGACGTAGCCGACTGCCTTCGTCGGAGCCGAGCCAGGGGGCTGCGCCCATTGCAAGGTATCGGCAGCCGGCGGCGCGGTGCACAGGAGAAAGGGCGCGCAGATTGACCCCGCGGAGAGGCGCTGCCGACTTGGCTGCATCGCGCGCACACAGTAGCTAGCCGCATGCCACCTCAAAATCCGGGGACGACGTGCCACCGTCGCGGCGTAGAGGAGGGATCGCAGCGGCCGCGGGTACACGCCGGATGCTTGCAGCCTGTTTCACGTGGAACGGCGTGTACACGGCAGTGGCGGGGTCGCGCGCGGGGTAGCGTGCGCGGTGCGCGGGGTAGCCTGCGCGGTGCGCGGGGTAGCCTGCGCGGCGCGCGGGGTAGCCTGCGCGGCGCGCGAGCTGCGGTTGCACGCATCCGCGGGGAATGTCGGCCCCGCACCGCCGTCGATCCACAGGACCACTGCTGGCCTCCGCGGGGCTCACGTGAACGCCTGCGTATCCGACCTTGCACGGCCGCGAGCGTGTCACGGCGCCTGGTTTCACGTGGAACCCGCTCCCGACGCGAGTCGGGAGGGACGCCGAGCGAGCGTATCGTGGGCCGCCCTCTTCTACGGTCGAGCAGGCGAGTCATCGGGCCAGCTCCGGTCGATGACCCATCGCGCCACAGACCCATTGCCGACCGGATCGTTGTCAGGGCAGTGCCTTCGTCGATGACCTTGCTCTACCATCGAGCAAGGTCACGCCGCCTCGTTTCACGTGGAACCGCTCCCCAGCCCGAGACGGAGCTGAGGCGAGCGCGGTGCGTCGAGTTCTAGCCGACGAAATGCGGCTAAGCGCGCACCTTCCCAGGTTGCTCGAGCCGGCCGCCGCATCATCCACAAGCCCCATCAACCACAAGCCCGATCTCACGTGCGTTGACGCGACTTCAGCATTCGACGTCCCATCCGTGACGGCGTCAGCGGGCATATCGACAAGTTTCACGTGGAACCGCTGCGGACCCGTTTCACGTGAAACTTCGCGCCGTGCGACTAGGTGCGCCGTTGAGCGTCCGCTTCGTGCGCAGCCCGCGCGGCGCACTGCACACGGAGCATACGGGGCAGTGGGGGCCGGCCGCCACACACACGCGTTGCTCGTGCCGACGCCTGTCGTTTGCATGGACATGTGCGTGCCTCGTCCGTCCGTCACCGCTGCCGCCACGTTTCACGTGGAACACGGCATTCGGCTCCGCTGGGCGCCAGCCCGCTTCTGCTCGCCGCGCGCCTGCGATGCGGTCGCATCAGACGTCGTTACTGACTGATGTACGCCCGTATTGGGCGTCGGTCGGGGCGGAACTGCGAACACGGCGATAACCCACTCTTCGACATCGCCTCTTCCACGCGCTGGACCACCGACCGGCTGCCAACGGCGGCGCCCATGACGACCGTCGCCACGCACAGCGCGTTTCACGTGAAACCCATCTGCGAACAGCGCACAACTCTTCCCAGTGGCCGCCACCAGAACGGCCAGCCAATCACCATCGCATGCCCGCTCGAGCGAGGCGCGCCGTACTGGCTTGCCCTGAACGAATCCTCGTCGCGGCAGCGCCAACGCTTCCGACTTGATAGCTGAAGCACTCCGGCCGTCACGCGAAGCCAACTTGGTAACAGCGGTACGCGCCACAACCGCGACCGTTTCACGTGGAACCAGCTGGCCGTTCGCGCCCAACGTTCGGCGCGCTCAGCGACTCTCGCACTGATGCGCGCACGCACTCGGAGCCGCATCTCTGTCCACGTTCCACGTGAGACGCATCCATGTTCGCAGACGACCTGCCTTCGCAGCCGTGGCCTCCGCTCGACAATCGAGGTCATTCGCGCACCTCACGAAAGCGGTACGGCAGCGCCCGACTGATCGTTGGAAGGTCCAGGTGCTGCGACCGTCTCGCCCGCCGCTGCCCGCCAGCTGCTTGAGATGCACGCGCGTCACCACCGCTTCATCCCGGTGGCTTCAGTGCGCACGACGAGCGATCGCTGCTGCACGAACGACTCGGTGGACGCGTGTCCAGAACCGTTTCACGTGGAACATCGCTACGCGGTCAGCGCCGCCCGCGGCTGGTCGCCGCCGCACCCCCTGTAGGACCATCGAAGGCCGTTCACCCAACAGACTAGGACGCAGATCCTTTGCCATCCTTCCAGCACCTCGCGCGTGCATCGAGCACCGGAACGCCGTCGGCGCCAATCAGGGTTGTCGGCCGTCACGAACCAGCGCAGGTGCGGTGGTCGGTGGGTGGGATTCGGATGATCGGACTGCAGTGAGAACGCCAGTGCGTGCAACACCGCGCTCGGTAGGACCAGTGCCTTCTCGCGCGACCGGCCGCATCGAAGGCCACCGCTCTCGTGCCGCCGGCGGGATGACCTCCGAGTGGACGCGTCTCACCCCACCCGAGCCCAGTTCAACCCCGCAACTGTCGTCCGTGCGCGGTCTGGGTGACAGGCGGCGGTGGTTTCACGTGGAACGCCGGCTCACTTCGCTCGCGCGGCTGCCGACCGTGCACGGTCAGATCGCGCTCCCTGAGCTTCCCTCTCCAGGACCGACGCCACGCATGGTGAATTGTCAGATGGCGGGCGCGCCCGCCAAGGTGGCGGCCCACCCAGCAGCCGCGACGCCGTGCGACATGCTCCCCAGCCCCCAGCCAGCAGCGCGGAGAGGGAACGATGCAGCGCCGGGTAGCAGCGACATACGGCGCAGGGGCAAGCGCCCGCCACGCCGCAGCAGCCGCGCATGGGGCGTCAGCTCATGTCGCCGCGCGCACCTCGTGGTTGAGTCATCGCTCGGTCACGTACACCTCGAGATGCGCGTCGTCACACCGGCTCAAGGCGTTCCACGTGAAACATCGAGAGCGAAATTGTTGACGAACGGCACCGGCTCGAACATACGTACTAAGCGTTCACGCGGGACGCCTCGACCACTCGCGTGATCTCACCATCTCCCAGCAGGTCCACCTCGTGCACCACCACCCGACTCACGCCCAGCCGTGCGAACACTCGATCCGCCTTCTGGACCTCGTCGTCGGCACGGCGACCCTTCTGGGCCAGAAGCGAGCCGCCGGGAGCCACCAACGGCATGGTCATCCGGGCCAGCTTGTCCAGCGCTGCCACAGCGCGCGCAGTCACCGCCGTCACCTCGAGCTGACCGTGGAGCTCCTCCGCACGGCAGTGGTGAAGCCGGACGTTGTCCAGGTCCAGTTCGTCGCGAACCTCGCCCAGCCAGGCGACCCGTCTCTCCATCGGCTCGATCAGATGGACCTCGAGCTCCGGACGCATCGCCGCCAGCACGATGCCAGGCAACCCTGCGCCGCTCCCGACGTCGGCCAGCGAACCCTCCGAGGGCAGGAACCGCGCGACCGCCGCGGAGTTCAGCACATGCCGTGTCCAAAGGCGCGGAAGTTCACGCGGGCCGATCAGCCCACGGAGCTCACCCTGGTCGGCAAGCATCTCCGCGAACCTGGCCACCACCCCCCACGCCAGGCCGAGCACCTGGCGGCTTCGTTCGTCATCGACGACGACGGGATCGGTCTGCTCCTCGGTCACCCTTGGCTCACGACCCGGCGCGGACCACGACGTGACGCTGGGGCTCGGTCCCCTCGGAATCGCTGATCAGGCCGGCACCCGCCACCACGTCGTGAACGATCTTGCGTTCGAAGGGATTCATGGCGCCGAGCGCCACGTCCTCACCGGTCGAGCGTGCCTTCTCGATCGCCTCCGTGGCCAGGCCGGTGAGCACCTCCTTGCGGCGCTGACGGTACCCGGCCACGTCGAGCATCAACCGGCTCCGGTTTCCCGTCCTGGTCTGGACCGCCAGCCGCGTGAGCTCCTGCAGCGCCTCGAGCACCTCGCCCTTCTCGCCCACGAGAGGCTCCAGGCTCGCGCCCTCCTCCTCGGCGACAATCGCCAACGCGGGCCGGTCATGATCGACATCGATGTCGATGTCGCCGTCGAGGTCCGCGATGTCCAGCAGTTCCTCGAGATAGTCAGCGGCGATCTCCCCCTCCTCCTCGAGGACCACCCGGCTCTGATTCTCCGGCGTCACCGATGTCTCGCTCATATGTTCAGCCTCTCTCGTCGGAGCCACGGGGCTCACCGCTCAGTTCTCGTTGGTCTCCGCCGACTCCGGACCACCGGTGTTCGGCTTGCGCTTCGACCTCGGCGTATTGCGCTTGGGTTGCTGGCGCTGCCGCCGCTCCTGCGCCTCCGCCTCGGTTTCGATCTGCGGGACGTCGTCCTCGGCGTCCTCCAAGGAACGGCCTCGCCGCTTGGCCCGCTTCGCCTTGCGCTCAAGGTACTTCTTCTCCGCCTCGGAGCCCGGTGCGGGCGAGTTGCGGATCACGAAGAACTGCTGGCCCATGGTCCACAGGTTCGAGGTGGACCAGTAGATCAGCACACCGATCGGGAAGTTCACGCCCACGAAGATGAAGATCAGCGGGAAGATGTACATCAGCATCCGCTGCTGGCGCGCCATCGGGTTGTCGAGCGCCGAGGCGGGCATGTTCTTCATGGTGAGCTGGCGCTGCGTGAACAGCGTGGTCGCGCTCATCAGCAGGATCAGCACTGCCGTGACCACCCGCACCGACCACGTCGCGCCATCGTCCATGAACGTGGACGACAGTGACGCACCGAAGATCTCCGACGCCTCCGCCTGCTGCGCGAGCGCCTGCGTCAGCGGACCGATGCTGTCCGACCGCTCGTAGTTCCCGGTGGCGAGGGTCGAGAGCGAGATCAGTACCCGGTAGAGCGAGAAGAAGATCGGCATCTGCGCCAGGATCGGCAGACACGAGGCGAACGGTGAGGTGCCCGCCTCCCGATAGATCGCCATCATTTCCTGCTGCATCGCCTGGCGTGAGGCCGGGTCGGTCTTGCCTTTGTACTTCTTCTGCAGCTTCTGGATCTCGGGCTGCACCATCTGCATACCCCGCGACGCCTTGATCTGGCGCACGAACAGCGGAATGAGCAGGATCCGGATCACCACCACGAGCGCGACGATCGACAGCAGCCACGTCCAGCCACCGGCCGGGTCCAGGCCGATGAAGGTGAGCACGTCGTGGGCACGCACCATGATCCAGGCCACGGCGATCATGAGTGGCCACAGCACAGTGTCGAAGAAGTCCATGAACTCCGGGGTCTCTCCTGGTCAGATCCGCGGACGCGGTTTCTGGATGGGCACGTCTGGTGTCGAGGGTACGGCCTCGGGGTTGGCGGGACGAACGCCGGTGCTCTCGCGCGGGCCAGGACGCCAGTGCCCGTGGTCTGGAACGAGGTCTACTCCACCCCGGCTCCACGGGTTGCATCGCAACACTCGCCAGGCACCGAGCACGAGACCCTTGAGCGGGCCGTGCCGCTGCAGCGAACCGATCGCGTAGGCCGAGCAGCTCGGGTAGTAGCGGCAGGTGGGAGCGAACCAGGGCGAGACGATCAGCTGGTACGCCCTCACCATCCCCGTCAGGATGGTCGTGACCGGATGCCGTGAGCCCTCTCCAGCGGTCATCGGAGCTTCTGCCTGCGACGAGCTCCGCTCAGTGCTCTCAGCAGATCCGCACGCAACGTCTCGTAGTTCGATCCGTGGGCACGGGGCAATGCACGGACCACCACACAACTACCGTCCGGCAGCTCGGGAAGGGCCTCCTTCATCACCGCACGCAGGCGCCGCTTGACGAGGTTGCGCTCGACCGCGCCCCCCACCGCCTTGGACACGACAAAACCCACCCGGGCCGGTGCGGTCCGGGTGGATCCTGGGGTGTAGTGCACGACCACGCGAGGCGAACTGCTTCGCGAGCCGGCGCGGATCGTCGCGCCGAACTCGCCCGCCGCACGCATCCGGTGCCGCGCGGCAAGCACGGCAGCCCGACTCAGGCAGTCAGAGCGGAGCGGCCCTTGCGACGGCGCGCCGCCACGATCGCGCGCCCTGCGCGAGTACGCATACGCAGTCGGAAGCCGTGCACCTTGGCTCGGCGCCGGTTGTTCGGCTGGAAAGTCCGCTTGCTCACGGGAAGACTCCAAAGATGTCGGGAAGAGTGCGACCACCTCGGTGGCGCCAGACGCTGGTGAACCGCGAGCCAGGGATTACCTCCCCGCGACCCGGTT